>NZ_CANBCC010000011.1 GCF_947366995.1 uncultured Aquabacterium sp. | reverse complement strand
CGGGGCTCTTGCCCTTGGGGTCGAAGTCGGAGCCGCCCTTGCCGCCGCCCATGGGCAGCGTGGTCAGCGCGTTCTTGAAGGTCTGCTCGAAAGCCAGGAACTTCAGGATCGACAGGTTGACCGAAGGATGGAAACGCAGGCCGCCCTTGTACGGGCCGATGGCCATGCTGTGCTGGATGCGGTAGCCGCGGTTGACCTGCACCTCGCCGTGGTCGTTGACCCAGGACACGCGGAACATCACCACGCGCTCGGGCTCCACCAGGCGCTCCAGCAGACCCTGCTCGGCATACTTCGGGTGGCGCTCGATGTAGGGCCACAGGCTGTCCATGACTTCGGTGACCGCCTGCATGAATTCCGGCTGGCCGGGGTTGCGGCTGGCGACATGGGCAAGGAAGTCGTGGCTCGACGCGTATTTCATGGGGGCATGGCTCCGAATGGCGCTGCGAAGGGCAGCAATCGAAACATTTTGCCGCAATGCGCACCATCTCGATGCGACGAGCACTGATGCGGTGCGGTGATCGCACAGACAGAGTGCGCAGCGCACCGACTGAGTACCATTTGCGGCACCACCCCCGCAGAAGAACGCCACGGCACGGGCGGTCTGCCCTCATGTGCGGTCCCTGTCGCGGGCCGCCACGAAGGGTCGCGCGGTCTTTCGGTCAACGAAGCGACACACCAAGACGAAGTCGTTTTCAACCGAGTCATACGTATGAGGTGGGTCAAGTGGGGACAGATGAAGACGCCTAGGCTGTAAACATGTATTTGAAGAGCGGGTGCTCGCTCACCGATCGGAGCCAGATATGAACCTGAGCAAAAACGCCATTGCCTGCCTCCTGAGTCTGTTTGTCGCCGGAGGTGCTTGCGCCACGGGCGCCGACGCGCCCCCCGCGCCCACACAGGACAGCGCAGCCACGCAAAGCACCGCGGCGCCCAAGGCCGGCAAGCGTCCCAAACAAGAAGTGAACTGGTACACCACGCCCGGCTGGAAGTTCATGAGCCGCGAGGAGCGCAACGCCTATCGAGACAAAGTGCACGCGACCAAGACCTACGACGAATGCCGAGCCCAAGTGCACGAGAACTACCAGCAGATGGCCGAGCGCGCCAAGGCAGCGGGGCAGACGCTGGGTGTCGAGAGCGACCTGGCCTGCAAGCGACTGGCACCGAAGAAGCCTTGAACGGGCAGGCGGGCCGCACTACCCGCCTTGGGTGTCGGCCACGCAAGCGTTCGCGTGTCGCGCAAGCTCGGGCATGCGACGTTCCTGTGCGTCGGATGCCTGCACGCCTTTACTGCGCGGCAGCGCTGTCGCCACGAGACAACCGGCCTCGGCTCCTCAGCGCTTCATACAACTCCGCCGGACCAAGCAGGATGTGCTTGAGCCCCTGACGCACCTTCTCTGAGTCGAGCGCCTGTTTGCTCATGCTCGAAAAAGCATCGAAGGCGTCAATGATCGCGTTGAGCTGCTCAGACGTGAAGTCTGGTGAATTGCTGAACTGCTCCTTGGTGTTGTTCATGGCCTGTTGAACCAACAGTTCCGACTCCATCATCTTGCCCTTGATGTTGTCGACGAAGGCGAGCATGTCGTGCTCGGTCAGCTCACCATCAAAAAGGTCATTGACCTTCTGCACGATCTCGGACAGCTTGATCTTTTCCTTGTCGTGGATCTGGCCGCTGCCAGGGGCGGTCATGGGGTCGAGCTTGTACTCACCCTCGTTCTCTCCCAGCACCAGGGCTGCGCTGCCCTGCTTCTTGAGCTTGTGGTGCGTCAGGGTCACCTTGGACAGGTCCACCCCTTCGCGCTCCTTGCCGAAGTCCAGCAGAGGCAACAGGCGCTTGAAGAAGATGGCCCGCTTTTCGACGGCCGTGTTGCCGTAGTCGAACATCTGCGACAGGAAGGCGTATACGCGCACAAAGGTGCCCAGGTCGCGCTTGAAAAGCGTCAGGGCCTCCAGCTCATCTTTGGCTGCCTGACCATCGGGGCCCAGCTCGCCACCAGGCAGTTTTTCTGCGGCAGCTTTGAATGCCTCGCTGGCCGCCTTGAAGCGCTTGAGCAGCCGGTCGGCCACGGGTTCGATGGCGGCAACCAGTTGGGCTTGCGTGGCCTTGGGGTTCAGTTCGACCTGCACCACGCGCTCCACCTCGAAGTCGTCATAGTGGCCAGCGGCATCCAGCTTGGCACGCAGGTCGAAGATCAGGTTCGGGTCGGTCACGCCGGCCAGCTCGGCCGTCTCGTAATAAGTCTGGAACGCCGCCAGAATCTCCTGCGGGTCGTTGACGAAGTCCAGGATGTAGGTCGTGTCCTTCAGCCCGTGCGGGCCGCTGTAAGCCCGGTTCAGGCGCGACAAGGTCTGCACCGCCTGGATGCCCGCCAGCGTCTTGTCGACATACATGCCGCACAGCAGGGGCTGGTCGAAGCCGGTCTGGAATTTGTTGGCGACCAGCAGGATCTGGAACTCGTCCGTGGCAAAGGCGTCACGGATGTCGCGGCCCTTCAAGCCCGGGTTGAGCTGGGCGCTGTTTTCGGTCACGGGCTCAGGCAGCGAGTTCGGGTCGTTCACCTCGCCGGAATACGCCACCAGCGTCCCCAGGGGGTAGCCCTGTGCCTTGATGTAGGCGTCCACCGCCAGCTTCCAGCGCACCGCCTCCACGCGGCTGCCCACCACCACCATGGCCTTGGCGTGGCCCTTGAGCAGGGGCTGCACGTTCTCCAGGAAGTGCTCCACCACCACCTGCACCTTCTGGGCGATGTTGTAGGGGTGCAGGCGCACCCAGCGCATCAGCCCCTTGAGGGCTTCACTGCGCTCGACCTCCTTGTCGTCCCACTCCTTGCCGTTGTGGGCCAGCTTGAAGGCCAGCTTGTACGAGGTGTAGTTCTTCAGCACGTCGAGGATGAAGCCCTCTTCGATGGCCTGGCGCATCGAATAGACGTGGAAGGGCGCGGGCAGATTGTCCGGCCCGGCGGGCAGATCCGGGTTGGGCCGACGGCCGAACAGCTCCAGGGTCTTGGCCTTGGGCGTGGCGGTGAAGGCCACGTAGGTCACGGCGGATGCCGTGCCCGCCATGCCGGCCCTGGCGCTCATCTGCGCGGCCAGCAAGTCTTCGGTGGACACCTCGCCGCCGTCGGCCAGGTCCTGCAGCTCTTGCGCGCTCAGCACCTGTTTGAGCTTGCCTGCGGCCTCACCAGTCTGCGAGCTGTGCGCCTCGTCGGCGATCACGGCAAAGCGCTTGCCTTGCGTGGCAGCCAGCTCCTGCACGGCCTTCAGCGCAAACGGGAAGGTCTGGATGGTGCACACGACGATCTTCTTGCCGCCTGACAGGGCCTGGGCCAACTCGCCGCTCTTGCTCTGGCTTTCGCCCTTGATGGTGGCGACCACGCCCGCCGTGCGCTCGAAGTCGAAGATGGCTTCCTGCAACTGGGTGTCGAGCACGGTGCGGTCGCTCACCACAAGCACGGTGCTGAAGAGCTTCTGGTTGTTTGCGTCGTGCAGGTCGGCCAGGAAGTGCGCCGTCCACGCAATCGAGTTGGTCTTGCCACTGCCCGCGCTGTGCTGGATCAGGTACTTCTGGCCTACGCCTTCGGCCAGCACGGCCTGCACCAGCTTGCGGGTGGCGTCGAGCTGGTGATAGCGGGGAAAGAGGTAGCCCACCGGGCGCTTCTTGTCGTCCTTCTTCGTCACCAGGTAACGGGCAAGGATCTCCAGCCAGCTGTCGCGCTGCCACACCTGCTCCCACAGGTAGTGCGTGCGGTGGCCTTGGCCGTTGGGTGGGTTGCCCGCCGCGCCGTGGTCGCCCATGTTGAAAGGCAGGAAGTGCGTCGCCGGGCCTTGCAGCCTGGTGGTCATCATCACCGTGCGGTTGGTGACGGCGAAATGCACCAGCGCCCCACGAGGAAAGTCGAGCAGCGGCTCGGAAAAGGCCTTGCCCTTGGGCCTGGGCAGGCGCTCGAAGCGGTACTGGTCGACCGCCTCGTTGATGCCCTGCGTGAACTCGGATTTCAGCTCGGCCGTGGCCACCGGGATGCCGTTGAGAAACAGCACGAGGTCGATGACATCATCGTGGGTGGTTCGCACCTGGCGCACCACCCGCAGGCGGTTCGCGGCATAGCGAGCCTGCAGCTCCGGGTTCATGGCCAGCGCGGGCTTGAACTGCGCGAACTTGATCGGTGCCTTCAGGCCCATCATTTCCAGGCCCACACGCAGCACATGCAGGGTGCCCTGGTCGTCCAGCAGCTTGCGCAGGCGGTCGAGCAAAGTGGCCTGGGCACTGGCACCGTGGGCCTTGACGATGGCTGCCCAGGCATCGGGCTGGCTCTCCTGCACCCAGGCGACCACGTCGGCAGGGAACAGCGCGCGGGGTGTGTCGTAGCCCTGGGCATCGCCTTCAGCGTACAGCCAGCCGTTGGCGGCCAGGTGGTGGCAAATGTCTTTCTCGAATTCAACTTCCAGATGCAAAGCCACTTGTTCTCCCTGTTGGCCTTTGATGAATTGTTTCTGGTGTCAGATCAGGTCACCTGGTGCCTGCATCCAGGCCGGGATGTCGCGCTGACCGTACAACACGCGCCAGACATCGATGTGATCGGGGCGCTCCATGTAGAACACCAGATGCGGGTAACGGGCCAGCTGCCAGACGCGCAAGCCCGGCAGGTTCAGTTCGTGCGCGTAGCGCGGGGAGCCTGTGGCCGGGTGCCGCCCGATGTGCTGGTAGGCCTGGGCCAGGGTGTCAATGAACCCCATGGCCGCCGCTTCGGTGTCTACTTGCACATAGTGGGCCAGCGCATCGTCCACATCTTGCAACGCCAGCTGGCGCGGTACGACGGGTTTGGCCCTCACGACCGGCCGCGCGCCTTACCGGCCACGCGCACCTTCTGCCGCAGGCCGTCGAAGTAGGCGTCGCTCACCGGTTCGGTGGCCGCCGACGTACCGCCGGCCAGCAGCACGGTGCGCAGTTGCATGCGGTCCTGGTCTTTGCGGATGAGTTCGCGCACGTACTCGCTGCTGGTGCCGTAGCCACGCTGGCTGACCTGCTCGTCCACGAAGGCCTTGAGCTGCTCGGGCAAGGAGATGTTCATGGTGCTCATGTGGCCAGCTTAAGAGGATTGGCAAAATTTGGCAAGACAGACGAAGGCGTCTTTAAGCTGAAGCTCAAAGCCCTTCGTGGTCTTCGCCTTCTTCACTCAATGGCTGGCCGTGCATGGCACGGCTGACGGCACCTTCGATGGCGTCCAGCACATGGTCTTGCACTCGGTCGGCATATCGCTTGCGCCGGTTGTTGGACAGCGTGCCGCCGTTCTGGAAGATCGTCACGATCAGGTTGGCCAAGTCGCTACCCCGCAGGTCATGGCGTTCGTTGATGTGGCGCTTCACCCGGTCAAACAGCCCCAGGAACTCCACCTCCCGGCGCATATGCGTGTCCAGCGACGCCTCGGCCATGGCCAAGGTGAACGTGGCCGCCTCACTCAGGTCCATGTAGCGGAACCAGGTGTCAGCTTCCGGAGCCCACTCATAGGTGTAGTGCTCGTCGCCACCCCAGGTCACCTGGCACAGCTGGCGTGCCGGCTTGCTGAAGGTGGTGAGCGCGTGCAGGTATTCAGCATCGTGCTTCTTCATGGCTACCGAGATGGGCAGCAAGAACTGTGGTGGCAAGCGGCCAGACTGACCAAGGCAATGGTGGATCAGGTAGCGCGACAGTCGGCCATTGCCGTCCATGAACGGGTGGATGAACACGAACGCGAAAGACACCACAGCGGCGTGCACCAGGGGGTCCAACTCAGCGGCTCGCTGGTTGGTCAGGCGCATCAGCCCATTCATCAGGGCCACGGCCAGCTCGGGCGCTGGCGGCACGTAGGCGACACCAGCTGCACCAGGCACGTCCCGCTGCAGGCGGTTTTGCTCGGTGCGGAATTGAACGGCCTTGTCAAAGGGGTTGGAGATGGCGGCGTTCTGCAACTCCACCAGCCACTCTTCGGTGAGCGGGCGCTGCTCATGGGCTCGGCGAAGCAGGGCCGCGAACCGCTCGGCCTTGTCTGCGGTGGGGGCCTCGCCCTCGATGGCAAAAGAGCCTTCGGTTTCGCTCAGGTAGGCCCAGTTCAAGGCCCGCTCCAGCATGGCCTCGCCCACCGATTCGGCAAAGGCTTGGGCCTGACCCAGGATGTCTTTGTTGATGAGCGCCATCAGCGCCGGGGTTTTGCGCACCACCGGGCAGAAATGCAGGTCACCCAGGCCATTGAACTCGATGCGCCAGCGGGCATCTCGCTGGGCAGGGCCCACAAAGTAATGCGTGGGGTCGAACAGGGGCGCATAGGCCGACGCCACGCCGGGGTCGCCCAGGCCGGGCAGCCGCTGCTGATGCCAGGCCTCCCACAGGTGGCCCAGCTTGCGGCCATAGATGCTGTTGGGCGTGGCCTGCACCAACGCCACCAGGTCCGCTGGGGGAATGCGCCGCAGGGCGCTCACCAGCAAGTCCAGCCTGACCCCCTCGTGCTTGAGGGCAAACAAGGCCTGCTGCAACAAGGTGGGCTCGGGCGCCAGCTTGTGCGGCACCAGCATGGCGCCATCGTCCAGGCGCTCGATGCGGTTGACCGGCGCCAGGCGAGCGCGCTGCTTGCCCAGGAAGTCCGGGGCCCCCACCGCGTTCTGGATCCAGGCGTAGCCAATGTCGCTCATGTCAGCAAGGGCCTTTCCGGCAGAAAAATCTTCAGATTTGAAGAATTATCTTCAGAAATGGCCCCTGCGATGATTTTTTCTTCAGACGGCGCACGCAACTGCGCAGCCCTGTGCGCAGGCCAGTGCACAGAAAAATCTTCAGCCCGCCCACTTTTTCTTCAGAAAGAGGCCTTCAGGCAGCTTTTCGTTCAGCCAACCTGCCGTTTGACTTCATCCAAGGTGCGCCCCTCGGGCGTCTTCCACTCCAGCCAGCCATTGGCCGTGCGGCCCAGCAGCGCCACCGCCGCCATGCTGGGCGAGCGGAACAGGTGGTCACTCTGGAAGACCACGGTGTCTCCCTCGGCGCGCATCACGCCTTGCTCCAGCAGGCGCTGGCGGAAGTTGTCGTCTGAGGTGCCCTGGATGGACGGCACGCTTTGCAGCCTACCCACTGAACCTTGCAGCACCACAAAGCCTTCTTCGGTGTACTGGCCACGGCCCTTGGCGCCTGAGGCCTCGCACACGAACACCTCGGGGGCCTGGCCCGCCTCGCCCGCGCTGGCCACCGGGTCAAACAGCGAGAAGCCCAGCGTGGCCAGCAGGGTGCGGCCGGTGTCGAACATCTCCAGGCAGTCGGCTTCCATGGGCGGCGGGGTGTGGGGGCGTGAACCACCGTTGCCGTTTTCATCGGTAAAGCGGCCAGCGGCGCGGATCGCCTGCAGGCTGTGCCATTCCAGGAACAGCGCATGGGTCTGCGTGAGGTTGTGGGTGCGAGAGACCATCACCAGCACACGCTGCCAGAAAGGCTTGGCCTTGTTGTGGTCCTTCAGGCGGGTGGGCAGGTCACCGCTTTGGCCTACGTACACGCGGCGCTCGGTGCCATCGTCCGATTCACTGACCAGGAAGTACACCGCCACCTGGGTGCTCTCGGGCATGGCCAGGAAGGTGGGCAGCAGGCTGCGCGGCACCTCGATGACCTGCACGATGCGCGTGGTGACCTCTGCCACGCGGATGCCGCGCGGGTCGCCACCGGGCAGGTAGATCTGGATGGTCTTGGGGGCGGGGGTCATGCGGCTTGCTCTTGAGCTGGGGCCAGGCCGCGCACGTCGATCTGGCCGGTGACAGCGGCGGAGATGAGGACGGAGCGGCGTTCGCGCAGTAATTCAATGGATAGAACGGCCTCACCTATCAACTGATCGACCTGAGTCGTGGCTTTTTCCACGAAGGCAACAATCGCTGCCTGCTCTGAAACGGGGGGAACAGCCACCGGTGCTGCCTTGATGCTTTCAAGACTCAGCCCTTGTTTCAGCCCGTATTGAGCAATAGCGAAATACCGCTGGCCAGCGTCCGACTTCAGGAATACGCCCAAGAAATGCGGCAAAACATCAGTGGTGGGACGAATCAAGCAAAGGTGTTGATTGACGTATGCATCTTCGATCACTGAGGCAGCCACAGCTACGTTGCCGGTCTTTGCCCCGGTAATGCAAACCACCACATCACCACACAACAGCCGGGTTCTGCTGGTCTCGGCGTCCTGCTGAACTGCAACGCGTTTCGCTTGCCCGAAGTCAATACCTAGACTTTCAGTCAAGTCACCGCTTTGAATGAATAACGCGCCCTCATCCGCAATGCGCTCTGACCACCCGCGCGGCCCGCTTGTGATGAAACTGGACACACTGCGAACCTGTCGAACATCCCAATGCGCCGGCACCTCCCCCAACCACTCGACGCCCGAATCCTTCATCGGCACCGACGGGTCCAGCCCCTTGGTCACGGCATGGGAGATGACGGCCTGGCGCTTTTCCTTGAGCAGGGTGATGAGCTGTTCTTGCTCGGCCACCAGGGCGTCGATCTTGGCGGTTTCGCGGTCGAGGAAGCCTGCGATTTGCTGCTGCTCTTCATACGAAGGCAAGTAAGTACTCAAGGAGCCGAACGCATCTGGGTAAAGACGCAGCCTCGAATCAATCACGCCCGCCGAGAAGGCCTTGAAATAGCGGATGTACTCGTCGCTTCTCAGAAGGTAGTGAAGGAATCGAGACGACGACCCATCGACAATTTGGAACACGGCATACGCCGGGCTGCAAATACCGTGTAGCGGCGACATCCCGAGCCCGCGATTCCAAGCCAGCATGATGTTCATCACGAGGTCATTTGGATAACAAACCTTGTAGCCCTCCAGCGACTCAGCGCGACTCAGGTGGTCACCATCGTCCAATATCTCAGACCGTGGTGTTACTCCGGTGTATGCCGATACGGAGAGCAGCGTCTCATCGCCGGCAATTGAACGTTCCTCACGTTCTCGGAAGACTTCCTTGAAACGCACCCGACGCCAGTTCGATGGCACATAACCTAGCCACTCGACCCCACTGTCCTTGTACGCCGGATACCTCGGAAAGCTCATGCCTCGGCCTCCACATCGGCCGCGTCCCAATTGATCAAAAGAATCTCCTGCATGTCGGTTTCTCGCCCGCGAGGTTCACAAGTTCGCCAGTTGTTGCAGCACCTGTTCCAGGTCGGGCAAGCGGGCCTGGCTGGCCGCATCTGCGGGCAAATGGCCTGGCAAGGCATCCCGGAACGCCCGTTGCGCCAGCAGTTGCCCGAACTGGGCCGACAGGTAACGCTGTAGATCAGCCGGCGCCCGCAAGCACTCGTCCAAGAAGCTGGCCCGCCCATCGATGACGCTGATCAGATCGGCCAGGTCGTGGCTGAAGAGGTGGTCGCCCTGGCCACGGCCATGGAAGGCCTCGAGCTTGGTGGCCACGAACACCGGCGCCTGCACCACCAACACATCGACCCCACTGGGCAAGCTCAAGGTGGCGGCCGTCGCCACGGCCAAGGGGTACCAACGGTTGCTGAAGCCCAGGATGTCTTCCAGCGTGGGCATCACGTCCACGCTGATGTGCTCGATGCGCCAGCGGCAGATCGGGGCTTGCGGGGCGAGGTCGGGTTGGAAGCCTTGTGCCCGAAGCGCTTGCTCAAGCTGGTGGTAGTCGGCGCGGGCCAGCACCTGGGCCACCAGGTCCACGTCTTCGGTGGGCCGGATGCTGGGCATGGCCGGGTCGGTGATCAACAGGCCCACCACGGACCCGCCGGTGAAGACCAGTTGGCGACGCAGCGCATCGCCCAGGCGCTGCGCCACCACTTCCAGCATGGCCACGTTGGGGTCGTTCGGGTTGAGCGCCATGGCCTCAGCCTGCCCACTGCTCATCGAGCATCTGAATGGCCAGGGCCCGCTCGCGTGGGCTGCCGCCCCGAATGGCGTCCACCAGCACGAGCAAGGCATACAGCGCCGGGTTGCGCTGTGCAGCTTCAGGCACGGTGGGGTACAGCGGGGTGAAGGCCATGCCCCGCACGGTGCCCACCTTGCTGGGCCACACGGGCACCGGCTCGTTGGGCTGGACGATCTTGTCCTTCAACGGTGGGGCCGCGTACAAGGTGGGCATGCCCCGAGTGAGTTCACCCCGGGTGGCCGGAAAGCAGTAGCGCGCGCCGTGCTGGACGAACAGGCGCAAGGCCTCCAACACCACGCGGGGTTTACCGCGCTCGTCTTTGCGAGCCAGTTGCGCGGTCACCGCGCGGTCAACCGCCGCGTGGATCTCGGAGGCGGTCAGGCTCAACTCGGCCGACAAGGTGGCATAGGAAGGCGCGGCACCGGCCTCAAGCGATAGGCGCAGCAGCACCACCAGGTCTTGGGGGCGCAGCGCAATTTGGGGGTTGGATCGGGCCATGTGCTGGGGGACTGCGGCAGATATTCGCTATTCGCGAATGGAGAATGTACGCCGCTGACGTCAGGCTGACAACCCCTTGATCATGTCCAGGATGCGGTCAGTGGTGCGCTTGAGGTCGGCATCGATCTCGGCCAGCGGGCGCGGTGGCTTGAACACATAGAAGTGCCGGTTGAACGGGATCTCGTAGCCGACCTTGGTCTTGTCCGGGTCGATCCAGGCGTCGGGCGCATGGGGCAGCACCTCGCGCTGAAAATACTCGCCCACGTCTTCGGTCAGGGGCACGTTCTCGGTGTCACGCAGGCTGGAGTCGGGCTGGGGCTTGCCTTTTTGCTTGCCCTTCTCGAACAGAGCCACCTTGCCCTCGGCATCGCGCAGCGGGCGCTCCACGGTGATGGTGTGGTAGCCAAAGGCCTCGTTGGCAAAGATGCGGCTGATGGGCTTGCCGTCTTCGTCGCTGGCTTCTTCAAAGCGACCGAACAGCTGGGTGATGCGCTCGATGTGGGCGTCGCTCAGTTCCTTGCGCTTGCTGCCCAGGCTCTTGCGCATCTTCTGCCACATGCCGCTGGCGTCGATCAGCTGTACCTGGCCCTGGCGGGCGGCCGGCTTGCGGTTGCTGATGATCCAGACATAGGTGCCGATGCCCGTGTTGTAGAACATGTCGTTGGGCAGGCCCACGATGGCCTCGACCAGGTCGTTCTCCAGCACGTAGCGGCGGATCTCACTTTCACCACTCCCGGCCCCGCCCGTGAACAGGGGCGAGCCGTTGAGGACGATGCCGAAACGGCTGCCGCCGTCTTTGGCGGGGCGCATCTTGCTGATTAGGTGCAGCAGGAACAGCATGGAGCCATCCGACACGCGCGGCAGGCCGGGGCCAAAGCGGCCGTCAAAGCCGCGCTGCTCGTGTTCCTTGCGGACTTCTTTTTCGACCTTTTTCCACTCCACACCAAAGGGCGGGTTGGCCAGCATGTAGTCGAACTTCATGTGCGGGTGGCCGTCGTCGCTCAGCGTGTTGCCAAAGGCGATGTTGGCCACGTCCTGCCCCTTGATGAGCATGTCGGCCTTGCAGATAGCGTGCGACTCGGGGTTCAGCTCCTGGCCGTACACCGTCAGGCGGGCGTTCGGGTTCATGGCGGCGAGGTATTCGCCGGCCACGCTCAGCATGCCGCCCGTGCCCGCCGTCGGGTCGTACAGGGTACGCACCACGCCGGGCTGGCTCAGCACGTCGTTGTCTTCGATGAAGATGAGGTCCACCATCAGGCGGATCACCTCGCGCGGGGTGAAGTGCTCCCCGGCGGTCTCGTTGGAGATTTCAGCGAACTTGCGGATCAGCTCTTCGAAGACCAGGCCCATCTGGGCGTTGCTGACCTTGTCGGGGTGCAGGTCGATCTGGGCAAACTTCTCGGCCACCTGGTAGAGCAGGCCGGCCTTGGCGAGGCGCTCGGTCTGCGCCTGGAATTCGAAGTGGTCGAAGATGTCCCGAACATCGGCCGAAAAGCCCTGCACGTAGGTGAACAGGTTGTGGGCGATGTTGTCGGGGTCGCCCAGCAGCTTGGGCATGTCGAGCGGCGACTGGTTGTAGAACCTGTGGCCCGATTTGCGCAGCAGAAACGGCTCGGGGTTCACGCCCAGTCGGGACTTCGCCTCCAGCTCGGCCAGCACGGCGGGCTTGGTGGCTTCGAGCACGCAGTCGAGGCGCCGCAGGACCGTGAAAGGAAGGATCACCTTGCCGTAATCGGACTGCTTGTAGTCCCCACGCAGGAGGTCGGCGACCGACCAGATGAAGGCGGACAGGGCTTGTTGATTCATACGGAAACCGGACGTCTTTCACAGGCAAAACCGATCAAGTATGCCAGTGGAGGTGATCTTCTTCCTGGTGGCGACATGGGCGCCGTGAGGCTCACGCCGAGGCGCTGCCGCCTGGCATCAGCACGCCCAAGGCACGGCCCAGGGCGTCGACGCTCTCAACGGAAAATGCCCAGCCCGGCACACCGTCGTACTTGGTGCTGCTGCCTTTGTAGGGCTTGTCCCCTACGGACACACCGGGCAACGGCATGGCCGACTTGAGTCGATCCGCGTCATCCGGGTGAAGGACGAGCGGATCGGACGTCATCGCACGAGACGGGTCTGCCGCGAGCTTGACGGAAACCCAGTGCGTCATCGCCGGATGCTTCAGCCGCCACGACTTGGTGCTGCGGTTCACGCTCGTGATGTCTTGAAAACCGTGGCGGATCAGTTCTTCGCGCAGGACGTGGTTGTCGATCGAGTTCTTCATGGAGTGGAACGAGGGCAGTGACGTGAGACAGCCGCCGGGCATGGCCGGCTTGCCGAAGCGCGATCATGCCGGCCGATAGGCTCATGCGATGAGCCTCCGGATGCGTGACTCATCGTCCATACGGTGGATATGCACTGCGCTCACCTGCGTTTTAAGACACTTGCAAATGTCAGTCATGGTGTCATATATTGGTGGCGTGACGACGCAAACCTTCACCCTCGACGAGCTCAGCACCCTGTCCGGCTGCTCCCGGCGCACGGTGCGCTACTACATCCAGAAGGGCCTGCTGGCCCGCCCGGAGGGGGAAAAGCGCGGCGCGCACTACCTGTCCTCCCACCTCGACACGCTGCTGCGCATCCGGCAGCTCACCGAGGCAGGCATCTCGCTGGAGCGCATCCGCGAGGTGCTGTCGGGCGAGCCGCCTGCGGTGCCCCCGCGCCCGCACGCCTTTGGCGCCGTCGAGGTGCGCAGCCACATCCGCATCGCGCCGGGCATCGAGCTGCAGGTGTCGCCCGACGCCGCGCAGGCCACCCCCGAGCAGCTGCGCGCACTGGCCAGGGCCGTGCTGGCTGCATGGCAAGACATTCAGGAGGAAGACCATGAAGACTGAACACCCCACCCTGAGCACCCGCGGCGGGTTTGCGGCGCCGGTGCTGCAATCGGTGCAGGCCCAGGGCGAGCTCGACGGGCTGCTGCTGACGATGACGCTGCGGCAGGCCTTCCGCAACACCACGGCCGAGAACATGGAGGTGGTCTACACCTTCCCGCTGGCGTGGGGTGCCGTGCTGACGGGCCTGGAGGCCACGCTCGGTGGCCAGCGCATGAGCGGTCAGGTCATGGCGCGCCAGGACGCCCGCGACCGTTACGAGGACGCCGTGGAAAGCGGTGACGCGCCCGTGATGGTTGAAAAGGTCGAGGGCAACCTGTTCAGCGCGGCGCTGGGCAGCCTGAAGCCAGGTGAGGAGGCCGTCGTCGAGCTGCGCTATGCGCAGATGCTGGCCTTCGAGCAGGACCGCATCCGCCTGGTGGTGCCGACCACCATCGCGCCCCGCTACGGTGACGCCGTCGGCCAGGGCGGACTCAAACCCGATCAGGTGCCCTCCTCCGATCTCATGGCCGAGCATGGGTTCCGCCTCTCGGTCACGCTGCGCGGTGCGGTGGCACGCGCCCGCATCGGCAGCCCCACGCACGCAATCACCCAGCAACACGACGGCCACGCCGTGACGGTGTCGCTGCGGGGCCGGGCCTGGCTCGACCGCGATTTCGTGCTGCTGCTGGAGGGGCTGGCGGGCCACTCGTTCGCGCTGGCCGGGCCCGATGCCCGCAGCGGCGCGGGCCACACCGCGTTGATTGCCAGCTATTGCCCCGCACTGCCGGCCCAGGCCCCCACACCGCTGCGGCTGAAGATGCTGGTGGACTGCTCGGGCTCGATGGCCGGCGACAGCATGGACCAGGCGCGTGCGGCCCTGCGCCCGCTCGCCGCGCGGCTCACGCCCGACGACCAGGTGTCGTTCAGCCGCTTCGGCAGCCACACCGAGCGGGGGCTGCGGCCCGTGGCGGGCACGCCGCGCCATGTGGCCACCCTGCGCAAACACATCGACGCGCTGGAGGCCGACCTGGGCGGCACCGAGCTGGCCGAGGCACTGCAGGACACATTTGCCCTGCCGATGGAGCCCGTGCATGGCGCGGCCGAGGCCGACGTGCTGTTGATAACCGATGGCGAGGTGTGGGATGCGCAGCGCATCGTGGACGACGCGCGCCGCAGCGGCCACCGCGTCTATGCCCTGGGCGTGGGCAGCGCCCCGGCGGAGAGCCTGCTGCGCGAGATGGCCGAAGCCACCGGCGGCGCCTGCGAGTTCGCCACACCCCACGAGGACATGGCCGCGGCCGTGCAGCGCCTGCTTGCCCGCATCCGACTGGCCTGGCCGGTGCAGCCGCGCGTCCTGGCCGATGCCACGCCGCTGTGGTGCAGCCCGGTGCCGAGTCGCGTGGTGGCTGGCGAGACCCTGCATGTCTTCCTGCGCTTGCCCGCGCCACCCGCCCAGGCCCCCGCGCTGAAGGTGACCGAATTGCCTGCGATGCACGCCGCGCTGTCGGTGCGCCAGGACGACCTGGTGGCGCGCCTGGTGGCCGCGCGCGAGATCGGCCTGACGCCCGACCGCGACGCCGCCCGCGGCCTGGCCGAGCGCTACCAACTGGTGACGGACGAGACCAACCTGCTGCTGGTGATCGAGCGCGCCGAGGCAGACAAGACCGACGGCATGCCAGCCCTGCACACCGTGCGGCCCATGGTGGCGGCCGGATGGGGCGGAACAGGCACGGTGTATGCCGACGCGGCGCCGGATCTTCGCTTCTGTGCCTCCCGGGCGCCGGTGCGGGTTGCGTCGCAGGTGATGTACGACTGCCTGGACGTTGCATCCTTCGTGCCGCACACCCCTACCCCCGAGGAACTGGTGTCCGGCTTCAACGCCGCCGCCGTGCACCGACAAGGCCTGCGCCAGACGCTTCGTGCCCTGACGGCCCTCGACCTGAGCGACGACGTGCAGCGCGCCCTGGACGAGGCCACCGTGCGGCTGGGCAGCACCATCAAGGCCTGGGCGAGCTACCTGCTCTGGCTGCACGAGACGGGCTCGCCATCGCTGCGTCTGTCGGCGGAGGCGCTGGCCATGGTGCAAGGCCAAGCCCTGGGCTTCGATGTGGCAGCGCGGGCTGCACTCGAGCCGGTGTTCGCCAGCACGGTGGCGATCGTGACGTGAGGGCTCAGCCCCGCAGCGCCTGCCCGATCAGCGGCCACAGCGCCTGGTGCGACGAGCGGAACCAGTTGATGTGGCCGATGGCCTTCAGCCCATGCTCGCGCGGGGAGACACGCACGACCCGCTTGTCGGCCTGGGGCCAGGTGCGCATCAGGTCGGCCACCGTGGCCGGTGTGGCAATGTCGTCGTCGGTGGCATGGAACACCGTCACGGGCGTGCGGACCGCCGCATGGAAATCCCGATCGGGCTGGCGCTTGACCGCATTGGTGGCATAGCCGCCTGCCGCACACCACTGTCCCCACTGCGTGGCGACCGCAGCGGGCAGGTCTTCACCCAGGCCCAGGCGCGAACACGGGGCATAGCCCTTGAGCCGGATGCCGAGCGGAATGAAGGCCCTGAACGCCAGATTGGCCTGCATCCGGAAGCCCGGCCGCATCCCCTTGAACCAGCCTGTCGAGGCCGCCACGCCCACCACCCTTGCGATGCGGTCGTGGTTGGGCAACAGCCCGATCATCTGCCCGCCTGCGCTGTGCCCCACCAGCAGCACTTGAGGCTGGCCGGTGCGCGCCAGCAGCCAGTCGAGCGCGGCCACCTGGTCCTGCTGCCCCCATTCGGCCAGCGTTGCGCGGCAGGTTTTCAGCGGCCCCTGCAGCGACAGACCCACGCCGCGGTAGTCGAACACGAGCACATCGTGACCGTGCTCGGCCAGCCAGGCGGCGAAGCGCAGGTAGAACTGTTGGCGCACGCCGGTGGCCGGGCACACCAGCACCGGCAGCGGGCGGCCGGTGTCCACACCGGGCGCCGCGGTGACGAAGTGGCCGGCCAGCACAGTGCCGTCCGCGCAGGTGATCTCGACCCGCTCAGGGGCTTGAACAGGGGTGGACATGTCAGGATTCCTGGTCGTGAGGAAACGGCAGGCGGCGGACGTGCTCCAGCCAGCGCACCACGGTCGCGAGTTCGTCGTCGGTGAAGCCGGTGGCCAGTGCACGGTTGACGCGCGCCGTGCCTTCGCGCAGCGCGGGCAACAGGGCCTGCCCCGGCGGGCGCAGCCAGACGCGCTGTGTGCGGCGGTCGTCCGGACAGGCGCGCCGTTCGGCCCACCCCATCGCCTCAATGCGCTGCACCAGACCGGACACGGCGGGCGGCTCGAGGTCGAGTGCCTGCGCCAGTTCGCCCATGGTGGCACCGTCGCTTTTCGCCAGCATGAAGAGCGCGCCCGCCTGCGCGGGCGTCGGCACGGTCGCGCCCAGTTGCTCGGCAAGTTGCGCCTGACGCCCTGCCATCCACTGTTGCAGGTGGCGCTGGGCGGTGTTGAGCAGGAAGATCAGACGGGGCTTCTGGGCCACGAGGCGCACTCCGGACAGGGTTCGCATTTATTTCGCATGCGAAGTATATGCGGGTTCGATGTCGCGGGGAAGCGCTGTCGCGGGGTGGAGAAACTGTGCGTCTTGCGCCCGCTGGAGCGTCAGCGCAAGGTCAGGCCGCGACGCAGCACCACAGGCTTGCCGCCGAAGCGGCGCTTGGACATCCAGTGCGCCAGGGCCGAATCCAGGTGGTCGGCATGGCCGGGGAACCACGTGGCCAGGTGATCGACCAGATCACGGCAGAGTTCGACGTTCCCCGCGGCCAACTCGGCCTGCACTTCGTGCACGGACTTCAGCACGGCGGCGTGCTCGTCCATGTGGCAGCCTCGGGGCGGGAAGTCGGTCTCCTCCATCCACTTGTCTTCCATCTGGAAGTGCTGCTCGAGGTGGCGGGCCATCTCGTCCAGCAGCACGGGCAAGGCCGCGTCCTCGGCGGCCTGCAGACGCCCCGCGATGTCGACAAATTCCTCGTGGAGATGGTCCATCGGGTCGAAGCCCAGCAGGAATGCGTCGCTCCAGGCGAGGGCTTCCGGGGCGTCGGTCGATTCAGGTGGTGTCATGGGCATCGGGATGGCGAGGGCAGGAAGGGCCGGCGTTTTTGATCATACGGCGAAGGGGTCGCTCACGACACCGGGGCGGCCCTTGCGGAGAATGCCGGGCTGTGTCGAATCCCTCCTTCTCACGGCAGTCAGGTTAATATGACCCGTCGGTCGCGATGCGACCATTCATTCACGCCCGCATGTTGGGCCACTGGCCGTCTGCCACCCGGAAAGACAAGATCATGAAAGTCACTGGCCACCTCCTTTCCGCCCTTCTCCTCGTTGGCCTGGGCAACCTGGCGCATGCGCAATCGGAGTTTTATCGGCGTGTCACCCCACCCGGTGCACCGGAGGGCGGCATCGCGGGCGCGGCGGTGCTGGTGGGCCGCGAGTACCAGGGTTCCGACGAGGTGCGCGTGCGCCTGTTGCCGAGCATCGAGTACCAGTGGGCAAACGGTTTCTTTGCGGGCGGGCTCAATGGCGTGGGCTACAACGCGTCGTCCAGCCCTGACAAGGCATATGGGGTGCGCATCACGCCGGACTTCGGCCGCAAGGAGCGGCGCAGCGCCGTGCTGGAGGGGCTCGGTGACATCGACCCTCGCCCGGAGATCGGCGCCTTCTACAACTTCAGCCCCGCGCGCCAGGTGACCTTCAGTTCGTCGCTGCGGTACGGCAGCGGCAACAGCCGCAAGGGGCTGCTGGTGGATGTCGGCGCCAGCTGGAGCACCACTGTGACGCCGGCCCTGCGCGTTGCGACCACGCTGGCCACGACGTGGGCCAATGGCGAACATCTGCAGGAGTACTTCGGCATCACCGCCGCCCAGTCGACTCGCAGCGGTCTGGCCGCCTATTCACCGAGCGGCGGGTTGAAGGACGTTCGCCTCGGCGTTTCCCTCTTCTACCGGCTGACACCCGAGTGGAGCCTCACCGGGGCAGTGTCGCACTCCGAACTGGTCGGCGACGCGCGACACAGCCCCATTGTTGGCGAAAAGGGCACGGTCACGGGGGTGCTGGCGGTGGGGTACAGCTTCTGAGGCCGTCCGTTCGGATGTCAGGACAGCGCAGCGTTGCGTCACCACGCCTCGCCAGCCATCCCGGCACCTCTGCCAACGAGCCGAGAACCGGTATCGTCGGGTCGAATTCGGCCAGCGCCTGTGTCGCCTGCCCTTTCCCGGTCAGAACCAGCACAGGCTGGCAACCAGCACGCGCGGCCGCCACCATGTCGGTGAGCGCATCGCCCACGAAACAGACCGCCTCGGGGCGCTGACCAAAGTCGAGGCAGGCCTTCAGCAACATGCCAGGCTGGGGCTTTCGACATCCGCATCCGTGATCCGGATGGTGGCGGCAGTCGTAGATGCGGGCGATCTGTCCTCCGGCCGCATCCACCAGGGCTTCCAGCTTGCGGTGCATCTGGTCGAGCTCCGCGACCGGAATGAGGCCCTTCGCCACGCCGGCCTGGTTGGTGGCGATGACAACGTCGTACCCCGCACGGCACATGGTCGCGATGGCCTCGATGGCACCATCGATCGGCGTCCAGGCCTCGGCGCTGCGCACGTACAGCGGGCTGTCGTGGTTCACCACGCCATCGCGATCGAGGATGACCAGGGGGCGTGCCATGTCACCAGCGAAGCAGCGGCAGTTCCCGCTGGGCACGCTCGAAGTCTTCTGGCACACCGATGTCGATGAAGTAGCCACGGACGCGCGCGCCATAGGGCTTCAGGCGGGCAAGCTGGGGTTCGATGAAGTCATGCTCGAACGAAAAACGATCGGGCAGCGCATGCCCCTCGAAGAGGTCATGTCGCAGGCAGTAGACCCCAGCGTTGACCAGGCCGGGGCCCGTCGCCTCTTTCAGCCCGAAACCGACCACCACGTCGTTCGAGAGCTCGCAACGGCCATATCGCCCCGTGTCCTCGACGTCGCGGGTCAGAATCCCGAGTTGCTTGTGGGTCCGCGCCGTGGCGACGATGAAAGGCCACGGGTCGCATTCCAGCAGCGTGTCCCCATTGAGCGCCAGGGTGTAAGCGCCGGCGCTGAAGGAGAGCGCCTGCCGCAGCGCCCCACCTGTGCCCAGTGGAGCCGATTCGCGGCTGTACGAGATTTCGACGCTGCCGAAGCGGCCACCATAGCGTGCCTCGATGTGCTCGCCCAGGTAGCCAATGGACAGGATGACGTGCCGCGCGCCGACATGCTCCAGATGCCCGAGCAGGTAATCCAGGAAGGGGCGGCCCGCCACGGGTGCGAGCGGTTTGGGCAGATCAGGAACGGCTGACCTGAGGCGGGTGCCCAGACCGCCCGCCAGCACGATGGCTTCGAATGCGGCCGCCATGTTCAATCCTTGGGAAACATGATCTGCTCGACCAGCCCGCAGATCACGTGGCCGACCAGGATGTGGCACTCCTGGATGCGCGGGGTCGCGCGCGAGGGCATGCACAGGCAGGCGTCCACCTTGTCCTTCATCTGTCCCCCACTCTCGCCCGTCATGCCGACCGTGTAAGCCCCGATGGCGCGCGCCATGTCCAGACCCTTGATGACGTTCACCGAATTGCCGGACGTCGACAGACCGACCACCACATCCCCTGATCTGGCGCAGGCCTGAACCTGCCGCTCGAACAACTTGTCGTACCCGTAGTCGTTGCCGATGGCCGTGAGCACCGACGTGTCGACCGTCAACGCAAACGACGCCAGACCGGGCCGGTCGTAATTGAAGCGGCTGACGAACTCCCCTGCCAGGTGCTGCGCATCGGCCGCGCTGCCACCATTGCCCATGAAGAGGACCTTGTTGCCCTCGCGACAGGCCCGCGCGCAGCGCTGCGCCACTTCCAGGGCCTGATCAAGGATCTGCGGGTCTTCAACCAACCGCTGCTTGACCACGATGGACTCGGCCATCCACTCACTGGCCATCTCCCTCAACCGATCGCCCATGATTGCGCTCCATAAGGGGTGAAATGGAAGTTCATCAGTTCGCCCGGAAAGTGAGACAGCGCGCGCACGACGTCCAGGCGCTGGGCTGGCGACACGAAGAACATCATGAAACCGCCACCGCCCGCGCCGGAAATCTTGCCGGCATGCGCACCGGCATCGATGGCGCTTTCGTACACCTGCTCGATCAGCGGATTGGTGATCCCGGCCGCCATCCTCTTCTTTGCCTGCCAGGACCGCCCGAGGATGCCGGGATAACGCTCGAGGTCACCGCGAAGAATGGCCTCTTTCATGCTGGACGCGTCCGCCTTCAAGGCCAGCATGGCGTCGATGGCGTCGGCCTTTGCTTCGCGCGTGTTGTGGATCTGCTGCTCGATGATGCGGGCCGACTCGCGCGACTGGCCGGTGTAGTACAGCAGCGTGCTCGCCTCCAGTTCATTGATGATCCACGCCTTCACACGCAAGGGATTGACGAGCACCCGCCCGTCTGCGCCGAACTCGATGAAGTTGAAGCCCCCGAAGGCCGCGGCGTACTGGTCCTGCTTGCCCCCGGCCATCGCCAGGTCTTCGCGTTCGATCTGGTAAGCGAGTTGCGCGAGTTCGTACTCGCCCAAATCGAGCTTCAACCACTCCGCATAAGCCTGGAGCACGGACACCACCATGGTCGATGACGTGCCCAGGCCTGATCCCGCGGGCGCATCGGCAAACGTCGTGACCGTGCAGGACAGGGGCTTGCCGTCGTTGAAGTCCTGCACCACCCGCCGGTGAATGCCCCGATGCAGGCGCAGCGGGTCGTCGTCCACGATCGGCGCGTGGGCGTCAAGCACCACCTGTTCCTCCCGATCACAGGCGATCAGAACGAGCTTGCCATCTTCCCGCGGCTCCAGAATGGTATGGGCATAGAGATCGATGGTGGCATTGAGGACATGACCCCCGTGAAGGTCGCTGAACGGGCTCACGTCGGTGCCGCCTCCTGCGAGGCCGAGCCGAAGTGGCGCGCGTGATCGGATGACTTTCATTGGGGGCGGGCCGTGTCCTCGCGAAGGTGCGATGGCACACAGTGTCACCAGTCGTCCCGCACACTCCGGCCTTCCTGGGCGTTCTTTTGCGGTTGTTGCGACCTGAAGGCCACCTGTAGCTCCCTGAAACATGCACAAGGCGCTGGCGTGCATCTTGCGGAAGACCGCTTCCCTCATGCCATCTGCGACGCCCATGCCCACTGACTGGATCCTGCTCGTCCTCGCCGGTCTGCTCGAGACCGCCTGGCCCGTCGGGCTGCAACGCTCTCAGGGCTTCACCCGGCTGTGGCCTTCAATCTGGACGTTGGTGGCGATTGCAGCCAGCGTCGGGCTGCTCGGGCTGGCCATGCGCACCCTGCCCGCTGGAACCGCCTATGCCGTGTGGGCCGGCATCGGCGTGGCGGGCACGGCATTGCTCGACATCGTCGTGCTCGGCCAGCCCTTCTCGTGGAACAAGGGGGCGTTCATTGCCCTTATCCTGGTCGGCGTGATGGGCCTCAAGGCGCAGACACCGACCGCCTGATCACCCCGTCAACCCGGGGCCTGCACGAGTCGGAACTGCGGGTTCTGAAAGCCCCAGACCGCCGCTTCGAGCCGGCTGCGCACATTCAGCTTGCGCAGCAGATGCTTGATGTGCACCTTCACGGTGGTGTCGGCGATGCCCAGCACCCTGGCGATCTGCTTGTTGCTCATGCCGTCAACCAGAAGCCCCAGGATCTCGCGCTCGCGCTCCGTCAGGCTTCCCACATCGACCTGTGGCGGAGCCTTCAAGGCATCCACCAGCAGGCCGGCAAGGCAGCTCTCGATCACCGTGCTGCCTAGGACGGCGCGCTTGATGTTGAGGCACAGCTCCTCCGGCTCGAGGTCCTTGAGAAGGTAGCCGTCAGCACCGGCCCGCATCGCCTCCAGCACGTCCTTGCCATCGTCGGAGACGGTGAGCATCACACACCGCGCCGCGCAGCCCGCTGCCTTC
This sequence comes from uncultured Aquabacterium sp., assembly GCF_947366995.1. Taxonomy (GTDB): domain Bacteria; phylum Pseudomonadota; class Gammaproteobacteria; order Burkholderiales; family Burkholderiaceae_C; genus Aquabacterium. The sequence goes on along the minus strand of NZ_CANBCC010000011.1, from coordinate 49,382 downwards.
AGGGCACGCAACACCTCGATGCCATTCATCTGTTTCATGTTGAGGTCGATGAGCACCAGATCGGGCTTCAGACTCAGGGCCAACGCGATGCCCGCAGGGCCATCGCCCGCCTGGCCCGCGAGGGTCAGGTCAGGGTCCCCCTGAACCAGCTGGGCCACGCCGCTTCGAAACAGCGGATGGTCGTCAATCAACAGGACACTGGACGTCATCGGTCATTTCCCGCGTGCGTGGGGGACGGCAGGCGCTCGGGCGAAAAGACCAGCCTGATGCGCGAACCGCCTCCCGGGCGTTCACCAAACTCCACCTCACCGCCCAGAGAACGGGCGCGCTCCTTCATGATGGACAGGCCGTGGTGCTGCCCATCCGTCGACGGAGAACCAAAGCCCTGCCCGTCGTCCTCCACCGTCACCGTGATGTGGTGACTGGGGTCAGGCCGGATCGTCACCCATGCGCGAGCAGCACCCGAGTGCCGCACGGTGTTGGACAGGGCCTCGCGGATGACCTGCATCACGTGGAACTCTTCGTTCACTTCCAGAGGACACAGGTCGAGCGCTTCTTCGAAAGCGATGTCCATGCCGCTGCGTTCGGACAGTTCATCGATCGTCTCCTGCACCGCTTCACGCAGGCCGCCCGGGCCCATTCGCACACGAAACGCGGCAATCAGCTGGCGCACCGTCTGGTAAGCATTCGACAGGCCCTTGCGCAGGTCATCGGCGGCACCTTTCACCTGAGGCGATGTCTCCTCGGACTGCATGGCCCGCTGCAGTTGCGCCACCTGGATCTTCATGAACGCGAGGGCCTGTGCCAGCGAGTCGTGGAGCTCGGCCGCAATGGCGCCACGCTCTTCCATCAGCGCGATGCGCCGGTCCTCGTGACTGCGCCACACGCCCGCAATCGCCATGGCACAGAGGTTGGCGAAGCTGTCTGCTGCCTGGAGGTGCGCCGAGCTCACATCGAACCCCGCCGCGAACTCGACAGCGAGCACGCCCACGGCACCGCGCTCGCCCTGCACAGCAACCACGATGGTGGGCGGGCCACCGTCATGGCCGGGCAGCACACGCGCCAGCCCTTCGCTGCGCAAGACGCCGTCCGCCCACGTGCCGGCACACTCGGGCAGATGCCGGGTGACGAGCGTTGCGCGCCATCCCAGAAGCCGCTGCACGTCCGTGCTGAGGCGCAGGGCCACGGTGCCCGCACCCAGCGCTTCCTGCAGCCACTGCATTGCCCGGATCAACGTCGACTCGTTCAACTCCGTGCGGCAGAACAGGCGCCCCGACTCCTGCATCAGCAACAGGGTCCTGGCCTTGAGCACATCGCCCGGCGTGCCTGGCGGGTTCGACGGCCCGGCACCAGCGCGCTGCCCGCCACCCTGCGACGCCAGACCCCGCCACATCGCCCAAAGGCCGGCGCCGACCAGCGCCAATGCCACACTGAGCAGCCAGGCAGGCAGCGCAGAAGGCGCATGCAGCGTGGGCGCAAGTTCACACGCGTCCACAACGGGCGCGGCCTGCTTCTTGCAAACAGCCTCCAGCGCCTGCGACGTGCGGGCGTGATCCCACCACATCGCCATGCCCAGCATCCACAGGATGAGCACGCACACCGCACACGCGGACACGACGGCCACCGGCACGCGGGGCCGCTCGACCGGGAAGGACCACCTCTCAGTGAAGGTTCGCATCATCATCACGCTCTACATCGGGCTGGCAGGACTGCTGACCTTCATCTCAACGGGTTGGCTGACTTCGTGGCATCCGATGGCCTCATGGCTGACGGCGGGGCTGGCCTTGGCCGGACTGGCGTGGGCCGGAGCACGGCAACCCGCTATGCAGCCCACCAGCACGGCGCCCGAGCAGGACAAGCAAGGTGCGGGCCAGAACCAGGCACATTGCCAACGCTGCATGCAGCCGGGTGAATCGTGGTCGGGCACCGTCCTGGACCAACTGCGCCTGAGCCTGTTGATCGCGGACGCAGGCGGCCACATCGAGTACACCAACGAGAGTTGGGAGACGCTCACGGGTCGCGCACGCACCGAGACGGTCGGGCAGTCGCTGTGGACCTTTCTGCACCCCGAGGACGCCGCGGGCGTGAGTTGGGGCTGCCGCCGGGTCGCACAGGGCGAAGTGCCGGAGTTCTGTCAGGAGGTGCGCGTGCTTGACGCGCGACGCAGGCCGGTGTGGGTGATGCTCCGGGCACGCCCTTGCGCGCTCGTGACGCCGGAATCGGGCAAGCTCGCCGTGACACTCGAAGAGATCACCCGCCGCAAGCGACTCGACGAGCAGCTGCGCTCGACACGCCACTACGTCAACACGCTGCTGTCCAATGTGCCAGGCATGGTGTACCGCTGCCGATACGACCCGTCCTACACGATGGAGTTCATCAGCGACGGATGCATGGAGTTGACCGGCTACGAGCCGGACGACCTGATCGAGAACCGTCGACTCGCCTACGCCAGCCTGATCCACCCGGAGGACCGCGCCTTCGTCTGGACGCAGGTGCAGGTGCATGTCGAGAAGCGGGCGGCCTACCAGGTCTCCTACCGCATCACCGACGCCACCGGGCGCGTGCGATGGGTATGGGAGCAGGGCCGGGGTGTTTACTCTTCGCATGGTGAGTTGCTCGCCGTCGAAGGCTTCATCACCGACGTCTCGGAGCGCAAGGGGGCCGAAGAGCGGGCAAAGCGAAAGATGTGGTTCGAGGCCCGCACGGGGCTGACCAGCAAGGCCATCTTCGATGCCCTGCTGAGCTGGAGCCTGCATCTCACGCGCATGGGCGGGCCCGTGGCCGCCGTGTTGCTCGTCGAGCTTCCGCAGGCGACCGCCGAGATCGAGCGCCTGGGCCTGGAACGGTTCGAACAGGCCCTGACACTCCAGGCCCGTCGACTGGTGCCTGCGGCCGGCCCCGGCGCTGTGTGTGCCTACCTGGGGCATCACCAGTTCGCGGTGCTCACCAGCGACTTCCGTCATCTGGGACAGGCTCGCGCGGCCGCGGATGCGAGGGAGCTGCTGCCCCTCGTGTCGCGCATGGCGCAAGGCCTGCTCGACGCCCTGATGGAGCCGGTGAGGCTGGACGGGCAGAACGAGCGCATCGATGTGGTGGTGGGCATCACCCTCACATCGCCTCGCTACAACGATCCGGATGCCTTGCTTGCATCCGCACAGAAGGCGGCAAGGGCCGCCGCAGAGCTGGGCAACGGCCACTGCGAATTCGCCGAGGAATGAGCGCCGGATCACCCTTACCACCTTTGGCGTAGCACCACGAGGGAATTGCGACGCGCCCCCTCTCCTTGCGACCATGAACCCAGTTTGAGAGGCCTGCACACCGACCCCGTGCAGCCTCGAATCCAACTGGAATCATGTGGAAAGGAAGAGAGATGACACGAGTTGCAGTGATTGGTGCCGGCCCGTCCGGCATGGCCCAGATGCGCGCCTTTCAGTCGGCCGCGAGCAAGGGCGCAGAGATCCCCGAGATCGTCTGTTTCGAGAAGGCCTCGGAGTGGGGCGGCCTGTGGAACTACACCTGGCGCACCGGGCTGGACGAGAACGGCGAGCCCGTTCACTGCAGCATGTACCGCTACCTGTGGTCCAACGGTCCGAAGGAATGCCTGGAATTCGCCGACTACACCTTCGACGAGCACTTCGGCAAGGGCATCGGCTCCTACCCTCCGCGGGCCGTGCTGTGGGACTACATCAAGGGCCGCGTCGAGAAAGCCAACGTCCGCCCATGGGTGCGCTTCGAGACGCCCGTGCGCATGGTGACCTTCGACGCGAAGACCGAGAAATTCACGGTCACCGCGCATGACCTGAAGACCGACACCATGACGTCGGAGCTGTTCGACTACGTGGTGGTGGCATCCGGTCACTTCTCGACCCCCAACGTGCCCTTCTTCCCCGGTCTGGACACCTTCAACGGCCGCGTGCTGCATGCCCACGACTTCCGCGACGCGCTGGAATTCAAGGACAAGAACGTGCTGCTGATCGGCCGCAGCTACTCGGCGGAAGACATCGGTTCGCAGTGCTGGAAGTACGGCGCCAAGACCATCACCACCTCGTACCGCAGCAAGCCCATGCCCTTCAACTTCCCGGACAACTGGGAACAGAAGCCGCTGCTGACCCACGTCGAGAACAAGACGGCCTACTTCAAGGACGGCACGTCCAAGGAAGTCGACGCCATCATCCTGTGCACGGGCTACCTCCACTACCTGCCCTTCCTGCCGGACGACCTGCGCCTGAAGACCGACAACCGCCTGTGGCCGCTGGGCCTGTACAAGGGCGTGGTCTGGGAGAAGAACCCCAAGTTGTTCTACCTGGGCATGCAGGATCAGTTCTTCACCTTCAACATGTTCGACGCGCAAGCCTGGTATGTGCGCGACCTGATCATGGGCCGCCTGTCTCTGCCGGCCACCACCGCCGAGATGACGGCCGACAGCCAGGCCTGGCGCAAGCGTGAAGAGGCCCTGACCACCGACGAATCGATGATCCGGTTCCAGGCCGACTACGTGCAGCAGCTGATCAACGCGACGGACTACCCGAGCTTCAACATCGAAGGCGTGATCCAGACCTTCCTGGTGTGGGAACAGCACAAGAAGGAAAGCATCATGACCTTCCGCGACCACTCGTACCGCTCGCTGATGACGGGCAAGCAGTCGCCGATGCACCATACACCGTGGAAGGATGCGCTCGATGACTCGCTGGAGGCCTACCTGGCCAACGGCGAAGCCAGCACGGGCACCCATGGCTGACGCGGCCATCCCTCTGGCCCCGCCGCGGGCCAGCATCCTGCGGCAACCCGGTCTGCCGGCTGACGCTCCTGGCAGCCGGCGCCTGGTGGTGGCGGGTCAGGGCGTCACGATGGCGCCGGTTCAGGCCGGCGACACCGTGGTGCTGACCAACCGCGAAGGCGGGCAGCGAGGCGAGGTGACCCTGGTCGACACACAGGGGCGGTTCGCTCCCGCCGGCCTCGGGCTCTCGCCCGAGACGCCGCGCTGTGTGCTCGGTATGCTCGACGATGCCGCGCATGCCGATGTGCGCCGCGTGCGGGATGCACTGACACGCCGCGGCGTGGCGCTCGCATCCATCGAAGGCCACGCCTGCTTTTCGCAAACCTCGCCGGCGGGTGAACAGATCGAGTTCACCGTTCAGCACGACGGACTGCTTCTGGTTGGCGCGCCGGCTCCGGACATGGCGGTGGACCTGACCGACACGGCTACGCCGATCGACGTTCACATCACGCGCGCCGCTGCAGACGCCGGGCCACCCCCGCTGCCCGAGCCCCTCGCAGTCCCGCTGCAGGACATCCGCATTGCCGCGGGCACAGCCCAGGCCTATGTGGTCAAGGCGGGGCAGTACATCCAGGTCATCGACGTGGAAGGCCGGCAGTGTTCCGACTTCCAGGCCTTTGCACTCGACAAGGTGCAACGTGGGCTGGACCGGGGCCTGGATGCCACCGTGACCCGCACCTTGCTGGGGCGCAGCTACCCCACGCCAGGCCTGCCCTCCAAGGCCTTCGACCGCGACTGCACACCGTTGATCGAATTCGTGCAGGACACCGTGGGTCGCCACGATGCCTTTGCCACGGCCTGCGGGCCCCGCTACTACGACGACATGGGCTACCCCGGCCATGTCAACTGCAGCGAGAACTTCAACCTGGCCCTGGCCCCATACGGTGTCGCCCCGCGCCCTGCGTGGGAGGCGATGAACTTCTTCTACAACACGGCGCTGGACGAGCACGAGCAGCTGCACCTGGACGAGCCCTGGTCACGCCCTGGCGACTACGTGCTGATGCGCGCGCTCACCGACCTGCTGTGCGTGAGCTCGTCCTGCCCGGATGACATCGATCCCGCCAACGGCTGGGAGCCGACCGACATCCACATCCGGACCTACGACGCCGCGTTGCAGTTCCCTCGCGCCATGGCGCACCGCATGACACCCGATGCCGAGCCTCGCATGACCCGAGAAACCCCCTTCCATCCCGCCACGTCGGCCCTCACGACGCACTACACGGACTACCGGGGCCAGTGGCTGCCCACGCGCTTCCTCAACGAGGGACCGGTCGCCGAGTACTGGGCGTGCCGCGAAGGCGTGGCCGTCATGGACCTGAGCGCGCTGCGCAAGTTCGAGATCACCGGCCCCGACGCCGAGCCCCTGCTGCAGTGGTGCATGACGCGGGACATCGGCAAGCTGTCCGTCGGCCAGATCGTCTACACCGCCATCTGCCATCCCCACGGCGGGATGATGGACGACGGCACGGTGTTCCGCATGGGACCCGACAGCTTCCGCCTGGTCTGCGGCGAAGACGTGACCGGCATCTGGCTGCGGGAACAGGCTCAGAAAATGGGCTACCGGGCCTGGGTTCGCTCGTCCACGGACCAGCTGTGCAACCTGGCCGTTCAGGGCCCCAAGTCGCGCGAGCTGCTCAGCCAGATCCTGTGGACCGCACCGGCCCAACCCACGATCGAGCAACTGCAATGGTTCCGCTTTGCGCCGGCCCGCATCGGCGGCTTCGAGGGTGAGCCGGTTGTGGTCTCCCGAACCGGCTACACCGGCGAGCTCGGCTTCGAGGTCTTCTGCCACCCGCGGCACGCGCAGCGCGTGTTCGACGCAATCTGGCAAGCGGGCCAACCGCTGGGACTGAAGCCCCTGGGCCTGGACGCGCTGGACATGCTGCGCATCGAAGCAGGCCTGGTGTTCGCGGGCTACGAGTTCTGCGACCAGACCGATCCCTTCGAAGCCGGCATCGGCTTCACCGTGCCGCTCAAGACCAAGGCCTGCGATTTCGTCGGTCGCGACGCCCTGGTGCGCCGCAAGGCCGCGCCCCGTGGTGTGCTGGTGGGCCTGGCTCTCGAGGCCAACGAAGTGGCCGCCCACGGTGATGGCGTCTACGTCGGTCGCGCTCAGGTCGGTGTCGTCACCAGCGGCATGTACTCCCCGACTCTGCAGCGCTCGATCGCGCTGGCGCGGGTCGATGCGCACTACGCCGAGCTCGGCACCGCACTGGAAGTCGGCAAGCTCGATGGACAGCAGAAGCGCCTGCCTGCCCAGGTCGTGCGCTTCCCGCATTACGACCCGGACAAGCTGCGCGTGAAGTCCTGAAGCCCGCCCTATCCCTCCCCTTGCAGACCGGTGCATCCGGCCAACCGAACCATGTCTGATCCCCGTACCTATACCCTCACCCTATCCTGCCCGGATCGCCTGGGCATCGTCGCCGCCGTGAGCCAGTTCGTCACGGCGCGCGGAGGCTGGATCATCGAAGCCAATCACCACGCCGAGCAGGAAGACAACGTCTTCTTCATGCGCCAGGTGATCCTGGCCGATTCGCTCAACTGCAGCGTGGCGCAGTTGCGGACTGCCTTCGAGCCGCTGGCCAAGTCCTTCGGCATGACGTGGTCCATCTCGGACTCCGCCGCGAAGAAGCGCATGGTGGTGATGGTCTCCAAGCAGGAGCACTGCATCTATGACCTGCTCGGCCGCTGGCATGCCGGCGAGCTGCCGGTCGACATCCCGTGCGTGATCTCGAACCACGAGACCTTCCGCGGTCTCGTCGAGTGGCACGGCATCCCCTTCCACCACGTGCCCGTCACGCCGGAGAACAAGCCGCAGGCCTACCGCCAGGTGATGGACATCTTCGACACCGCGCAGGCCGACCTCATGGTGCTCGCGCGTTACATGCAGGTGCTGTCGCCCGAGATGTGCGAGCGCTATGCCGGCCGCATCATCAACATCCATCACTCCTTCCTGCCGAGCTTTGTGGGTGCCAAGCCGTACCACCAGGCGCACGACCGCGGCGTGAAGCTCATCGGCGCCACCTGCCACTACGTGACGGCCGATCTGGACCAGGGTCCCATCATCGAGCAGGACGTCATCCGCATCGACCACAGCGACCTGATCAGCGATCTGGTCCGCTACGGCAAGGACATCGAAAAGGCCGTGCTCGCACGGGGCCTGCGCTTCCATCTGGAAGACCGCGTGATCGTTCACAAGAACAAGACCATCGTGTTCCGCTGAAACCGTGCACCGCGCACGGTGGCGCCACGCCCCGCTGAGTCCCTTCCCTCTGTTCTGGCTTGAGTTTGGAGATGTTCATGGCCTTGTCCTCTACCCCTCGCTTGACGCGAGTTGCCGCCGCCTGTGCTCTGGCACTGCCCCTCCTGGCCGGTGCCGAAACCGCGCCCTACACCTTGACCACCAATGTGGCCCTGGTGAGCGAATACGTGTTCCGCGGCATGACGTACTCGCAAGGTCGCGCAGCCGTACAGGGCGGCGCTGACTTTGCGCACCAGAGCGGCCTGTATCTCGGGGTCTGGGCCAGCAGCGTCAGCGGCGAGCCGCTGGGGGGTGCCGTGTCCGAAGTCGACTACTACGGTGGCTACACCGCGTCGGCGGGCGACTTCACCTACGACGTCGGCCTGCTTCAGTTCACCTTTCCCCGCGGCAAGCTGACCAACAACGTCAGCCTCAACACGCTGGAGGCGTATGGCAGCATCACCTGGAAGATGCTGAACCTGAAGTACTCCCGCACGATCGGTGACTACTTCGGCGTGAACGAGAAGTCCGGCTACCGCGCCGACTCGAAGGGCTCGGACTACATCGAAGCCAACATCAACTACGAGTTCCTGCCAGGCTGGACGGCCAATCTGCATGCGGGCCGGCAATCGGTGAAGGGCAGCAGCGAGTACAACTTCTCCGACTACAAGGTGGGCGTGTCGCGCGACCTGGGTGCGGGCTGGCTCGCCTCGCTCGCCTGGATCGACACGACGGGCGACACCGTCCTCTACACCTACCCTTCTGGCGTGAACGTGGCTGCAGCCAAGTGGGTGGCTTCGATCAAGCGCACCTTCTGAGGCGCCGCTCCGGATCCTTGCGGTGCGCCGCTCGGCGCGCTTCTTGCGACAGACCGACTGGCGCTCCCGCAGAACGCACCAGCGGGGTCCGCATTCGACACCCGTGGGGCATGACCGGTGCACCGGCTTGCCCCTCGCTCCCCTCAAGTTGCCCAATATGGAGCATCCGATGTCCACACCCTCTCTCGTCCGGCGCGGCATCACCGCCGTCGCGCTTGCTGCCTTCAGCACGGCCGTCCTGGCCCAGGCTCCGGCACCCACACCCACGCTCAACACCGGCGACACGGCCTTTGTCTTCGTGTGCAGCCTGGTCGTCCTGCTCATGACGCTACCGGGCCTGGCGCTCTTTTACGCAGGCCTCACCCGCGTCAAGAACGTGCTGTCCATGCTGATGCAGGTCTTTGCCGTCTCCAGCCTGATGGCGCTGCTGTACGCGATCTATGGCTACAGCCTGACCTTCGTCGACGGAGGAAGTCTGCAGGCCTTCATCGGCGGCACCAGCAAGTTCTTCATGAACGGCATCACCGTGGACTCGCTGCAAGGCACCGTGCCCGAGCTGCTGTACTTCCTGTTCCTCACGCTGTTTGCCGCCATCACGCCGGCCATCATCTGCGGGGCCTTCGCAGAACGCGTGAAGTTCTCGGCGGTGATGGTGTTCATGGTGGTGTGGCTCACCATCAACTACGTTCCCATGGCGCACATGGCCTGGGGCGGCGGCTGGGTTGCCGGCCTGATCCCGCAGGACTTTGCAGGCGGCAACGTGGTTCACGTGAACGTGGGCATCGCCTCGCTGGTCGCGGCCTGGATGGTCGGCCCTCGCCTCGGCTGGGGCAGCACCAGCATGGCACCGCACAACATGACGATGACCATGACCGGTGCGTCGCTGCTGTGGGTGGGCTGGCTGGGCTTCTGTGGCGGTTGCGCCCTGGCAGCCAACGGCTTTGCCATGTTGGTCGTGGTGAACACTTTCCTCGCATCGTGCGCCGGCGCCCTCTCCTGGATGGCAGTGGAATGGGTGCACCGTGGCAGGCCCAGCCTGCTCGGTCTGCTGTCCGGCTCGATCGCTGGCCTGGTGGCCATCACCCCGGCCTGCGGCTTCGTGGGGCCGATGGGGGCCATCGTGCTGGGCCTCATCGTCTCGCCGATCTGCGTGTGGGCGGTGGATGTGCTCAAGCCGCTGATGAAGCTCGATGACTCGCTGGACGTCTTCGGCGTGCACGGCGTCGGTGGCATCGTGGGCGGCCTGCTGACCCCGATCTTTGCCTTGCCGGCCCTGGGTGGTGTGGGCTTCGCCGAAGGACGTGACCTGGGTACGCAACTGGCCTACCAAACGGGTGCGCTGGGCTTCAGCATCCTGTACTCGGGCGTCACCAGCCTGGTCGCCTTCATGGTGGCCAAGGTGGTGTGCGGTGGCCTGCGCATCGACGAAGAGCAGGAAGTGGACGGCCTGGACGTCTCCTCGCACGGCGAGGTGGGCTACAAGCTGAGCAACTGAGCCAGCACCGGCCAATCTCGTTCAACCAGGCCGATGCCGCACACCGCGGCATCGGCCTTTTTTCTTTGCCAGCGCATCGCGGGAGCGGGCCGAAGGGGGGCGCGCCAAAGACAAAGGCCCCGCAACATCGGTTGCGAGGCCGGGCTCAGATCGGAAGAATGGGAACGCTCAGGAAGCGACCGGGATGCCGAGGCGGTGCAGCTTGCGGTACAGCGTGTTGCGGCTGATTCCCAGCACCTTGGCCACGCGGCTGACGTTCCAGCGGTGCTGCTCGATGAGCTTGAGCAGCGCCTCCCGCTCGCCAAGCTGAACGGGATTGAGTGTCGCCATGATGTCCTCGTCGGCATCGGCGTCCACGTCCATGGCACCTGCTGCGTCTTCCTGCGTCACCCCGCCAGCCGGCATGGCCTCTGCGGGAGCGGCCCACACCAGGCCACCAGGCTGGCATGTGGCCGGCATCTGGCGCTGCAGGAACGGCAGGTGCTCGGGCAACACCGTCACACCGTCCATCAGGGCGACCGCCGTGCGAAGCACGTGCCGCAACTGCCGCACGTTGCCGGGCCAGGCGTAGCCCATCAGCAGGGCGTCCGCTTCGGCGCTCAGGCGCACCTCGGCCCCGGCCTCTTCGGCCAGGATGCCCAGGATCAGGGCGCGCCGGTCGCTGCGCTCGCGCAGTGCGGGCAGGCTGAGCTCGATGCCGTTGAGGCGATAGTAGAGGTCTTCCCGGAAGCGGCCTTGGGCCACCAGCTCGGCAAGATCCCGGTGACTGGCACTCAGAAGCTGAAAGCTCACGTCCTGAGCCTCTTCCGATCCCAGGGGCGTGACCCGCCGCTCATCCAGCACGCGCAGCAGGCGTGCCTGCAGATCCAACGGCATGTCGCCAATCTCGTCCAGGAACAAGGTGCCCTTGTCGGCCTGCAGCACCTTGCCACGCCGGCCACTGCGCTGCGCACCCGTGAAGGCCCCGGCGCGGTAGCCGAACAGTTCGGCCTCGATCAGGCTTTCGGGGATGCTGGCGCAGTTCACGGCCACGAACTCGCCGGACGCATGCGGGCTGTGCTCGTGCACCAACCGGGCAAACACCTCCTTGCCGGATCCGGTTTCGCCGTGCAGCAGCACGGGAATGCCTTTCTTGATCACCTTGCAGGCGGTCTGCCAATGGCCCATCAGCCGGGGGTCGCCCAGCTTCTGCCCCACGGTGGCGTGCGGGTGCGGCGCCGACGCAGAGGAGGACTCGTCGCGTGGAGCCAGGGCTCGCCGGGATGTCGCCGACGACGGCTCCACACCCGCCGGCCGCCGGGCCAGGGCGAAGTACCGGTTCGAGCCGCTGACCTTGAAGGTGACGACCGGATGGAAGGACGCCTGGGCGCTGCGCTCGATGAGGTCGTCCAGCGACGTCTCGAACACCTCGTCCAGCCGCATGCCGATCAGGTCCATGGCGGCCGTTCGCCCGAGCTGGAAGAGCGCGCTGCGGTTGACCGCCAGGATCTGGCCGTCCGGCGCCACGGCAAGCCGGCCTTCATGCAGGGTGTGGATGAACTCCGGCCGGGTATGGAAGTGAACCGGGCAGGCGTGCGGAAAGGACCGGTCCAGCAGGCGGTTCTCGATCATGCGGGCCGTCATGTCGAGCAGGACCAGCACATGCTGCTGAGGCATGAGCGAACGGCTCGTCACATCCAGCACGCCGGCGGGTTGGCCCTCGGCATTGACCAGGGGCACGGCGGCGCAGGTCAGCGATCGGAAAGGGGGGAAGAAGTGCTCTTCGCGATGGATGGTCACGGCCCGGTTGGCCGCCAGGCAGGTGCCCATGCCGTTGGTACCGGCCTGCGCCTCGCTCCAGACGGCCCCCACGCGAAAGCCCATGTCGTCGAGGTCCCGCCCGAACTCGGGCGAGGCCACCATGTGCACGATCATTCCGTCGGTGTCGGTCAGCACCACGGTGGAAAACGGGTCGGCCAGCTGCTGGAACAGCGTGGTCATCTCATGGCGTGCGCAGGCGACGAGATCGGACAGTCGCGCCTGACGCTCGGCCAGCAAGGCCCCGTCATAGCACAGCGGGCGCGGCCGGCCGTCCGGGCGCAGGCCGTGTGCTTCGATGCAGCGCGCCCAGGACTGGCTCGCCACATCGCTCATGCTCAAGGCCTGCGCGCCTCGGGCCATCACCGTGTCAGCCCGGGGCGAGAGGACGGCGCTCATGGCTCACTCCGGCTGGGTGCCCGGACGCAGATCCCGTCCGTCATCGAACTGCGAGAGCCACGTCACCGCCGTGGGCAGATAGCGGGTGAGCCCCTTGTACTCGGCCAGGGGTGCAGGCAGCGAGCCCAGCACCCGGTGCAGGCGGGCGCCCCAGCGCGGCTGGGTGCACAGCTCTTCCAGGCTGGCCAGGTAGCAGCGGATGCTGAAAAGCATGCCGTTGCTGCGGGGCAGGCGGAACATGGTCTGCAGCTCCACGCGCAGGTGCACCTTCTTGCCGACGTTGTCCGGTGTGACGGAGGTCCGGTCGGTCCCCCATTCCGGATAGGTCTCGGGCGAGGTGTCCAGCCGCGGGTTGACCGTCATCGTCCAGTTCAGACGCCGTACCGGACGCCCCTGTTGCAGCATCATCAGGTACTTCAGCGCGCGGTCGAACACGCCCATGTCGTGCGCCAGCGGAACGGGTGCATGCCATTGGTGGAAGCTCATGCCGACGTCGAAGCTGAGCGACCAGTCGGCCTGGGACGTCACCATCGCGGCATCGGCGAAGAGGGTGCCTTCGCGCTGGTCCAGCACCACGAAGTCGCCCTGAACCTGGCGGGTGATGTACTCCAGCGGCCCCTGGGGCAGCGTGCTGGCATCACCGAAGATGAAGTCCTGGCGCAGCCCGAGCGGCCGGTTGGTCCACACCCAGCGGTTGCCGTCGCGCAGCAGGGCGAAGTGCTGCGGGTAGTCGGCCGCCAGCGAGGTCATCAGCAGCTCCAGCGTGTCCCACTCGGCCTCGATCATGTGCGGCAGGCTGGCACAGCGGCCCGGATCCCGCGCCAGGGTGATCGCCCGGTCCCGGCATTCGGCCACATAGTGCTCGTCGATGTCGAACGCGTGCTCGTACACCGATCCCACCGGGCCCGGCACATGGGGCTCCATGTTGACCGAGTACATGTAGCTGTCCTGCGGGAAGGGCAGCGGGAAGCGCCGGATGGCCTCCGGTGAATTCTTGAACGTGTAGTCGTCCCGAAACGATTCCTGGGCGAAGGCGAGGGTCATGATGAGGCCTTGGTTGAGTTCAGAGGTCCAGGGTCAGGCAGGCGCCCTTGAAGCGCGACACACAGGGCATGACGAGCTTGCCGGCCTGCTTGTCGGCATCGCTCAGGTAGACGTCGTGGTGCAGCAGCTCGCCATCGGCCGAGAGCACCGGGGTCTCGCACTGCCCGCAGGCGCCGCCGCGGCACAAGGCGTTGACCGGTGCACCGCATTGCTCAAGCGCCTCGAGCAGGGACAGGTCGGCCGGCACGGTGATGCGCTGGCCGCTGCGGGCCAGCAGCACATCAAAGGGCTCGCCCGGCTCGGCCGATGCGAAACGTTCGCTGTGGAGGTTGGTGGCGGGCCAACCCATGGCGGCCCCGCCCTCCATCGCGGCGCTCACCATGGGGGTCGGGCCACAGATGTAGAAATGCGTGCCCAGGCGGCGACCGGCAAACAGCGTCTTGAAATCGATGCGCACGCCCTGGCTTTCATCGTAGTGGTGCACCTTGCCCGGTGCCAGGGCCTCCAGCTCGGCGACGTAAGCCGCGTGCGCCGGCGAGCGCCAGGCGTAATGCACCTCGAAATCGGCCCCGCGTCGGGCCAGCTCGCGGGCCTGGGACAGGATCGGTGTGACCCCGATGCCACCGGCCACGAGCAGGTGGCTGCGGGCCGTGCTGATCAGCGGGAACAGGTTCATCGGCGCGGTGATGTCGAGGCGATCCCCCACGCGAGCCTGTTCATGCAGCCAGGCCGAACCACCCCGCGAGGGCTCCTGCCGGCGCACGGCGATGCGCCAGCTCATGCGCTCGTTGGGGTCGCCCAGCAGGGAGTAGGGGTTGCGGCGCGGACGCTCGCCTGCCGGCACGCTGACGACCACATGGCTGCCAGCCGAGTACAGCGGGAAGGGCTGCCCGTCCGCACGGCGGAAGGTGAATTCGCGAATGCCCGATGCCACATCCCGGACGGCATCGATGACCACGTGAAAGGACGACTCGTTCATGACTGAAATGGCTCCGCTTCGGGGATGAGCCCGGGTTCCTCGGCATCGATCTGGAAGGCCATGTAGGCGCCCAGCTGACGGGAGAAGTGATCACGCACGAACAGCGTGCGGCCGCATCCGCTGCAAGGGGCAACGGTCGCCGTGACATCCGGCGTGGTGGTGCGGCAGTGCACGCAGAACATGGGCCGAGCCGGCGCCCCCGCACGCTCACGCTGGATCTCGGCCTCGCCCAGTCCGGCCTTGGCGGCACGGCGCGAGGCCTCCCAGACCAGGTGTTCGTTGCCCAGCAGGTACAGGCGACAGCCCATGCTGGCGCGCTCCAGCTCGGCCGACAGCACGTCCAGGCCCGCCTCCAGGTCCGAGGCCACGGCGCAGGGCACGCTGACCCGAAGGTCGAGCTCTGCGCCTTCCGGCGAACGTCCGACGACGATCACCGACAGGGCCGAAGGCAGATCGTCCAGCAGCCGGGAGATCTGGCCCGCGTGCGCGGCTTCGACCAGCAGGATGTGCCGGAGACCGGATGGATCCCACTGCAAGGGCTTGTAGACGGGGGTGCTGTACATGCTGTGACCCGGTAAGGGCAGAAGGTTGGAGATCAGGCCAGCTTTTCGGGATGGGTGCGCAGGCGACGGGGGTCGTAGAACGGCGTGCGGACCACGGTGGCCTTGAAGTCGCCCGATTGGCTGCGCACGGTCAGGCTGGTGCCCAGCTTCAGGTGGGTGGGCTTGAGGTGCACCATGGCCAGCGACTGCATCAGCAGGCGGCTGTAGCTGGCGGTGGTCACGACACCGACCTGCTGCGACCCGTCGAAGATGGGCGCGCCCGCTTCCACAGCGGCGTGGTGGTCCACATGCAGACCGGCCTGCTTCACACGCTCGCGGCCCTTGAGGTGAGCCAGGGCCTGCTTGCCGATGAAGTCGGCCTTCTTGTCGAGGTCGACGGCCCAGTCCATGTTGACTTCCCACGGCGTGGTGTCGCCTTCCGGCATCTCGAACGGGAAGAACAGCAGGCCGCCTTCCACGCGGGTCAGCTCCAGGGCGTTCCACGACGCCGGGATCACGCCGAAGGGCTTGCCTGCTTCCAGGATGCTGTCCCACAGGAAGACGGCGTCGGCGCGGCTGCAGTACACCTCGTAGCCCAGCTCGCCCGAGTAGCCGCCGCGGCCGATGATCACCTGCTTGCCGAAGATGGTCGTGGGGAAGTGGTTGAAGTAGGGCAGCCCGGTCAGGTCGCCGGCCACATGGGGGGCCAGCACATCACGCGACAGCGGGCCTTGCAGCGACAGGATGTGAACGTCCTGGTCGGACACGATCTCCACCTGCTTGCCTTCGGCCAGGCGAGCCAGGGTCTGCGGTGTGGCGCCGCTGCCATGCGACACGCGGAAGCGATCGGCTGCATCGCGCATCACCATGATGTCGTCGACCAGCGCGCCGCTTTCATTGACCTCGGCCGACAGACGCGCCGTGCCCGGCTTCAGGCGGGTGATGTCGATGGCCAGCATCTGGTCCAGCACCGCTTCGGCATCCGGGCCGCTGACCTGAACGATGTTCAGGGCGGACACGTCGTACAGCGCAGCGCGGGTGCGGGTGGCGATCACCTCCTCATGGGCGTCGCGGTTGTAGCTCCATGGGATCGGCATGTTGTTCCAGGTGTCGCCGTCCAGCTTCGAGCCAAGTTGACGATGGCGCTCATTGAGCACGGAGTTCCGTTGCATTGCGTGTCCTCGTTGGTATCCAGATCAGATGGATTCATTGTGGAGATCCGCCTTGCCGGAGGAAATTGTCGGGAGGGGGTACCGCTTTGGTGGTAGTGGCCTGTCCGGCACAGTGCCCCGGGGCCGCGCCACACACTGTGTCCTGGGGTCGCGACACTGTGTCGCCCCGGAGCGCGGCGGCGGGCCCGGGGTGCATCCCCGAACGGCTGAATCCCCTGCGGGCACACCGCGCGGCCCGGGCTTTGCTATGTGAGCGTCATCTCTCCACCGACCGGCTCACGACGTGAACGCGCTCACCGCCCTGCCTGCCCGCCCCTCGCTCGCCGCCCTGTCCGATCGGCCTGTGGCATCGGCGCAGGTCGTGCAGGTGCAGGCACCGGCCCGTCTCCATCTGGGCTTTCTCGACCCGGGTGCGTCGCTGGGACGGCGCTTCGGCAGCCTGGGGCTGACCATCAACGGGCTGGCCACCGTGATCGAGGCACGCCATGCCGACCGCGACAGCGTGTCGCTGGCCCCGGGCGTGCCCGAGGCAGAAGGCGCTCGCGCCCTGAGCTTCCTCCTGCGCACACGCCAGGCCCTGCCGGACAGCCGACCCGTGGCGCTGCGGCTGCAGCACCTGCTGCCCGAGCACCAGGGCTTCGGCTCGGGCACGCAGATGGCCCTGGCCATTGCCCATGCGGTGGCCAGGCTGGAAGGACACGCGCGCAGTGCCGCGGAACTGGCGTGCGCCACGGGCCGCGGTCTGCGGTCCGGCATCGGGATTGCCTCGTTCGAGCAGGGCGGGCTGCTGCTGGATGGCGGCCCGGGACGCCACGCGGCGCCCCTGCTGTGCCGCCTTGCGTTCCCCGAGGACTGGCCCGTGCTGCTGATCAAGGAGCCCGCCTCGCGGGGACTGTCCGGCGAGGCCGAGCGACAGGCCATCGCCAGCCTGCCCCCTTTGCCGCGTGAACACGCTGCGGCCATCTGCCACCGTGCACTCATGCAGGTGCTGCCTGCGGTGAGCGAGTCCGACTTTGCCGCCTTTGCGCAGGGGGTCAGCGCCATCCAGCGCCTGCTGGGCGGGCATTTCGCCCCGGCACAGGAGGGCCGCGTCTGGGCCAGCCCGCACGTCGCCCCCCTGTTGGACGCACTGGAACGCCAGCACGGCGCCGCCATCGGCCAGAGCTCGTGGGGACCCACCGGCTTTGCCATCTTCCCCTCGCTGGCCCGCGGCCAGGAAGCCGTGGCGTGGGCCGCGCAGCAAGGTCTCATCTCCGACGCAATCGCACTCCAGTGGGTGTCGGCCCGCAACCGCGGCGCCGATGTGCACTGGCTTCCTCACTCTGACTGAACCACCTGGCGCCGACCATGGAAAAGCCCTTCATCCTCCACCTCTTCACGCCCGAGGCCCGCGTCAGCCCGTTCGACGTCAACATGGCGGTCGACGCCGGCTACCAGGTGCTGATGCCCTACACCGGCGTCGAGCTGCCGATGGTCGTCGGCCTGACCCACGACGCCATCTTCTCGCGCGGGCCCAAGGGCGTCAGCCGCACCGGTCTTTTCATTGGGGGACGGGATGTGCTCCTGGCCGCCGACATGCTGGAGGCCGCGCAGAAGGCCATGGTGCCGCCGTTCGTGGTTTCGGTGTGCGCCGACCCCAGCGGGGCCTACACCACGGCGGCGGCCATGGTGGCCAGCGTGCAGCACCACCTGCGTCGTCGGCATGAGCGCTCGCTCGCCGGGCTGCGGGTGCTGGTTCTGGGCGGCACAGGCGCGGTCGGTCGGATCGCCGCGGTGCTAGCCGCACGCGAAGGCGCGACGGTCACCCTGTCGAGCCACACGGGGCAGGCCCATGCTGGCCAGGCCGCGCGGGCCACCGGCTCGCGCTTCAATGTGTCGCTGCAGGCCTGCTCGGGCCAGCATCCGGAGGACGTGCTCTCGGCACTGCAGCAGTGTGACGTGGTTCTGGCCACGGCCGCCGCAGGCGTGCGGGTGCTGTCGCTCACGCAACTGCAGCAGGCCCCCAGCGTTCTGATTGCGGCGGACCTCAACGCCGTCCCCCCCTCCGGCATCGAAGGCCTCGGCCCGCTGGACGACGGGGTGGCCCTGGGCGGCGGGCAGGCGGTGGGCATCGGCGCACTGGCCATCGGCAACGTGAAGTACCAGGTGCAGCAGCAGTTGCTCCGCCGGATGCGCGAGGCCAGCACGCCGCAGTGCCTGAGCTTCGAAGACGCGCACCGGGTGGCCTGCCAGCACCTCGGGCTGGTGGCAGCCTGAAGACCGCACGGTGGCCACGCTGATCGTCGCCGGGCTGAGCGCCCGCATCATGGCCGAAGCGGCCAGCCAGGACGGCTGGGACGTGGTTGCCCTCGATGCCTTTGGCGACACCGACACCCGCCGATGCGCCGCTGCGTGGCATGCGATCGGCCAGCCCGACGGCATGGGCGTGTCACCGGAGCGCACCCGCCGAGCCCTGGCGCAGTTCGCCGCCGATGCGGAGGTCATCGGGTGGGTGGCGGGCAGCGGCTTCGAAGGACTGTCTCGCTGGTTGGCGGACACACCGCTGCCCCTGATCGGCACGCCCCCTGCCGCGCTGCAGCGCCTGCGTGACCCGCTGTGCTGGTTCACCGCGCTGCAGGACCTGGCCCTGCCTTGCCCGGAAAGCCGGCTGCAGCCGCCCGCGCAGCCACGCGGCTGGCTGTGCAAGAGCCTGCACGCATGCGGGGGCAGCCATGTGCGACCTGCTTCAGAGCAAGACACACCGGCACCGGGCCGGTACTGGCAGCGCTGGCACCCGGGTCAGGCCATGTCGACCTTGTTTCTGGCGCATGCCGCGGGCACCGTGTGCCTGGGCCACAACCTTCAGGACAGCCGACCGGGACAACTGGGCGAGGCGCCCTGCCCCTGGCTGTACCAGGGCGCCATCGGTCCGGTCAGCCTGCCCACGTCGGTGGATCACGCGCTGCGCCACGCCCTCCAGGCCCTCACCCACCACTTCGGCCTCAGAGGGCTGTGCAGCCTGGACTTTCTCCTTGATGGCGAATCGATCCGCCTGCTCGAAGTCAACGCCCGCCCCACGGCCACCTGGCCCGTCTACGCCGAGGCAGGCCCGCTGATGAGCGCCCATGTCGCGGCCAGCCTGGCTCAGCCGCTGCCCGCGCTGCAGACGCCGCTCACCCCTTCGGGCCTCACCACGCTTTTCACCTCGCGCCCGCTTCAGATCACAACGGCGGTGCACGACGCCCTGCTGCAGCGGCCCTGGGTGCACGACATCCCGGAGCCCGGCACCCGCCTGACGGCCCACATGCCGCTGTGCACGCTGAGTGCGCAGGGAAGCCACCCGGCCGAGGTGCGCGCCCGGCTGTCCGCCCGCCGCGACACGCTCCAGAGACATCTGGCCACACTGCCCTCCACAGGACCCTTCCATGTCAGCCCTGCCCCTCACGCCTGAACACCTCAGCCTCAACCGCCTCGCCGAGCCGCTGGTCGACCAGTTGCTGGACGAGGCCGACACCCTGGGCCTGTCGGTCCACGTCAATGACCGCGGCACCCGCCTGGTGGACGCGGGGCTCGCCGTGCCGGGCAGCCTCGACGCGGGGCTGCTGGTGGCCCGGATCTGCATGGCGAACCTGGGCCAGATCCAGCTCCGGCATTTGCCTCAGGCCGGCTGGCCCACCTGGGTCGAGATCGACAGCGCCCATCCCGTGCTGGCGTGCCTGGGCAGCCAGTACGCGGGCTGGAGCCTGTCGGCTTCGAAGGAAGAAACCGGAGGCAAGCGCTTCTTCGCCCTGGGGTCGGGTCCGGCACGGGCTCTGGCTGGCAAAGAGGCGCTGTTCGACGAACTGCGCTACCAGGACCGCGCCGACCGGGGCGTGCTCGTGCTGGAGGTGGACAGGGTTCCGCCCACGGTGGTGATCGACAAGATTCTGGCCGACTGCCACCTGCCGGCCGATGGGCTGACGCTGATCGTCACCCCCACCACCAGCCCGGCCGGAACCACCCAGGTGGTGGCGCGGGCCCTGGAAGTGGCCTTGCACAAGGCCCACGAACTGCACTTCCCGCTGGAGAACATCGTGCATGGCCGCGCCATGGCCCCGCTGCCTGTCCCCAGCCCCGACGGCCTTCAGGCCATGGGGCGCACCAACGACGCCATCCTGTACGGTGGGCAGGTTCACCTCACGGTGCGCTGCGACGACGACGAAGCCCGTCAACTCGCCATGGCCCTGCCTTCATCCAACTCGCCGGCATACGGGCGCTCCTTCGCCGACGTGTTCGAGGCGGCCGGCTTCGACTTCTACAAGATCGACCCGGCCCTGTTCGCCCCAGCGGAAGTCTGGGTCAGCAACCAGCAGAGTGGCCACACCTTCCATGCCGGCCAGTGCGACATGGGCCTGCTGAGACAGCAGTGGCTCAAGGAGTGAGCGTGACAAACCGCATCGCCATCATGACCGACACGGTGGGCTGGCATTGCCGACGCCTGCAGGACGCGCTGCAGGCCCGCGGCATGGTGGGTCACTGCGTGGACCTGTCGGCCTGCCGCATCGACACCACCGCCTCCTGGCATGGACTGCAGTTGCCCGGCTTCGACCATGCCCTGCCCCAGGCCGTCATCGTGCGTGCCGTGGCCGGTGGCACCTTCGAGCAGGTCACCAAGCGGCTCGGCGTGCTGCACGCCTTGAACGACCTGGGCGTGCCGGTCTACAACAGCCCCCGCGCCATCGAGCACAGCGTCGACAAGTCTGCCACCAGCGTCCGCCTGCATGCCGCAGGCATTCCAACCCCGCCCACCTGGGCCACCGAGTCGCCCGCAGAGGCCGAGCGCATCGTGGTGCGGGAAGCCGCTGCCGGCCGGGCCGTGGTGGTCAAGCCGCTGTTCGGCTCGCAGGGCAAGGGCCTGGCACTGGCCGGGTGGGTCAACGGCGCCTATCAGGCTCTGCCACCGCTGGCCACGCCGCTGTATGGCGGCATGGCCTATCTGCAACGCTACCTGCCACCGGTCAGCGAGCCCGGCTTCGACTGGCGCGTGCTCGTCATCGGCGGACAGGCGGTCGGCGCCATGCGGCGCGTCAGCCGGCACTGGGTGCACAACATCGCCCAGGGGGCACGGGCCGAACGCCAGCCGCTGACGCCCGAACTGGCGGAGCTGGCCGAGCGTGCCACGGCCGCCCTGGGGCTGGACTATGCCGGCGTCGACCTCATGGCCGCGCGCCTCGGTCCGCACGGCCCGACGGACCTGCAGGTGCTGGAGGTCAATGGGGTGGCAGCCTGGCAGGGGCTGCAGCAGGTGATGGACCAGCCTCTGGCGCCGCTGATCGTCAACGACCTGATCGACCGCAAGATGGCGCAGCACGGTCCGGCCATCCGCATCGCGCGGCACCGCCCATGAAGGCCCGCGCCGAAGTGGCCTTCCGGCTGGCCTGCTGTCTGGACGTGGCGGTGCGCAAGCCGGGCAACGTCAGCCTGGCGAGCCCCGGTCACGGCATGGCGGCCCGACACTTTCTGGACAGCGCCCGGGTGGCCGGGCCGGCCTTGTTCCAACCGGGCGCGACGGTCGGCGCCCGCATCGAGCAAGCCGTGTCAGCCACGCGCGCCGTGGCAGGCTGCAACACCAACCTGGGCATCGTGTTGCTGACCGCCCCGCTGGCCGCTGCACTGGAGGCGGCCCCCGATGAGCCGGTGGCGACCGGGCCCTGGCAGCAGGCCACCGAAGGCGTGCTGCACGCCCTGACCCGCGACGACGCGGCAGCGGCCTTCCGCGCCATTGCCCTGGCTGCACCGGGCGGCCTGGGCAAGGTGCCCGATCAGGATGTGCACGCGCCCCCCACCGTCACCCTGCGCGACGCCATGGCGCTCGCCGCCCCGCGGGACCGCGTTGCCATGCAGTACATGCAGGCGCATGACGATGTGTTCCACCCGCTGCTGAACACCTTGCGCTCCGCCTGGCGACAGCGCATGGAAAGCAGCCCGCCAGGGCGGGATGGGGCCCGAGCCGCACTCGTTCACAGCGTGCAGATGACCTTTCTGCATGCACTGAGCCACTGGCCCGATTCGCATGTGGCGCGCAAGCACGGCGAGGCCACCGCACAGCAGATCATGACCGAGGCCCGCCCCTGGCTGGCCAGGGGCCACAGCGGCGTGGGGTTCGACGGCCTGCTCGCATGGCAGGACTGGGACAGCGCACTCAAGGCCCGGGGACTGAACCCCGGCACCAGCGCTGACCTCACGGTGGCGACCCTGCTGGTGGCGGCCCTGACCGAGCCCGATTGGGCCGAGGCGGCCATGGCCCTGGTCGGGGCCATGCCGGACTGATCAGGCTGAGACCGGGCGAACGTCCGGGCTCTTGATGCGAGCCCGGGGCGGCGCAAAGTCACCCGCGCGGCGTTCGATGACGACGCCCACCGCCACCACATCATCGAACTTGCGGGGCTTGGCCACCGCCACCCGCGTCCACACCGCGCCGAACTCCATCACCAGGATCCGGGCCACGTCCTCGGCCAGAGCCTCGAGCAGCTGCACGCCGTGCTCCGCCAGCAGGCGCAGCACCCGGCCCCGCACCACGCTGTAGTCGATCGTGTCGTGGATGCGGTCCGTCGCGCAGGCATGGGAGCGGGGCAGGCCCGCCTGCAGGTCGATGCGGACCGGCTGCGTGACTTCCAGCTCGTCATCGTGGATGCCGATCACGGTGTCGGCCACGAGGCCCTCGATGAAGATGATGTCCAGCGCTTCGCCGGGGACGGGGTTCGCATGCCGGGGCAGTTGTCCGACGTGCAGCAGCTCGAGGCTGGTCATGGGGTGCTCCTTGTGGTCGCCAGGTGGCCACCGATCCAACTGAGGGGTTTGCCCGGCTGGCACGGCTTGTGCACTTGCAGGCGAGAACACACCCCGTTCTGCAAGTTGCATGCCCCTGACCACGCCATGAATGCCCCCTGCCCTTCCCCCCTCGCTGGCAGCCGCATCGCCTGGGCCATCACCGGCTCGGGCCATGGCCTGGTCGAGTCCCTGGCGCTGGCCAGAAGCCTGCCCGATGTGGACCTCTTTCTGTCCGCCGCGGCAGAAGAGGTCCTGCCCCAGTACGGCCACACGCTCGATGCCCTGCGCGCCGACTTCAAGGTCTTCCGCGACAAGAGCGCCAGCGCCATCCCGGTGGGCCAGCTGTATGCCGGCGTCTACCACACCGTCGTCATCGCCCCGGCCACCAGCAACACCGTGGCGAAATGCGCGCTCGGGATCTCCGACACGCTGCCCACCAACATGCTGGCCCAGGCAGGCAAGCTGGGCATCCTGAGCATCGTCTTCGCCTGTGACACCGAGCCCGTCGTGGTCACCCGCGCACCGCATGACTGGGTGACCCTGCGGCCCCGGCGCATCGAACTCGATCATGTTGCGCGCCTGCGGGAACTGGACCACTGCCAGGTCGTGTGCAACATCCCCGAACTCGAAGCGGCCCTGGCCGCCCGGCGCAACAAGGTGTCCGATACATGGAACACATCGTCTTTCTGACGGGGCACCTGGCGCACCCTGCGCTGGAACGCGTGCTGCACGGCCTGGCCCCGACGCCCTTCACCTGGGAGATCCGCGACATCGGCCTGCAGGTGGCCGCCCTGATGACGGCGGACATGATCCGCCGCCGTGTGCCGGCGCCCGTCCAGGCCGATCGGATGATCGTGCCCGGGCGCTGCATGGGCGACGTCGCCACCTTGAGCGCCCACTACGGCATCCCGGTGGAGCGGGGCCCGGAAGAGCTCAAGGACCTGCCCCGCTTTTTCAAGCGTGCGCAGCAGCCGGTCGACCTCACGCAGTACCGCACGCGCATCTTTGCCGAGATCGTGGACGCCCCCCGCCTCGATGTCGCAGGCATCCTCGCCCGCGCGCGGCAACACCGGTCCGAAGGGGCCGATGTGATCGACCTCGGCTGTCTGCCGGCCACGCCCTTCCCGCACCTGGAAGACGCCGTGCGGGCGCTGAAGCGCGAGGGCCACACGGTGAGCGTGGACACCCCCGACCCCCAGGAGCTGCTGCGGGGCGGCCGGGCCGGAGCCGACTACCTGCTGAGCCTCAACATCGACACGCTGTGGGTGGCCGACGAGGTGGCTTCGGTGCCGGTGCTGATTCCGCGCACCCCGACGGACACGGCCTCGCTGGACGAGGCGATTGCCGGCATGCAGGCCCGAGGCCGGCCCTTCCTGGCCGACCCCATCCTCGACCCTCTGCCCTTCGGCTTCACCGAATCCGTGGTGCGCTACCACGGGCTGCGGGCACGCCATCCGGACATCGACATCCTGATGGGCGTGGGCAACCTCACGGAGCTGCTGGAGGCGGACACGAGCGGCATCAATGCGGTGCTGCTGGGCATCGCGGCCGAACTCGACATCGCCGCCATCCTGACCACGCAGGTCAGCGGCCATGCGCGCCGTGCCATCCGCGAGGCCGACTGGGCCCGGCGCATCCACCACGCTGCCCACCAGATGCACATGCTGCCCAAGGGGCTGAGCGACGCCCTGATGACCGTGCACGCCAAGCACCCCTTCCCCGACAGCCCCGCCGAGATCGAGCAGACCGCCGCGGCCGTGCGCGACCCGAACTTCCGCGTGCAGGTCTCCGAGCAAGGCATCCACGTTTACAACCGCGACGGGCACCGCCTGGGACAAGACCCCTTCGCACTGTGGCCCACGCTGGGCCTGGAGCACGACGCCTCTCATGCCTTCTACATGGGCGTGGAACTGGCACGGGCGCAGGTGGCCTTTCAGCTGGGCAAGCGGCATGTTCAGGATCAACCACTGAGCTGGGGATGCGCGGTCGACGCGGCTCAGGATGGCGCACACCGTTGCGCCCCACCGGCCCGGGAGCGTGCATGAACGACCAGATCTTCGAAGCCGTGGTGAGCACGCTGGACCCGCAGGGCACACCACACCTGGCCCCCATGGGCGTGCGCTATCTGGCAGGCGATGCGCCGTCCGTGCGCCTGCTGCCCTTCAAGCCGTCCCGCACGCTGGATCACATCCTGAACCGGGGGACGGCCGTGCTCAATGTGCTGACGGACACCCGGGTGTTTGCCGGCTGCGTGACCGGCCGCCGCACCTGGCCCACCGTGCCGTTGAACGGCGTGGCGGGGGTGCGCCTCGCCTGTGCGCTGCGGCACCTTGCCCTGCAACTGACCGACGTGCAGCCGGATGCGCAACGCCCCGTGCTGACCCTGTCGGTGGTGCAGGCACAGGACCATGCCCCTTTCCTCGGATTCAACCGGGCGCAGGCCGCGGTCATCGAAGGTGCGGTGCTGGTAAGCCGCCTGCACCTGCTGCCCCTGCACCAGATTCAGAACGAGATGCGTCCACTGCAGGTGGCCATCGACAAGACCGCCGGCCCGCAGGAGCGCGAAGCATGGCAATGGCTGTGCGAGGCCGTGGCCCGCCACGCCCTGCAACCGGACTCCCCGTCCAACCTGAATGGAGCGACCGCATGAATTCCCCCCTCCACGGCGTGCTGGTGAGTGTGCGCAATCTGGACGAAGCATGCCGGGCGCAGGCGGCAGGCGTGGACCTGATCGACCTGAAGGAGCCCGCCGACGGGGCGCTGGGCGGCCTGCCCTGTGCCCTCATCCGTGAGGTGGTCACCGGCCTGCGCGGTCGCGGCCACCATGGTCCGCTCAGCGCCACCATCGGCGACGTGCCCATGACCAAGCTCGACACCATCCTGGCCCGCGTGCAGGCCGTGGCAGCAACCGGGGTGGACATCGTCAAGGTCGGGATCACGTCCGGCCCGGAAGCCGCTGCCGTGATCGATGCCCTCGCGCCCCTGCCCTGCGCCATCATTCCGGTGTTCCTGGCCGACGATGGCCTGGACCCGCTGCTGCTGGACCGCGCCCACCGCGCACGCTTTCCCGCCCTGATGCTGGACACGGCCCGCAAGGACCGGGGCAGCCTGTTCGATGTGCTGGCGCAGGCCGAGCTGCGGGACTTCGTCTCAGCCTGTCATCGCCATGGTCAGGGCGCGGGCCTGGCCGGGGCGCTGCGCTTCCGGCACCTTGCAGACCTGGCCGCGCTGTCTCCAGACTATGTCGGCTTCCGCAGCGCCGTGTGCATCGGAGACCGGGCGCAGGGCCTGCAGACCGATCTCGCCCGGGCGCTGATGGCCCAGGCGGCCACATGGGGCCTGTCGCGCAAGCGGCGGCCTCACGCCATCGACGTGCCGATGGGCGTCCCGGTGAGCCAGCTGCGCAGCGTCTCGACCTGATCGCTGGACAGGACATCGATCGCCAGGCCTGCGTGGCGGGCCATGGGTTCGAAGGCAGCATCCACGATGCCCCGTGCAGCCCATTCCGCGACATCCCATCGGGGCTCGACGGCGCACGATTTCACCAGCGTCAGGCGCTCGGCATTGAGCTGGCGTGCCAGCCACAGCGCCAGGCTGTCGGAGGTCACTTCCCAGCTGGTGAGTTCGTCGGGCTGGTCACGCAAGGCCTGCATCGGCATCCACAAGGCGGTGCCCCCACGGCGCAGCACCCGGCGCACATCGGCTGTCGAGAGCACCGGCTCGAGCGTGCCCACGAGGCTGCGCATCATCATCGCGGTCTGGGCCATGGCCAGCACGGCCATGTTGTGCGCGGCCACGTCATCGAACTGCCAATGCCGCTGGGCCGTGCGCACCTCGTCTGCAAAGCGCCCGCCGCCGGGCACGACGACCACGCGCCCCCGACCCACGGTCGCGAGCAAGGCCAGCCACTCGGGCAGGCGTTCGCCCTCGGCCAGGCTGCCGCCCAGCTTCACGACCCACATGCGGCATCCTCCTGCGCGCACAGACAGGCCACCGCCACGCTCGGCGCACACACATCGGCCCAGGTGGCCGTGTCCGGCGTGGCATCCGAGGCCATCGAGAACGCCAAGGTGTTCAGGCGATGCACAGGGCGGTTCATCATCCGGCCCAGCGCTTCCACCAGAAACTGTCCGCACCCTGCCGCCACCAGCGGCGCATCGGCCGGCAACCCGGCCTGTCGGGACACGCGGTTCACCTGTTCGGCCGTCCAGTCCAGCTGCGCCTGCCGCCAGGTGTGGGCCAGCGCCCGCCAGGCGGGCAGATCGGCGTCTCGCCCGTCCAGCCCGATCAGGCGCGCCAGCCGCTGGCAGCTGCCATCCAGGTCCTTCGCGCCCCCATCGGCCGCCGGGTACTGGTCATGCACAGCCTGCAGTTCGCCAGTCAGGCGGTACACATCGGCCGTGGTCGCGAAGAACTCGTTCATCACATTGCGCAGCAACCCCGCGAAGGGCACCTGGCGGGCCAGCACACACACCGGCGTGCGCGCCACGCCCAGGTAAACCAGCTCACCCGTGGCCAGCCGGCTGGCATCCGTCCGCCCCAGGGCTCGCACATCGCCACCCTGCAGGGCGATGATGTCGGTCGTCGTGCTGCCGATGTCGACCAGCAGCCCGCTGCCCACGGCACGCGCTGCCACGGCGGCGGTGGCCAGCCAGTTGGCCGAGGCCACCGCCTGCCACGCAGGGTGCAGCGTCTCGAGCGCAGGCCAGCCCGCCTCGCCGGCATAGAACCGAAGACTCTGGCCTGGCAGCGCAGCCATGCGCTGTGCAATGGCCATCACGCCATCTTCTCGGTGGGCGAAGGCATCGACCATTTCCCCGCTCATGGTGACCGCATGGTGCACACGGGCCATGTCGGGCCAGTGCTGCTGCGCGGCCTGCAGCACCGCATCGAGCTGGTCCAGACCCTGCCACAGCGGACAGGCCCACTGCCGCACCGCCTGCACGCGGCCTCGCGCCACGCGACAGGCCTTGACGTGCGCCCCGCCGATGTCCCAGCCGACATACGGCGTGCCTTCGCTGGTTCCGTCGCGCTCACGCATGCGCCTTCTCCGGCACAGGTCGTCCCTCTGGCGCAAAGACATCGAGCAGCATGGCGCCCAGGCTCAGGCCGGTCGCCTCCGACAGGCCGGCAAACGCCCAGGTCACACGAGGGTTGACCTCGATCACCACGGGCCCGAACACAGGGTGGTCCACGTAATCGATGCCGACAAAGCCCTTCAGACCCGGTATGGCCGCCACCACCTGTCGTGCCAGCCGCGCAAGCCGGGCCCGTGCCGGATCCCCCTCCCCGATCACATTGCGTGTGAGGCCCGCCATGCTCACGTGGCCGTCGGGGGCCACGTGCATGTGCAGCTGGTTGACGCTGACCAGCGTCGTGCCCGATGCGCCCACCACCAGAGACAGGCTCATCGGCAGGCCGTCCACCCAGGGCTCGAGGGTGCTGGTCAGCCCGCGGGCGTCGCGGTCGGCCCAGGCCATCCGGGCCTCTTCTTCACGTTGGAACCGTTGTGTGGCCAGCGCCCCGGCACCGTCATCGGGCTTCACGACCCACGCCCGGGCCGCCTGGCGCACCGCCGGGTCCAGCGGCGTCAGCACGCCCACCGCCTCCAGGGCGGCGAGCGTCAGGCTCTTGCTCGTGGCCACCCGGATGGCATCCGGGTCACAGCCCATCCAGCGCGCAGCCGGCACGCTCGCACAGCACGCCGCCAGCAGGCCCTCGGCCTCGGGCGCCACCGCCCAGATCAGGTCATGGCCCACGGCCAGCCGCGAGAGCAGCGCGGGCGCCGACTCCCCGGGCCGGGCGCGCACGCCACCGTCCTCCCACGGCGCCGCCACATGCGACACTGTGACGCCCGGAAGCGCCGCCAGGGACGACACCATGGCCGTGCGCATGTCCCGCCCCACGGACAACAGCTCGGCTTGATCGCCTTCCGCTCCCGCGCTGAGGTGTTCGTACACCAACACTGACAAAGGCCTCATGGTATGAACGTGATCCCGGTGATGGATGTGAAAGAGGGGCGCGTGGTCCACGCCCGCCGCGGCGCACGCGACCAGTACCAGTCCGTGCGTTCCGACCTGTGCCCCGGCGATGACCCGATCGGGGTGACGCAGGCGCTGCTCCGGTACACCGGCGCCCGCCAGCTGTACCTGGCCGACCTCGATGCACTGCAGGGCAAGGGACTGCAAACCGCCGTGCTGGCGCGCCTGAGAACCGCCCTGCCCGACATCTGCCTGTGGGTCGATGCCGGCATCCGGCGCCCGGATGACCTGGACGCCCTGCTGGCTTGCTTCGCGCCCTCGCCCCAGCAACTGGTGGCGGTGCTGGGCAGCGAGTCCCTGTCTTCGCTCGAGGCCCTGCGCGGCTGTCTCGCGCGCCATCCGGCCTGCGCGCTGTCGCTGGACCATCGCCATGGCCAGCCGATCGACCCTGCCGCCTGCTGGTCGTCTCCGCAGGACTGGCCCGAGCGGGTGATTGCCATGAACCTCGACCAGGTCGGCGCCGAAGCGGGCCCCGACCTCGGCCTGATCCGGCAGATCCGGTCGCATGCGCCCGACGCCCACGTGCTGGGGGCCGGCGGCATCCGTGATGACGCCGACCTGAACGCGGCCGCCCAGGCCGGCGCCCATGGGTGGCTGGTGGCCAGCGCACTGCACCAGCGGCGGCTTCCACCCGCCAGCTGACAGCAGCAGCGGACGGGGCAAGCGGGTGGCGGCGCAGACCAGGACATGCCATCGACCAAACAGAATTCATGCCATCGCCCCGCTGACGTTGTCTGGCGATGCCCTGACACCGACGGCGACACACTTTGCCTGCACCGCTGAGCCGCGCCCGCAGGACAGACTGTCCCACCCCTGCCACGCCTTGATCGTGCGTGCGGGGTCGATCCCTGGCGCGCCGCATGGCATGTGCATTGCGTTCATGCCGCCACATGAACGCCCTTTCCGACAGCAGCCACGCCACCCCGGCTGCGGAAACACCTCCTTGGACGTGCCCCTACTGCGCCCTGCTGTGTGACCACGCCCAGGTCGACCTGGCCGACCCGCCTCGCCTGCGCGGGGCCAGCTGCCCACGGGCCGACGGGGCACTGGCGCACCTGCTGCCGGCAGACAACCCCGAGGCAACCCAGGCATGGGTCAATGGAACACGCGCCTCCGTGGCCGAAGCGCTGGACGTTGCAGCTCAATGGCTGAGCCAGTCACGCCGTCCGCTGCTCGGCGGGCTGGCCACCGATGTGGCCGGGGCCCGCGCCCTGTACCGTCTGGCGGCGAGCACCCATGCGGTCGCCGACCACGCGCACGGGCAGGCGCTGCACAACGCCGTGCGTGCCCAGCAGGACAAGGGCACCTTCTACACGACCCTGTCCGAGGTCCTGAACCGCTGCGATCTGCTGGTGTGTGTGGGCACGCAGCCGGCGGCGCGTTATCCGCTGTTCTACGAGCGATGCGGCATCGGCCGCACCGATCTGCCCCGGCGCCATGTGGTCTACCTGGGGACCGACGTGGACCCGGCCCTGCCACAGGGTGAGCACGTACGCGGCGAAGCGCAGGCCGTCGGGGCGCCGCTGGCCCGGACGCTGTCGGAGCTGGCCGCCTGCGTCCGGGGGCATGTCGCTGCCGATGCACGGGTGGCGGCCTGGCAGCCCTTGGTCGATCGGCTGCGCGCAGCCCGCTATCCGGTGTTCGTATGGGAACCCGGCATGGCCGGCCCGCACGGCGAACTGGTGGGCGAAGCCCTCTACCGGCTGGTGGCCGAGCTCAATGTGCAAGGCCGGGCCACCACGCTGAGCCTCGGTGGCAGCGAGGGCGCCTACGCCGTCAACCAGGCATGGACGTGGCTCTCCGGCCTGCCATTGCGCACCGAGCACCGCCCGGCCGGGCTGACCCACGATCCGGTCCGGCTGGCCGGCAGCCGCCTGCTCGCTCAGGGCGAGGTGGACCTGCTGCTGTGGGTCGCCAGCTTTCAGCCGGGCCTGATCCCACCCGACACCAGCCTGCCGCAGATCATCCTGGGGCGACCCGGCCTGGTCCGTCCCGAAGGCGACGTCGTCTTCATTCCAGTGGCCACGCCCGGCATCGAGGCTAGCGGCCACCTCTTTCGTGCCGACGGCGGCGTCGTGCTGCCCCTGCGGCCCATCCGGCCCTCGTCCCTGCCCACGGTGGCCGAGGTGGTCGAGGGCCTGCTGCAACGCCTTCAGGCACACACCGGAGCCCCGGCATGAGCACCATCCGACTCCAGGGCGGCCGTCTGTACGACCCGACCCACGGCATCGACGGCGTGGTGCGCGACCTCGTCCTGCGTGACGGCCGCATCGTGGACCTGCCCGCCCACGAAGCCGTCGACCAGACGATCGACGTCACCGGCTGCATCGTCATGGCCGGTGGCATCGACATGCACACGCACATCGCCGGCGGCAAGATGAACCTGGCGCGCCTGATGCTGCCGGAAGACCATCGCCGTGGCTTCGATCCCGTCCCCTTGCCGCTCAACCCGCTGGAGCTGGCCTCGTGCGGGCACTGCGCCCCCGGCACACTGCAGACGGGCTACAGCTATGTGAAGATGGGCTACACCAGCGCGTTCGAGCCCGCCATGGCCGCGAGCAACGCCCGCCACACCCACCTCGAGATGGGCGATGTGCCCATCCTCGACCACGGGGCCTATGTGATGCTCGGCAATGACGAGCTGCTGCTCGACATGATGGCCCGGCAGCAGCCCATCGAACGCATCCGGGACTACATGGCCTGGACCATCCATGCCACCAAGGCACTCGGTGTGAAGGTGGTGAACCCGGGCGGCATCTCCGCCTTCAAGTTCAACCAGCGCCGGCTCGATGTCGACGAGGCTCACACACACTGGTCCGTCACGCCGCGCCAGATCCTGCAGACGCTCGCGCGTTGCCTGCAGGACCTGGGCATCCCGCACCCGCTGCACATCCACACCAGCAACCTCGGTGTGCCGGGAAACATCGCATCGACCATGAGCACCATCGAGGCGCTGGAAGGCCTGCCCGCCCACCTGACGCATGTGCAGTTCCACAGCTATGGCAAGGAAGGGCCGCACAAGTTCTCGTCGGCGGCGGTCGAGCTGGCCGAGGCAGTCAACCGCCACGCCAACATTTCGGTGGACGTGGGCCAGGTCATGTTCGGGCAGACGGTCACCATCTCGGGCGACACCATGCGGCAATGGGCCAACGCCCCCGCCGGCTCGCCCCGCAAGTTCGGCGGCGCCGACATCGAGTGCGACGCAGGCTGCGGCGTGGTGCCCTTCCAGTACCGAGAGAAGAGCTACGTCAACGCGCTGCAGTGGAGCATCGGGCTCGAGCTGTTCCTGCTGATCGATGACCCGTGGCGCGTGGTGCTGACCACCGACCACCCCAACGGCGGGCCCTTCGGCAGCTACCCGCACCTCATCCGCCTGCTGATGGACAAGGCCTTCCGCGATGAACAGCTGGCGCGGCTGCACCCGGATGTCGCCGCCCACGCCCCGCTGTGCGAGATCCGCCGCGAGCTGACGCTGTACGAGATCGCCATCCTGACCCGTGCGGGACCGGCCCGTTTGCTCGGTCTGACGGACAAGGGCCACCTGGGCGCTGGCGCTGCGGCCGACGTCGCGGTCTACCGGGTCCAGGATGACATCGAGGCCATGTTCACCACACCGGCCTACGTCTTCAAGGATGGCCTGCTGGTGGCCCAAGCCGGCGAGATCGTCGCCACGCCGACCGGCGGCGTGCACTTTGCCGAGCCCGACTTCGATCCGTCCATCGGCAAGACGCTGCAGTCCTATGCGCGGCGGCATCTGACGGTGAACCCCGCTCATGCGGTCATCGGCCACGACGAGCTGTGCAGCTGCGGTCGCGGCGGACGCCTGTTGCCCACGGCCTGCTTTCCAACCTCCTCTCTTGCCGCCTGAGCCCCATGCATCTCCAAGGGATCGCCATCGACGACAGCTTTGCAGAGGCCTTTCCGATGAAGGCCACGCGACTGATCGTCACCGCCCACACGCTCGAATGGGCGCGCCATGCGGGCACCGCCGCCACGGGCTTTGCCACCTCCGTGATCGCCTGTGGCTGCGAAGCCGGGATCGAGCGCGAGCTGTCGCCCGACACCACGCCGGACGGCCGCCCGGGCGTTGCCCTGTTGTTCTTCTCGATGTCCGGCAAGGAACTGGCCAAGCAGATCGAACGGCGCGTGGGTCAGTGCGTGCTCACGTGCCCCAGCACCGCGGTGTATGCCGGGCTGCCCGAAGGCGAGGCCATGCCGCTGGGCAAGAACCTGCGCTTCTTCGGCGACGGCTGGCAGCAGTCCAAGGTGATCGATGGCGTGCGCTACTGGCGGGTGCCCGTGATGGACGGCGAGTTCGTCGCCCAGGAAAGCACCCCGGTGGTCAAAGGCGTGGGGGGCGGCAACCTGCTGCTGCTGGCCCGGGACACCGACAGCGCGCTGGCTGCTGCCGTGGCGGCGGCCGACGCCATGCGTCAGGTTCCCAACGTGATTCTGCCCTTTCCAGGCGGGGTGGTGCGCTCCGGTTCGAAGGTCGGCAGCAAGTACAAGGCCCTGAGCGCCTCGACCAATGACGCCTTCTGCCCCAGCCTCCTCCATGTGAGCCCGCGCTCCGCGCTGACGCCCGAGGTGGGCAGCGTGCTTGAAATCGTGATCGACGGCCTGAGCGAAGCCGACGTGGCCGCGGCCATGCGCGCCGGCATCGCGGCCGTGACAGGTCACGGCAGCCAGCCTCCGGTGGCCGGCCTGCTGCGCGTGTCCGCCGGCAACTACGGCGGCAAGCTGGGCCCCTACCACTTCCATCTGCGGGATCTGCTGCCCGAAGGAGCGCACGCATGAGCGGCCACCTGCTTCGGCTGCACACGCAGCCCGCGCTCTCGATCGACCTGCACACGCTGCACCCCGAGCGGCTGCGCGGCCTGAGCGCCACCGAGGTCAGCCACCTGCCGCTGCGGCATGGGCGCGATGCGGCCACCGTCGGCGACTTCTGCCATGTGAGCACGGCGACCGACATGCCGGACACGCTCACGCTCGACGGCGACTTCAGCCGCTTCCATCGCATCGGCCAGGGGCTGACGGACGGCCGCATCGTCATCACAGGGTCAGTGGGTGATCTGGCGGGTGCCGGCATGCGAGGGGGCCAGCTTGTCATCGAAGGACATGCCCGGGACCTGACCGGCTGCGAGATGGCCGGTGGACGGCTCGAGGTCCACGGCAACGTGCGGGACCACGCAGCCGGTGCCCAGGTCGGCAGCCTGGACGGCATGCGTGGCGGCACCTTCATCGTGCGCGGCCATGCCGGCGCCCGGCTGGCCGACCGGATGCGGCGCGGCACCCTGGTGGTCTGCGGTGACACCGGCGATCACCTGGCCTCCCGCATGGTGGCCGGCACCGTGCTGGTGGGGGGCCGCACCGGTGCCCACCCTGCCTGGGGCATGCGCCGCGGCTCCCTGGTCTTCGCGGGCCCCGCCCCTGACCTGGGCCCCACGTTTGCGCCCAACCCCGCCGACGTTCGCGTGGCCTGGCAACTGCTGGCCCGTCATCTTGCCCCGTTGGCTGCCGGGCTCGTTCCCCAGGCCGTCGACCTGCCTCGGCACGCGCCTGCACGCCGAACCGGTGACCTCTCCGTCAGTGGCATCGGCGACGTCTTCGTGCTCGGTTGACCCCGCGCAGTGCCTTCATTCAATTTCCTGAAACCACTTCAAACCATGACCCAGCCTGACTACCTCTTCCACGCCGGCGAAGCCACCGTGTTCGCAGCCGAAGGCCAGTTCACCGACGCCATGCCCGAAGTCCTGATCGGCCGCACCAGTGGCCCCGTCGGCCAGGCCTTTGCCAACATGATGGCGCAGACCAAGGGGCACACCGCGATGTTCGCCATCCGGGCCTGCAACCAGCTGGTCCGCCCGGCCACCATCATGGTGCCCAAGGTCACCCTCAAGGACAGCGCCAACATCGAACTGTTCGGGGGCGTGGTGCAGTCCGCCACGGCCGATGCCGTGGTCGACCTGGTGAGCGAGGGCGTCATCCCGCGTGACCTGGTCAACGAGCTGTGCATCATCAGCCTGGTGTGGATCGACACGCGGTGCGCGCAGGACCCGCAACTCAGCAAGCGCGACATGTACCGCACCAACTACGAGGCCACCAAGCTGGCGATCCGCCGGGCCCTGGCCAACGAGCCCTCGGTGGACGAGCTGATCGCCAAGCGCCACACCGTCCGTCACGACATGGACGACTGGAGCTGAGGCCAGCGTCATGCACGGCCCCGCCGAGCCCTTCGCGCTGCTGGACGACTGCACGGCGACCCCGGGTCAGCCCTGCAGCCGCCTGTACACCGGCTTCGTGCGGGAGCACCGCTGCGAGAACGCAGCCACGCTGGACGCCCTCTGGCAGGACGTGCAGCGGGATCAGCAGGCCGGCCTGCATGCCGTCGTGCTGGCCGACTACGAATGGGGGCTGGCCCTGGTCGGCCTGCCGCCCCGCCCCCCAGCCTCCGCCGAACAGCAAGCCACATCCCCCGCCTTGCGCGTGCTGATGTTTGCGCGGCTGCACCACCTGAGCCGCGACGAGGTCGATGCCTGGCTTGCTTCTCCGCCCGGGTTCACCGCGGCACACGGCGGGGCGCCCCGGCTGAGCCCCTTGACGCCCACGCTCGGCCCTCAGGCATACGCCCGGGCCATCGCGCGCATCCACGATGCGATCCGTGCCGGTGAGACCTATCAGGTCAACCACACACACCGCCTGCGGGGCGAGCTGACCGGCTCGCCAGTGGCCCTGTATCGCCTGCTGCGCGCCCGCCAGCCCGTGCCCTACGGCGCGCTCATCGCCCTGCCACCTGCGCCGGGACGTCCGGCATGGGTGCTGTCGTGCTCGCCAGAGCTGTTCATCGAACAAAACCAGGGCACCCTCACGGCCCGGCCGATGAAGGGCACCGCCCCGCGCTCGGCCGACCCCTCCGTCGACCAGGCCCAGGCCCATTGGCTCCGGCACGACGCAAAGAACCGGGCCGAGAACCTGATGATCGTCGACCTGCTGCGCAACGACCTGGGCCGCCTGGCTCAGACCGGGACCGTGAAGGTGCCCGAGCTGTTTGCCGTGGCGCCACACGGGGCGGTCTGGCAGATGACATCGACGATCACGGCCCGCCTGCGCGAGCACCTCAGCTTCCCGGACCTCCTGCGCGCCAGCTTTCCGTGTGGCTCCATCACGGGCGCGCCCAAGCGCCACACCATGCAACTGATCCAGCAGCTGGAAGACACGCCACGCGGCCTCTACACCGGCAGCATCGGCTGGGTCGATGCCACCGGCACCGATGCGGACAGCTGGGCCTGCTGCCTGTCGGTCGCCATCCGGACTGTCTGCGTGTCGGCCCCCGATGCCGAAGGCCGGCATGCCATCGAGATGGGCGTGGGCAGCGGCATCGTGCTCGACAGCGAGGCCGAGTCCGAGTACGCGGAATGCCAGCTGAAGGCCCGCTTCCTGACCGGCGTGGTCCAGCAGACACCGCATGACACGTCGCAGCCCACGCCGGCAACTGCGGCAGCGTGCCCGCTCTGAGCCGCACGAGGATGGCAGCCACAGGCCTCGCGCTGTTCGACCTCGATCACACCCTCATCGGGTTCGACAGCGGCATGGCGTGGTGCGCCTTCCATGAAGCGGCAGGCCGCCTGCCACCGCAGACCCACGCGCGCTACCTCGCCTGCTGCCATGCCTATGTGCGCGGCCAGGCGACGCTGCACGACCTCCACAACCTGCTGGTGGCACCCCTCAGCGGGCTCTCGCCTGAAACCCTGCAGGCCTGGCAGGTTGACTTTGCACAGGCCATGGCCCCCCGCGTGAGCCCGTGGGCCCTGCAGATCGTGGCATCACACCGGCAAGCTGGGCACCTGTGCGTCCTCGTCACGGCCACAGCTCGGCTGGTGGCGAGCGCGTTCTCGGCGCTGTTCGGCATGGACGCCCTGCTGGCGACGGAATCCGGCAGCGTGTCGGGTGACGCCGGCCCGTCCGCCGTGGGCGTCCTCGGCGCGCCATGCTGGGGTGCGCACAAACTGGATCGCGTGCAGGATTGGCTGGCGCAGCGCAGCCTGGGCCAACTCTCCGATCACGCATCGTGGTTCTACTCGGACAGCCACAGCGATCTGCCGCTGCTGCAGGCGGTCACGCATCCCGTCGTGGTCGAACCGGATCCGCGCCTGCTGGCCCATGCGAGAACGCACGGATGGCCCGTCGTACAGCGCGACGCGCCCGCGCCCTAGCGCAAGAATCGGAGTGTCAGCGCACGCCGGACATGTCAACATGCCGACCGGTCCGCCACGTAGGCTGGACGAAGAAGGCAGCGCCATGCTTGAAGACAAACCCCGAGAGACGGACCACCTGAGCCTGGTGACCCGTCTGTGCCGGCACATCGAGACCGCCCCCACGCCCCCCACCCTGAGCGAACTGGCCAGCCTGGCAGGCCTGAGCCCCCACCACCTGCACCGGGTGTTCAAGGCCACCACAGGCCTCACGCCGAAGGCCTATGCCGCGGCCCACAGGGCGCAGAAGGTGCGCGCCGAGCTGGCGCGCGGCCACAGCGTGACCGACGCCCTGTACGGTGCCGGCTACGGCGCCAACAGCCGCTTCTACGAGGAGGCGCCCGCCATCCTCGGCATGACGCCGACGGCCTTCCGGGCAGGAGGGGTTCGCACCACCATCCGCTTTGCGCTGGGCCAGTGCGCGCTGGGAGACATCCTTGTGGCGGCCAGCGACAAGGGGGTGTGCGCCATCCTGCTGGGCGACGATGCCGAAACCCTGCTGCATCAGCTGCAGGACCTGTTTCCCAAGGCCGAGCTGGTGGGCGGCGATGCCGTGTTCGAGCAGTGGATGGCGCAGGTGGTGGGATTCGTCGATGCGCCACGCATCGGGCTGAATCTGCCGCTGGACGTCCGTGGCACCTCTTTCCAGCAGCGCGTCTGGCAGGCCCTGCGCGAAATCCCCGTCGGCACCACCGTTAGCTACGCCGAACTGGCGCGTCGCGTGGGGCTGCCCAACGCGGTGCGGGCCGTGGCAGGGGCGTGTGCCGCAAACACGCTGGCGGTCGCCATCCCCTGCCATCGCGTGGTGCGCACGGACGGCAGCCTCTCGGGTTATCGCTGGGGCGTGCAACGCAAGCGCGCCCTGCTCCAGCGCGAAGCTGAATCGCCGCTGTTCACGCCGGATGCCGGCTAGCGCCGCCGCATCCACATCCGCCGCAAGCCGGGGCGCCGGGGGCCGCGGCTGCCGCCACAGCGGGCTCGGCCTCATAGCCGGCCGCCACGATCGCCTGACGCACCGCGTCGGCCTGCGCCTCAGGCAGGTCGACCTGAACAACGTGCCGAGCCAGGTCGACCTCAACGACGGCGTCGGGCTGCACTGCATGGACGGCACGGGTGATGGCGTTGACACAGTGGGAACAGGTCATGTCGGGGACTTGGTAAGCAAGCATCGCAAAGCTCCTTCTGGGTTGACAAGCCGCACTCTGAACCTTTCCATGAGGGCAAGGTCAAGTCCATGCCGCCCTTGCCCCAAGCATTGACCTTCCCCCGGCAGGAAGGTTTAGACTGGTCCGCACATCTGGTCGAAAGAGGAGTTCCGGTGCTCAACATAGGTCAGGCCGCCGCCGCCTCGGGCGTGTCGGCCAAGATGATCCGCAACTACGAAGCGATGGGCCTGCTGCCTGCCGCACCGCGCACCGACGCCGGCTACCGGCAGTACGGCGAGGCCGATGTGCAGACGCTGCGGTTCATCCGCCATGCGCGCGACCTCGGCTTCTCGCTGCAGGCGGTGGGGCAGCTCGTCGGGCTCTGGCAGGATCGACGGCGCCCGAGCCGGGACGTCAAGGCGCTGGCCGAAGCCCACATCCGTGAACTGGACGCCAAGGCGCGCGAGCTGCTGGCGATGAAGGCCACGCTTGAGCACCTCGTGCGCGGCTGCCGGGGCGACGACCGCCCCGAGTGCCCCATCATCGAATCGCTGGCCTCCCACGCACCCTCTTCGGGTGGCTGTGGTCACCATCACCCCGTTCTCACCAAGGAAGCCTCATGAAGCGACGTGCCGTTCTCCAATACGCCCTGGGTGCCGTGGCGCTGTCCGCCCTGCCCGTGAGCGCTGCCCCCGGGCTGCCCGAGGTCGAAGTGTTCAAGAACCCCAACTGCGGCTGCTGCGGCGCCTGGGTCGACCACATGAAGGCCGCTGGTTTCCCGGTCAAGGTCGTGGAAGTGGAAGACACCGGCACGGTGCGCCGCCAGGTGGGGATGCCCGATCGCTTCGGCAGCTGCCACACCGCCAAGGTGGCCGGCTATGCGCTGGAGGGCCACGTGCCTGCCGAGGAGGTCAAGCGCCTGCTGAAGACCCGTCCACAGGCCGTGGGCCTGGCTGTGCCCGGCATGCCCGCCGGCTCACCCGGTATGGAGATGGGCCCCCGGCTTGACCCGTTCAAGGTCCTGCTGGTCGACCGCTCCGGGCAGTCGACCGTGTTCGCTGCCTACCCCAAGGCCTGACTGTTCAGGCCGCGGCCAGTGGCGGCTGGAACCGCCGCAGCCGCAGCGCATTGCCCAGCACGAACACGCTCGACAAGGCCATGGCCCCGGCCGCAAACACGGGCGACAGCAACACGCCATAGGCCGGATACAGCAGCCCCGCAGCCACCGGGATGAGCGCAGTATTGTAGGCAAACGCCCAGAACAGGTTCTGGCGGATGTTGCCCAAAGTGGCGCGCGACAGCGCGATGGCGTTAGGCACCCCCTGCAGGTGACCCGACATGAGCACCACGTCTGCGGCCTCCATCGCCACGTCGGTTCCGGTCCCGATGGCCAGCCCCACATCGGCCTCGGCCAGCGCCGGCGCGTCGTTGATGCCGTCGCCCACGAAGGCCACACGGCCATGGGTCGACTTCAGTCGCTGCAGCGTGGCGACCTTGCCCTCCGGCAGGACCTCTGCCACCACCTCGTCGATGCCCAGCCGCGCAGCGATCGCGCGGGCGGTCCGTGCGTTGTCTCCGGTGATCATCGCCACCTTCAGCCCCAGCGCGTGCAGGGCGGCGATTGCGGCCGGTGTGCTGGGCTTGATCGGGTCCGCCACGGCGACGATCGCCGCCAGCTGGCCATCCACCGCGGCGTACAGCGGCGACTTCCCCTCGTTGCCCAGCCGCTCGGCGGTGTCGGCGAAGACCTCCACAGGCAGGCCAAGCAACCGCATGTAGCGATCGGCGCCCACTTCCACGCGCGCGCCCACAACAGTGGCCCGCACGCCCATGCCGGTCACGGAGTCGAAGGCATCCAGAGGCGGCAACGCCAGGCCCCGCGCCTCGGCCGCCTGCACGATGGCCCGTGCAATGGGGTGCTCCGAGCGGGCTTCGACCGCGGCAATCAGGCTCAGAACGTGAGCCTCATCAAAGCCCGGTGCCACCTCCAGATCGGTCAGCGACGGACGGCCTTCCGTCAACGTGCCCGTCTTGTCGACTGCCACCACACGCGCGTCCTTCAGCAACTGCAGCGCCTCGCCCTTGCGGAACAACACGCCCATCTCGGCGCCCCGGCCCGTGCCCACCATGATGGACGTCGGCGTGGCGAGCCCCATCGCGCAGGGGCAAGCAATGATGAGCACCGCGACCGCGTTGACGAGCGCATAGGACAAGGACGGCGACGGGCCCCACACCAGCCAGAGCACAAAGGTCAGCAAGGCCGCCGCCATCACCGCGGGCACGAACCACAGGGTCACCTTGTCGACAACCGCCTGGATCGGCAACTTGGAGCCCTGAGCCTGCTCCACCAGCCGGATGATCTGCGCCAGCACCGTCTGCCCGCCCACCGCGGTGGCACGCAGCATGAACGCCCCCTGCTGGTTGACCGTGCCACCCACCACGGCGCTGCCCGCGGTCTTTTCAACCGGAATCGGCTCGCCGGTCACCATCGATTCGTCAACAAAGCTGTGACCTTCGACGAGCTCCCCGTCCACCGGCACCCGTTCGCCCGGGCGCACTGCCACGGTGTCGCCTGCCTTCACGTCCGTGATCGGCACGTCGACTTCGCGCCCGTCGCGAACCACATGTGCCACCTTGGCCTGCAAGCCCACCAGCCGCTGGATGGCCTGCGAGGTGCGGCCCTTGGCCCGGGCCTCGAGGAAGCGCCCCAGCAGGATGAGGGCCACGATCACGGCGGCGGCTTCGTAATAGACGTTGACCGTGCCCGTTGGCAACATCCCGGGAGCAAAAGTGGCCGCCAGGGAATAGGCATACGCCGCCGTTGTTCCGACCGCCACCAGCGAATTCATGTCGGGCGCCAGACGCCACAGCGCGGGAATACCGTGGACATAGAAGCGCCGGCCCGGCAGCGCCATCACCAGGGTCGTCAGCACGAACTGGAGGTACCAGCTGTTCTGAACGCCGATGTGCGCTGCAATCCAATGGTGGACGCCAGGGATCAGGTGCGAGCCCATCTCCAGCAGGAACACGGGCAGGGCCAGCGCCGTGGCGACAAGCAGGTCGCGCTGCAGGGCCACCCGTTCGGCGTCCTTCCTGGCCGAGGCCTCGGCATGGTCGCCCTCGGGGGCCAGCGTGCGGGCTTCATACCCGGCCTTGGCAATCGCCGCGATCAGGGCGTCCGAAGGCGCCACGCCGCGCACCGTCGCGCGCTCCGTCGCCAGGTTGACCGACGCCTCGGACACGCCCGGCACCTTCCTGAGCGCACGTTCCACCCGCCCGACACACGAGGCGCACGTCATGCCTTCCACGGCCAGCTCGGTGGTGCGCTCGGGCACGGCGTATCCCGCCTGGGTCACGGCGGCAGTCAGCGCGCTCAGGTCCACAGCCTGGCCGCCTTCGAGGTGAACCATGGCGCGCTCGGTGGCGAGGTTCACGGCCACATCGCGCACGCCGGGCACCCTGGCCAGCGCTTTTTCCACCCGCTTGACGCAGGAGGCACAGGTCATGCCTTCGATGGGCAGGCTCAGGGGGGCAAGGGGCGCAGGCCCGGAGTGAGGTGCGTTCATGTCGACACCTTAAACCTTGCCTTCACGGCAAGGTCAAGCCCCTGCTTCAGATCAGAGCCGGAAGCCGCCCACGATGTCGGCCAGTTGCGCCGACTGGTCCTGTAGCGCGCGGGTGGCAGCGGCCGCCTGCTCCACCAGGGCCGCGTTCTGCTGCGTGCTCTGCTCCATGTGGCCCACCTTGCTGCCAATGGCGGCAATGCCCCGGCTCTGTTCGCCGCTGGCGTGGCTGATCTCGGCAACGATCTGCGTCACGCGGTGCACGCTGTCCACCACCTGCTGCATGGTTTCGCCCGCCGTCACCACCTGGCGACTGCCGGCCTCCACATGCGACACGGAGTTGTCGATCAGGGCCTTGATCTCGCGCGCGGCTGTGGCACTGCGCTGTGCCAGCGAACGCACTTCACTGGCCACCACCGCAAAGCCGCGGCCCTGCTCGCCGGCCCGTGCCGCCTCCACCGCAGCGTTCAACGCCAGGATGTTGGTCTGAAAGGCGATGCCATCGATCACACCGATGATGTCCACGATCTTGCGCGCCGACGTCTCGATGCCGCCCATGGTCTGCACCACCTGGCCCACCACCTCACCGCCACGGGTCGCCACCGCGGAAGCCTGATTGGTCAGCTCGTTGGCCAGCTGCGCGTTGTCGGCGTTCTGGCGCACCGTCGAGGTCAGTTCGTCCATGGCGGACGCGGTCTCGGTCAGGGCACTGGCCTGCTCCTCGGTGCGGTTGGACAGATCCAGGTTGCCGCTGGCAATCTCTCCGGAAGCCAGACGCACCGACTCGGCCGACTCGCGCACGCGCAGGATCATCTGAGCGATCTTGTCGGTGAAGTGGTTGAACGACATGGCGATCTGAGCCAGCTCGTCATGCCCTTCCGCGGCCAGCCGGCGGGTCAGGTCACCATGACCGGAGGCGATCTCTTCGAGCGCATCCCGCACCGTGCCCAGCCGGGCCAGCTGCCGCCGGATGACCACGGCCACCAGCGCCACCGCGATCACCACGCACAGCACGGTGATGGTCACGGCGGTCTTCAGCAGGTCATGCACGGGCTGCATCGCCTGCGCCCGGTCCACGGCCACCACCAGCGTCCAGGGCGTGCCCTTCACCTCGGCGCCGTACAGCATCATGTCGGCCCCACCCAGCGACGTGTCGAGACGGCGCCCTTCCGATGCCATCTGCCTCACGCGTTCCGGCGTCAACTCGGCGGTCAGATCGGACACCGGCTTGAGTGTGAACGCGTTATCGGGGTGAGCCAGCAGCTTGCCGGCCCCGTCGACGAGGAAGGCGTAGCTCTTCTCCATCGGGCGGATCGCGTCGACCGTCCTGGTCACGGTGTCCAGGTGCATATCGGTGCCCAGCACGCCCTCGTAAGCCCCCTTGGGCCCGAACGGCAGCACGAAGCTGATCGTCAGCTTGCCGGTGCTCGCGTCGACATAGGCGGGCGTGAGCGCGGCGCCGCCCGTCTCGATGCCTTGCTTGTACCAGGGTCGAGCGGTGCCATCGTAGGTGTCGGGCATGGGGTGATCGAACACCACCCGTTTGGTCGCATACACGATGTAGGCATCGTCGAAGCCACCAGCCTGCTTGGCCGCGCGGATGGCCGGCAGGGGATCCGGCTCGTTCACGGCCAACGCCAGCGCTCCGGTGATCCGGTGCTTCTCGTTCACCCAGCTGGTGAGGTCGGCCGCGTACAGCCCGGTCAGCTGGCCGACCCGATCGTCCAGTTCCGCCAGGGTGTTCGCACGTTGCACCGCGAACATCCCCACACAGACCGCAGAAAGCGAGACCGCGGTGATGGTGACGCACACCGCGATGAGCCGGCCACGGAGTGTCTTGAACATGAGCGCATTCCTCGAACAGATGGGATGGGACGCCCCAACACGGGCTTCCCTCTACGGGGCTATCGGACGATCACCGCCAGACCTGAGCCCGGAAACCGCTGCGGCGCGTGATCAATCGCGCTCAGGCCAGATACCGGTCGGGTCGGTGGTTCATCGCCACGATCGTGTTCAGCACCACCGCCCCGGCCACCGACGCGACAAGCAGCGGCATGCTGACCAGCGCCGACGACGCCGCGAGGATCAACAGGTCGATCACCAACTGCACCTTGCCGGCGCGGATCCCATGGTGCTCCTGCAGGTACAGCGCCAGGATGCTGGTGCCGCCCAGGCTGGCCCGGTGGCGGAACAGCACGATGAAGCCCAGCCCCAGCACCGCATTGCCGAACAGCGCCGCATAGAACGGATCGATCCGCTCCACATGGATGAAGACGGTGTGCATCTCCGCGAAGAAGGACAGCAGCCCGACCGCACAGAAGGTCTTCAGCACCATGGCCTTGCCGAGGTGCCGATACGCCAGCCAGTAGAAAGGCACGTTGATGAGGAAGAACGCCACACCAAAACGCACGCCGGTGG
Source organism: uncultured Aquabacterium sp. (assembly GCF_947366995.1). Lineage (GTDB taxonomy): Bacteria > Pseudomonadota > Gammaproteobacteria > Burkholderiales > Burkholderiaceae_C > Aquabacterium. The sequence continues at coordinate 4,910 of NZ_CANBCC010000011.1, read as the reverse complement.
CGTAGTGCGCCAGAAAGGCCAGGCCTGCGGTGCCGCCGGTAAGGGCCCCGCCCTGCCGCAACAGGTTCACGCCGAACGAGACGACCAGCGTGCCGATCAGCAGGGCCAGCACGTCCTCGTACCAGGCGTGCGGTGCGCGAGGCCCGTCTGCCGGGCTGGCGGTAGGGCGCGCCACGTCAGGCCTTACGCTGACGCAGCCAGTAGCCAACGCCCAGGAAGCCCAACCACACCGGGATCAGCATGACCGACAGGCGCATGTCGGGCGTGGCCCACATGACGGCAAGGATGCCGACCATGAACGCCAGGCACAGGTAGTTGCTGATGGGGTGTGCCCAGCTCGGGTAGCGCGGGGTCACCCCCTGGCTCACCATGGCCTTGCGGAAGATCAGGTGGGTGATGCTGATCATCGCCCAGTTGATGATGAGCGCGGCCACCACCAGCGCCATCAGCAGGCCGAAGGCCTTGCCCGGCATCAGGTAGTTGATGAGCACGCACAACGCGGTGGCGGTGGCCGACACCAGCAGCGCGGGCACCGGGATACCGCGGCCATTGACGCGCGCCAGCACGGCCGGGGCATCGCCCTGTTCGGCCAAGCCCAGCAGCATGCGGCTGTTGCAGTACACGCAGCTGTTGTAGACCGACAGTGCCGCGGTCAGCACGACGATGTTGAGCACCGTGGCCACGGCCTGGCTGTCCAACGCCTGGAAGATCATGACGAAGGGGCTGCCACCTTCCTGCACCTTGTGCCAGGGAAACAGCGACAGCAGCACCGCCAGTGCGCCCACATAGAAGATCAGAATGCGGTAGATGACCTGATTGGTGGCCTTCGGGATGGTCTTGCGGGGCTCTTCCGCTTCGGCGGCCGTGATGCCGACCAGCTCGAGCCCGCCGAACGAGAACATGATGACCGCCATGGCCATGACCACGCCCTCGATGCCGTGAGGCAGGAAGCCACCTTGGGACCAGAGGTTATGCAAGCCGGCTTCCGGGCCCGCCTGGCCACTGAGCATCAGGTAGACGCCAAAGCCGATCATGCTCAGGATGGCCACGACCTTGATGATGGCGAACCAGAACTCCATCTCGCCGAACAGCTTGACGTGCAGCAGGTTGATGGCGTTGATGACCACGTAGAAGACCAGGGCCGAAACCCAGGTCGGCACGCCGGGAAACCAGTACTGCACGTAGATGCCCACGGCCGACAGCTCGGCCATGCTGACCAGCACATACAGCACCCAGTAGTTCCAGCCGGACATGAAGCCCGCCATCCGGCCCCAGTAACGGTGGGCAAAGTGGCTGAACGAGCCGGCCACCGGCTCTTCCACCACCATCTCGCCGAGCTGGCGCATGATGAAGAAGGCCACGACGCCCGCGATCAGGTAGCCGAGCAGGATGCCCGGGCCGGCCAGCTTGATGGTCTGCGCGACACCGAGGAAGAGGCCGGTGCCGATGGCACCGCCCAGGGCGATGAGCTGAATGTGGCGGTTGCTGAGACCGCGCTGCAGCGTGGGTGGGTTGGAAGGCTTGGACATGTTGTTGGAAGGCTCGGCCGAACCTTCCATTTTCGCCTCTGTGCGCAACGCCCGCCATGTGGCTCACCACATGGCGCCATACGAAGACGCACATGCCCGCTTTCCATGCAGGGCCACGTCAGAATGGCGGCCCAAGGACGAGAACATGGCCGCACGAGGAACCATCGACACCCGCGCTGCCAGCATCATGGTGGTGCTGTGCATGATCTGGGGGCTGCAACAGATCGCGCTCAAGGGCGCTGCACCGAACATCGCCCCGGCGATGCAGATTGCCCTGCGCTCGGCGGGGGCCGCGCTGCTGGTGGCCGCCCTGATGGCGGCGCGCGGTGAGCGCCTCACCCCCGGGCTCTGGAAGCCCGGCCTGCTTGTGGGCCTGCTCTTCGGCATGGAGTACCTGCTGGTCAGCGAAGGCCTGCGGCACACCACGGCGGCCCACGTGACGGTGTTCCTCTACACCTCGCCCATCTTTGCAGCCATCGGCCTGCACATCCGCGTGCCGGCGGAGCGCCTGCGAGCCCTGCAATGGCTCGGCATCGCCTTGGCCTTTGCGGGCATTGCCGCCGCCTTCCTGGCGCGGTCCGCCCCCACAACGGCGCACACATCGGTCACCGGGGATCTGTTGGGGCTGCTCGCGGGCGCCGCGTGGGGCCTGACCACGGTCTCCGTGCGCGGCTCGGCGCTCACGGCGGCACCGGCCACGGAGACCCTGCTGTATCAACTGATGGGGGCAACGGTGTTGCTCGCCGCACAGGCCTTCTTCACGGGGCAGACCCACATCCAGTGGACGCCCACTGCCTGGGCCAGCCTGGGCTTCCAAACCCTGGTGGTGTCGTTCGCGAGCTTTCTTGCCTGGTTCTGGCTGCTGCGGCACTACAGCGCTTCGCGGCTCGGGGTGTTCTCTTTCCTGACGCCCTTGTTCGGCGTCGGCTTCAGTGTGTGGCTTCTGAACGAACCTCTCGAGCCCGCCTTCGTCGTCGGTGCTGCCTTCGTGCTGGCCGGCATCGTCCTGGTGAGCGCAGGGGCGGGCAAAGGCCGCGCCCCCTGAACACGGCTTGTAGCGTCAGAACGTCGTCTGCAGCCCAGCCACGATCTGGCGGCCCAGCCCGGGCAGCACGGTCAGGTTGCCCCACGACGCCCGGTAGTAGGTCTCGTCGAACAGGTTGTGCACGTCCAGCGTCAGTCGGGTGCGCGGATCGATCTGCCAGTAGCTGGTGACACGGACCGTCGTGTAGGCAGGCAGTCGGTAGGTGTCGAGCGCCGTTCCCGTGCGCTCGCCCACGTGCACCAGGCCACCGCCCACGCCGTACCGGCCCAGCGAAGAAGGCAGCGCATCCTCGCGGATCGCGAACAGCCCGCCACTGACACGCGGGATGTTGAGCAGGCGTTTGCCCACCAGCGCGGGGTTGTTGTCCTTGGTGACTTCGGCATCGGTGTAGGCGAAGTTGGCCGTCATGCGCCAGTGCGCGTCCAGCTTGCCCGCAAAGTCGGCCTCCAGGCCCTGGCTGCGCACCTCGCCCGCGGCAACGTTGTAGCTCGCGTTGGTCGGATCCCGCGTCAGCACATTGCTCTTGACGATGTGAAACAGCGCCACGGACGCGCTCAGTTGCTGATCGGCGGATTGCCACTTGGCGCCGGCTTCCAGCGCCTTGCCGGAAGTGGGGTCGAACGCTTCCCCGTTCTGGCCTGCACCCGCGTTCGGTCGGAACGAGCGGCCAGCCGATGCGTACACCGACCGGTTGGCATCGATCAGGTACGTGATACCAAACCGGGGCGACGCCACCGAGTGCGCCTGCTCGCGGTGCAGGCTGGCCAGCTTGTCGGTGTAGTCCTGCTTGAACCGGTCGAAGCGCACGCCCGCCAGCAGTTTCCACTTCTCGGTGAGGTCCACCTGGTCCTGCAGGAAGACACCGGTCGCGCGCTGACGGTCTTCGGTGTCGAAGCCAGGGGTCAGCGTGCCCCTCGGCTGGTTGTAGACCGGGTTGTAGATGTCGATGGCAAACGGCTGGGCGGTCAGGTTCGAATAGCGGATGTCCTGTCCCATGAACAGACGCCACGCTTCCAGCCCGGCCAGCACGGTGTGCTGCATGCCACCCAGCTTCAGCTTGCCTTCCACCTCGGCCTGCATGGAATGGTCACGAGACGGCAGGCTGCGCGTGCTGTCACGGCGCGTCAGGGTGCGTTGGTCGGAACGCAGCGTACCCAGCAGGTCGATGGCATCGCCGTAGAACTCGGTTTCGCGCGACGAGGCGCCCAGGCGTGCACGCCAGCCCTGGCCCAGGTCGCGATCCAGCGTGATCTGATGCGTCTCCCCGTTGACGTGCATGTTGCCGCGAGACGGGTCGCCCAGGAAGGTGTCGCGCGGCACAGCGCCCGGGTTGCCGTTGACCTGCACGATGCCCCGATCGAGCGGCGCACGGATGCGAATGAACTCGGCCTCGTACTGCAGCACGGTGTTCGCGTCGATGGACCAGGTGAGCGCGGGGGCGATGACGTACTTGCTGTTGTCAACGGCCGACGTGCGCGACGCGCCGTCTTCCGACACGAGGTTCAGCCGGTAGGCCAGGTTCTGAGCCAGCGGCCCCGTCGAATCGAGCGTGGCGCGGTGAAAGCCGCGTGTCCCCGCTTGCAGCCCCACCGTGTGCGACGGCGTGAACTGCGGCTTCTTGGTCACCACATTCAACGTGCCACCGGGCTCGCTGCTGCCATACAGCGCCGCCGCCGGCCCCTTCAAAAACTCAACGCGCTCGATGGTGGCCGCATCGCGCTGCGGTCCGTATCCACGGCCGGAGGCAAAACCATTGAGCAGCGAGCCGCCATCGGTGTTGCTGAAGCCGCGTATGGCGTAGTTGTCCCAGTTGCCACCAAAGTCGTTCAGGCGCGAGACGCCACTGACGAAGTCCACCGCATCCGCCAGCCTGCTGGCACCCAGGTCATTGAGCAACTGGCGCGGCACCACGCGCACGGCCTGCGGTGTCTCGATCAGGGGCGTGTCGGTTCGGGTGGCCGCGGTGTTGCGCCTGGTGCCCTGGTAGCTGGAAGACCCGGTGCGGTCCCGCACGGAAACTTCCTGCACCTCGGTGGTCGATTGGGCGTGGGCTGCAAGGGCGCACGCCAGGAGAACCGCTGCGGCCAGCGGGGTGCGGCTGGGCGCCGCAGCGTGAGGAGAAAAGCGCATTGGGAAAGGCCCGCAATAGGCAAACGCGTCGGCACGACATGTGCCGTTTACAGTCGTTCATCCTATCATTTAATGCGACTCATTCTCATTTGCATTGGCCAATGAAATCTTCATCCCTGCGGCCCGTCACATCCCCGCGTAGTTCGGCCCACCGCCACCTTCCGGCGTGATCCACACGATGTTCTGCGTCGGATCCTTGATGTCGC
>NZ_CANBCC010000010.1 GCF_947366995.1 uncultured Aquabacterium sp. | reverse complement strand
GGCCCTGCCCAAGGGCCTGCACACCGTGCCCACGTCCATGCTGCTGCTTCAAGGGCTGTACCAGGGGCTGGGCCCCGCCATCCTGGCCATGGTGCTGTTCCTGCACGCGGTGAAGACGCTGGGGGCCGAGCGCACCGGCGCGCTCGTGGCCTTGGTGCCGGTGATGGCCGGGCTGGGCGCGGTGCCGCTGCTGGGCGAACCGCTCACGGCGTCCCTGGTGACGGGGTTGACGCTCGTGTCGCTGGGCGCCTGGCTGTCGACGCGGGTGCGCTGAACAGGGCACAAGCCCCTGGCCAGGTGCGGGGCCTTTCCGGGGCCCTCGGGTGTACGGCGCGGGCCGACTCCTAGAATCGGCTCGCCCCGGCTCTCTCACCGCTGCCATGACCGCTCGCCCCGCCCTGACCGTGATGCTTGTTTCGGCCCTGCTGTGCGCCCATGACGGCGCCGCGGCGGCCCGCCTGCTGGGCTTTGCGCGCGATGCGGCCACCCAGCGCTACCTCTACACCGAGGTGCATGACAACCAGACCACGGCCGACGGCGCCCTGCTGCAGGGCCAGACGCTGTACTACGACGCGCAGGGCCGGGAGGTGGCCCGACGCAGCCTTGACTTCCGGGGCAACCGGACCGTGCCGGTGTACCGGCTCGACGTGCCGGCCCAAGGCTACAGCGAGGGCATCTCCGCCCTGACGCCACAACTGGCACTCTTCAAGTCAGACCAGGGCCGCACGGAGCGCAAGGCGCTGTCGCCCGAAGGCGACCTGATCGCCGCCGATGCCGGCTTCAACAACCTGATGCTGGCCCAGTTCAAGGGCATTCAGGCGGGCGAGACGGTGCGCTTCACGTTGGTTGTGGCCGGCCGCACCGACAGCTTCCGCTTCCGGGCCCGCAAGGTGGGCGAAGAGACCGTGAACGGCGAGGCCGCCGTGCGGGTGAAGGTGGAACCCGATTCGGTGCTGCGCATGCTGGTCGATCCGATCGAGCTGGTGTATGACGCGCGCGGCACCCGCCTGCTGCGCTACACCGGGGTTTCGAACCTGCTCGACCCGGCCACGCGGCAGGTGTACCGCAAGGTGGTGATCACGTATGGCGGCCCCGCGCCGGCGGAAGCGGCTTTCCCCGGCGCACCGGCGGCCACCGCCCGCTAGCCACACGCGCAGACGGCCATCCCGTCAGATCCGTCACGGTAACGGGCGGTCCAGACCGGCATCAGGGGATTCCGGGTTTAACGCCGCTTGTCACGACCGATAAGCTGGGTTGAAACCGCGCGGCGAACCCATCGCCGCCCCCTGTGGACCTGAGGAGACCGTGTATGGCCATTCCCGCCCCGAATCACCCTTGCTGGCAGCGCCTTGCCAGTGGAGGCCTGTCCAAGCTGAAGACCCAGCATCTGGGCACCCAGTTGCTGACCAAGCGCATCGAGCGCAGCGCCGATCCCCTGCCCGTCAAGGCAGCCGAGATCCAGGCCTTCTTCACCAAGTGGGAGAAGGTTCTGCCTGCCGAAGTTGCCCAGCTGACCAGTCTGTGAGGATGTCCATGAACCAACTGATTTCGCTTCAAGCCGCCATCGAGCTCATTCAACAAGGCAAGGCGCTGAGCCTGGCAGGCACCGAGGCCACGCTCGACAAGCTGCCGGCCGGCAACTGGATCGCCGGCACCATTCCTTACTTCATGGTGGCCGAAGGCGGCACCGTGGTGCAGGACGACCGCGTGTTCGCGACCGACCTGTCGGAGGTGGGCAACGTGACGCTCGCCAGCTATGGCCCGTCGGAACTGGAGGGCATTGCGGGCCACGCGCCGGACAACGGCTTCGCGCTGACCATCATCCCCGCCGCCAGCGAGACCCACCGCCGTTTCTCCGCCGAGGCGGCCAGCTACAAGGACGCGTTCCTCAAGCCCACCGTGGGCTGGATTGCTGGCGTGCACCTGAACGACCTGGGCAAGGCCAGCCCCAAGGTTTATGACGGCCGCACCGCCACCAAGCATACCGACCGCGCCGTCGTGGCCTATGTGGCGCTGCCCGAGGACAAGCTGGTGCAGGTCGACATCGTCAACCTGTTCGAGCCCGATGGTCAGGACACACTGCGCTTCCACGACACGTCGTTCAACGTGCGCGAGTGCGAGGTCAATGGCGAGAAGGTGAACTTCGCCGAGTACGTGAACCGCCGCGGCCTGGCACATGGCCAGCTCCCGCTGGTGGGCGACTTCGCGGGGGCGCACGTCAACGTCTCGCTGCAGAAGGTGCACGCCGACCATGTGGACCTGTATGCACCGGTCTTCCCGGGTGTGGACTACCACTTCGCCCGTCCCGTCAGCGACTACGCAGCGGCCTTCCGCAGCAAGCTGGCCGACCAGGACACCAGCGGCACCGTGGTGTCGTGCAACTGCATTCTGAACTTCGTGTTCGGTGAGCTGGAAGGCAAGGCCATCGGCGGCGTGCAGGGGCCCGCCACCTTCGGCGAGATCGCCTACCAGCTGGTCAACCAGACGCTGGTGAACGTGCGGGTGCTGTAAGCCCTGCTGGGCAAGGGCTCAGCGCATGTCCACGCGACCGCGCTCGCCCTTGTCCTTCGGCGGCTCGCCCGTGAGGGCCGACACCGCCATGTCATACAGGTGCACCAGGCGGTTGCCCGGTGCATCCCAGTAATCCGCATGCGCGATGCGCACCCGCACCAGGGTGAGGTCAGGGTCGGTCGGGCCACCCTGAAACCACGCCTCGTTTGCGCGTGACCACAGCGCCTGCTTGCGCGCATCGTCCTCCACAATCTCGGCCTGGCCGGCAACCGACACATAGGCCTGATCCTCGGGGTCCGCGTAAGCCACGTTGACCTGGTTGTCACGAAGCAGGTCGGCCACGGTCTCGCTGCCGGCCGACATGAAGAACCAGAGGCTGTCGTCTTCGTCGATGGCGCGGTTCTGGGTCGTCATGGGGCGGCTGTGCAGATGCCCGTTGGCGTGCCGGGTCGTGAACATGCCGAAATGGATGTCCTTGATCAGCTCCCAGAGCTGCGCGCGGCGTGCGGTGTCCGTCATGCGGGGCCTGTCCTTTCCAGTGGATCATCGGATGACCCGCTCACGACATGAGCGGGTTCGCCATTGCGGGTGAGGGCACCCAAAAAGCCGGGGTCAGCGGCTGCTGCCCGAGCCGGAGCCCGAGCCACCGCCACTTCCGGTCCCAGTGCCCGTTCCGGTGCCGGTCGATCCGCCCGAGCCGGAGCCCGTGCTGCCGCCCGTCCCGGTTCCTGTCCCGGTGCCACTCGGACCGTTGACCTGATGCGGATCCTTCGGATCGGTGTCGCCGCGGCGCTTCTGGTTGGTCGAGCGCTTCGGCTGCTTGCGCTGGGTGTCGCCCGTCGCCTTGCTGCCGGTGTTGCCCGTGTCCTGCCCCGCACCTGTGGCCGGCATGTCATCCAGCGTGCCGCCGCGGCTGCCAGAGGTCGAGCCCGAGCCGGTCGTGCCGCTGCCGGTTCCCATGCCCGTGCCTGTTCCCGTGCCGGTCGCACCGGTGCCGGCGCCCGTGCCGCGGGTGTCGTCCATGGTGCCGGAGCCCGTGCCGCGTGACGACGGGCTGGTGCTCCCGCCCGACTGACCGGCCGATTGCGCCATCACGGCGCCCGAAGCCACCGTCACGGCGAGGGCCACCAAAGTCTTGCTCAGCGTTGATTGTCTGGTCATGTTGCTCGTCCTTCTGAGATGGTTTCCGGCAGGACACTGCTGTGCCGCCTGCCCTTGAACGGCAAGCGTTGTGCCCAGGCACAGGCGGCAAAGGCACGCTGCGGCACGGTCAGAAGCCAGGCAAGGCTTGCCGCAACATCGGCATCGCGCCCCCCGATCTGCGGGCTCTCGCCGACATCCCGTCTGCACGGGCATGGCCCTTGCCGAAACGGGCGGTCGTTCATCCCTCACCGTCCTGATCACCATGTTGCTCCCCTCCTCCTGGCAAAGCGACGAAGCACGCTGGCTGGTCCAGCTCGGCAGTGCGCTGGCCTCTGCCCTCATTGTTTCGGTGCTCCTTCGTGTGGCAGAAGCCGTGTTCTCGCGGGCCACGCGGCACTCCCCGGCCCTGCAGGCGATGCAGCAGGGGACACGGCGCCCGATGCGTGTCCTGATGCCGTTGATCGCCTTCAACGTCGTGCTCTCCAGCGCTCCGGATCAGCTCGTTGGCATCGGCGCCGTGCGGCAATTCCTGACTGTGGCCGTCATCGCCACGCTGACCTGGCTGGTCATCCAGGCGGTGCGGGCAGCCGGCCAGTCCGTGACGCTGCTCCAGCCCGTTGACCATGCCGACAACCTGTCCGCGCGCCGGCTGCGCACGCAGACCACCGCCCTGACGCGCACGCTGGTCACCCTCATCACCGTGATCGGCGTGGCGATTGCGCTGATGACCTTTCCGAGCGTGCGCCACATCGGCACCAGCCTGCTGGCTTCGGCCGGTCTGGCCGGCATCGTGGCGGGCCTGGCTGCGCGGCCGGTGCTGGGCAACCTGATCGCCGGCCTGCAAATCGGCCTGACGCAGCCCATCCGGCTGGACGACGTGGTGGTCGTGGAAGGCGAGTGGGGCCGCATCGAAGAGATCACCGGCACCTACGTGGTCGTCAAAATCTGGGACCAGCGCCGCCTGATCGTGCCGCTGGAATGGTGGACGCAGAACCCCTTCCAGAACTGGACGCGAAGCAGCGCCGCCATCACGGGCCAGGTGCTGCTTTGGCTGGATTTCCGCACGCCGCTGGAGCCGCTTCGCGCCGAGCTGCGCCGGCTCTGCGAAGGCAGCGATCTGTGGGATGGTCAGGCGTGCGTGCTGCAGGTGGTCGAAGTGAGCGACCAGGCCATGCAGATCCGCTGTCTGGTGAGCTCGCCGGATTCAAGCCGCAACTGGGATCTGCGCTGCCTGGTGCGTGAAAGCCTGATTCAGCTGGTGCAAGACCGCTGGCCCGAGTGCCTGCCTCGCATGCGGGCCGAACTGCTGGACGGCGGCGCGGGGGACGAGGGCTCTGCCCCACCGGCCGCCTTGCCGAGGGAGATGGCGCCCACCGCCTGAGTGCAGCGGCGGGGGCGGCGTGAGAAGCCGTGCCTCCCGCCTCAGCGGCGCTGCTGCTGGCCTTGCTGTGGTTCGGGTTCGTCCTGGGCCGCATGGTGAACGCATCCCACGGCATGCCCCACCAGCCAGCCCATTTCCTCGACGCTTTCCAGGTGGTAGCGCGCGGCCGTGTCCATGCTGGCGCCGACGCGCACCGTCAGCCAGTTGTCTGGCGCATCACGGAAGGCCAGCTCGTCGGTGACATCGTCGCCGAACACGACCAGGCGCTCACAGCGTGTGTGCCGCATCAGGGCCTCGAGCGCCTCCCGCTTGGTGACGGTACCCGGCGGCAGCAGGTTGAACACCGCATGCCCGCGGATGATGCGCGGCACGGGCACGAGCCGGGTGGCCCGCGCCAGCAGCAGCGAGCGCCCCCACGCGGGGTTCTCGCAGTGCCGGTAGTGCAAGGACAGCGTCAGCCCCTTGTTCTCGATCTGGGCACCCTGCGCCGCACGCCACAAGGAGGCGTCTTCGCGCAGTCGGCTTTCCCAGAAGGCACAGATGTGACGTCGCTCGCGGGTATCAGCGTCGCCGCCGGGCAGCCCTTCGTTCCCGTGGTTGCCGATCAGGTAGCCCACAGCGGGCGGCACTCGGGCGGTCAGGTCCTCGCGAGCGCGACCGGACACGACGGCCACCGGCGCCAGCCGCGCAAGGCGATCCAGCTGCGTCCAGGTGGACGGCGACATCCGCGCCTCGGCAGGATCATCCACGATGGGTGCCAGCGTGCCATCGAAATCGAATGCGAAGAGCGTGCTGGGGCCGAGCCAGTCGTCCAGCATCGGGCGGTGTTGGGGGTCGAGCAGCCAGGGTGCCATGGTGTCAGGCCTTGTGCGCACGCTTGCCTCGCTCGGCCGCCGCCGGCGACCCTCCATTGGCCGCCTGCCGCGCTCGCCAGGGGGCACGGAACAGGCCTTCGGGTGCCACGACGCCGGAGACTTGCACGATGCGGTCCTGCACGCGGGCCCGTTGACGCTCGTCCGCCGCGTCCAGCAGCATGCGGCCGGCCCAGCGGTAGATGTTGAAGTCGGCAAGGCGGGTTCGCATGGCCCGCATGCGCTCGCGCTGCTCGGCGGGGTGCATGGTCAGGGCCTTGGCCAGTGCGTCGGCGGTTTCCTCGATGTGATAGGGGTTCACGACCAGGGCTTCATGGAGTTCGCTGGCCGCACCGGCGAAGCGGCTGAGGATGAGCACGCCATCGCCGGTCTCGCGAGCTGCCACGTACTCCTTGGCTACCAGGTTCATGCCGTCATGCAGGCTGGTGACCATCGCGATCTCGCATGCACGGTAATGGCGGCGCACCGATTCGCTGTCGTGCTGCTCGATCAACAGGATGATGGGTGGCGGCGTGCCTGGTGCTCGCTCGGCGGCCCAGGCGTTGATGCGCCGGGCCTCTTCGCGCACCCGGTGATCGAGCGCACTGTAGGCCTCCAGGCTCGATCGGGTCGGGGCTGCAATCTGCACGAGCGAAAAGCGCCCCAGCCACATGGGATGGCGTTCCAGCAGGCGTTCGACAGCCAGCATGCGTTCGACGATGCCCTTGGTGTAGTCGAGTCGATCCACGCCAATGGCCAGGCGGTGTTCGGGCGACAGACCCATGGATTCGCGCAGCGCGCTCTGGTCGGACTGCGCCCTGGAGAGTGCGTCGTCGGCCGCCGGGTGCCAGGGAATCGAGATGGGGTAGTCACGCACCTGCGTGCGCTGGCCCATGAAGCTCACCGACTGATCCTCCTGCGTGATGCGGGCCTCGAGGAAGCGATCGACCGTGGCCATGAAGTTCTGACAATGGTAGGGCGTGTGGAACCCGAGGATGGTGCTCCCCAGCATGCCTTCGAGGATCTCGCGCGCCCACGGGCAGATGCCGAACGATTCGGGGTTGGGCCATGGGATGTGCCAGAAGGTGATGATCGTGGCGCGTGGCAGGCGGGCGCGCAGCATGCGGGGCAGCAGGGCAAAGTGATAGTCCTGCACCAGCACCACGGGGTTGTCCGTGCGGGCCTCGTCGGCCACGGCATCGGCAAATCGCGCGTTGACGGCACGGTACTGTTGCCAGTCTTCCTCGCGGAACACCGGCCGCACGTGCGCGATGTGACACAGTGGCCACAGGCCCTCGTTGGCGAAGCCATAGTAGTAGCCGCGTTCTTCCTCGGCCGACAGCCAGACCCGGCGCAGGGTGTAGGCGTCGTGCAGCGGCTCGCCGCCCTCCGGAATAGGCGGCACCCGGACCCGCGAGCGCGCATCGACCACATCGGCATCGGCGCTGCCACTGCCGTGGGCCACCCAGGTGCCCGAGCAGGCCCGCATCACGGGCTCCACCGCCGTCACCAGGCCGCTGGCCGGGCGCTGCACACGGATGCTGCCGTCCTCGCTGCGCTGGTGAATGTAGGGCTCGCGGTTGGAGACCACGATCACCTCATCGCCCGACAGGTGTTCGCGCAGCAGCAGCTTGAGGGTTTCGGGACGCCATTCGATGGTCGTGTCCTTGAGGATGCGGCGGTCTTCGTGCACGCTGCGCAGCAGGCGGCGGAGGTCTGGCAGCAGCGGCTGGATCTCGGGTGAAGCCCGCCCCAGCGCGGCCGCCTGGCCCCCGTCGCTCAGAACGCGGCGCACGCCGTTGATCCAGTGCCGCCAGCCCCAATTGGCCACGGTGATGAAGAGCAGCGCCAGCACCACACCGAGGCCGACGAACAGCATGGTGAGGTAGTTGCGCGCCTGCTGGTCACGGCGGCCCGCCTCGGCCGGGTTCTGCATCACCACCAGCGTCACATGGCCGCCGTCCGGGGCGGCATCCGACACCAGCCCGCCCCCGGCGGCCGGCGCCACCGGCAGATCGATGCGCCGCACGTGCATCTGCGACAACCACCGCGCCATGGCGGGGCCAACACGGGTGGTCGCGTCACGCCCTTCGGCGCAGGCCAGCTCGGACGGGTAATTGCGGCTGGCTGCCAGCACGGCGTTTGGCGAGGTGCACACGGCAATCGCGTACAGCCGCTCGTCTTCCGTGAGGCTCTCGATCTGCTGGGTGAGTTCGGACTGGTTGCCTTCTTCGAGCGACAGCATGATGGCCCCGTGCAGCGCCTTGCTGACCAGGCCGGCGCGCTCATCGAGTTCGCGCTGGGTCCAGCCCTGCAGCAACGGGCCGCTGACCTGCATCGACAGCACACCCAGCACACCCAGCACCACCACCAACGGCACGATGAAAGCCAGGCTGAGGCGCAGCAGGCGCTGGACGGCGGAGAGGCGGGTCCGCCAGGACGAGGTCACGGTCACATGCAGCTCCGGCAAGGTGAGGTTTCAGGGTCGAGCGAGGTGGTTTCACCCCACACGCGGCATGCCTTTCGGGCAAATGGCATGCCCGGCATCGGCATCGCCGCGGATGAGACGGTGCATGCGCACCACGTCAGCGGGAACACGTTGCCGATGCCACAAGGCCCACGGCAGGCCCACGGCCGTGCGCCAAAGCACCGCCGCGCCCACGCCTTGCGCGCTGGCTTGCCGCAAGATGTGCCGCACTTCGCGGGCCGCATCTGGCCATGGCAGACGCATGGCTGCGATCCACAGGCGGTTGCGGACCGCGAGCAGGCGACGTTCCACAGACTGCTGAGGCGGCGCGGGATGGTGGTGCACCACCGCATCGGCGAGGTAGACCATGTCCCAACCCAGCGTGGCGAGGTCGAGTCCCATCAAGCGCTCTTCGGCCCCGTGAAAGAGACGGGGCTCATAGCCGCCGGCCTCCTTGAAGGCCTGTGTGCGCATCACCACGGCCCCCGCCACGAACGTCAGGATGGCCGGACCGGGCAGACCGATGCGGTCGAGCGGGCTTTGTGCCATGCGCGAGCACCGGGGGTCGGGCCGCTGCTCCGGCCCGATCCGCACCTGGCCATTGATGAGCCCCACCGAAGGACACGAGGCCATGACCTCCACGGCCCGCTGCAGTGCGCCAGGGGCCCACCAGGTGTCGTCATCGCAGAAGGCCACATAGGGCGTGCGGACCTGCGCCACGCCGGCATTGCGGGCCGCGGCCCCGAGGTGGCGCGTCACGCGCACCAGCAGGGCCCCGACCTCGGCGGCCGCCTCGCGGTTCGCACGGGCGTCGCGCGTGCACGAGCCGCTGTCGACCACGACGATGGCAGGGTGCTCCGGCAGACGGCGCAGGTGAGCCAGGGTGCGCCGCAATTCCGCTGAACGCTGATGCGTCAGCACCACCACGGTCACAAGCGCATCAGCCGCCATCGACGCCTCCACACGCACCGTGCAGGTCCCACAGCCGCTCGGGCCGCGTAAGGTCCGACAGCCCCTCAGCCCCGAGCGCCCGAAGCTGGCTGACGTAGCTCGACACCGCCCGCGCCTTCAGGCGTTCGACCGGGCTGACCACCATGGTCGAAGGGGTGGCCTCCAGGCCCAACGTGGCCAGCGTCTGCAGGCGTTGCTGCAGCAGGCCCGGCAGGCGGCGATAGGGGATGTCTTCGTACAGGTGCACGGTCCAGTTCGCCACGATGCGCCGCAGGGCCCACAACGCAGCCTCGTGCACCAGCAAGTGGTCGGAATGGAACAGCCCCATCGGGAGCACCACGGGAGGGTCATCCAGCGACCGCAGGGTGTCCAGCAGAGCCTCACCCAGTTCGTGCGGCGACGGGCTGCTGCCGTACTGCGCGTCAAGAAAATCCAGCCACAACGGGGTCACGCCGAGCAGGCCGAGCGCCTGCGCGTCTTCGTCGCGGCGGGTCTGCATGGCGACACGTCCGCTGATGAAACCACAGCGTTCGTCCCAATCGGTCAGGGGGCTGTCCTCCTCGGGCAGCCCGGCAAACACGGTGACGACCGTGCTGTCCGGGCGGTTGGCAAGCAGGTGCCCGCACGAGAAGACGGCGTCGTCGGGGTGGGGAGAAAGGATGACCATGGCGGGGGCTGCAACGAAACGACTCGAAGGTGACGCGATGCATCTGCGTGGCAAGCCGCGTTCCCGGCTGCGACCGGGCACGCCAGGTGCTGCCGCAGCACGCCACCCGCCCATTGCAGCCCGGGGCCCAGCCCGGAAGAAAGGACTTCTTGCGCATGAACAGCAGCGGCGGCCTCCGGGCTGTCCTCCCCATCCTCTGGGACGCAGTCAAGCCCCGCTGGCGTCGAACCGCCGCGGCCATCATCCTGCTGGTGGCCGCCAAGGTGACGGCCGTGCTCGTGCCCCTGCTGCTCAAGGCCATCGTCGACCGCTTCAGCCGGCCTGAGAACCTGGCGGCCGGTTCGGCCCAGGCCAGCGACGCACTGCAGGCGCCGCATGCCGTGCTGGTCCTGCCGGTCTTCATGCTCCTGGGGTATGCCGCACTGCGCTTCGCTGGCACCCTGTTCACGGAATTGCGTGACCTGGTCTTTTCACGCGTCACGCTCGGGGTGGTGACGTCCTACGCCGAGCGGGCGTTTGCCCACTTGCTCGATCTCACCCCGCGCTTTCACGCGCAACGGCAGACCGGCGCCCTGATCCGCGACCTGGAGCGGGGCACGGGCGGCATCGGCTTTCTGCTGGGCGCCGGGCTGTTCACGGTGGTGCCCACCCTGGTGGAATTCGGCGCGGTGCTGGTCGTGATGTCCGTCGGCTACAGCGTCTGGTTCACCGTCGTCATCATGGCCACCTTCGTGGCTTACGGCACCTACACCACCCTGATGACGCAGCGCCGCGAGGTGCGCCAGCGCCGCGTCAACGAGGTCGACTCGGCCGCGCATGGCCGCATGGTGGACGGCCTGCTGAACTACGAGGCGATCAAGCTCCACGCGCGCGAAGGCCACGAGCGACAGCGCTACGCCGGCGTGCTCAGCCAGTGGGTGGAACAGGGTGTTGCCAACCAGAAGGCCCTGTCGACGCTGCACATCGGCCAGGGCGTGATCATCGCGATCGGGGTGGCGCTGGTGATGTTGCTGGCGGGCGAGCAGACCGTCAGAGGCACCCTGACCGTGGGCGACCTGGTGCTCGTCAACGCCTACATCATCCAGATCTGCTTGCCGCTCAATGCACTGGGCTTCGTGTTCCGCGAGGCACGCGATGCACTGGTGAACACGGAGAAGCTGCTGGACCTGCTGGCCCAGCGGCCCGACATCGAGGATGCGCCCGAAAGCAAGGACCTCGCCATCGAAGGCGGCAGCATTCATTTCGAACACGTCGATTTTGCCTACGAGCCCGGTCGACCGATCCTGCAGGACGTGAGCTTTCACATCGGCGCGGGCCAGACGGTGGCCGTGGTGGGCGGCAGCGGCTCGGGGAAATCGACGCTCGCCCGCCTGCTGCTGCGCCTGCACGATGTGGGCAAGGGCCGCATCACCATCGACGGGCAGGACATCCGCAGCGTGCGCATGGGGTCGCTGCGCCGTGCCATCGGCGTGGTGCCCCAGGACACCACGCTGTTCAACGACACGGTGGCACACAACATCGGCTACGGCCGCCTGGGTGCCAGCCTGGCAGACGTGATCGAAGCCGCCAAGGCCGCGCAGGTGCACGAACTGATCGAGTCGCTGCCCCAGCAGTACGAAACCCCGGTGGGCGAGCGCGGCCTCACCCTCTCGGGCGGCGAGCGCCAGCGCATCGCCATCGCACGCGCCTTCCTGAAGAACCCGCCCATCATCGTGCTGGACGAGGCCACCTCGGCGCTGGACGCGCGCTCCGAACGGGCCATCCAGGCCGAACTGGACCGCATCGCACATGGCCGTACGACGCTCGTGATCGCCCACCGCCTGTCGACGATCGTTGATGCCGACCTCATCATCGTGATGGACAAGGGCCGCATCGTCGAGCGGGGCCGCCATGAGGAGTTGCTGGCACATGACGGGCTGTACGCGCAGCTGTGGCGCCTGCAACGCCAGCAGCAGCAGGTGGAACGGCTGGAACACGAACTGGCACGTCAGCCCATCCACCTGGCGGTGCTGCTGATGGGTGTGCTCGACGGCCTGCGCGACGCCATCGAGTCCCGTCACATCAAGTTGTATGCCGACATCGCCTTTGAGGACGCCCGCGTGGTGGGTGACCCCAGCTCGCTGGCCCAGGCCATCGGCCAGCTCTGCATGCGCGCCATCCTGACGGTGCCGCCAGGTGGCCGGCTGGCCCTGCGGCTGGAGCGCAGCCAGGCGCACGCCCGGCTCGCGATCACGGAGGGCCTGCTGCCCGCCGTGGCCGACGAGCGGGCGCCCCTGCCTGCCGGCGCCCTGCCCATGCCCCCCGTGACGCTCGACCCCGTCGCGCTGCGGGCGGTGATCGAGCGCCAGGGAGGGCGCTTTCAGTCCGATCCCCCCAGTTCCCTGCACGGGCCGCGCCATGTCATCGAACTGCCCTTGCTGGCCCTGTCTGCACGGCCGCTGGAGGCCGCCGCGCCGCAGCCCGCCGCGCTGCCCGGTGAGACGCGCGCCGCCCTGACCGCCCCCGGACACGGCGCCCTGGATGGGCTCGACATTCTGGCCATCGACGACCTGCCCGACGCGCTGGAATCGCTGGTGATGCTGCTGTCTGCAGAGGGCGCGCGCGTGGCGCCGTTCGACACCGGCAGCGGTGCACTCGCATGGCTGGCAGAGACGCCGGCATCGGGCTGGCCGAGGGCGGTGCTGTGTGACATCGACCTGGGCACCGAAGACGGCCACCAAGTGATCCGCCGCATTCGTCAGATCGAAGACGAGCGCGAGGTGCCGCTGCACGAACGCGTGCCGGCCATCGCGTTGAGCGGCCTGTCCGAGCCGGCTGACCGCATGCGATCTCTGATGAGCGGCTTCCAGGCGCACCTGGTGAAGCCCGCTCAGCCGGGGGAGTTGATTGACACCCTTGCCCGCCTCACTGCGGGCGGGCCAGCGATCCCGCCGCAGGGCGGCGGGTCAGTTACCGGCAACAACGACCACAGGTCGTAAGTCTTGCAAGCGGGTCAGCTCGGCCGACGGGGCTGCGCGGGCCCCCCCTGGGTACCGCCCAGAAGCGGATCGTCCTTGTCACTGCGGATGGGCCCGCCGTCCGGGCCACTGTTACCCGGGCCCTTGATGTCGTCGCCCGAAGGTCCGCCATCGCTGCGCGTGAGGTTGGAACCCCGGGCTCCGGTGCCGCGGTCTTCTGCCGTGCCCTCGTTGCCGCCGGCACCCGGGCCGTGGCCGATGCTCTGACCGCCTGCCATCCACAGGCCATCGGCCGTTCGCCAGGCTGTGCGCGGCACGCGATGCGGGCAGTACAGCGGGGCGGGCCCCGACGTCGGCACCCCAGGGGTCTCATCCAGCGGCAGGGGCGGAAAGATGGGTGCGTGGGGCAAGGCTTGGCGGGAAGCAGAAGGCAAGGCAAACATGAACGGTCTCCAGTGGCAGGGCTCGACACGGCCTTCGGGGGCCGGTCAGAAGTTCGGCAATCGGCATGCCCTCGCGATGCGGCCCGGCTGACAGGCATGCCACTTGCCGTGTGGCGTGCTGCCTTGATTGAGGAGCCCGACATGCCCACGCTGCCCACCGAGACCGCGGAAGAACGCGAAGCGCGCCGTCTGGACGGCTGCTGCACGCGCAAGCGGGACCGCGTCCCCACCTACCAGGAGCTGCTGGACGACGCACTCGACCAGACCTTCCCGGCCAGCGACCCGATCTCTCCCAGCGCGGCCATGCACACGCATGCGCTGCTGCAATCCACCGAAAACCCCAAGGACTGGACGCTCCAGCCAGGGGCCAACCCACCTTGCAAACCATGATCGACCACGAACTCGCCCGTCAGGCCCTGCAGCGCGCGCTGCCCATGCTCGAAGCTGGCCTGCGTGACCACGCCGTGTGTGGCGCAGGATTCATGCACGTGGTGGTGATGCACCCGGGCATGCGCCCCGGTGAGGTCGCCTTCGAAGACGCCATCCTGCTTGAGCACGCCCTGGGCGACGTGGCGGCGCGCGACGCCGACTACACAGCCTTCGCGCGCGGCAAGGCTCGCCTCAGCTGGGAAACGGGCCTGGATGGCACCGAAGTGCAGACCCACCATCCGCACCTGCTCCAGCCCGGCGACACCTTGCTGACCGGCGGCATCTGCCTTGATGGCATCGTGGTGGGGGTCAGCGGTGCCCAGCCGTGGTTCGACGAGGCGTTCGGTCTGGCCATCGCTGCGCAGATTCGGGCGGCCTGCAAGGACCGCCACGCGGGCTGGCTGCAGGACGGCGTGATCGAGGTACCGACCCGTGGCCACGAACACACGACGCCCACCCGCCCGGTCGAGCTCATTGGATGAGCTTGTGACCCTCATTGCACCCTGGCCGGGAAGACGGCTGGATCTCACCGGCCACCTGCAGCGTGCCCTGCATGAGCACCAGCAGCTCTTTGCCCAGCTTCACGGACTAAGCGAGGCCATCGAGCAAACCGCCGCGCAGATCGCAGACACCTTGCGTCGCGGCAACAAGCTCCTGCTGTGTGGCAACGGTGGATCCGCCGCCGACGCAGAACACTTTGCTGCCGAACTGGCCGGCCGTTTCCTGCACGACCGCCCTGCCCTCGCGGCTGTCGCGCTGAGCGGCAGTGGCGCCCTGCTGAGCTGTATCGGTAACGACTACGGCTTCGAGCACGTCTTTGCCCGCCAGGTGGCCGCGCTCGGCGTGCAGGGTGACTGCCTGGTGGGCCTGTCCACGTCCGGTCGCTCACCGAATCTGCTGACTGCCATGCAGGAGGCCCGCACACGCGGCCTGACCACGATCGGACTGACCGGCCAGCGCGACGGCAATCTCCTCGCCGAGGCGTGCGACCACGTCATCGCCGTGCCGCACACCGCGACCGCCCGCATTCAGGAAGCCCACGGCTTCATCGTGCACGCGCTGTGCGGGCTCATCGAAATCCAGCTGGGACATGGGTGAAACGGTCGACAAGGCACGCTGCTTGCCGCATGGCGTCCGTTCCCTTTTGCTTGCCCGCCCCTCGCGGGCCCATCTTCATCGACACACAAGGAGCCAAGAATGAACGTCATCCACCGCCATTCCCCCCGCGTCATCGCTGCGGCCGTGCTCGCCCTGGCCGCTGCACATGCCCAGGCGCAAATGGGCGCCACCCCGACTGACAACTCTGGCGCCGGCGGCATGCAGAGCCCGGGTACGAGCACCTACCCGAATGCCACGCCCTCCACCGGCGGCACGGGTTCGATGGATGCACAGCAGGGCACCACCGGCGCCAACAGCGGCACCGCCGCCGATGGCGTGAGCACCAACCAGGCCGACCAGGGCATGGGCTCGCAGCCGGGCAGCATGGGCACGAGCGACACCGCCGGCGGCCGCTACAGCACCGAGCTGTCGACGCTCCCCAGCGAGCCGACGGCCGCCGGCCCCGGCGCAGGCTATGCCGGCAGCGGCTACTCCTGGCTGCCCTACACCACCTCGGGCTACGTGGGCCTGTCGGTCGGCGCCGGTGACATCGATGACGAATGTCTGCCCGGTCAGGACTGCGAAGACCCTGACGCTGCCATTCACGTCTACACCGGCGGTCTCTTCAACCCCAACTTCGGCCTGCAGCTGGGCTACTTCCGGTTCAACGACGCCGAGCGCAACGGCGGCAAGACCAAGATCAGTGGCGTGAACCTGGTGCTCACCGGTATCGCCCCGCTGACCAGCACGCTGAACCTGGTGGGCCGCGTGGGTGGCACCTATGGCTGGACGGACGTGTCCGCAGGCCCCGGCATCGTGGCCGCACGCGGCGACGAGACCGGCTTCGGCGCTGCCTACGGTGTCGGCCTGGCCTGGGACTTCAACCGCAACTGGAGCGTGACGCTCGACTGGGACCGCCACCACATGAAGTTCCCCGGCGACGACAAGAAGAACGTCGACATGGCCACCGTGGGCTTCAAGTACCGCTTCTGAGATGACGGCACCCTGCCCCGCCGGCACACCCGCGGTGATGTCGACGGGGCCGGCTGGCCCGGATAGGCCGGCCAAATACCATCCGGTCGACCGCCTGCCTGACGCCCTGGCCGCGCTGCCTCGTCCATGGGTCTTCACCAACGGGGTGTTCGATCTGCTGCACCGCGGCCACGTGCAGGGGCTCCAGGCTGCCCGTGCACTGGGCGCCTCGCTGATCGTGGGCGTCAACAGTGACGCGTCTGCGCGCAGCCTGGGCAAAGGCCCGGGCCGCCCTGTGCACACCGCCGCCGACCGCATTTGGGTGCTGGCGGCACTCGAGGCCGTGTCGGCCGTCACCGTGTTCGAAGAAGCCACGCCGTTGGCCTTGCTGGCACGCCTCCGCCCTGAGTTCTATGTCAAAGGCGGTGACTACGACGTGGCCCGCCTGCCAGAGGCCGCGCTGGTGGCGCAGTGGGGCGGCCGGGCGCTGGCTGTGCCGTTCGTGGCCGGCCACAGCAGCACGGGCATCCTCCGCCGGCTGGGCATCGAGCCCCAACGCGGCTGACGCCGCGCGCCGGCAGCGATCAGGACGCCGCCGACAACCAGGTCGGGCTGCTCGATCGAGGGACGTGCAGGCTGGCCGCCACCTCCTCGTACGTGACCTGTGCGGTGCCCGATCGGCCCACGACAATGCCGGCCGCGGCGTTCGCCCAGCGCATGGCCTCGGGCACAGCCTCGCCAAGCGCGATCAGGTGCGTGAGCGCGGCCAGCACGGTGTCACCCGCCCCGCACACGTCGTACACCTCGCGCACCTGGGCCGGCTGGTGAAACACGCCGCGCGCCGTGAACAGGCTCATGCCCGCCTCACCGCGCGTCACCAGCAGGTTCTCCAGCCTCAGCCTCTGGCGCAAGGCATGAGCCAGTCGGCAGAAATGGGCTTCATCGTCGGGCTCGCCCACCCAGCCCGTGAACTCGGCCAGATTGGGTTTGAGCAGCGTCGCCCCCGCATAACGGGCCATGTGGCGCCCCTTCGGGTCGACCAGCACCGGCTTGCCCGCCTCGCGCGCCACGCGGATGAAATCGGCGCACTCCGTGAGCGCGCCCTTGGCATAGTCCGACAGCACCACGATGTCGTGCTCGGGCAGCAGCCGCGCAAAGCGGTGGCTCAAGCGGTTCACGGCAGCCTGTGGCACAGGCACCTCGAAGTCGGCCCGCAGCAGCTGCTGGCCGCGGCACACACACCGGATCTTGCGGGTGGTGGCATAGCCCGCCTGTCGCACCGCTTCCAGGGTCACCCCCTGCTCCACCACCATGTCGACCAGTTCGTCGGCGGCTTCGTCGTCCCCGAGCGGCGTCAGCAGCGTCACCGGCGACCCGAGCGCAGCCAGGTTCACCGCCACGTTGGCGGCGCCGCCCGGTCGGGCCCGCTGGCCCTTCACGCTGAGCACGGGCACCGGGGCCTCCGGCGAAATCCGGCAGGCGGTGCCGTCCCAGTACTGGTCCAGCATCACGTCGCCCACCAGCAGCACGCGCAAGGTCGATTGGGCCATGAGGGGTCTCTGCCTTTCGGGTTGAAGAAGATGCCCCCAGGGGGGCAAGCAACATGCCCGCGCAAGGCCCCCTCACGGCATGCGATGACCCTGCAAGTCCGGCGGGGTCTCGAAGGTGTGCGCGGGCAAGGGCGTGGGCAGCGTCCACTCGAGGCCCTGTGCACCCTCCCACGGTCTGGCCGGCGCAGGCAGGCCGCGCTTGCGCAGCATGGGCAGCACGATGAACAACGCGAACCAGGCCTGAGCCAGACCGAACACGAAGGCCGCAACCGAAACGATCGCGTTGAAATCGGCGAACTGCATCGGGTAGTCGGCATAGCGGCGGGGCATGCCGGCCAGCCCCAGGAAGTGCATCGGGAAGAACGTCACATTGAAGCTGACGATCGACACCCAGAAGTGCCACTGCCCGTGGCACTCGTTGTACATGACGCCCGTCCATTTCGGCGCCCAGTAATAGAAGCCCGCGAACATCGCGAACAGCGTGCCCGCCACGAGCACATAGTGGAAATGCGCGATGACGTAGTAGGTGTCGTGCACCTGCAGGTCGATCGGCACAACGGACAGGATCACGCCGCTGAGCCCCCCGATGGAGAACACGCTGATGAACCCCACCGCAAACAGCATCGGCGTCTCGAACGTCATGCTGCCGCGCCACATGGTGGCCACCCAGTTAAATACCTTCACACCGGTCGGAATGGCAACCAGCATCGTCGCGTACATGAAAAACAGTTGTCCTGTCACCGGCATGCCGGTGGCAAACATGTGGTGGGCCCACACGATGAAACTGAGGATTGCGATGGCCGCGGTGGCATACACCATCGAGGCGTAACCAAACAGCGGCTTGCGGGCAAAGGCCGTCACGACGTGGCTGATGATGCCGAAGGCCGGCAGGATCATGATGTAGACCTCCGGATGCCCGAAGAACCAGAACACGTGCTGGAACATCACGGGATCGCCGCCACCGGCCGGGTTGAAGAAGCTCGTGCCGAACTGTCGATCCGACAGCACCATCGTGATGGCCGCAGCCAGCACCGGGATGACGGCAATCAGCAGGTAGGCAGTGATCAGCCAGCTCCAGCAGAACATCGGCATCTTCATCAGCGTCATGCCGGGCGCGCGCATGTTGAGGATGATGACGATGATGTTGATGGCGCCCATGATGGACGAGGCACCCAGCAGGTGCAGCGAGAAGATCGCCAGGTCCATGCCACCCGGCATCTGAGTGCTCAGCGGCGGATACAGGGTCCAGCCCGCGGCTGGTGCGCCACCGTCCACGAAGAAGGTCGCCATCAGCAGCACGCCGGCCGGCACCATCAGCCAGAAGCTGAAGTTGTTCATCCGCGCGAATGCCATGTCCGAGGCGCCGATCAACAGCGGAATCATCCAGTTGGCGAAGCCGACCAGCGCCGGCATGATCGCCCCGAAGATCATGATCAGCCCGTGCATGGTCACGAGCTGGTTGTAGAAGTGCGGGGAAGAGAGCTGCAGCCCGGGCTGGAACAGCTCTACGCGGATCAGCAGTGCGAGCACGGCATGGTGAGAGAGAACAGGAGGTAAAGGGTGCCGATGTCCTTGTGGTTGGTGGCATACAGCCACCGTCGCCAGCCATGAAGAATGGCGTGGCCGTCATGCGGGTCCGTGGCGTGGTGCGTGAGGGAGTCCATGGCGTGCGGGCGTCCGTGTGGGGCATCGGCGTGGCAAGGCTGCTTTCGGCGGGCAAAGCCCGTGCCGAAGAACCGCCCGCGCGCTGATGCGCCACACCACGACGGCATGCCGCTTGCCGGACCGGTGCACCGCATCACGAAAGGAGCGACCATGAGCACGCCGCAAGCGCAAACCCCGCCTGACATCGCCGAAATCTACCGACGGCTGCAGCGCGGCACCGGACACGAATGGGTGGACGAGGGCAACGTGAAGGCCCTCATCGAGATGGCCCGGACGCGGGGCGACACGCTCACCGCGACGCTGCTTGAGGAGTGGCGTGCCCCGTGCGCCCCGTCGACCCCTCCGGAGCCGCCTTCGGCCACGAACTGAACGGGGCGGCCAGACCGGCCAGCGGCGGCATGGCGCGCCGCTCGAGTCGGGCCAGTGCATCGGCCAGCCGGTCGATCAACCGGCTGTCCCACACCGGGGCCCGGTAAGCGGCCTCCAGATCGGCACGCAGCCGACGGTACTGTTCATGCAGGTCATGTGACCACATCCCGAAACCTCCTGTTTTGGTGCCCCCGAAGGGCGCTGCACAGGAGGGGCAAGTCACATGCCCGCCCCCCGGGGAGGCCGCGCCAGCCAGTCGGTCAGGGCATCGCTGTCAATGGGCTTCACCATGTGGGCATCGAAGCCCGCCTCCAGCGCCTGCTGCACGTCGTGTGGCTGTCCGTAGCCCGAAACCGCGATCATCCAGCCGGTGTGCCCCCGTTCGCGCGCCTGCCGGGCCACCTCGTAGCCCGTCAGCCCCGGAAGCCCGATGTCCACCAGCGCGAGGTGCGGCCGCTGCGCCAGCAGACGCTCAAGGCCGTCCTTGCCGTTGTCCTCGCCGTGGACCTCGTGGCCCTGCAGGGTGAGCATCGTGGTGAGCGCCTCGCGGGCATCGGGGTTGTCCTCCACCAGCACCACGGTGCGCGGCGCGGGCACCTCGCCGGTGCGCTCGACATGGTCTGGCTGCACCGGGGCGATGGCCGGCAGCATCACGGCAAACACACTGCCTCCCGGGCTGCTCTGCACACTGACCTCGCCGTCGTGGAGCTCTGCCAGCCGTCGCACCAGGGTCAGGCCGATCCCGAGCCCACCCTGACGGCGGTCCAGCGTCCGCTCGCCCTGCACGAACAGGTCGAAAATGTGGGGCAGCAGTGCCTCGGGGATGCCCGGGCCCTGGTCGATCACTTCCAGCCTGGCACGCCCGTCGGCCCGCACCACCCGAACCTGGATGGGCTTGTCCGGCGCGCTGTACTTCACGGCATTCGTCACGAGGTTGTTGACGATCTGCTCGAGCCGCATGGCATCGCCGTCAACCCACACCTCCTCGACGTCCAGGCTCACCGGGTGATCCTGCAACAGCCCGGCCATCTGCATGGTGCTGACGAGGCGGTGCACCATCGAGCCGAGGTTGACGGGCTGACGCGACAGGTGGATCTTGCCGGCGATCACCCGCGCCACGTCCATCAGGTCATCCATGAGCCGGGCGAGGTGCCGGGTCTGGCGCGTGATGATGGTGCGCACCCGCACCGCCTGCTCGTCCTGCGAACTGATGCGGTTGAGCACCTCGATCGCGGCCGAGATGGCACTCAACGGATTGCGCAGTTCGTGGCCCAGCATGGCGAGGAATTCGTCCTTGGCGCGGTTGGCACGCTCGGCCTCCAGCCGCGCCTGGTGTTCCTGCGCGATGAGCCGGGCGCGCTCATGCTCGATCTGCTGCTGCACCGTCACGTCGACCATCACCCCGATCATCCGGGTGGGCACGCCCTCGGGGGTATAGAGGATGACCATGCGGCTCGACAGCCAGCGCTCGATGTCGATCTGCCCGGCGGTGCGGAACTTGAAGGTGACCTGCTCGAGCTGGTCGCGCCAGGCCTGCTGCAGCAACACCTCGAGTGCGCGGGCGTCATCCGGACGCACATGGCGAAGCCAGCCGACCCAGTTCGTCTCGATCGCACGCCGCTCGAGCCCGAAGAGGCGCGCCAGGCCCGACGTCATGGTGACCGTGTCGGCGGCCACCACATGGTCGAAGAAGCCCACATCGCCCGCCTCCTGGGCCAGCTCCACCAGGTGCTGGCTGTCCTGCAGCCGGGTGCGCGCGCGCATCAGGCGCTCCTGTGCCAGCATGCGTTCGGTGATGTCGACATACGTGGCAATGGCGCCGCGCGCATGGCCATGGCCGTCCAGCAGCGGCACAGCAAAGGCCAGCAGGCGCAGCACCCGGCCATCAGGGTGGCGCACTTCCACTTCCTGGTTCCACACGGTTTCGCCACGTGCCGCGCGCTGCAGCGGATGCCGGGCCGTGGGCAGCACCTCGCCGTCCTGCAGCATCTCGTAGCGGGCCGGCTCGCCATCGCGGATGCCGAACATCGCCACCTTGGCCGGGTTGCGCAGCACCATCCGGCACTCGGGGTCCTGTGTGATCGACAGGCCGATCGGGCTGGTGTTGAACAGCGTCTCGAACTCGGCCGCCTTGGCCTCCAGCCGCTCGCGCGCCTGCTCACGCTGGGCCTCGGCAGCCTTCATCGCATCGCGCAACAGGCCGATCTCCCGCACGGCGATGTCCCCCGGCACCGCGGAAGCGCCGCCCGTGGCCAGTGCATGCAGGGGCTGGTTCACCCGCCGGACCACGAACAGCGACAGGCCGATCCCGGCCATGAGAGACAGGGCGCCGGCCAGCAAGGCCATCGAGATCGCCATGATGTTGCTGCGATCCAGCGGCGCCGCGGCCACCCCCACCCCGATGCCCCACTGCGACATCGGGATGCGCTGCCACGCCACATAGGTGTCCCCGCCCTCCAGCAGGGTGCTTTTCTGGAAGCCGGCGGACCGAACGCCCATCTGTCGCCGTCCGTCTTCAGGCAGCACCTGGCCCAGAAAGCGCTCGGGATGCAGCGAGCGGGCCACGATGCGATAGCCCTCGTCGAACACCGTCACGAAGCCGCCCTGTGGCGCCTGCATGTGGCCGATGAGGCTCTGCCATGCCGACGCGTGGATGTCGGCGGCCAGCCAGTAGGCCAGTTTGCCGTGCACTTCGACCGGCACGGCAATGCGCGAGAACAGGTCGGCGCCAGCCCCCCCCTTGAGCCCGCTGATCCGCGGCGGCGGGAGCACCCCGTCGGGCAGAGGCTGGGGTTCGTCGCGGGCCTGGGCCACGGCGGGCGCATAGGCCTCGTCGCTGCGCAGCAGCACCACGCCCTCGGGACTCGTCAGCACCACACGACGCCACGTCGGGCGCACCAGCGGCTTTCGGGCGAGCCGCATGTGAAAGCTGGCCAGATCGCCTTCTCGCAATGACGTGGAATGCGACAGGATGGTCAGCGCGTCGATCGAAGACACCTGCTCGCGTTCCACCATCAACGCCAGCGAGCCGGCCATCTGGGTCAGGCCCAGTGTCATCTGATGGCGCACCGCCATGATCTCCTGCGCCATCAACCACGACGTGAGCGCAGCCAGCGGCACAGTGGCCACCACGATGACGGCAAGCAGGTAGGTGCGCAGTGAAGCGACCGGCCACTGCAGGCGCAGGCCGCGAGGCCGGTTCAGTCCCTGTAGGGGCAGCGGTTTCATGGGCATGGAGGAAGGCGGAACACAGTGCACCCCAGGGGCGCTCGATGCCCTTTGGGCATGGAGTTTGCCGCCTTCACCGTGTTGTCTCCCTCTTCTTTCTCATTACAAGGAGTAAATCATGAAGCAAGTCATCCGGATCGCGGCCGGCATGGGCCTGGCCATCGCCCTGTCATCGGGCCACGCACAAGGCACCACCACGGGAACCGGCGCCGCAGGCACCGGCTCGGCGACCACGACACGTCAGGGCAGCGAGGACTGGCAACGCATCTACCGCGTCAGCAAGATCATCGGGTCGGACGTGCGCAACCTGCAGGGCGAGAAGGTCGGTGACATCAAGGACATTGTGCTCGACCGCCAGGGCGCGGTGTCTTACGCCATTGTGGCCACGGGCGGCTTCCTCGGTCTGGGCGATCGTCTGCATGCCGTGCCCTGGAGCGCACTGCGTTCCGTCCCTGGCCGTGACCATCGCCTGCTCGACATCGACAAGGAGCGCCTGAAGCGCGCACCGAGCTTCGAGCCGGACAAGTGGCCCAACGTGGTGGAGGAAGGCTGGAGCAACACCAACCGACGCTTCTTCGAAGGCGGCAGCGGCACGAGCGAGCGTCGCTGACGCAGGCAGGCCGGCGTCGCCCAGGGCGGCCGCCGGCCTGTTTTCGTGCCACGCCGATCAGGTCGATGCGGCCGGCCTGTCCGGTTCCGAGGGGGTAGAGATCTCCCGCAGCACGTCCTGCACCGCCTCGGGCTCCCGGACAGCGATGTCGCCCAGCGACACAATGCCGATCAACTCGTTGTCCTCGTCGAGCACCGGAATGCGGCGGACCTGGACGTCGCTCATCTGCTGAGCCACCTCCTCCAGTGTCTGTGACTCCAGGCACCACCTCGGGTGTTCGGTCATGATGTCGCTGACCCGGACCTCGCTGGGTCGCAGGTCACTGGCTGTGGCCCGCACGGTGATGTCGCGGTCGGTGATCATGCCCACCAGCCGCCGGTTGTCGCACACCGGCAACGCGCCCACATTCAGGTCGTCCATCATCTTGGCCGCCATCTGCAGGGTCGCGTCCGGGGCGATCACCTCCACACCGCGCGTCATCACATCGGCAATTCTCTGCATCACATCGCTCCTCTCGGCTGCCGGCAAGCTTTCCGGCAAAAATGCCCTGTGGTCTGTCAGACCGCAGTGCGATAGCGCTCACGCAGGAGTTTGACCTGCTCGTGATTGCGCAACACACCCTGGTACTGGCGCTCGATGACGGCCCGGATCGGCTCGGGCAGCGGGCGCGACAGCGCCTTCTCGTAACGGGCCTTGGCGACGTCCTCGCCGCGCTCGCACTCTTCCAGCATGCCCACGTCGGTGTAGCCGCTCAGGGTGCCCCGCACGGCCACCCAACCCCGGTGCATCGCACCGCTGATCGAGCCGCCATCGTCGGGCGTGCCCCCGCACTCGCTGACCAGCACCTGCAACTCCGAGACGGCGGTCTGGCAGGCCGTGGCGCGTGCCAGAAAGATGTCGCGCAGTTCGGGGGACTTCACATGTTCGGCGCAGGTATTGAAGCCGTACTGGCCGTCACGGCTGTTCTCGATCAGGTCGTTGAGCACATCGATGATGTCGTCGCGTTCCATGGTTCGCTCCTGTTGGGTTCAATGAAAGGGCCCGCCACGCGAGCCCCGCCCTGAAGGTGTGGCAGGCAGCATGCCTGCCTCCCAGGCACGGCGTTTGCCACGTTGTGCCATCGCCCTCGACCTTGCTCGTCATGCCCCACCTCATCGACGTCACCATGTTCTGGAGCGCCACCGGTGGAGGCGTGCGCCGCTACATCCACGCCAAGCGGGCGTGGCTTCAGGCACACACCGCGTGGCGGCACAGCGTGGCGGCGCCCGGAGCCGATGGACGCGATGCCGTGGCCCTGCCCGGGGTGCCCCTGCCTGGCAGCGGCGGCTACCGGGCACCGCTGAACCGACGGGCCGCGGCGCGCGCCCTGGTCGACCGCCGGCCCGACCTCATCGAATCGGGCGACCCGTACCGCCTGGCCTGGTCCGCCCTGGATGCCGGACAGGCCCTCGGCATTCCGGTCGTCGGCTTCTGCCACAGCGACCTGCCCGAGCTCCTGAGGCGCTGGACCGGACGTGGCGGCGCGGCGGCCGGGCGGCTGTACCTGCGTCACCTCTACCGGCAGTTCGACCTGGTCTTCGCCCCCAGCGCCACGGTGTATGCCCACCTGCGGGACGCCGGCCTGCAGAACGTGGTGCAGCAGGGCCTGGGGGTGGACACCGGCCTGTTCCATCCGGCAAGACGCGATCCGGCCTGGCGCCAAGAGCTCGGGCTGGCCGACGACGTCCGCGTGCTGCTGTATGCAGGCCGCTTTGCACCGGAGAAGAACCTGTCGGTGCTGGCCGATGCGGTCCGCCTGCTGGGGCCATCGCACGTGCTGGTCGCCATCGGAGCCGGGCCCTGCCCTCCCCGCGGTGACCAGGTCCGGGTGCTGCCGTTCGAGCCCTCGCAACAGGCACTGGCCCGCGCACTGGCGAGCGCCGACCTTTTCGTGCATGCCGGCGACCAGGAGACGTTCGGGCTGGCGGCACTCGAAGCCATGGCGTGCGGCTGCCCGGTGGTCGTGCGAGACCGGGCCGGGCTGGCCGAGCTGGTGGGCGACGAAGCCGGTGTGCGCGTCGCACGCGGGCGGCATGCCGATTTTGCCGAGGCGATCGCCGCAGCCCTGCGCCGCGACCGCGAGAAACAAGGGCTGGCGGCCCGCCAGCAAGCCTTGCGGCACGACTGGTCGGATGCCATGCGCGGCCTGATGGGTCATTACCTCCGCCTGATGTGCACACCATGAACCTGCCCCTCCCGCCCTCTGCCGGACGACCGATGCTCAGCGTCACCATCCACGACGTGGCCCCCTCGACCTGGCCCGCGTGCGAGCGGGTGATGGACGCCGTGCGTGCGGTGGCCGACGTGCCGATGACGCTGCTGGTGGTCCCGCGCTATCACCTGCGTCCGTCGAACCACGCTTTCGAGCAGCGGCTGGAAGCGCTGCAGGCGCAGGGACACGAGTTGGCCCTGCACGGCTACAGCCATCTGGATGACGGCGAGCCGGCCAACTGGGTCGATCACGTGCGGCGCCGCTGGTACACGGCCGGCGAGGGGGAGTTCTCGGCGCTGTCGCAAGACGAGGCCCTGCGACGCCTGCATGCCGGCGCCCGGTGGTTTGCGCGCCGGGGTTGGCCCCTGCACGGCTTTGTCGCACCCGCATGGCTGATGAGCCGCGGCACCTGGCAGGCGCTTGACCAACTTCCCCTGAGCTACACGGCCACGCTGCGTGCGGTCTACAGCCTGCCGCAGGCACAGCGCATCACGAGCGCTTGCCTGGCCTTCAGCACGCGCACCGCCTGGCGGCGGGCCGTGTCCTTGCCGCGAAATGCCTGGGTCGCCGCACGCTGGCATGCGCAGCCTCTGGTGCGCTTCGAACTGCATCCACACGATGCAGATCACCGTCTGATCCGGCAATGCTGGAGCGGCCGCCTGCGCGCGCTGCTCGCCGAGCGCGAGGCGCGCACCGTGCATGCCGCCGTCGCGGCACTGCGGCATCAAGGGCGCAGCCAGCCCGCATGGGGAACCCGGCCATGAGCACCGCACCCACCCGCACCGAGCACGACGCCCTCGGGGCTGTCGAGGTTCCCACCGACGTGCTGTGGGGGGCCCAGACCCAGCGGGCCCTGCACCATTTCGACATCTCGACCGAAACCTTGCCGCCGGAGCTCATCCGGGCGCTCGCATTCGTCAAGCAGGCTTGCGCCCGGACGAACGCGACCCTCGGCGAGCTGCCCGCGCCCATCGCCCGGGCCATCGAGGCCGCCGTGCACGAGGTGCTGGCAGGGGACCACGACGCGCAGTTCCCGCTGCGGGTCTGGCAATCCGGGTCCGGCACGCAGACCAACATGAACATGAACGAGGTGCTCGCGCACCGTGCCACGGCCGTGCTGCGCAGCCAGGGTGATCCGCACGCCGAGGTCCACCCCAACGACCATGTGAACCGCAGTCAGTCGTCTAACGATGTGTTCCCGACCGCCTTGCACGTGGCGTGTGCCATGGGCGTGCAGCATCACCTGCTACCTGCGCTGGGCGCGCTGCGGGGCACGCTGCACGCCAAGGCGGCCGCGTACGGCGGGCTGGTCAAGATCGGCCGCACCCATCTGCAGGATGCGGTGCCACTGACGCTGGGCCAGGAGCTGTCGGGTTACGAAGCGCAGCTTGCCCAGGCCGAGGCGGGGATCGTGCACGCCTTGTCTGCGGTGTGCGCGCTGGCCATCGGCGGCACGGCCGTCGGAACCGGCCTCAATGCCCCACCCGGCTTCGGTGAAGGAGTGGCCCGCGATCTGGCTCACTCATTGAGCCTCCCGTTCACCACGGCACCCAATCGCTTTGCCGTGATCGCGGCCCACGATGCCATCGTGGCCCTGCACGGCAGCCTCAAGGTGCTGGCAGTGGCCCTGATGAAACTCGCCAACGACCTGCGGTGGCTGGCCTCCGGCCCCCGGTGCGGCCTGGGTGAGCTGCGCCTCCCCGCCAATGAACCGGGCAGCTCCATCATGCCGGGCAAGGTCAACCCCAGCCAGTGCGAAGCCATGCTGATGTTGTGCGTGCAGGTACTGGGCAATGACACGGTGGTCGGCTTTGCCGGGGCGAGTGGCAACTTCGAACTCAACACGTTCAAGCCCGTCATGGCGCACAACGTGTTGCAGAGCCTCCGGCTGCTGGCCGATGGCTGCACACGCTTCGAAGCCCACTGCCTGCGTGGCCTGACGGCCGACGAGCCCCGCATCGCCGCGCTGCGCGACCGCACGCTGATGCTGGTCACGGCGCTGACCCCGCACATCGGCTATGACCGGGCGGCAGCCATCGCACTGGACGCGCACGCGCAGGACATCACCCTGCGGGAAGCCGCGCAGGCCCACGGCGTGGACATGGCCCTGTTCGACCACTGGGTACGTGCAGACCGGATGGTGTGAGCACGGGGTCGTAAGCCTTACCGCGCCCGGCAAGGCTTGCCACGGTAGCCGCCCTGCCGCTTGGCTTACGAGCCTGATTCCGCATGGCGGACTCGGTACGGAGATTGCCCACCCCAAGGGTCGCCCATGCACAGACTGCATGCCGGCAGCCCGGTTCACCCGATCCATCCATCTCAAGGAGCCCACCATGAACAGGACCTTTCGCTTCACCAGCCTGATCGCCTGCCTGCTGACGGCGTCCGCCCTGCTCGGCGCGTGCAACCGACGCGACGGCCAGACGTCCGGCGACATGAGCCCTGCCAGCGCGCCCGACGGCACGGCCGGCACGATGGGCACGACACCGGGCACCACCGGCACCGACGGCGGACTGGGCACCACCCCGGGCTCGAACAGCACGACCGGCACCCCCGGCTCGGGCAGTGACGGCGTGCCGCAGACGGGCACCGGCACCGGCACGGGCACGGGCACGGGCGTGGATGGCGGAACCGGCACGACGGCACCGGGTGCCGCGCCCGGTGCCAGCACCGTGACACCCGGCGCGAGCAGCCAGGCCCCGCTGAACGCGCAGGACCAGGCGTTTGCCCGGGCGGCGACGGAGGCCGGCCTGTACGAGGTCGCGGTGGCCCAGCTGGCCGTCGAGAAGGCAGAGCACCCCGACGTGAAGGCCATGGCCGCCACGCTGGTGGACGACCATGGCGCGGCCAACAATCGCCTGGCTCAGGTGGTGAGCACCCGCATGACCTTGCCCAAGGACATCCCGTCATCGAAGCGCAAGGTGATCGACCAGTTGAACAAGGCCAAGGGCCTGTCGTTCGACCGGCAGTTCATCGACCAGGTCGGAATCAAGGACCATCAGCTGGACATCGATCTCTTCCAGAAGGCCGATGGTCAGCTCAGCGATTCGGCCATGAAGGAGTTCGTGCAGACCACCTTGCCCACCTTGCGTCATCACCTGTCAATGGCACAGGATCTGGCGCGCAAGCTGAAGCAGACCTGAGTGCCGCGGGCCACGCCCGCCTGCATGGGGGTCTTGACGGGACGGCCCACCGCGGTACGCTCTCAGGTCTTTGCATAGAGCTCGCGGTAACGAGGTAGAGCGTGTTGGAAAAAGGCGATGCGTGGTCGCGCCTGCGCTGGTCGACGGCCTCGCTTCGGGCGCATGTTCTGGCGGTGACGCTGTTGGCCACCGTGCCGATGACGATGCTGGCAACGTGGCTGGTATCACAGCAGGCGTTGGAAGGTCAGGCACAGATGAAGGCCGACCTCGCACGGGCAGCGCGGGCGTTCGCACTCACGGTCGACCGCGAACTGGCCTCGTCGGCAGAGGCGCTGCAGGTTCTCGCGCTGTCCGAGCTCTTGCAGGAGGGCGATCTCGCCGGCGTCTTCTCCTCCATGACGGCCTTGCGTTCGCCGCGCCAGAGCTGGAGCAGCGTGTTTCTGGTCGAGCTCGATGGCCAGATCGTCTTCAACACCCACCAGCCGGTCGGACAGCCGCTGGGCCGGCTGAGTGACCTCGCCGCCCTCGCCCGCCTGCGCCAGACCGGCGCCCCCGTGGTCACCAACCTCACGACCGGCCCGGACGGCATCGCCACGACCGGCGTCCTGGTGCCCGTGCATGCTCAAGGCCGTCTCGCGTTTGCGCTGGGCGCCTGGATTCCTCCATCAAGCTGGCAGCGGCTCATCACCACCTCCACGCTTCCCCAGAACGCGTTCCTGTCCATCTTCGACCGGGAACTGAAGCTGGTGGCCCGCAACATCGGCGGCCCCGACGTGGTGGCCCGCCCCCTGCCGGCGCTGACCCGCGCCCATGTGCAGGCTGGCCCCATCGGCACGGGCCGCATCGGCCTGCTGGAGGGCGGCGAAGCCTACGGCGCCTGGTACCGCATTGAGCCGTCGAACTGGGGTGTCGTGATCGGCGAGCCGGCCGACCCCATCGACCGCGCCCGGTGGCGCTCGGTCGGCATGGCGCTGTTGCTCGGGCTGGGGTCGCTGGCTGCCGGGCTGGTGCTCGCCATGGGCGTGGCCAGCCGCGTCACGGGCCCGCTGCGCGCGCTGGCATTGCATGGGCCTCAGCGCCGGGGCGAGCCGAGCACCGTGCGCGAGCTGATCCTGCTGGAGCAGGCCCTGCAGCGGGAAGAGGCCCAACGCGACATCGCGCACGACCGGCTGCAGCGTCAGGCCGCCGAGTTCGAGACGCTGTTCCGCAGCAGCCCCATCGGCCTGGCCATGACGCAGGAACGTCACTGCGGCCACGTGCTGCGCAACCCGGCGCTGGCTCGCATGCTGGGCGAGCCCACCCCGCCGGCCATGGACGAGCGCGCGGTCGACCGCAGCGGCTGGCCTGACTGTCCCATCACCGCGCACGGCGAGACGGTGGCCCCCGACGCCCTGCCGCTGCAGAAGGCCGCGCGCACCGGCTGGACGCAGAAGGACGTCGAGTTGCAGTTGCGCCCACCTCATGGCGCCGTGCGGGACATCGTGGCCCATGCGGTGCCGCTGTTCGACGGCCGCGGATTGCCGCGCGGCGCCATCGCGAGCTTCACCGACATCACCGAACGCCAGCAGGCCGAGGCCTCCCTGGCGGCGGCCGAACGCGGGCTGCGCGCCAACCAGCAGCTGGTCGAGCTGGCGCAGGCGGCCGGCCATGTCGGCTTCTTCCAGCACAGCCGGCGTGCACGGGTGGTGCACTGGAGCAGCGGCTTCTCGCGGCTGCTGGATCTGCCGCTGTCCGAATTGCGCGGGCCCGCGCGCCGCTGCCTGCGCCGCGTCCACCCCGAAGACCGGGCGCGTGTGGTGCAGGCCTTGCGCGCCGCGGCTGCCGGCCGGACCAACGCGCACATGCTGGAGTTCCGCCACGACACGCCCGAGCACGAGACACGCTGGCTGGGCGCCCGTCTGCGTTTCACCTGGGACGAGCAGGGCCGTCCCGAGCAGGTCAGCGGCGTGATCGTCGACATCACCACCATGAAGGCCATGGAGTCGGCCCGCATGGCGCTGGTCGAGCGCGAGACGGCGGCCCGTCGCGAAGCCGAGGAGGCCAACCGCAACAAGGACGAGTTCCTGGCCATGCTGGGGCACGAGTTGCGCAACCCGCTCGGCGCCATCTCGGCCGGATGCGAGGTGCTGAACCGCGCCGGCACGCAGGAGGATCTTGCACGGCGTGCACGTCAGATCATCGCGCGCCAGGCGGCCCACCTCGGCCGCCTGATGGACGACCTGCTCGATGTGGCCAGCGTACTGGCCGGCCGGCACGAGCAGCAGACCGGGGCCATCCGACTCGATCTGCTGGCTCATCGCGTGCGCCACACGCTCGAGCTGGCCGGCCAGCTGTCGCAGCACACGTTCGAAGCCCGGCTTGAGCCCGTGTGGGTGCAGGCCGACGCCAGCCGCATGGAACAGGTGCTCACCAACCTGCTGGTCAATGCACTGAAGTACACGCCGGCCGGCGGCCGCGTGAGCCTGACGGTGGAGCCGGTGGGCCGGGAAGCGGTCATCACCGTGCAGGACACCGGTGCCGGCCTCACCCCCGAGTTGCAGAGCAAGGTCTTCGACCTGTTCGTGCAGGGTGAGCGCACGCTCGACCGACAGCAGGGGGGGCTCGGCATCGGCCTGACGCTGGTCAAGCGCCTGGTGGAGCACCATGGCGGCACGGTGGCCGTGCAGAGCGAAGGCCCCGGTCACGGCGCCACATTTACCGCCCGCCTGCCCGCTTGCGAGGCGCCGGCAGCGGAAGAGCGCGCCGCCATCGAAGGACCCGTCACGCCACGGCGTGTGGTGGTGGTCGAAGACAACGACGATGCGGGCGAGGCCTTGCGCTCCATGCTGGCCCTCGACCACCATGAAGTGCGGCTCGCCACCAGCGGTGCAGAAGGCATTGCCCTGATCCATGAAACACAGCCCGATGTCGCACTGGTCGACATCGGGCTGCCTGGCCTGGGGGGCCTTGAGGTGGCCGCCACCCTGCGGGCGCAGGGCTATGGCGGCTGGCTGGTCGCCGTTTCCGGCTATGGCCGGGCCGACGACCTGGCCCGCTCGCGTGAGGCCGGGTTCGACCGGCATCTAGTCAAGCCGGTCACGGCCGCACGCATCGAGCGCTTGCTGGCCATGGCGTCACGCCCGCGGCCGACCGCGGATCAGGCCGACGATGCCCAGCAGGATCACGGCACCGACCAGTGACACCAGCACGGAGCCGATGCTGAAGACGTTGTCGTTGATGCTCGGTACGCCCACGAGGGGCGAGATGAGCCAACCTGCCAGCGCGGCGCCCACCAGGCCCACCACGACGTTGAGCAGAACGCCCTGCTGGGCGTCCGTCTTCATGATCAGGCTCGCCAGCCAACCGACGATGCCTCCCACCACCAACCACACAATCAAACTGACCATGACACGTTCCTTTCTGTTGAGAAACACTGGACACATGACCTCGTCTTGACTGCAGGGCAACGAGGTCGCCCACCCCGTAAGGGCAAGCCTCATGCCGGCTCGGGAAAGCGGCCTGGCGCCCGCCTTCGCCCGATGTCAGGCCGAAGCGTGCGGCGCGCGGCACGTTTTGCCGGTGGCCGCTGGAATTTGCCGATGGCGCCGCGCCAGACTGGCGATCAACAGGCCGGCGCCGAACGCTCCGTAGACCAGCGCCATGCCCTGCCGCGAGGCACGCCGCTCGAACCCCGGGCGCAGTCTGGGCGGCACGCCCCGGGTGTCCACCAGCCAGGCCAGCGTGGTCACCGCGGCCGCCAGCGCCACGGGCTTTGCCAGGTCGTGACCGGGGGCGGAAACTGCCTCTGCGGCGGGCCCCTGCTCGGCGCGCACAGCGGTGGATCGGTTTTCGAGCCAGTGACTCAGCAGCTGGTGCAAAGCGGCCCACCACAGCGAACTGAGATGGTGGATCAGCATCCCCCAGAACGTGAAGCGCCAGCTTGGCATGTTGGCGCGCAGGGCGCGGTCGCCATACAGCCAGTGACTGGGCGAGTTCAGCAAGGCCACGCTGCTGCCATGGCGCTGGCGTCCGTGCCAGGCCAACGCCAGGCTCGACAACAGGCTGGCAAGGGCGCCACTCCAGAGCCATTGGGTGGAAGCCAGCGGGCGAACGGTGTGGTCTCGGGACAAGTCGGTGGGTGCGAGCATGGTGAGGATTCTTCCGTTGGGGAGATCTCCCGCCGCAGCAATCGGTGTTCCGCGCAGGGGGTCAGGCTGGGGCGACCACCTGCGCGCGCAGGAAGGCCAGCAGGCCCTGCTCGTCTTCGCTGAGCCCCTGAACGGGTGATGGTGGGGCCAAAGCGGGCCATTGGCGGCACTCGGCGCAGCGCAGCACGTCCGGGTGAACATAGGCCTTTCGGCACACAGCCACGGTGTTGCCCAGCGCCTTCGCAACCTCGCGCAGCGCGGGCATCAGCGGAGCGTCTTCCGCTTCGGGCGAACGCGGCACCAGCAGCGCCCAGGCCAGCACGCTGCCGTGCCAGGTGCGGAAATCCTTGGCCGTGAAGTCGCCGCCCGACACCGCCCGAATGTAGGCATTGACCTCGGCGGACCCGATGGCATGCCGTGCGCCGTCGGCATCGGTGTACTGGAAGAGGGCCTGGCCCGGCAGCGACTGGCACCGGCGAAGCACGCGGGCCACCCGGCGATCCTGCAAGGCCACGTCGTGCCACACGCCCGACTTGCCGCGGAAGTGCAGCCGCACACGGTGGCCTTCCACCTCGACATGGCGTTGCCGCAGGGTGCTCAGGCCATAAGAGCGGTTGTCGCGGGCATAGGCATCGTTGCCCACGCGCAGGCGCGTGCGGTCCAGCAGCCGCACCAGCGCAGCCAGCACGGCGGTGCGCCCGGGGGCTCCACTGCCGTCCGGAGCGAGGTCTTCGTCCACGCGCGCCCGCAAGCCGGGCAGCGCCTCGCCGAACGCTGCCATCCGGCCGAACTTGTCGCTGTCGCGCACCTGGCGCCAGCGAGCGTGGTAGCGGTACTGCTTGCGGCCCCGTGCATCGCGGCCCGTGGCCTGCAGATGGCCGTCGGGCAGGGGGCAGATCCACACGTCCTCATACGCGGGCGGGATGGCCAACGACCGGATGCGCGCCAGGGTGGCCCGATCGGCAGAGGATCGTTCTGTGAGCCAGTGTCCGTCCGGTGCACGGTAGGCGAAGCCGCCACCCCGGCGCACGCGCCGGATGCCCTCATCCCCGTCGTCCACGTACACCAGGTCGGCGGCCGCGGCGACCTCCCGGGCCTCGACGGCCGTGCGCGGCGGCTCAGCCTCGCACGGGGAGTCGCTCGGCGGCACTGAGATGCGCCCGCAGGGTCGGCAAGGCGAGGAGCACAAAGCTGCGCACCTGCTGGTCGCGCGTGTCACGCCCGGTGCGCTCGAACAGGGCCACCGTGTCCTGCTGCGCCCGTGCACCGGCCACATGCACGAACTGCCGATCGAACTCGGCATCGCTGGCCCGGGCCAGTTCATCCAGGATGCGCTGCCTTGGCTCGGACAAGCTGGTGGGGACGGGCACGCCCAACCGCCGTGCCAGCTGCTGCAGGTTCCGGTTCATCGTCGTCTGGTCGTTCACGAGCAGGGCGGCATACGAGCGCACCGCGGTGTGACTGGCGCGCTCCGCACCCAGCTGCCCGACCCGCAGATCGAAGAGCCCCGCCTCGATCGCCTGCGTCACAAAGGCCAGTTCGGTGGCGGTCAACGCAGGGGCCGTGCTGGCGGGGGGCGGGACCGGAATCCCGGCTGCAGGGGGCGCATTGGCCAAGGTCGTTTCGGGTGAGGTCGTGACCGCCGGCGGAGGATCGACGTTGCCAAGCAGCGGCCGCCCCATGTCCGTGCCCGCCGCCATGGGGGCTGCCGCACCGTAGGCCGCGGCAGGCTGCGTGGTCGAGGGCACGGTGGACACAACCGGATCTGATCGGGGTGGCGACTTGGCTTCGGCCCCCACGACACCCGACACAGGCTTCGGGGCGCTCTGCTGCCGTTCGCAGGCTGTGAGTCCCCCCAACGCCACCAGCGCGGCCGACCAGGCGCTGCGCATCAACGCTGCCTTCGTGATCATGATTGACACCTCGTTCGTGCTGAATCATCCGCACCCGACATGGCGCGGCTTTGTCCACCTTCAGGCAGGCTGCGTGCCCGCGTCAAGGGCCGTTCACGCGCGCCGCGACGGGCGTACCACGTGCCGCGCGAGACGGCGTTCACGCGCCCTCAAAAGCATCGTCAGGCTGGGCGCGTCGCTGCGACCGCCCTCCAGGTAGTGGCAGATGCGCCGCAGGCCACGCCGCCGCTGGCACAGACACCGAAAGCCGAGCAGCAGGGGCACCGCCACCAGCGTCCCGGCAAAGCCCCATACCCAGCCCCACAGCATCACGGACAGGAACACCGACAAGGGGCTGAGCCGCAGGCGCCTTCCCATCACCCAGGGCGACACGAGGTTGGCCTCGACAGCGTGGCCCGCGAGAAAGATCGACGCCGGCAGCAGCATGGTCCAGGTCGCACCGAAACTCATGCTGCCGGCCAGCAGCAACAGCACAGTCACCAGCGCGGGGCCCAGGTAAGGGATGAAATTGAGCACAGCCACCACGGCGCCCCACAGCACCGGATCCGGCAGGCCGATGAAGGCCAGCGCGATGCCGGTCACCACGCCGAGGCCGATGTTGATGAGGCCCATGGTGCCGAGGAACAGCCCGATCTCGCGCCGCGCCTGCCGGATGCCGGACAGCAGCAGCGCCCGTGCGCGAGGCCGCCTCACGGCTTCGACCGTGCGGGTCAGCAACCACGATTGCGAGGCCAGCAGAAAATACAGCAGGATCACCGTGGCCGAGGCCTGCAGGGCGAAGTGCATGGCTTGGCCGAAAATCACCCGCGTGAGCAGCAGCCCTTCTGTGGCCAGCTTGTCCTGGATGGAGTCGCCACCGTGCACGGTGGGGAGCGGGTGCGCGGCCCGTCGACCCGGGGGCAACATCGCCACCCGCATGCGTTCGATGGTGTCTACGACCTGTTGCACGGTGGTGGGGGCCCGCTCGGCCCACTGCGCCGCCGGCCGGGCGAGCACGCTGCCCAGACCGATGACACACGTCAGCATGATGGTGACAACCACACCGGCCCCCCAGTGCGGCGGCACCCCCAGGCGATGCAGGCGCTCCACCGGCCCGCTGAGCACGAACATCAGGGCCACGGCCACCGCAATGGGAATGAGGATGGGGGCAGCCTCCCGCAGCAGCACCAGCCCCAGCAACGCCCCCAGCAAACGCACCACGACGGGCGGGATGGTCAGCGGTGCCGCCTCGCGTTCGGCCCGCGTGAAGGCCACCACCGGCGTGGAACGCGGAGGGGAAGGCTCGGGCAGACGGGGACGTACAGGCTGTTCCATGGCCCGCAGGGGCAAGCGACATGCCCGCCACGGGCGCGCGCCTTGCTGTGCTGGCGCACTTCCACCGTCTGAGGAACCGCGCCATGGCTTCTCCACCCGTTCTGCCTCCCGCTGTGCTGCGCGCCCTGCGCCATCTGCCGGCCCCTCTGCACCCGCCGCTCACACTGTTGATGCGCGCCGGCATGCGCTGGATGGACGAAGGGGCCCCACAACTCGGCGCGGCGCTGGCCTTCTACACGATGTTCGCAATGGCACCGCTGCTGTTGATTGCCATTTCGGTGGCGGGCGCCGTCTTCGGTGTGGAAGCGGCACGCGGACAGATCGTGCACGAGATCCAGGGGGTGGTCGGCAATGAAGCGGCCAAGAGCATCGAAGCCATGGTGGAGTCGGCCTGGCGGGACCCGGACGGGCTGCAGGCGGCGGTGATCGGCGGGCTCACGCTGCTGCTCGGCGCCACCGGGGTCTTCACCGAACTGCGCCGCGCGCTGAACCGCATCATGCATGTCGAGCCCGACACCTCGGCGATCGGTGCCCTCGTGAAGGCACGGCTCACCGGGCTGGCCTTGGTGATGGGCTTCGGCTTTCTGGCGATCGTCTCGCTGCTGCTCAGTGCCGCATTGCAGGCCTTCAGCGCGCTCATGCCCGGCGCGGTGGTGCTGGGCACGGTGCTGACCGTACTGGAGTTTGCTGTGTCCACCGCGGTGCTAGGCCTGGCCTTCGGCGCGCTGCTGCGCTGGGTGCCGGACCGCGCACCCCGTTCGGGTGCCGTTTTTGCGGGGGCCCTCACCTGTGCCGTGATGTTCAACCTCGGCAAATTCCTGATCGGGCTCTACCTGTCACGCGCCAGCGTGGCGTCCAGCTACGGGGCAGCCGGGTCGTTCGTGGTGGTGATGCTGTGGGTGTACTACACCGGCCAGATCCTGCTGTTCGGTGCCGCGATCACCGCCGATGCCAGCGAGGCACGGGGGGCCAGTGCCCCCTCCCCTTCGGCTTGATCATTCAAGGAAACCGCCCCGCGTGAAAAGGGGCGGCTTGTCATGAGGATCAGTTCGTCGCGGCGCGTACCACGATGTTGTTGCGCACGTTCTTGACGTCCGGCACGTTGAGCGCGATCTGACCCGCACGGGCCTTTTCGTCCTGGTTCGAAGCAAAGCCCGACAGCTGCACTTCACCCTTCAGCGTCTCGACGTTGATGCGCATGGCGCTGACCTGCTTATCCTCCGCAAACTTGGCCTTCACACGCGCCGTGATCGTGGCATCGTCCACGTACTGTCCCACGGTGCTCTGGCCGCTGGTGACGGCGCAGGCACCCAGAGAGAAGACGGAAGCGAGTGCAACGGTGGTGGCGGCGATGAATGTTTTCATGGTGAGCTCCTTGTTGATGGAAAAGGCGGCCCGGTGGGGCCGGCACACAGGAGAAGGCAAGCCGGGTGCCCATCCCCCTTGAATGTGGGGTCATCCGGCCACGGCCTTGCCGCCTTCGCCGGGCATCACGGCGCTCACGCGCCGTGCATCGCCACCGCGCTGGGCCAGCTTGCGCAGCAACTGCGCCGTCCCGGCCACACTGTGGTCCAGCGAAAACTGGCTGACCACACGCTCGCGCGCACGCTGCCCCATGGACGCGGCGCGCTCCGGCTCACGCAACAGGCTCACCAACTGAGCCGCCATCGCGTCGTAATCGCCATCGCCCACCAGCCAGCCGCTCAAGTTGTGCTGAACCAGATCCGGCACGCCTCCCACCCGGGTGGCGATCACGGGCACGCCGCTGGACATGGCTTCCAGGACCGCCAGCGGCATGGCTTCGGAACGCGACGCCGAGACCACCACGTCGAGTTCGGCGTAGATGTTCGCCATGTCGGTCTGCAGGCCGGCAAAGTGCACACGCTCCGTCAGGCCGAGGCGGGCCACGGTCTGCTCGAGCTCGGTTCGCAGTGGCCCCTCACCGATCAGCACGAAGTGCACATCCGGCATGACGGCGTGCGCGGCCAGGGCCGCGCGAACAAAGACATCGGGGCCCTTCTCGGCCGACAACCGCCCGACCTGGCCCACCAGCGGCGCCTCAGGCGGCACACCCAGGGCCTGGCGCAGCGGGCCGTTGCGCACGCGACGCGGCACGAACAGCGTCGTGTCGGCCCCGTTCGCAATGAGGTGGAGCTGAGAGGGACTGACGCCCAGACCGAGCGCATGGAAGTAGGTCTGGCGGCACACCACACTGAGGTGTGTGGACGCCGTGCGGTGCACCTCCAGGTCGAGCGTGCTGAGCTGCCGACCATGGATGGTGGTGATCACCGGCTTGCTGCACAAGCGACCGACCAGCGCAGACAAGAGGTGTGCGTTGGGCAGATGCGCGTGCAGCACATCAATGGCATGGGCCTTCACCAGGGCGCTCACGGTCTGAATGGCGCTCCAGGGCGGGTTGTCCGGCATCGGCGTTACGTACACCTCGGCGCCCAGCGAGCGCAGGTGGTCGGAGAGTTCGCTCTCCCAGGGAAGCAGGACCGTGATGCCGAACTGGTCCGCCGGCAGGCGTTCGATCAACCGTGAGACATAGGTCTCCATGCCACCGACGATGGCGTTACCCAGGACCTGCAGGACCTGGACGCGCTGGGATGCATTGGACACGCTGGGCATGGCGAAACAGAGGTTGGTTGGATCAGCAGCACCGAGGCATCAAGCGCAGGGGCCGGTCGAAAAGCGACGCATCGGGGTCATCGTCAGACGGTGCCACGGGCAGGCGGGCCGGCCAGTCGGTGTGCGAAGGCGCAGGGGGGCGCGGGGCAGGCGTGGGCAGATGACGCCCCAGCCAGGCGGCGGCCGTGCCCCACCAGATGCGTTCGCGCGCGGCCGGCTCGAGCGCCAGTTCGTCCATCAGCACCTCCACCCATCGGCGGCGCTCGATCAGCTCGGCGGCCGGGCAAGGCAGAAAGCAGTCGCTGCCGAACTGCAGCAACTCCGGGCCCAACACATCGAGCGCCCGACGCAGCACCTCCAGCCGGTAGGGCGGCGGCGGCCCGAACGAGATGTCGAAGCGGAAGGCCACCCGGTCGGGTGGCACGCCATTGATCAGGTCGATGACACCCACGGCAATGGCCTCGTCTGTCCAGGGCCAGCTGAGGTGGGCCAACGTCACCCGCAGGCCCGGGTGGGCCCGCAAGGCCTCGAAGAATGCGGGGCGGCAGAACCGGCCGGATCGGCCGTCGATGAAGATGCCGCTGTGGCACAGCACCGGCATATCGAGCCGGCATGCTTCAGCAAATACGGGTTGAACCGCGTCGTCGTATGGATACCAGCCGGTGGGCACGAGCTTCACGCCCGCCAGGCCGTGGTCTTCGCGTGCGCGCCGCAGGTCGCTTGCCGCATCGGCATCCCTTGGATCAACCACGGCAAGACCGACCAGCCGGTCCGGATGCGCCCGCACCAGGCGGCCGAGGTGGGCATTGGCGCGGCGCAACGAGGCCGCGTCATCGAGGCTGTAGCCCGGGCTCAAAAAGGGTGCCAGCAGCACGCCGACGTCGATGTCGGCCGCATCCAGCGCCCGCACCACGCCATCGGCCGTTTCGTCGCCGGTACAGTGGATGTGGGCGTCGATCCGCATCGGGCGCCCGTCACACCGCCCGCGCCAGCATGGGCGGCAAGGTGGCCAGTGCCTGATCGGCCGCGCGACGGCCGGCAACGAAGGCGTGGTCCGAGTTGTAGTACGCCCACTCGCTGTAGCGCCCCGCCAGCACGATGCCGGCACTGGCCAGCCAGTCACGGATGCACTGCACGTTGGCAGCGCGGGCGTGGTCGTACACCACGTAGGCGCACGGCATGTCGACCTGGTTGGCGGTGATCAGCTTGTCGTCGTCGCGCAGCATGCCGACGCGCCTGCAGTCGGCCACCACGCGGTCG
The DNA here is from genome assembly GCF_947366995.1 of uncultured Aquabacterium sp. Classification (GTDB taxonomy): domain Bacteria; phylum Pseudomonadota; class Gammaproteobacteria; order Burkholderiales; family Burkholderiaceae_C; genus Aquabacterium. The sequence continues at coordinate 34,538 of NZ_CANBCC010000010.1, read as the reverse complement.
ATCAAGGCCTGGCCGTCACAGGGCAAGGGCTTGCCCGGCGCGTAGGTGATCTCGCACGTCAGCCCGAAGCCGCCCGGTGGGTTGCAGTGCGGGCTGGCGTTGCCCTGCACGAAGATGCGGTGGAACACGGTGTCTTCGGGGTAGTAGATCCAGTGCTTGTCGGTCAGCGCCTCACGCGCCACGCCGAGGTTGACGCACCGCACCGACACATGGCGCAGGGCCTGGGCCGCCTCCCGCACGGCCTGAGGCGCTTCCTCGCCACACGCGGCCACCAGCTGCGGCAGTGGCATGGTGCTGATCAGGGTCTCGAAGCGCACCGTGCGGCCGTCGTCCAGACGCACCGTCCGGTCGCGCGGCGACACATGGACGACGCTGGTGCGCAGCGCGATCTCGGTGCCCCGCAGGTGCGGCAGGAAGCCGTCCATCAAGGCCTGAAAGCCGCCGCGCAAGGGGTAGCCGAAGCGCGCGTTGGGCCCCATCGGCGCAGGCGTGGGCTCGAGCGCACCTTCGATCATCTGCGCCAGATCGGGCAGCGGCACACGGCCTCCCAGCCAAGAGGTCTCCATCTCTTCGAGCGGCACGGCCCAGAGCTTCTCGTTGTACGGCGTGGCAAAGTGGCGCGCGATCCCGTCGCCCCACACGCGGTGGATGAACTCCTTGAAGTTGGCCGGCGGCTGGGACGCCGCGGGGGCCCCCTCACCGGACAAGGGGCCGAAGCGCGCCTCGATGGCGCCGATCAGGCACTCCTTGAGCACGGCTGGCGGCAGGCCATAGAGCGAGCCCTGGAAGGGATAGCGCGTGTACACGTTCTTGCTGTAGATCCACGCTTCGCGCTGCTGCCAGTGCAGGTTGTCGCCCAGCAGCTTGTCGTACAGCGCCAGCACCTCGGGCTCGTTGGAGAACATGATGTGGCCCGCGTAATCGAAGGTGAACCCCGCATCCTGAATGGAGCGGCACCAGCCCCCCACCGTGGCCTCGCGCTCGATCAGCAGCGTGTCGCCGCCCCGTGCATCGAGCCCCAGGTGGTAGGCAGCCGAAAGCCCGGTCGGGCCGGCCCCCACCACGATGTGGCGGACCTGCAGCGGGGCCGTGCCCGTCGACGCGGTGGCCGCCGTCATGCCGGCCGGCCTGTCATCGGCAAACGGCCCCAGCTGGTCGGCGCGTCGACCCGGCAAGGCGGCGAGGGCCTGCTCTACCGTCTCCGCAGCCTGGTCCCACGAGAAGCGCGACACCGTGGCCAGCCGGTCGGCATGGCGACGCGTGCGCCGGTCCTCGTCCTCGTTCAGCAGGCGCTCGCAGGCATCAATGAAACCCGCTGCATCGGCCGCCACCTCCACCACATCGCCATACATCGAGACCACGTCGGCCACCGGCGTGCTGACCACCGGCTTGTCGGCGGCAAGGTACTCCAGCGTCTTCGTCGGGCTGATGAAGCGCGTCGCTTCATTGAGTGCGAACGGCAGCAGGCACACATCCCAGCCGGCCATGATCTGCGGCAGCAGGCCGTACGGCTGGGGCCCCAGCCAGTGGATGTTCGGCGCCTGCGGCAGGCTCGCGGGGTCGATCTTCACCACCGGGCCGACCATCACCACCTGCCAGTCGGGCCGCGACTCGGCCAGGCTGCGCAACAGGGCGGTGTGCAGTCGTTCGTCGATCACACCGACAAAGCCCAGGCGCGGTCGGGGGATGTGCTGCTGCAGCGCATCGGCCTGGGCCACCCGATCGGCATGCGACAGGGCAAATGCCGGCGCGTAATGCCGGGCGTCCACCGCGCTGGGCAGGCACTGCACATTCGGGTGAAGGCCGCGCCGCGCCTCGTACAGGCTTGGCCCGCCGGTGAGGACCAGGTCGGCGCATTTCAGCAAGGCCGCCTCGCGCTGTTGCATCTGCCGTGGTGCCCCCAGAAACGCCGACAGCTCGTCCATGCAGTCATACACGATGGCGCGGGGTCGCAAGCCACTGGCCAGCGGCAGTGCCATGGGGGTGTAGAACCACAGCGTGGGCGCCTCGCCGCCGGCCGCACGCAGCTCGGCCTCCAGCAGGCGCCGCAGCACCGGCAACTGGTCATCGTGGAACCCAGGGGCCTCCACGGGCGTGTGCGGGCGCCACACCTCGATGTGCTCGGCCACCGACGTCTTCTCCAGGCGCGCAGGGCCCTCGGCGCGCATCGGCTCCTCCACGTAGATGACACGCCGGGTGCGTGCCAGCCGCGTCAACAGGTGTTGCGGCCGCTGGTACACGAAGTGCCAGCGCAAGTGCGAGAAGACGATGAGCGTGTCCATGAGTTTGTCCTTGTGTCGTGTTCAATGGGGCCCGCGCAGGCGAACCTGCCAGCGGGCTAGTGCGCTGGCATAGGCCAGATCGAGCCGGCGCGGCCACGGCTCACTTGCTGAGCCAGTGACGCAGTGGTCCCACAGGCCGCTGTGGTGCCAGTGGTCCTCGCGTTCCCAGTCGGGCCGGTCGAAGATGGGGTAGAGACACAGTCCGTGCACCGGAACGCCCTCGGCGAGGGCCAGTTGCACTTCGGTGGCGACTTCATCGAGCCACTCGGCGCGGCCCACACCGATGTGGCTGGTTTCCGAGATCAGGATCGGTCGCCGGTAGCGACGCCACACCCCGTACAGCAGGCGCGACAGCGGACGCCGACGCGGGTCACGCAGATGCCAGTGCAGGCGCCGCTCGGTGACGACCTCCCACTGGCCGTTGTGATAGTGGTTGATGCCGATGAGGTCGAGCGCAGCCGGGTTGCCACCCAGCTCGGGCGCGAGACGGCCGGCGATCATGTCCCAGGCCTGCCACTGGTAGCTCGCCACCTGGTCGGCCAGCGGTTGCAGCTCCGGCTGGTCGGCCGGTGGCACCACATGCACGACGGGTTCGACGTGCAGGAAGCGGGCACGCGGGTCGGCCGCCCGGATGGCGTCGATCGCCAGCAGCACGGCCTTCACGAGGCGGCGCTTGATGCTGAAGCCGTCCGCCAGCGTGCTGCCGGCCAGGGAGTCCCCCGTTGCAGCAGCGGGGCCGTACGGGTGCAGCATCCGGGTTTCGGCCAGCGCCCATGACAGAAAGCTGATCTCGTTGATCGGGGTGTAGACCGGAGGCGTGTCGCTGAACGGCGCCAGCGCGGCAGCCGCCTGGCCGGCAAACTGGGCAAAGCGCTCGGGGAACCGGTCGTCCAGCAGGCTGATGTCGGGCGGCGTGCCGTAATGCATCAGGGTCCAGAGCACCTGCACGCCATGCCGCTGCGCGGCTTCGGCAATCTGCAGCGCTGGCGTCAGGTCGACCTGTCCATCGCGTTCGCACAGGCGCCAGCCCACGCTTTCACGCACGGTGCGCAAGCCCCAGTGCGCCAGCTGCCGGAAATCTTCGTCCAGGTGTGCACGGTGCCCGCAGGCCCGTGTCATGTCCAGCGGCACACCGTGGCTGTTGAGGTGGTCCGCGCCCTCGATGCCGCCCATCCAGAAGCTGTTCAGCGGGGGCGTGTCCGCAGGCGCCTCGTGCCACGAGGCCGGCAGGCCGGTCGGCGCCCGGTCCGGCGTCACACGCTCAGAAGGTGAGCCAGGCAGTATCGCCGTCACGCGCGACCCCGCCGGTCTTACTGACGCGTGCCGTTCGCGAGGTGGGCGCGCGGCACACGGACATCGTTCAGCGCCTCGCCCCCCGGGCCCAGCTCGTCCATCAACTGTTCGCGCCGCACCAGCATGTCTTCCAGCAGCTGCGGCCAGTCCATCGTCGAGCGCGTCAGCTTGCGGAACAGCCGGCTTTCCTCTTCCTTGACGTGATGGCGCACGTATTCGGCCAGCACATGGAAAGTGGCGGCGTACTTGTCGTCGCCCGGTTGCATGCGCTGCAACTGCCGGATGAGAACCCGCGTGCTGTCGTGCTCCACTTCGGCCTCGTCCACCAGCTCCGTGGCCGGCAGCACCTCGCGCACCGCCGGATAGAACACTTCTTCCTCCAGCCGGGCGTGCAACTCCAGCTGCACGCAGGTCTGCGTCACGATGCGCGCGCAATACTCGACGTCCTCGGCCGCCCAGCGCTTCTCGAACTCGCGGAAGGCCGTCTGTGCCAGGCGGTGGTCTTCCTTGAGCATGTCGAGCACTTCGTGCCGCGCCTGCGTGCCGGTGCGGCTGGCACTGCGTGTGCGGGTTGCGGTCAAGGTCGCATGGGCGGTCATGGTGGCTCCTGGCTTTGGCACGCCGGCAGCGGTGTGCCGCTCGGTCGCACCGCTTGAGCAAACGACATACCTCCCCCGCTGATGGGGGGTACGGCGCTTGCCCGTCGCTAGCATGGAGGACCCCATGACCGCAGACACCACCCCCCGCATTCAACCCACCCCGGAACCGGGGGGCTCCCGCGGCATGCCGCCCGGCGAGACCGTCCCCGTCCAGGGAGGCGAACGTGCGCCCCGCCTGCCGCACGAGCGCGACGAATCGAGCTCCAGTCAGGAACTGGGCGAGTCACGCGACGTGATTGAACAGGCCGCCCGGGACACCGAAGCCGGCATTCAGGACAGCAGCCTGGGGCCGCCGATGGACGCGCTTTACCAGCGCCGGTTTCGCGGTCCGGACGGGCAGGAAGGACGGGGCCACGACGACGCCACTGCCCCATCAGAACGGGATGCAAGGCGCGCATCCACCGAGCGGTCACGTGGTACGCCGCGGTCCTGAAGGGCCGCAAGCAGGCTTTACGGCAAGGACAGGCCGCCGTATGTAAATCGGACCGGAACGGGCCCGTTCCGCGGGGTCTTTTCACCTTGCCGGCAAACAGCGCGCCGGGGTGTCCGGTTCCACCTACAAGCGCTTACAAAGTGCTTCTGACCGGTTCTGAAAGACGTGTTCCGCAGTCGCCCCGAAGGGAGCGTGCAATCTGGATCGCGCCCTTTGGCAGATCTGACACGCAGGCCCTGTCAAGTTGACCCATTCACCGCTCCGTCCAATGCGCACAGAGGCATGGATGTTGCGAAAACAGCGGGGTCTCAACCGACTTGACGAGAAGAGGACCCATGAACACACCCATGATGCGCGTGGAGCACCGGCAGCACCAGACGCTGACGCCCCGCCTGCAGCAGGCTGTGCGCCTGCTTCAACTGTCGTCGCTGGACTTTGCCCAGGAAATACGCGATGCGATGGGCAAGAACCCGTTCCTCGAGACCGAGGACGTGGAGCCCGGCGCGGATGAAAGCAGCACGTCAGGGAGCAGCGATGTCCCGACCGCGGTGACCACGGCCGCCAACGAACCCGTGATCGACAGCGCGCCCACCACGAACGAGGCCGAACCCGACGTCGAGTGGGAGCGCGACAGCTGGCAGCAGAGCACCAGCCCTCGCAGCGGCAGCGGCGATGGCGAAACCAGCGTGATGGACATGGTGCCGGCCGATGTCGGCCTGCGTCAGCACCTGCATGCTCAGACCGGCCTGCGTCATCTCTCGGCCCGCGAGCGGATGCTGGTCAACTGCGTGATCGAATCGCTGGACGACGACGGCTACCTTCGTTCGGCCTTGTGCGACGTGCCCTGCCTGGCCGAACTCGAGCCCGAGGTCACCCAGGCCGAGCTCGACGAGGCCCTGGCCTTCGTGCAACGACTCGAGCCCGCTGGCGTCGGCGCACGCAATGTGGCCGAGTGCCTGCGGCTGCAATTGCACCTCATCGAATGCCCGACCACCCGGGAGGTGGCCGCCGAGATCATCGATCACCACCTCGAGCGCCTCGCCCACCGCGACAGCATGAACCTGGCGCGCGTGATGGACCGTCCCGTGCACGAGGTGGAAGCGGCCTGCAACCGCATTCGCCACATGGACCCGCGGCCCGGCTGGCGCCATGGCTCGGCCGACATCCAGTACGTCACGCCGGATGTGATCGCCCGCAAGATCAAAGGCAGGTGGACCGCCGTGCTGAACCCGGCCGTGGTGCCCCGTGTGCGGCTCAATCAGGTCTATGCCGACCTGTTCCGCCGGCACCGCGACGGCCAGCATGCCGAGCTGGCCGCCCACCTGCAGGAAGCGCGCTGGACCGTACGCAACGTGGAGCAGCGCTTTGCCACCATCCTGTCGGTGGCCGAGGCCATCCTCGAGCGCCAGCACCACTTCCTCGAGTACGGCCCGATGGCCATGAAGCCGCTGGGCCTGCGCGAGATCGCCGAAGAGGTCGGCCTGCACGAATCCACCGTGTCACGCGTGACGAACAACAAGTACATGGCGACCCCCGCGGGCGTGTTCGAGCTCAAGTACTTCTTCTCGCGCTCGATGCCGACGCAGAGTGGCGGCACCTGTTCGGCGACCGCCATCCGCGGCTTGATCAAGGACATGATCGAGGCAGAGGACGGCGCCCATCCGCTGTCCGACGCCGAGATTGCGCGGCAGTTGGCCCGGCAGGGGCTGACCGTGGCGCGGCGGACGGTCACCAAATACCGGCAGCTGTTGAAGCTGCCGGCAGTGGAACAGCGCCGCCGCCACACCTGATCCGCAACGACCGGGCGCAAGGGCCGCTCACGCGGCCCCTGCAGCGGGATCACTTCGACTTGCTGCCGCCCGAGGCGCTGCCGGTGGTGCCGGTGGTACCGCTGCCCGACTCCTGATCGATGGCACTGCCCGACTGGCCTGACGTGCCGGCCTTGCCCGACCCGCCGCCGGTGGTGGAGGCCGAAGCGCCCGCCCCGGTGGCACCCAGCAGCCCCTGCGTGGTGCTGCCGCCGGTGGCCGTCGAGGCCGTGCCCTGCTGATGGCCGCCGAGTGCCCCGGCGCTGCGGGCGCCCGTCTCCTCACCCAGCATGCCGCCCGCGCCAGGGTTGCCCGTCGACTGACGCCCCTGCCGCCACTGGCTGAACTCGTCGGAGAAACGGCGGAAGCGATCCTGGCGCCACTGCCGGTAATCGTCGTCGAACGTGCGCAGCTGCTCGGATCGCCACTGGTGATAGTCGGGATCGAACTGCTCATCGTCGTGGCTGCCCCGGTGGCCCTGCCCCCAGCTGCCCTGGCCCGATTGGCCCTGGCCCCAGTTGCTGCCCTGGCCCTGACCACCCAGGCTGCTGCCCATGGTGTGGCTGATGCCACCCAGGCCGCCGCCCTGCTGCCCCAGCCCCTGGCCATGCCAGTTCGGTCCCTGGCCCCCGCCCTGCCAGCCAGAATGGCCCTGCCCGCCCTGATACGACCCTTGCGGGCTGCCGCCGAACGGCGAGCTGCCCTGATGCTGTACGGTCGGCCCGCCATACGGGCTCTGGCTGCCCTGGCCGCCAAAGCGCGACTGGCCCTGACTGTAGTTGCTGTGCTCCTGACCGATGCCCTGGTAGACGTGGTCACTGCCGCCGCCGATGCCGCTGCTGCCCCCCAGGCCGCTGCTGCCGCCCGCGCTGTGGAAACCCATGCCGCTGCCCTGCCCGGCCTGCGAAGGCCCCGGGAAGCCGTAGTTGCTGCCACTGTCATGCGAGGCCCCGTGACCGCCGGACTGCCAGCCCGTGCTGCCACCATAGTCCCCGCCCTGGCTGCCCATTTGACCGCCCATGTGACCGCCCATCTGGCCGCCGCCATAGGCACCGCCCTGCTGTCCCATGTGCGTGTCGCGGGCGCTGTGCTGCCCGCCACCAAAGCCCGATGCGGGGTTGTGCTGTCCGAACTGTCCTTGTCCAGATTGCCCTTGTCCGTACGGGCTCTGTCCTTGGCCGTACTGCCCCTGTCCGTATTGCCCTTGCTGCGTCTGCTGGTGTTCCGGACCCTGGTATTGCCCCTGGCCGGGGGTGTTCTGGCGCTGGTTCATCATGCGTCCTTTCGATGCGATGGTTGCTGTGTCCGAGGCCGGGTCTTGTCACGACACGGCAAACGAAGTTCGGCAAGCCATGTTCCCGTGTGTCACCGCTTCGGGGCCCGCACGCCCAGGTGCTGCAGGGCCTCGCGGCACCCGCCATCGGTGGGCTGAGCCGGGTCCACCAGAGGAATCAGCGCGGCCAGGGGGGCCACCGCGCTGAGCGCTGCAGCGGCCAGCACCTTCCAGCCCAGCGGGTCCGGATGCAGCCCCACAGCCGGGTCGGCAAAGGTGCCGCCGATGTCCACCGGCGTGCGCAGCGACAGCAGGCTCATCTGACGCGGGCGGCTGTCGATGCGCAGCGCCAACCGTTCCGTCGCCAGCGACACTGCACCACTGGCGAGGATGGTCGCGGCGGGCGTGTCGACGATGGCGACATCGGGGCGCACGATGCCTTCGCGCGCCTTGAACTGCATGGCTGCACAGTGCATGGGCAGGACCTCGTCACCGCGCACGACCAGGCCCAGCGCCTCGGCCACGTGCAGGCTCATGGCCTCGACCAGCAGCCGCGAGATGCGGCCCTCGCTGATCCACATGGCCCCCTGGCCCTGCAGCGAACCCAGCAACGCGGCGGTGGAGCGCCCGGTGCCGTCCACCGTTGCCCGGCCACCCAGGCGGCCCCGCAAGGCGGGCGCGGCCAGCAGCCCGTCGCCCTTGTCGGCCGACGCCTTGCGAACGGGCGCCTTGCCATCGCCCTTCCGGACCACGGGAGACGGTGGCTCGGGCTGGTTGAGCCAGCGCGCCAGATCGATGCCCGACCAGTCGAGATCGGCGTGCCACCGCAACGTGCTCTGCCGACCGTCGAGGCGCACATCGCCGCTGACCCGTCCGCCCGCGGCCTGCGCGAGCAGGTCATCGATGCGCAGCACCCCGCCCTGCAAGGTGAGCACCCCCTTGAGCGGCGACAGCGGCTCGGCAAACAACGCCCCCAGTTGCACCTCACGCACGTCAATGCGCACTTTCGCGTCCATCGCCCGCAGCGAGGGCACGTCGAACTCGCGCTGGGGCAGCACCGGCTCGCCTGGCGCACGACGGCGCTGCGCCGGCTCGGTCGGTGCGCCGATGGCCGGCGCCAGGTCGACCAGGGCCAACAGGCGCCCACCCAGCTCGCCCTCCAGCAGCGGCACCGCACGCCGCCGATCGAAACGGAACCGCCCGGCCAGCTCACTGCGCCCGACGCTCAGGCGCTTCACATCGAGCGCCCACAACTCGCCGTCCTTGCGCAATTGCCCATCGAGGTTGAAGCGTGCCGTGGTGGGCAGCGTCACGCCGACGGCATCCCCCACGGCTGCGAGCGACCGCCCTTTCAGCGTCAGGCGCCCATCCAGCTGACGCAGGCTGAGCACATCGTGGCTCACCCCGTCGAAGGCCAGGGCGGCCCCGCCCGTGTCGGCCCGGATGCGCACGGGCACCGCCACGCTGGCGCGCCCCTCGGACAACAGTGGCAGCACCCCGCTGGCGTGCAGGCTGATTTCGAAGGGCTGCTTGCGATAGCGCCCCCGTCCGTCCACCGCCAGACCGGCCGCGCCGGCATCTGCGCGCCCGCCTTCTTGCGTGGTGGCATTCACCTTCAGGTCGAGATCGATCACGGCGTCGTCGAGCTGCAGCTGGCCCTCGCGCACCACCAGACGGTCGACCCGGGGCACACCTTCCGACTGCGCCGTCGTCTGCTGCGGCGCCCGCCCGTCGGGGCTGATGCGCCAGTTGGCACGGCCCTCACCATCGCGCATGAGAACGGCTTCCAGCCGCGATGCGCTCAGTTCGCTCACGCGCCACTGGGGCATGGGGTCGCCACGCCAGGCGGCCCAGACGGTTGCGTACGGCACCGACAACACCAGCTCGCGTGCATCGAGCATCGGCTTGCCGGCCTGCCCCGAGGCCGGCTTGAACCATGCCGGCTGGGGCACGACCACATGCCCCACTTCCAGCCGGATCCGGCCGATGAGCCGGAGCGCGAACGGCGCATCCAGCGTCACGGGTCGGCCCAGCTGCGTGCTCAGCGCTTTCGCGAGCGGCGCACGGGCCATCGGCCAGCCCAGCCATTCCAGAACGCCCACCGCCGCCACCAACAACAGCACCACCACCCCCGCCACGTGCCACCCTCGCCGGCGGCGGGGCCGGCCTTCGCGGGGGGCGGATGGAGGAACGGCGGCTGCGGTGGGCGGGGTGTCGGGGGTCATCCGGTGGAGGCTCAACGTTGAACAGGCAGGGGCAACACGCCACTCTGGCAAGCTGCATGCCGCGGTAAGCCTTACCGCGGACCCCGGTAATTTCTTCGAAGGAAAGCTGCCTGAAAGGGCGCCTCGGGCGGTTTTCCCTGGTGGCATCAGGGATGCCCCGGGCCGGTACGCTCCGTGCTACCTCAGTGGCACCTTGTCACATTCACACGAGACGATGCGCCCAGAGACCCGCCCCGGCCTTGCCCCGACACCCGCCTGTGTCGCCAACGGGCCTGCGCGCCCGGCGTCTTGCGGGATCACCGCGTGAGGGCACCGACCGCCCACGCCTGGCGTGGCCGGTTGACCTGCTGGGCCCTTGCGGCGCTCATGGTCTGCCACTCCGTCGCGCTGGCGGGCGGGGCGAGCGAGCCCGCGGCCGCCATCGCGACCATCGAACCCGTGCTCGCCTCATTGGACGCAGCCCGTGCGGACCACCTCCTGCGCTTTCTGGGCTACGTGGTGTTCCCGGGCACCACGCTGCCGCCCCCGGGCCAGCCCCTTGTTGTGGCCGTGGCCGGTGCAGACGAGGTGTACCAGGCGCTGGGTCCTCTGGTGGCGCAGCGCGTGAGCCACCAGCGGCCTGTCGTCCGCCGTCAGATCAACGAAGGCGACCCGCTCCTCGGTGTGCACCTGCTCTACATCGGTCGTCGCGTCGACCTGCAGCAAAGCAGCCTCATGCGGGCAGCGCGGGCCGCACCCCTGCTTCTCGTGACGGAACACCCGGACGGGCTGGCGGCCGGAGCGCTCTTCAACTTCATCACGGTGCAGGATCAATTGCGCTTCGAGGCCTCTCTGCTCGCGGCCGATCGGACCGGGCTCACGGTCAGCTCACGGTTGCTGGCCCTGGCCGACCGTGTTCTCGGAGGACGTTGACACCATGGGTGCCCGACTGCCCTTCACACCGGCATGCCGGCGGCTCGCCCGCTGGTGGATCAGCGTGCTCGACCGCCTGGCCAATGGCCAGCAACGCGCGATCGCCACCGACGAGTTCACCGGACCGACGCTGCGCGGCAAGGTGATGCTCGTCGTGCTGTCCACCACCGGACTGGCCCTGCTGCTCAGCGCAGCAGCATTGCTGTTCTACGAGCAGCGCGCCTACCGGCATTCGCGTGAGGCCGACCTGCAGACGCAGGCCGACATCGTGGGCCAGGCCATGGCTGCCGCCCTCTCGTTCAAGGACACGCGCGCCGCAGCCGAGAACCTGCACATGCTGAGGCCGCGCCCTCAGATCACGACCGCCGCCGTCTATCTCAGCAAGGGCGAGCTGTTTGCCACCTATCTGCGCCCGCCCCAGCAGGCCACCGACATCCCGCTCACCACCGGCGACCCGGGCTTTGCCGTGCGGGGGGACCGGCTCGAACTCTTCCACCCCATCCGGCAGAACGACGAGCTGCTGGGCTGGCTCTACCTGCGCACCGACAACGACATGGCCGGCCGGCTGGCGGACTACGTCATCATCCTGCTGGGCGTGATGGCCGCAAGCACAGCCGCTGCGGCCTTGCTCACCACCAGGCTGCAACGCGCCGTGACCGAGCCCATCCTGCGGGTGGCCCAGGTGGCGCGCGACGTCATGGTGCAGCGCGATTTCTCGCTGCGCGCGCCCCGCACCTCGTCAGACGAAGTGGGGCAACTGGTCGATGCCTTCAACGACATGCTGGCCGAAGTGGCCGCGCGAACCCAGGCACTCGAGCAGAGCAACCACCATCTTTCGGTGGAAATGGCCGAGCGACGCAAGGCCGAGGAGGCCCTGCGCACCGCAGCGCGCAAGAAGGACGAGTTCCTCGCCACGCTGGCCCACGAACTGCGCAACCCGCTGGCGCCCATCAGCAACGCCGCCGAGATCCTGCGTCGCACGGGCGACCAGGATGCCGCCTTGCGTCAGCGCGCGCTGGACATCATGGGCCGGCAGCTGAGGCAGATGGTGCGCCTCATCGACGACTTGCTGGACGTTTCCCGCATCACCACCGGCAAGTTGCTGCTGCACCGCGAGCGGGTGGACCTGCTCAGGGTACTGAAGGACGCCGTCGAGATTGCCCAGCCCATGCTGGAAGCGCGACGACATGCCTTCGAACAGGCGCTGCCGCCCGGACCCATCTACATCGAGGCCGACGCGACCCGCCTGGCCCAGGTGTTCGCCAACCTGCTCAACAACGCCGCGAAGTACACACCAGATGGCGGCCGGATCCGGCTGGCCCTCGACATGGACGCGGAAGAGGTGACCGTCACCGTCGAGGACAACGGCATCGGCATCCCGGCCGACATGCAGCGTGCCGTGTTCGACATGTTCGTGCAGGGCGGGCCCTCCATCGAGCACGGCCGTGCCGGTCTGGGCGTGGGCCTCACGCTCGCGCGGCAACTCACCGCGCTGCATGGCGGGCGCATCACGGTGCACAGCGCCGGGCCGCAGCAGGGATCGGCGTTCTCCGTCACGCTGCCGCGCTGCCCCGACCCCGAGCGCACGGTGCCCGACACACCGGCCAGCCTGGTCGAGGCGCCCAGGCCAGAGGGGGCCGGCAGGCTGCACGTGCTCGTGGCCGATGACAACGTCGACTTCGCGACCAGCCTTGCGCAGATCCTGGAAGGCCTGGGCCACCAGACGACCGTGGTCCACGATGGGGAGCAGGCACTGGGCATTGCACTGGCGCAGGCGCCGGACGTCGTCATCCTCGACATCGGCATGCCAGGCTTGAATGGTCACGAGGTGGCTCATGAACTGCGCCAGCACCCGCAGACCCGAGACACGCTGCTGATCGCGATCACCGGCTGGAACCAGGACAGTGACCGGGATCGCAGCCGGGCCTCGGGCATCACGCACCACCTGGCCAAGCCCGTAAATGTGTCGCAGTTGCTCGAGATCCTCAAGCCTCTGGCCGATTCCACCGGCAAGCTGGCACGTCGCCCGGCATAAATTGCCGTTGACACGCCCGGGATCGCGGTTTTTCACCGGGCACGCCATATGCCATTTGGTGACACCTGGAACAACCCGATGAAGAGGTGAACCGATGCAAGCAGAAAAGCGATCACCCTGGCCGCTGACGGCCGGTGTCTGTGCCGCAGCCGCCATCCTGGCCGGATGCGGTTCGGCCCCCGTGCCGAGGGAGCAACTGGCCGTGGGGCAGGCGTCCATCCAGGCCGCGCAGACGGCCGGGGCGGGCGAGCTGGCCCCGGTCGAGCTGCAGCGCGCCCGAGAGAAATACGCCATGGCCGTGGCCGCGGCCAAGGAACGCGAATTCGAGGCCGCGCGCAAGCTGGCCGACGAGGCCGATGTCGACGCCCAGGTGGCGCGAACCAAGGCCCAGGCCGAGCGCTCACGCCGGGCCGCGGACGAAGTGCGCGCCGGCGTGCGCACGCTGCAGCAGCAGATCAACAGCAACGCACCTGGCGGCGCCGGTGCAGGCGCAGGCGGCGCGGGCACCAGCCCGGGCGGCTCGCCGCGCCCCTGAGCGCCGTTCCCGCCGTTGCCTTCTGACTGCGTGGCGACGCCGGGCACACGCCCGCCGCCACGCCATCCCGACCCGCAGGGGTCGCCTTGCAAGGACATCCCATGAGCACCCGACTGCCTTCCTCTCTTGCGCCGTACCGCCCTCAGCGTCTCTGGGCCGTGCTGGCCGGCGCTGCCACCCTGACCCTGGCTGCGTGCCAGACCACGCCGCCGCGCAATGCCGAACTGGAGCGCGCCCGTCAGCTCGTCCAGACGGCAAGCACCAGCCCCGATGTGGCCGCCGGCGCGCCGCTCGAACTCGAGCGCGCACGTCGTCGCCTGCAGACCGCTGAAAAGAACTGGGCCGACGAACGCGATGAGCGCGAGACCCGCCATCTGGCCTACCTGGCTGCCCAGCAGGCCCAGGTCGCGATCAACGTCGGCGCGCAGTACGCCGCCGATCGCGTGGTGGCAGGCGGTGGCACCGCACGCGCCCAGGCAGAAGCGGAAGCGCAGGCCCAGCGTGCCCGTCAGGCTGAAGCCCAGGCCCGCTCGGCCGGCGCCTCGGCCCAATCTGCTTCCGAGCGGGCCCGCATGCTGGAGCAGGCCCTGCGCGAGATGGCGGCCAAGCCCACCGACCGCGGCATGGTGATGGTGTTGCAGGACGTGCTGTTCGACGTGGGCCGTGCCGAGCTCCGCGAGGGTGGCAAGGCGCGCCTCGAAAAGCTGGCTCAAGTGATGAGCCAGTTCCCCGAGCGCAAGATCATCGTCGAAGGCTACACCGACAGCACCGGCAGCGACGCCAGCAACCAGTCGCTCTCCGAGCGGCGCGCGGACTCGGTCAAGCAGGCCCTGGTCGGCATGGGCATCCCCGCGGAACGCATCGAGACCAAGGGCTTCGGTGAGTCCCGTCCGGTGGCCAACAACAAGACGCCGGCGGGCCGCCAGCAGAATCGACGTGTCGAGCTCGTCTTCTCACAGGAAGACGGTCGCTTCGCCAATCCGAACCGCTGACGCACAAAAGCCACCCGGCCGATGCCGGGTGGCTTTACACGCACGGCTCGTCAGCCGTCCTGTCCAAAAGTGTTCTGGGGCCGCACCGGAATGTCCGGCGAAAGCTGGGCACCTGTCAGCGGCAAGCCACCACCCTCATCTTCCCAGGTCTGCACAGCCTCCGGCTGAGGTTGAGCGGCCGCCTGGCGCAGGCTGCGCCGACGCGGTGCCGCCCACTTGCTGAACAGCGCATACTGGCTCACCGCCAGCGCTGACATCATGAACAACGTACGGGTTCTCATCGTGTCCTCCTTGGGTCATTCCCAGTAAACGGCAGAGCCCCAATAGGACGCCACCTCCAACCCCATGCCGTCCACCTCGGACAGGCTGGGCCAATGGTCCTTGTCGAACCCCGGGGCCTGCTCGAAGCGCTGCTTGTCTGCATCGAGCACGAAGCACTTGCGCACCGGGTCCAGCGTCAGCGCCCGCCAGGGAAGGGCAAACAGCTTGTCGCCCATCCCCAGAAAGCCACCGCTCGACATGACCGCGTAGGCTACGCGCCCGGTCGGTACATCCAGCATGATCTCGTCGATCTTGCCGAGCGTGTCGCCGGCAAGGTTGATGACCGGATCGCCCTCGAGCGTGCTGGCGGTCATCAGCCTCGGCCCCGGTCCGCTGGGGTTGGATGTCATGGGGCTGCCGTTCGAGACGGTCTGGGCACCGGATGTCATCGCGGGATTCATCTTTGACTCCTTTTTGTGAAGACCGGCCACCCCGTGCGGCCAGCGATGTCCGGATTGCGGCAATCCCGATGCCCGTCGCGCCCCGTCAGCGCCGCATGCCAGGAGGCGGCTTCGCAGGCACGTGGTTTGCCCTTAGAGGACGTCCCGCCAGCGCGCGGGCCTTTTCAACTTGCCATGCAGTGAGGACGTCATGCGGGTTCTGTACGTGGAAGACCACCCGGTCAATGTCGAAGTGATGCGCGCCCTGTTCGCCCTCAGGCCGCAGTTGACCCTGGAGATCGCCGTGGACGGCAGTTCCGGTCTGCGCGCCGCCCTGCGGACGCCCCCGGACCTGCTGCTGCTCGACCTGCGCCTGCCCGACTGCCACGGCACCGATCTGCTGGCCCGCATGCGGACGCATCCTCCGCTGGCTTCCGTGCCGGCCATTGCGGTGACGGCCGAAGACGATCCCGACCTCAGCGCCTCGACCTTCGCCGACACGTGGGCCAAGCCGCTCGACATCCGGGGCGTGCTCGCCCGGCTGGACCAGCTCTACACCCGTCATGCGTTGAGCCAGGCCCGCCAGCCGGCCGCGATGGCAGCCTGACCCTGCCAGCCGGGCCGTCACCATGGTGAGCATCGTCTTCGACATCACCCACACCACGACCTACCGCTACGCGAAGCCGGTGAAACTGGGTGAGCACCGCGTGATGTTCCGGCCGCGTGACAGCCACGACCTTCGGGTGCTTGCCACCGACCTGGAGGTGACTCCACCGGCCCAGGACATCCGCATGATCATGGATGTCTATTCGAACTCGGTGGCCATCGTGAAGCCGGCCGACGAGGCGCAGGAGCTGCGCTTCGTGTGCACTTTCACGGTCGAGCACACCGGCTCACGCGCGCTCGATCTGCCGGTCGACCCGCAAGCACGCTTCTATCCCGTCACATACAGTGGGGAAGACCGGATCGCACTGGCGCCCTATCTGCCCGCCTTCTATCCCGCTGAACAGGCCCGCTTGAAGACCTGGGCGCAAAGCTTTCTGGATGAAGAGGGCGGGCAGACCGACAGCCGCGAGGTGCTCGTGCGGATGAACAAGGCCATCCGCGAAAGCATGAGCTACCAGGTGCGGCATGAGGAGGGCGTGCAGAGTCCCTGCGAGACGCTCGACAAGGGCAGCGGCACTTGCCGTGACTTCGCGACGCTGATGATCGAGGCGGCGCGCGCGCTGGGCTATGCCGCCCGGTTCGTGAGCGGCTATGTGTATGGGGCCGAGCTCGAACAGGCCGATTCAGCCGGCGCCACCCATGCCTGGCTGCAGGTCTATCTGCCGGGCGCGGGCTGGATTCCCTTCGACCCCACCAACGACCTCATCGGCGGGCACGAACTCATCCGGGTCGGTGTGGCACGCCATGCCAGCCTCGCCTCGCCCCTGAGCGGCACCTGGACCGGGGCCCCGGCCGACTACCTCGGCATGTCGGTCGACGTGCAGGTCCGCAAACGCAGCGGCTGAGCCGGCCGCCGCGAGCGCGCGCCCCTCAGGGCGACGTGGTGGCCGAGTGATCGTGGTCGTCGGTCTCGCCGTCCTTCAGGGGCACGGTGGCGTACTCCTTCAATCGGTTGTAGAGCGTCTTCAGGCTCACGCCCAGCGTGGCGGCGGTGCGCTCCTTGTGCCGGCCGAGGTATTCCAGCGTGCTGAGCGTCACCTGTCGCTCGACCTCTGCCAGCGGCGTGCCCACGCGGATCTGCAGCACCGGCGCGCCGGACATCACCGGCAGCGGCGCCTCGGCCGTCGGCAGGCAGTCGTCGACAATGATGGACTCCGGCGCCATCACGTAGGCGCGCTGCACGATGTTGCGCAACTCGCGCACATTGCCCGGCCAGCGGTAACCCTGCATACGAGCCAGCGCCTGGGGCGACCAGCGCTTGGGCTGCCCTTCGCGGCGCGAGATCTCTTCCAGGAAGTGCTCGGCAATCAGCGGCACATCCTCGGCACGGTCGCGCAGCGGCGGCAGGTGGATCGGAAACACGTTCAGGCGGTACAGCAGGTCTTCGCGCAGCTTGCCGCTGCGCACGGCCTGCTCCGGCGACCGGTTGGTGGCCGCGATGATGCGCACATCGGTGTCGATCGACTGGGTCGAACCGACGCGCATGAAGGTGCCGGTCTCCAGCACACGCAGCAGCTTCACCTGCAGGTCCAGCGGCATCTCCGTGATTTCATCGAGGAACAGCGTGCCGCCGCTCGCCCGCTCGAAGAAGCCCTGGTGCTGCCTGTCCGCGCCAGTGAAGCTGCCTTTCTCGTGGCCGAAAATTTCGCTCTCGATGAGGTGCGGCGAGATCGCCCCGCAGTTCACGGCCAGGAAGGGCCGGTTGCGACGGCGGCTCAGGTCGTGCACGGTGCTGGCCACCACCTCCTTGCCGCAGCCGCTCTCGCCGGTGATGAACACGGTGACCGCCGTGCCGGACACCCGAAGGATCTGCTCGTAGATCTTGCGCATGGGCGGCGAGCGCCCCCACAGCTGGCCGAAATGGCCTTCCCGCTCCAGCCCGTCCAGCAGCGTCGACGCCTCGGCCTGCAGCGTGGCAGGCTTGATGAGGCGGGACAGAATGCCGGTCAGCTGCTTCATGTTCACCGGCTTGACCAGATAGTCGGCCGCACCCATGCGCAGCGCCTGGATGGACGTGTCGAGACTGGCATGGCCGGTGATCAGTACCACCTCGGTATTGGCAAGGGCCTTGGCGTCTTCAAACAATTGCATGCCGCTGCCGTCGGGAAGCATCAGGTCGAGCAGGACGATGTCGGGCTCCTGCAGGGCCAGCTGGCGGCGTGCGTCTCGCAATGAGCCCGCTGTGGCCACAGTAAAACCTTCTGTGGCGATCATCGCCGCCATCATTTCGGCGGCGTCAGCCTCGTCGTCCACCACGAGTGCATGGGGCATGGGTCGCGCTCCTTGTGTGTTTGGAAAGGCATTGTGCGGTGCCGCATCGGCGGCAGCCAACGTGCACGCTTGTCATGCTTACAGTTGGACCGGCACGAAGCACCGGCACCCCTGAAGCGGAAAGGGTTGTTGAGCCGGCCGGCGGCGGCGCCGAGGGCCCGTTCGCCGGTCAAAACCGCCGCGGGCAGCCGCTGCAATCGGCAAGATTTACCCGCCGACCCCGTATGGCGGCCATTTCGACCCCCCTGGTTTCGGGGGAATTCAGGGCTGAAAGCCTGACCACGTTGTGAATCCGGACACGCACGGTCAGAAGCGTTTGGTTTCGCCTTTTTACACATTCGGGCGCGCCGCCGTCGGGTTAATCCGGACAGATCGCACATTGCGGAAGAAGTGCGGCAAGTGCGGCACCCAGAGGCCCTCCGACCGCATCGAACGGGGTGCATCTCCCGAAGGCGCGAAGGGAAAACACGGCATATCGCATGCCTGACCCGTCACGAACGCCACGCCAGACCCCACTTTCAGGCACGCAACAAATTGCTGCGGGGCACAAACGTTGCCGTTTCGGTCCGGGCCCAACCCGGGTTCTCTTTTTTCCAACCCCTCAGGAGTCACCATGCAGATCAAGCACCTTGCCGTCATTCTGGGCACCGCACTGGCCGCCCACGCAGCTGTTGCGGCAGACATCGACTGGGGCGCCCACGGGACGCTCGAACTCGTCGCCCAGACCGTCGATCCCGGCGCCTTCTCCGACACCATCTTCTTCACACTGCCCAAGGACACGGGCCTGGCCGCCACGGCGGTGTCCAACAACCTGCTGTCCGTACTGGGCATCATGGACGGCACGCTGAGCCTGTATTTCGACAAGCCGGGCCCCGACACCCTGATCGGCAGCTTCAGCTTTGACGGCACGACGGGCAGCTCATCCCTGAGCTTCGCGCCGACCCTGGCTGGCGACTACTACTACCTGGTGAGCGGCACCGCCACGGGTTCGTCGGGTGGCTTCTACTCGCTGAGCTCGACCACGCTGCCGGTGCCCGAGCCGCGCACCTGGTCGCTGGCCCTGAGCGGTCTGATGGCAGCCGGTCTGGTTGCCCGCCGCCGTCGCAACAGCTGACGCCGCTGCCCCTGCGCTCCGGCGGCAAGGGCCGGGGCCAGTTTCAGGGGCATGGCGCTTGCCGTGTAGCCGGCTCATGACCCGGCTCACGAAAGGAAGCGCCCATGTGTCCCGCAGATGACCCATCCAACACCTTGCCCCCGCAACACCAGGACACGCAGCCTGGCCGGCAGGGGGACATGCAGCCGCCCCCCGAGGCCGAAGCCGAACGCTACCGAGGCAGTGCCCGGCTGGCCGGCAAGGTCGCCATCGTCACCGGCGGGGACAGCGGCATCGGCCGCGCCGTAGCGGCCTTCTTCGCCAAGGAAGGCGCCCATGTGGCGGTGCTCTACCTTGAAGAAGACGAAGACGCGGAAGCGACCCGTGCGCTGGTCGAAGAGGCCGGCGTGCAGTGCCTGACGTTTGCCGGCGACCTGGGCGACCCCGCCGTGGTGGCCAAGGCCGTCGAGGCCGTATTGCAGCGCTTCGGCAGCATCGACATCCTGGTCAACAACGCCGCCGAACAGCACCCGGTGAAGGATTTCACCGAACTGCCGCTGTCGCAGGTCGAGCGCACCTTCCGCAC
This sequence comes from uncultured Aquabacterium sp., assembly GCF_947366995.1. Classification (GTDB taxonomy): domain Bacteria; phylum Pseudomonadota; class Gammaproteobacteria; order Burkholderiales; family Burkholderiaceae_C; genus Aquabacterium. The sequence continues at coordinate 14,774 of NZ_CANBCC010000010.1, read as the reverse complement.
CAACGTGTTCGCGATGTTCGAGCTGACCCGCACGGTCCTGCCTCACATGAAGGAGGGCAGCTGCATCATCAACACGACCTCGGTCACGGCCTACCGCGGCAGCCCGGGCCTCGTGGACTACGCGTCCACCAAGGGGGCCATCGTGGGCTTCACACGTTCGCTGGCATTGCAGCTGGCCGACAAGGGCATCCGCGTGAATGCGGTGGCACCCGGTCCGGTGTGGACGCCCCTGATCCCGTCGACCTTCACCGCCGAAGAGGTTTCGCACTTCGGCAGCAAGGTGCCCATGAAGCGTCCGGGCCAGCCGGACGAGATCGCGCCCTGCTACGTGTTCCTGGCCAGCCAGGACGCCAGCTACATGAGCGGACAGGTGCTGCATCCGAACGGTGGCGAGGTCGTCAACGGCTGATGTCGTTCTGACCGACCCCGGTCACTTTGACGGGCAGCAAGCGGCCGGAGTGCGCCCTTTTTGCACCGATCGCGACACGGCACGATGCTTGCCCTTCCCCCACCAGGCACACGCCGTTCATTCATCAACCAACAGGAGAGAACCATGGTCACCGACACCACCACGACAACCGGTGATGCCACCCGCGTGCGGGAAGGCGTCGACCGAGCCACCCAGACTGCGCATGACACGATTGACCGCATGGCTGCCAAGGCCGCCCCGGCGATCGAGCAACTGCAGTCGGCCGCCAGCGGCGCGGCACAGGCCCTGCGCGACAAGGCCGCGGCCCTCGGCGAGATGGAAGAGGCCTGGGTTGAATCCGCACGCAGCTGTGTGCGCCAGCACCCGCTGGCCTCGGTGCTGGTGGCGGTCGCCGTCGGCGTGCTGATCAGCCGGATGGGCAGCGACCGGGCATGAGCACAACCGGCGCATCGCCCGACAGCGCGGCGGCCGGTGTGCCGCCGCCTGGGCTTCCCCCCGGTTCGGGCACGCTGCCTGGCTCATCCGATGAGCCACCTGCAGCATTGCCGATCGGCGCCTTGCTGAACGCGCTGGCACAGGAGGTGTCCCACGGCCTGCAGGAACGCCTGCACCTCATCGTGCTGGAGGCCCGGCAGGTGGGCCTGCGCGCCACGCAGATGATTCTGCTTGCCGTGCTGGCTGCATTGATGGCCTGCAGCGCCTGGGCCACCGTGCTGGTGGCGATCTACATGGCCTGCACCACGCATGGCGTCTCGTGGCCGGTGGCACTGCTCATCGTGCTGCTCGTCAATGTCGCGGCGGCAGCCGCAGCGGTCCGTGTCGCCTACCGGCTCAACAGCCAGCTGGGATTCCCCGCCACACTGCGGATGCTGACCCACATCGGGCACAGCCATCCTGGCCCCGAAGCCGCGGTCGAACGCCCTGGCGTGACGCCGCCCACGCCCTACCCGGTCAACCCCACCGCGCCGCAGGCCTCCCCGCCCGCCTGAGCGCACTGCGAGCCACCCCATGTCCCTGAGTGAGCAGATCCATGCGACCGAGGCGGCCATCGCGGCCAGCGACGCGCGCCTGCAGGTCTGGCGCCGCGAGGCGCGCCGCACCGTGCGCGAACGCCTTATGCCCGGCAAACGGACCCTGACCATCGCTGCTGGCTTGGCCGCCGTCTCCGGCGTCGTGCTGTACCGCCGGCGCGCGGCGGTGGCGCGGGCGTGGCGCCGGCTGGGGCGCCACCCGAATCTGGTTTTCCTGTTGCGCCGCCTGCCCATTGTGGGCGGTCTGCTCCCGCTGCCGCGCCGCCGGGTCGTGCGCGGCGAACAGGACACCGGCTCGGGCGGCGGCTGGATGGCCGCCGTGCTGCCCCTGCTGTGGCCCGTGGCGTTGCGGATGATGGCGAACCGCCCCGCACCGCCGCCCGACCCGCGTGCGCCGCGCGGCGGTGCCCCGGCCCCCTGAACACCACACGTGGTGCACGCCCGTGCGGCCGCGCCGCCGCCCAACTGGCGCGCCAGGGTGCAGGCCCTGCTGCAAAGCCGCTTTCGCCTTCGCCAACTGCGGCCGGGGCAGGAAGAGGTCATCCGCCACGTGCTGGCCGGAGAGGACACGCTCGCGCTGATGGCCACGGGAGCGGGCAAGTCACTGTGTTATCAGGTGCCGGCGCTGCTGCTGCCGGGCCGCACGGTGGTCATCTCGCCGCTGATCGCGCTGATGAAGGACCAGCACGACCATCTGCGCGCGCTCGGCATCCCGGTCGTGCTGCGCCACAGTGGCCAGCTGGCGGCCGAGAACGAGAAGGCCGCCCAGGCGATGGCCGACGGCAGTGCCCGCATCGTGTTCACCACGCCGGAGCGCCTCGCCTCACCGGGCTTCGCCCAAGAGTTGGGCGCTCATCCGGTGAGCCTGCTGGTGATCGACGAAGCGCATTGCATCGCCGAATGGGGCCATGATTTCCGGCCGGCGTTTCTGGAGATCGGGGCGGCGCTGCGCAAGCTCGGCCGGCCGGTGGTGCTGGCGCTCACGGCCACTGCCACGCCCGAGGATGTGGCCGATGTCATGCGGCAACTGGACCTGGCCGACATGCAGGTCGTGCACACGGGGCTGTACCGGGGCAATCTGCACTATGCAGTCGACCATGTCGAGTCGGAAGCGGCCCAACGTGCACGCCTGCTCACGCTGGTCCACGGCACCCCGGGGCAGGGCATTGTCTACACCAGCACGGTCAAGGCAGCGGAAGCGGTACATGCCGAACTGCAATCGAGCGGCGAATCGGTGGCGCTATACCACGGCCACCTGGCCCGCGGGCGACGCCATGCGGCTCAGGATGCCTTCATGGCGGGCGAGGCCCGCGTGATGGTCGCGACGCCCGCCTTCGGCATGGGCATCGACAAGGCCGACACCCGTTTCGTGATCCACCACCAGCTGCCCGCCAGCCTGGCCAGCTACTACCAGGCCTCGGGCCGCGCTGGGCGCGACGGGCTGCCCGCCCGGTGCACGCTGCTTTATCTCGCGCAGGATCGCCGAATTCAACAGTTCTTTCTCATCGGCCGCCTGCCCACCGTGGCAGACCTGAGGGCCGTGCACGACCAGTTGGGTGAAGAGGCCGCCGAGGCCGCGGGCTGGCGCCTGCCGGAACTGGAAGCGGTGCTGGCGCGGCCCAGGCAGAAGGTGCAACTGGCGGTGTGGCTGATGCGGCGTCACGGTCTGCTCGCACGCGACCGCCACGGGGTGCTGCGCCGGCGAGTGGACACGCTGGCCGACGAGGCGCTGGCACCGCTGCTGGAAGAACACGCGCAACGCAAGCAGCACGACCTGGCCATGCTGGAGAACCTGGTTGCGTACTGTCAGTCCGGACGTTGCCGCTGGCAAATGTTGCTGCAACATTTCGACCCGGATGAGCCGTTCTCGCCCTGTGGTCACTGCGACAACTGCGAGCGCCTGGCTGCGGCCCAGCAGCAGGCTGACCAGCAGGCCGCCGATTCGTCCCTCGAGGCACCGCCTCCTGCCGACGACCTTCCCCGCATTCAGGTGGGAGATGCGGTGCGGGTCCCGCGATACGGCCGAGGCCACGTCCTGGCCATCGACGACGTGGGCATCACGGTCGGCTTTCCCAACGGCCCGGACCGCAGCTTTCTGCCTCGCTACGTGCGCCCGGCCTGAGCACCTCGGTCGGCCCGCGGCTTGCCGTGATGCGGGTGGAGCCATCCCGGCTCAGATCACCGGAGACCGCCATGCCTACCCCCGCACGCCCCGCCGAGGCCACACCGCCGCTTGATGACGACCAGGACACCTTCGGCCCGAGCGGCACCAGCGACGGGCCGAGCGACGTGCGCGGCCTCACGCCGCCCGACGACCGCGTTCCGGACCAGCCTGTCGAACAGAGCGGGATGCCTCCACCGAACCCCGACCCGGACGGCCCTCAGAAGCTCTTTCCGGATCCGCCACCGATGGACCTCCCCGAAGACGCGCCCGAGCCGCCCGTGAACGACCCGGATCCCAACAACCCCACGGGACCGCTGCTCGACGCGGGTCTCGCGGAAGACCGGGACGGCGTTCGCTGAACAGGCTGGGTACGCCGCTTGCCGTATTCGCAGCGGCGCCACCCCTCGGGCATGGCGATTGCCCTCTGGGCGCAGCACCACAGGAGCCTTATGACAAAGCCTCTGCGCATCGCGCTGATCAGCGAACACGCCTCGCCCCTGTCTGGCGCCGGTGGCGTGGACGCGGGCGGCCAGAACGTGTATGTCGCGCAGGTGGCGCGCTGCCTGGCCCAGGCCGGCCACCAGGTCGATGTGCTGACGCGCCGGGATCATCCTGACCAGCCGGCCATGACGGTCATGCGCCCCGGTGTGCGGGTGTTCCACATCCCCGCCGGTCCGGCCTGCTTCATCCCGAAAGAGCGCCTGCTGCCGGTGATGCCGGCCTTCACACGCGCGGCCGAGCAGCTGCTGCGGCACGGCCCGCGGTGCGACCTGGTCCACGCGAACTTCTTCATGTCGGGCCTGGTGGCCCAGCAGCTGAAGGCCTCGCTGGGCATCCCCTATGTCGTGACCTTCCATGCACTGGGCCTGGTGCGACGCGAACACCAGGGCGCGGCCGACGGCTTCCCGGGGATGCGGATCGACATCGAACGCAAGCTGGTGGACGACGCAGACGCCCTGATTGCCGAATGCCCCCAGGATGAGCACGACCTCGTTCGGCTCTACAGCGCCGACCCCGCGCGGATCCGCATGGTGCCGTGCGGCTTCGACGCAGGCGAATTCGGACCGCAGCATCGCCTGCGCGCCCGCGCCGAGCTGGGCCTCGATCTGGCCCCCGATGACTTCGTCATCCTGCAGCTGGGGCGCCTGGTGCCCCGCAAGGGCGTCGACAACGTCATCCGCTCGCTGGCGCATCTTCCGAGGTCGATCCCCGCACGGCTGCTGATTGTCGGTGGCGACGGCCCCGTGCCCGACGCGCAGCGCACGCCCGAGATCGGCCGGCTGCGCGCGGTGGCCCGGGAAGCGGGCGTCGAAGACCGGGTGCACTTCATCGGGCAACGCCCGCGTGAGGCCTTGCGGCGCCACTATGCGGCGGCCAATGTGTTCGTGACGACGCCCTGGTACGAGCCCTTCGGCATCACACCCCTCGAGGCCATGGCTTGCGGCATCCCCGTGATCGCCAGTGCCGTGGGGGGCTTGCAGTACACCGTGACCGATGGGGTCACCGGCCACCTCGTCCCCCCCAAGAATCCTGAGGCGGTGGCTCAGTGCCTGAGCCACCTCCATGCCAACCCACGCCTGGCCCTGGCCATGGGCCGAGCCGGCATGCGTCGGGTGCGCTCGCTGTTCACGTGGGAGCGCGTCAGCCAGATGCTGCTCGACGTGTATGGCGACGTGCTGGACACCGGCCGCCGCGCCGAGCTTGCGCACCACATCGACCTGCACGATCGCCCGACGCTGAATGACTTCAGCGCGGTGAATTGAACCGCATTCCACTTCATTACAAAGAAAGGGAGGACCCTTATGCCTGAGACCGTCGACCTGAAAGACAAGGTCGCCTTCGTGACCGGGGCCGCCAGTGGCCTCGGTGCCGCCATCAGCCGACGCCTGATTGAGCGCGGCGCGCGTGTCGTGCTGGCCGACCTGGCCGGCGACAAGGCGAAGATGCTGGCCGACAGCGTCGATCCGGCGGGCGAACGCACGCTGCCCATTCGCCTGGATGTGTCCAGCGAGCAGGGTGTGGCGAACGCGGTAAGCCTCTGTCTGGAGCGCTTTGGCGCGCTCGACATCCTCGTCAACAACGCCGGAACCGACGTGACGGCCTCGCTGGACGAGGTGGGCGTCGAAGCGTGGACACGTGTCCTGAACACCAACTTGCTGGGGCCGTTTCTCCTCACCAAGCTGGCCTTGCCCGCCTTGAAGGACAGCGACGGCGGCCGCGGTGGCCAGGTGGTGAACATCACCTCGACCGCCGCCGTGCGCGCCTGGCCCAACGCCAGCGCATACCACGCCAGCAAGTGGGGCCTGCTGGGCCTGTCGCGCGCGCTGCATGCCGAGCTGCGCAGCAGCGGCGTGCGCGTGAGCGCCCTCGTCACGGGGGGAATGCGCACCCCCTTCCTGCTCGATCGCTTCCCCGAACTCGACCCGCAGAAGCTGCAGGACCCGGCCCGGGTGGCCGATGCCGTGTGCTTCATGCTCGACATGCCGCGCGACGCCATCGTGGCCGAACTGACCATCGTGCCGCCCGACGAAACCTCATGGCCCTGATGCGCACCACGGCCCGGCCCAGCGAGCCGGAGCCTGCCCCAGCCCGGCCGGCGCCGCGCAAGCGCGCGGTGTTCCTGGACAAGGACGGCACGCTCATCGAGGACGTGCCCTACAACGTCGATCCGGCGCTGCTCAAGCTCACGCCCTCGGCCATCGAAGGCCTGCGACTGCTTCAGGCCCGCGGCTTCGTGCTCGTGATCGTGACCAACCAGTCCGGCCTGGCGCGCCGGCTGTTCGACCGCCTTCAGCTGAACCAGGCCCTGGCCGCACTCCGCGGCATGCTGTCGGCCGCGGGCGTCCACATCCTTGACGTGTTCGTCTGCCCGCATGCGCCAGCTGCGGCCCTCGCCCCGGGCTGCCTTTGCCGCAAGCCATCACCCGGCCTGTTGTTGCAGGCAGCCGCCGTGCACCAGATCGACCTGCGGCGTTCGTGGATGGTGGGCGACATCCTCAACGACGTGGAGGCAGGTCACCGCGCCGGCTGTCGCAGCGTGCTGATGGATGTGGGCAATGAGACTGAATGGCGCGTGACGCCGATCCGCCGACCCGACCTGCGCGCGCCCAATCTGTTCGAAGCCGCTCAGGCCATTCTGGCACTCGATACCGAACCAGCCCCTTCCGCCCCCTCTCACACGGAGCACCCATGATCACCCTGGGCATCAACGCCGCCTTCCATGATTCGGCCGCCGCGCTGGTGATCGACGGCCGCGTGATCGCGGCTGCCGAGGAGGAGCGCTTCACGCGCATCAAGCACGCCAAGCGGCCGCTGCCCTTCACCGCGTGGGAGCTGCCGTTTCACGCGATCGACTTCTGTCTGGCCCGCGCCGGCGTCACGCTGGCCGAGGTCGACCATGTGGCCTACAGCTACGATCCCAGCCGCTTCCTCAAGGAACGGCACATCGGCGACCAGATCACCCTGCCACTGTCGCCCTCGGCCCACCCCGCGGGCGGCTGGGAGAACGTGTGGGACCCGCTGTTTGCGTCCTACATCGTCAACGCACCCCGCCAGCTGGCCAGCGGCGCGCCGCACCACCTGAAGGCACGCTTCCGGGGCGTGCGGCATGATGGCCCCTACCGCTTCCACTTCGTGTCCCATCACCTGAGCCACCAGGCCAGCGCCTTTTTGGCCGCGCCGTTCTCGCGGTGTGCCGTGCTGACACTGGATGGCCGCGGCGAGGACGCCACCACCACCTACGGCGTCTACCGCGACGACACCTACACGCCGCTGGGCGAAGTGTGCATGCCGCACTCGCTGGGCATGCTGTATGAACGCGTGACCAGCCATCTGGGCTTTCTGCACTCGTCCGACGAGTACAAGGTCATGGCCCTGGCCGCACTGGGCCAGCCCCGCTTTGCCGACGCGCTGCAGGCCTGCGTGCACGTGGGTGATGAAGGTCAGTACACCATCGAGCCGCTGGACCTGGTGACCCTGTGCGGCGCGCCACGCGAGAAGGGCGCCCCACTGGAGGCGCGCCACTTCGACCTGGCCGCCTCGCTGCAGAGCGTGCTGGAAGACACCGTGCGGTCGCTGGCGGGCTGGCTGCAGCAGCGCACGGGCGAACGACAGCTGGCCATGGCGGGCGGCGTGGCCCTCAACTGCGTGATGAACGCACGCCTGCGCGACAGTGGGCTGTTCGACGAGGTGTGGGTGCAGCCCGCAGCCGGCGATGCCGGTACGGCCCTGGGTGCCGCGCTGTGGACCGATGCCCGGGAACGCGGCGCGCAGCCCGAGGCACAGAGCGCCACCGCACCAACCCGGCTGGCACCCCGCGCATGGCGCATGGAAGACGCCCTGCTCGGCCCGGACTTCGACGACGACGCCATCGGCGCCCTGCTGGCGTGGGCCAAGCTGCCCGTGCGCCGGCTGGACGACGTGGAAGTCGAGACGGCCCGCCTGCTGGCCGAAGGCTGCGTCATCGGCTGGTTCCAGGGACGCATGGAGTTCGGCCCGCGCGCACTGGGGGCCCGGTCCATCCTCGCTTCGCCCATCGACCCCGCCATGCAGGCGCGCCTCAATGAGCTGAAAGACCGCGAGGACTTCCGCCCGGTCGCCCCCGTGGTGCCCAGGGAGAAGCTGGCCGAGTGGTTCACCCCGGCAGAGGCCAATCGGGGGGAGTCGCCCTTCATGCTCTTCATCTACGACGTGCCTCCGGAACAGGCCGACCGCATTCCCGCAGCCTGCCACGCCGACCGCACCGCCCGCGTGCAGACGGTCGACGCCGAGCGCCAGCCACGCTTCCATCGTCTGCTGACGGCCTTCGGTGAACGCACCGGGGTGCCGGTGCTGATCAACACCTCGTTCAACGTGCGCGGCGAGCCCGTCGTCTGCACGCCCAAGGACGCGCTGGACGCCTTCTTCAGCACGCCGCTCGACGCGCTGGTCATCGGCTCGTGGCTGATCGACAAGCGGAGGCTCTCGGCATGATCCTGTCCATGGCGGTCGTGATCCCAACCTATCGGCGCCCGCAGCTGCTGGCACGCTGCCTGGAAGCCCTGACGAAGCAGTCCCTGCCCGGCCACGCCTTCGAGGTCATCGTGGTCGACGACGGTTGCACCGAGACCACGCGCCAGGTGGTGGAGGACTTCAACCGCCGCTGCCAGGGCGCACCCGCGTTTCACTACCTGCAGCCGCGCGGAACCCGGGGGCCTGCGGCCGCACGCAACCGTGGCTGGCGGGCCAGCTCTGCGCCGCTCATCGCCTTCACCGACGACGACACCGAGCCCGACCGCGACTGGCTGCTCGAGGGCTGCAAGGCCATGACCCGTGGCGGGGTCGCAGTAGGCGGTCGGGTGGTGGTGCCGACCCAGGCCCGCCCCACCGACCATGAGCGCATGACCCAGGGCCTGGAGCAGGCGGAGTTCGCCACCGCCAACGCCCTGGTCTGGCGGCATGCCCTGGTCGCCGTGGGCGGGTTCGACGAGCGCTTCAAGCGCGCCTGGCGAGAAGACTCGGACCTGCATTTCTCTCTGCTGCAGCTCGGCCACGTCGGGTGGGCGCCCAAGGCCATGGTGGTGCACCCAGTGCGGCCGGAACGCTGGGGCGTGTCGCTGCGGCAGCAGGCCAACGTGTTCTTCGACGCTCTGCTCTTCAAGAAGCACCCGCACCTCTACCGCCTCAAGATCCGGCCCACGCCGCCGTGGCACTACCACCTCATCGTGTTCGGCACCCTGCTCGCGCTGGTGGCGCTGTGGCAGGGGCTGCCCACCGTGGCCGCAGTGTCGGGCGCGGTGGCCCTGGCCGCCCTGCTGCGCTTCATTGCGCTGCGCTTGAAAGGCGCCTCGCTGGCACCTTCGCATGTGGCCGAGATGCTCGTGACCTCGCTGGTCATCCCCTTTCTGTCGCTGTACTGGCGGGTACGCGGGGCGATGCACTTCCGCGTGCTGTTCTTCTGAGGACCGCCGATGAGCCGCCCCCTTCGCGTCCTGACCTGGCACGTGCATGGCAACTACATGTACTACCTCAGCCAGGTGCCTCACCAGTTCTACCTGGTGGCCGATGCCGCGCGCTCGACCCACCACAGCGGCCGCAGCGGCACCCTGCCGTGGGGCGACAACGTGCACGACGCGCCCGTCGACCAGCTGCGCGACATGGCGTTCGACATCGTGCTGTTCCAGTCGCGCGAGGCCTACGAGCATGAGCAGCACACCCTGCTGAGCGAGGCCCAGCGGCGCCTGCCCCGCATCTACCTCGAGCACGATCCACCCCAGGAGCACCCCACCAACACGCGCCACTGGGTGCAGGATGGCGACACGCTGCTGGTGCATTGCACACCCTTCAACGCGCTGATGTGGGACAACGGCGATCAGCCCGTCCGGGTGGTGGAGCACGGTGTGAAGCTGCTGACCCACGCCGTTCACCATGGCGAGATGGCGGCGGGCCTCGTGGTCGTCAACAACCTCGATCGACGGGGGCGGCGACTTGGCTCCGACATCTACCGCCAGGCGAGCACGCGCCTGCCCCTGACGCTGGTGGGCATGGGTGCCGACCGCCTTGGCGGGGCGGGCGAAGTGACGCACCAGCAGTTGCCCGAGGTGATGGCGGCCCACCGCTTCTTCTTCAACCCCATCCGCTACACCAGCCTCGGGCTGGCGGTGATCGAGGCCATGATGGTCGGCATGCCCATCGTCGGGCTGGCCACCACCGAACTCGTGACCGTGATCCGGGATGGGCACCACGGCTTCATCGACACCCGGCCCGAGCGCCTGATTGAAGGCATGCAACAGCTGATCGCCGACCCGCGCGAGGCCCGGCGCATGGGCGAACGCGCACGCCAGGCCGCGCACGACCGCTTCCACATCGACCGCTTTGTCGCGGATTGGCAGGACGTTTTCAAGCAGGTCACAGGGTGACGCAACAGCGGGCACGCCGATTGCCCCTTCCCGCGTGAGCGCCACCTGGCGCACCCGAGACGAAGGTCCCCTTTCCATGCAGCCCGACGAGTCATTGTGGTCGGCCAGCGGCGAACGCGACGTCCGCCTGGCCCGTGAGATCCTGTACGCCCTGGTGGGCGAACCGCCCTACCCGATGACGGTGCAGCTGTGGAACGGGGAGGTGCTGCGTTTCGGCCACGGCACACCGCGGTTCGGGCTGGTCGTGCATCACCCTTCCCCGCTGTGCGATGCGGCCCTGGGAGGTGGGGCCTTGCGCCTTGCAGACGCCTACTTCCGTGGCGACATTGACATCCTGGGTGACCTGTACGCCGCGCTGAGCCTGAAGGACCACCTGGGCAGCAGCACGACCCCGCTGCAACGCGCGGGGGTGATGGCCAAGGCCCTGATGCTGCGACTGCGTGGCACCCCGATCGACCGTGGCGCGAAACGCCCCGCGGGCCTGGCGAAGGACCGCACCATCGCGTTTCACTACGACGTCTCCAATGCGTTCTACCGGCTCTGGCTGGACCGGCAGATGGTGTACTCGTGCGCCTACTTCCAGAGCCCCGACGACAACCTGGAACAGGCGCAAACCGCCAAGCTTGAACACATTTGCCGCAAGTTGCGCCTGCAACCCGGCGACCGCTTCCTCGACATCGGCTGCGGCTGGGGGGCCTTGCTCATCCACGCGGCGCGTGAACACGGGGTGCGGGCGCACGGCATCACGCTGAGCCACCGCCAGCTTGAGCTGGCCCGTCAACGGATCGCGGAGGCCGGCCTGCAGGGTCGGGTGACCGTGGAGCGGATGGACTACCGCGACCTGCCGGGCGAAGCGTGCTGGGACAAGATCGCCAGTGTGGGGATGTTCGAGCACGTCGGGCTGCGCAACCTGCCGCGCTATTTCACGATTGCACAGCGGCTGCTGGTGCCAGGCGGGTTGATGCTCAACCATGGCATCACGCAGGAAGAGGACGTGTGGGACGGGACGCTGTCGACGCGCTTCATCAACCGCTACGTGTTCCCTGACGGACAGCTGGACCGCCTGAACCGGGTGATGGCCCTCATGGAGGCCCAGGGCTTCGAGGTGTGGGATGTGGAAGGCCTGCGTCCGCACTACGCGATGACGCTGCGGCACTGGGTGCGCCGGCTCGAAGCCCGACACGACGAAGCGGTGCAGCACGTCAGCGAAATGGCCTACCGCGTGTGGCGCCTCTACATGGCCGCGAGTGCGCTGCAGTTCGAACAGGGCGAGGTGGGCGTCTATCAGGTGCTGGCCTCGCGCCGGGCGCAGGGCGTCTCGCCCCTGCCCTTGACACGAAACGACGTGTACGCCCCCCGGGCTGTCACGCAGCCAAGGCCGTATCGAGCAACATCATGACCACGAAGCCGACCATCAGGCCGGCGGTGGCCAGCCGCTCGTGACCCTGGCGGTGAGACTCGGGGATCACCTCGTGGCTGATGACGTACAGCATGGCCCCGGCCGCAAACGCGAGCCCCCAGGGCAGCAGGATGAGCGACCAGCCGACCACCAGCGCAGCCGCCACCGCGGCAACCGGCTCGACCAGACCCGACAACGCGCCAATGCCGGCTGACATCACGCGACCATAGCCGGCGCCCCTCAGGGCCACGGCGATGACCAGCCCTTCGGGCACATCCTGGATGGCGATGCCGGTGCCCAGCGCAGACGCCGCCGCGGCATCGCCCCCGCCCCACGCCACGCCGATGGCAAGCCCCTCCGGCATGTTGTGCAGCGCCACGGCAAACACGAACAGCCACACGCGCTTGAGCCGCTGCGACAGCGCGCCCTGTGCCCCTTCAGGCCCCTTGATGAAGTGCTCGTGAGGCAGCCAGCGATCCAGCAGCACCAGGCACAGCGCCCCCACCAGGATGGCACTGCCCACCAGCAACCCGGCGGGCCAGGGGCCCAGGCCTTGCTGACCGGCGGCTGCCAGCGCCGGCACCACCAGCGAGAATGCACTGGCGGCCAGCATCACGCCAGCCCCGAAGCCCATCATGGCGTCCCGCGTGCGTTCCGACGTGGTCTGCGAGAGCCAGACCGGCAGCGTGCCCAGTGCCGTGGCGCCTGCGGCGATCAACCCCGCCAGCGCCGCCTGCTGGGCGCGGGGGGCCTGCTGCCCGAGCATCGCCCACAGGTCGACGCCCAGCGTCAGCAGGCCGCCCGCCACGATGAGCACGCCCAGCGCCACGCGCCATGGCGCGCCGGTGCGCACGTGCAGCACATCCCCGGCCGTCAGGGTGGATCGGCGTGGCCCGTTCATGGCTCAGAGCGGTGCCGTACTGCCCGGCGTGCTGCCGTTGAGGCTGCCATCCGCACCGGCGCCCAGTTCGGCGCCGGTGGTCGGATTGGCTGCGCGGTCCGAGCTGGTGCGCACGGCCAGCCGGTCGACCAGATCCAGCTCCTGCGACGTCATGCCCACTTCGGCGAGCCCCGTGCCACCGTCCACCGCTAGGTGCTCATCTCGGCTGTGGATGTACTCGAAGTTCTCGTCGCTGTTCCACGGGCCGCGGCAATCGCCGGCACCTTGCGAGGTGTTGAAGTAGGCGCGGGCAAAGCGCGGGTCGCCGGGCAGCTTGCCGGGCGGGAAGTTCGGCTGAATCGCGTACAGCGCCTTCTCGAACGACTGCTGGTGCGCAACTTCGCGCGTCATCAGAAAGCCCAGCGCCTCCTTCACACCCGGGTCATCGGTTGCATTGATCAGGCGTTCGTAGATGATCTTGGCGCGGGCCTCGGCCGCGATGTTCGAACGGAGGTCGGCAGTGGGGTCGCCAATGGTGTCGATGTAGGCGGCCGTCCAGGGCACGGCGCCTGAGTTGATCAGCGGGGTGCCACCGCCATACAACACCTGGGTGACGTGGGAGTCGTTGCCGGGGCCGTTGATGGCGCGGAAGAGGTCAGCCTCTTCGTCCACGCCTTCGGCGATGCGCCCCTTAGCGCCCCGGTTCAGCATGGCCACAAGCGTGCCGATCACTTCAAGGTGACTCAGCTCCTCGGTGGCGATGTCCATCAGCATGTCCTTGCGGCCGGCGTCTTCTTCGCCCAGGGCCTGCGTGAAATAGCGACAGGCCGCGGCCAGTTCGCCTTGTGGTCCACCAAACTGTTCCAGCAGCAGCTGGGCCAGGGCGGGATTGGTTTCCTGAACGCGTACGGTGTACTGCAAGCGCTTGTTGTGGGCAAACATGGAATCTCCTTCGGGGTTGAGGGGGTCGCCAACCGGTCGGCGCCTGCACCGCTACAGCAAACCGTGATCCTGTGGCGTACCACCCGCTGGCGGCCGTCTGCATTCCCGGGCACACGGCTTGCCCGCAACGGCCATGTCTTCCTGCCCCTCCCCCCATGTCTCCCGTTACCGGTGCCCCGCTTTCTGAGGGGCCGGCGGCCTTTGCTGGCCAGGCCCCTGCCCGCCTGGCGGACCGTCTGGTCCAACGTGCTGCCTTGCGCCGGCACTACGAGACCGTGCGCCGCGAAACCACGGCACGCACCGAGGGCCTCACGGTAGAGGACCAAGGCGCGCAAGCCATGCCCGATGCCAGCCCCACCAAGTGGCACCTGGCTCACACCACCTGGTTCTTCGAGGTCGTGGTGCTGGAGCCGGTGGGCGGCGTGCCGCCGCTGCGGCCGGGTTGGCACCGCCTGTTCAACTCGTACTACGAGGCACTCGGCCCCCGCCACCCTCGGCCGGAGCGGGGGCTGCTGACACGGCCTTCGCTGGCCGAAGTGCTCGTGTGGCGGGAGGACGTCGACCGCGCGGTGACGCAGCTGATCGACGCTGCGTCGGATGCCGAATGGCCGCGTTTGCAGCAGCTCGTGCAGATCGGCCTGGCGCACGAAGCACAGCATCAGGAACTGATCCTGACCGACGCCCTGGCGCTGTTCAGGCGCCACCCCGATGAGCCGGCGCTGCGCGTGTCCCGCCCGCTGCCCAAGGAGCCGGGCGAAGCCGCCCCGCTGGCGTGGCACACGGTCGCCGCGGGCACCTACCACATCGGGCATCAGACCGACGCGCCGGCCTTCGACAACGAAGGTCCGCCCCACGCGCTGTTGCTGGGCGACTTCGCGATGGCCGACCGACCGGTGAACGGGCGCGACATGCTGAGCTTCGTGGCCGACGGCGGCTACCAGGACCCGCAATGGTGGTCGTCCGATGGCTGGGCGCTGGTGCAGGCTGAAGGCTGGCAGGCGCCACTGTCATGGGCCGAGCATGCGGGGCAAT
>NZ_CANBCC010000009.1 GCF_947366995.1 uncultured Aquabacterium sp. | reverse complement strand
GGGTAACTCCGTGGAGGTTCGAGTCCTCTCCTGGGCACCATTGAGAGAGCCGGTTGATCGATGATCAACCGGCTTTTTTCATGCCTGCTGAATGCGATCGACGATCCGATCGCCAGCGCCCGTGCGTGTTGCAGCGGATGAGGATGGGGGTGTTGCAAAAACATGTCGGGCTCCGAAAACCCAGCGTACACCACATCCCGGCAGCCCCCTGCCCGGCCCGGACGTTGAAGCCCCACGCCGATGCAGCCAGAACGCAACACTTCACTGGGTTCTGGCTTTGTCTGCCGTTTTTTCACCACGCCGCAGCGGGAACTGGACAAGAAACCAAAAATGGTGCTACATTAATGGTCTTGATGCAGCGCAACGCTGAAACGCCAAAGCAACGCATCAAACAGTACCTGCCCAGGTGGCGGAATTGGTAGACGCACTAGTTTCAGGTACTAGCGGGTAACTCCGTGGAGGTTCGAGTCCTCTCCTGGGCACCAAATGAGCAAGCCGGTTGATCGAAAGGTCAACCGGCTTTTCTCATTGCGCCGTGCGGCGCAAGCGCCCGGCGTGCGCGCAACCTCAGGCACAAGAAAAAAAGCAGCCGATGTGGCTGCCTTGGGCTGTCGCCGGTTTCGCCTGTCGCGAAACTCAGACCTCGTAACGCTTGAGCAGCGCTGGAGGACGCAGGCCGTCGTATTCCTCGAAGGGCTGATGGATCCAGGGACTCGTCGGCAGTGCTTCGACATAGTAGTCCGGCGTATAGCAGGACACGCCCTTCACCCAGATCACGGACGAGCGCAACTCGGTGATGGCCGGCATGCTGCGCAGCCGCTCGACCACTGCCTGCAGCGTCACGCCAGAATCCGCCAGGTCATCGACCAGCAGCACACGCCCTGCCAGTTCACCCTTCGGCATGGTGATGTACTTCGCCATGTCGAGGCGGCCCTGCAGCGTGCCGCCTTCGTCACGGTAGGAGCTCGTCGACATGATGCCGAGCGGCTTGTCGAACACGCGCGATAGCACATCGCCCGGACGCAGGCCGCCGCGGGCCAGACACAGGATCTGATCGAACTCCCAGCCGGAAGCGTGCACCTTGAGCGCCAGGCGCTCGATCAGCTGGTGGTACTCCTCCCAGGAGACATAGAGGTGTTTACCGTCGTCGGTGAGCATGGTGTGCCTATGGGTTGTCGGTCGGAAAAACGGATGCAGTCAACCCTTGTAGGGATGACGCAGCAGGATGGTGTGGTCGCGGTCGGGGCCCGTCGACACCATGTCGATCGGCGCGCCGATGAAACCCTGCACGCGCTCGAGGTAGGCGCGCGCATTGTTCGGCAGCTTGTCCCATTCGGTGATGCCGAAGGTGGAGCCTTCCCATCCCGGGAAGCTCTCGTAGATCGGTTCGCAGGCCACGATGTCGTCGGCATCCAGAGGCAGGATGTCGATGCGTTCACCACGCAGCATGTACCCGGTGCACACCTTGATCTCACTCAGGCCATCCAGCACGTCGAGCTTGGTCAGGCAGATGCCAGAGATGCCGTTGATCAGCACCGAGCGCTTCAGGGCTGCAGCATCGAGCCAGCCGCAGCGACGGGCTCGCCCCGTCACGGTGCCACGCTCCTGGCCCACGGTGGACAGGTGATGGCCGACGGTGCCCGGCGTGTCCCAGTCGAGTTCGGTCGGGAACGGGCCGCTGCCCACGCGCGTGGTGTAGGCCTTGGTGATGCCGAGGATGTAATGCAGCTTGTCAGGGCCCACACCCGAGCCGGCGGCGGCATTGCCGGCCACGCAGTTCGACGAGGTCACGTACGGGTACGTGCCATGGTCGATGTCCAGCAACGTGCCCTGCGCGCCTTCGAACAGCACGCTGCCACCGTCCACGTTGTGAGCGTGGATGCGCACGCCGACGTCAGCCAGCATGGGCAGGATTTCCTTCGCGGCCGCCATGGCCTGGTCGAAAATCGGCTGGAATTCCAGCTTCTCGGCCTTCAGGTAGCCTTCCAGTGCGAAGTTGTGCAACTCCAGCAACTCCCGCAGCTTCTTGGCGAAGCGGTCCGGATGCTTCAGATCCTGCACGCGCAGGGCACGGCGGGCGACCTTGTCTTCATAGGCCGGGCCGATGCCCTTGCCGGTGGTGCCGATCTTGCCGCTGCCGCTGGTCTCGCGCAGGGCCTCGCGGGCCTTGTCGACTTCCACGTGGAAGGGAAGGATCAGCGGGCACGACTCGCTGATGTACAGGCGTGAACGCACGTCCAGACCAGCGTCTTCCAGACGCTTGATTTCAGACAGCAGATGGGTCGGGTCCACCACCACACCGTTGCCGATGTAGCAGGCGACCCCGTCGCGCATGATGCCGGACGGGATGAGCTGCAGGGCGGTCTTCTTGCCGTTGATCACCAGCGTGTGGCCGGCGTTGTGGCCGCCCTGGAAGCGGACGACGGCAGCAGCATGGTCGGTCAGCCAGTCGACGACCTTGCCCTTGCCTTCGTCACCCCATTGGGTGCCAACCACCACAACGTTGCGGGCGGTGGTGTTGCCGGCGCGAGCCGACGCAGAAGTGCTTTGCATGGCAGATTCCTGTTTCGCGTAAGGGAAAGGCGGTGCGCTCAGAGGGCGCGCACCGTCCAGCGTCCGTCGACGAGTGCGAGCTCGCGGTCGCAGTCGAATTCCTGGACGTCGTGTTCATGTCCAGGCAGCACGCACACCACGGTGTGGCCCTGCCCTCGGAGGGTGCGCACAGCCTGGCGCAAGGCGGGGTCTTCACCCCAGGGAGCCCGTACGGCGGGCCGCACGGCAAGACCGCTGCGCGAGGCGAGCAGTTCAGCCAGCACCTTGAGGTCGAGGCTGAAGCCCACGGCGGGGCGGCGGCGGCCGAACACGGCCCCCACCTCGTCGTAACGGCCGCCACGCACCAGTGCATCGGCCAGGCCAGCACCGTAGACGGCAAAGCGGGTGCCACTGTAGTAAGCGTAGCCCGACAGATCGGACAGGTCGAAGCCGACACGGACTTCGGCCCGCGTCTGACGCAGGTGGCCAGCCAACCAGCCGAGGTCACGCAACGCGGCAACGACCATCGGGTGGTCGGGCAGCAGCGCGCGCGCCTGGTCCAGCACCTCGTCGCCGCCGTAGAGCGTGGTCAGGCCAACCAGCACGCGAGCGGCATCTGGCGCAGCGGCCAAGGGCCCCTGGGCCGCCAACTCACGCAGCGCAGCGACGTCCTTGGCGGTCAGCGCGGCGACCAACGCAGTGCGGATCGTGTCGTCGAGGGCCGTGATGCCAAGACCGGCCAGCACACCTTCAATGAGGCGCACGTCGGCCAGATCGATGACAAGGTCTGTGAGCCCCGAGCCCAGCAGCCCTTCGAGCGCCAGTTCGGTCGATTCCAGTTCGGCTTCCAGCCCGGCGTGGCCGTAGATCTCGCAACCGAGTTGCAGCGGCTCACGGCTGGCCTGGGGGCTTGCAGGTCGGGTGTGCAGCACGGGGCCGCAGTAGCACAGGCGGGTGACGCTGTCTCGGTTCAGCAAGTGCGCGTCGATGCGGGCCACCTGAGGTGTGGCATCGGCACGCACGCCGAGCGTGCGACCGGAGAGCTGGTCCACCAGTTTGAAAGTGCGGAGGTCGAGCGCGCGGCCGGTGCCGGACAGCAGCGAGTCAAGGTGCTCGAGCAGCGGCGGCATCACGAGCTCGTAGCCGTAGCTGCGGGCGACATCCAGCCAGATGCGACGCAACTCTTCCACGCGACGGGCCTGCGCGGGCAAGACGTCAGCAATGTGCTCTGGCAACAGCCAAGCAGACGACATAAGAAAACGTGTGGGGGTTAAAAACGAGATTCTACCGGGGGTTCGGGACACTTTGACAGCGAAGTGCCCTGCCGGCCGACCGGGGCGCTCAGGAGAAGGCCTGAATCACCCAGAGAAGCAGCAGGCCAACGACCATGCTGCCGAGCCCGAAACGACGGATCTGCTCGTCGTCGAAGCGCATCAATTGCTCGAACATGCGACGCCAGCCACCGGGGTTGATGGCGGGCATCAGGCCCTCGAACACAAGCACGAGGGCCAGCGCAGTCCAGAGAACGTCAGACATGGGCGAGATCCCTGCGCCTCCCGGCGCACGGGGCCTTCTTCGCCTGCAGCACGGTCACTTGCGTGGCGCCGCGGCCGAGCTGGGAGCGCTGCCGCCCCGCATGGTCTTGAAGAAGTCACCGCTCTGGTCGATCACCATCACGTCGCTCTTGCTGCGGAAGGTGGCACGGTAGGCCTCAAGGCTCCGATAGAACTGAGCAAACTGCGGGTCCCGGCCAAACGCTTCGGCATACAGGGCCGAAGCCTTGGCATCGCCCTCGCCCTTGATCTTCTGGGCATCGCGGTAGGCTTCGGCCACGATGATTTCACGCTGGCGGTCGGCATCAGCGCGGATCTTCTCGCCTTCGGCACCACCGGTGGAGCGCAGCTCGTTGGCCACGCGCTTGCGTTCGGACTCCATGCGGCGGTAGACCGACTCGGTGATGTTGGCGGAGAAGTCCACGCGCTTGATGCGCACATCGACGATCTCGATGCCGAAGGACTTGGCGTCGTCAGCCAGGCGGCGGATGACGCCCTGCATGACCTTCTCGCGTTCGGTGGAGAGCACCGCCCCCACGGTGCGCTTGGTGACCTCCTCGTTGAGCGCAGCCTGCACGATCGGCGACAGGCGGTTCTCGGCATTGCGGATGTCGACGCCGTTGTTGCGGATGAACTGGCGAGGCTCGGTCACGCGCCATTTCACCAGCCAGTCGATCACCAGGCTCTTCTTCTCGGCCGTGAAGATGGGGCGCGACTCAGGGCTGTCGAGCGTCTGCACACGACGGTCGAGGAAGATCACGTTCTGCAGTGGCGCGGGCAGCTTGAACTTCAAGCCCGGCTCGCTGATGACTTCCTTGATTTCGCCAAGTGCGTAGACCACGGCAAACTGGCGCTGGTCGACAACAAACAGGGTCGATGCCGCGATGACGATGGCCAGCAGGATGCCGACCAAGTAGGTACCGATGCGGTTCATGTCAGGTTTCCTTGATGCTTGGGCGCTGCATGGGGCGGGCGCGCTTCAGCGCGCATCGCGGTCGCGGCTGCGCAGACCATCACGCGAGCGGGAGTCGGTCGCACCCGGTGCCGCGGGCGCGGTCGCCACGCCGTTGTCCGGTGCCGAGGTGGCCGCAGCCGGTGCCGCTGGCGCACCGCCGTTCACGCCCATCAGCTTGTCAAGCGGGAGGTAAAGCAGATTGGAGCCCTGGCGGCTCTCGACCATCACCTTGGTCACGTTGCTGTAGACCTGCTGCATCGTGTCGATGTAGAGCCGGTCGCGCATGACGCCAGGCGCCTTCTGGTACTCGGCATACACCGACTTGAAGCGCTGTGCATCGCCCTCGGCCTGCGCCACCACACGGGCGGAATAACCGGCGGCTTCCTCGCGCAAACGCGCTGCCGTGCCCTGTGCCTTCGGGATCACGTCGTTGGCGTAGGCCTGGCCCTCGTTCTTCAGCCGCTCGCGGTCTGCGCCGGCCTTGAACGCGTCGTCGAAGGCCGCCTGCACCTGTTCGGGGGCCTGCACGCTCTGAACGTTGACGTTGGCCACCAGCACGCCGGCCTTCAGCTTGTTGAGCTGGGCCTGAATGGACTTCACCAGTTCGGCCGCAATGGCGTCGCGCTGCTCGTACAGCACCGAATCCATGTTGCTGTTGCCCACGATCTCGCGCACGGCGGATTCGGCCGCCTGCAGTACGGCTTCGTCGGAGCTGCGGTTCTCGAAGAGGTACTGGCGGGCATCCTGCAGGCGGTACTGGACGGTGAAGCGGATGTCGACGATGTTCTCGTCTCGCGTGAGCATGGACGAGTCACGCAGGCCGGTGGCTTGCATCACGGAGTTGCTGCCCACGTCGATGGAGCGCAACTGCGTGAGATTGACCACCTCGTGGCTCTGGAAGGGATACGGGGCGCGCCACTGGAAGCCGGCGTCGACGGTGTGGCTGAAACGGCCAAACGACATCACGACCGCCTGCTGCCCTTCCTGCACGATGAAGAAGCCGCTGCCCAGCCAGATCAGGGCCACGACGCCCAGAATCAGCCCGGCACCGATGCCGGCGCCACTGGGGTCGGGCGACATGTTGCCGCCGGGTCCGTTGTTGTCGCCGCCGCCCTTGTTGGCAAACATGCCGCTGAGCTTGCGGTTGAAATCACGCCAGAGCTCGTCAAGGTCAGGCGGACCGTCGTTGCGCTGGTTGAGCAACACCGCCGGACGTGCCGCCCCGGGCAGGACCTGACGCAGCGCCTGGGTACCCAGCCAGGCAGTGCGATGGACGGCACCCATGGCAAGCCGCGCCGCCAAGGGCAGCACCGCCCACGTCAAGCGGATCGATCGTGCAGGCCCGGAGCCTGCATCCAGCGTATGCATGTTCATGTTGTGTCGGTCGGAAAACCAGGGTACGCCGACGGGGGTACCTCTGAATCAAGGGGATTGTGCCTGTCGAATCGGGGGTCGACTTCCGTGGGGGTGATGGCCTCGTCGCCGAGCCCGGAAACCGCAGCTTCAGCCAGCACGGCACGCAGGGTATCAAGCCCCTGCCCTTTCAGCGCACTCACAAAGACACGTTGACAACGGCGACCCGAGGGCAATTCGTAGACATCGCGCTGGTGGTGCGGCTGCTGATGGGCTTCGAGGCTGTCGCACTTGTTGAACACCAGGACCTGCGGCAGTGCACCGGCGCCGATGCTGTCGAGCACCCGCAGCACTTCGTCGATCTGTTCGTGCAACACGGGGCTGGCGGCATCGACCACGTGCAGCAGGAGATCTGCCTCGGCGGCCTCCTGCAGTGTCGCTTCAAACGACTCGACCAGCGTGTGCGGCAGATCGCGGATGAACCCCACCGTGTCGGACAGGGTCACGCTGCGCTGCGCCTCGGACAGGAACAACTGCCGGGTGGTCGTGTCCAGCGTGGCAAACAACTGGTTGGCCGCGTAGGTACCGGCCTTGGTCAACGCGTTGAACAAGGTCGACTTGCCGGCGTTGGTGTACCCGACGAGCGACACACGGAAGGTGCCGGTGCGCTCGCGCGAACGCCGCTGGGTGTTGCGCTGCTTCTTGACCTTGACCAACCGCTCTTTCAGCGACTTGATGCGCTGATCGATCATCCGGCGGTCGAGTTCGATCTGGGTTTCACCCGGACCGCCGCGGTGCCCGACGCCGCCACGCTGGCGCTCCAGGTGAGACCAGCGCCGCACAAGGCGGGTGGAGAGGTATTCGAGGCGCGCAAGTTCGACCTGCAGCTTGCCTTCGTGGCTTCGGGCACGGGCGCCGAAGATCTCGAGGATCAGGCCGGTTCGGTCGAGCACCTCGACGCCGAGATGGCGCTCGAGGTTGCGCTGCTGGGCAGGCGACAGGGCCTGGTCGAAAATGACCCCGTGCGCCTGGTAGAGCGTCACAAGAGACTTGATTTCATCGGCCTTGCCCGAGCCCACGAACAGGGCCGCATCGGGCGCACGGCGCTTGGCCGTGACTTTGGCAACGGGCTGGTCGCCGGCCGATTCGGCCAGCAGCGCGAGTTCGTCGAGGGTGGGGTCGAACGACGAGCCGGGGCCGAAGTCGACCCCGACCAGCACGACCCGGGGGTCCTCATTGGCGAGGCGCACAGACGGGGAGTCGGTGGTCAAGGCGTCAGGAGGAGGATCGACTGGTCTGGAGGGCGCAGCGGATCAAACGGATCCGCCTTCGGTCGACTCGTTGGCGTGGAAGTTCACGGCACGGCCGGGCACCACAGTCGAGATGGCGTGCTTGTAGACCATCTGGGTCACGGTGTTGCGAAGCAGCACAACGTACTGATCGAACGATTCGATGTGACCTTGCAGCTTGATGCCGTTGACCAGATAGATGGACACCGGCACGTGCTCGCGGCGCAGCAGGTTCAGGAAGGGGTCTTGTAGGAGTTGCCCTTTGTTGCTCACGATATGCTCCGTGTTAAAAGAAAGTTTCGGAAGGGGCACCTTAACACAGTCCCCAACCGATCCATGTTCAGGGTCATGTGAAGGCTTGCAAAGCGGGACGCCCCGTGACACGGGCGCCGGCGAAGGCTCACGCCTTGTCGTCGAACGGGTTCTGCGACGACTTCATTTCGATGCGCAGCGGCGTGCCGGTGAGCTTGAAATGCTCTCGGAACCGGCTTTCGAGGAAGCGCTTGTAAGACTCGCTCACATGCTCGAGCGAGTTGCCGTGGATGACGATGACAGGCGGGTTCTGGCCGCCCTGGTGCGCGTAACGGAGCTTGGGGCGGAACGCCCCGGCACGCTTGGGCTGCTGGAATTGCACGGCCTCGGCCAGCAGGCGGGTGAGGACGGGCGTGGGCATCTTGCGCGAGGCCGAGGCCCACGCGTCGGTGATGGCTTTCCAGACCGGACCGAGCCCCTGGCGCTTGATGGCCGAAATGTGCAGCACCGGCGCGAACTTCAGGAAAGCCAGGCGGGTCTCGATCGAGCGCTGCAGCATTTCGCGCTGGTAGCTGTCGACGGCGTCCCACTTGTTGACGGCAATCACCACCGCGCGTCCGGACTCGAGGATGAAGCCGGCGATATGGGCGTCCTGCTCGGTCACGCCCTGGGTGGCGTCCACCAACAGCAGCACGACGTTGGCGTCCGAGATGGCCTGCAGGGTCTTGACCACCGAGAACTTCTCGATCGCCTCGAAGACGCGCCCCTTGCGGCGCAGGCCCGCGGTGTCGATCAGCTCGAACTTCTGCCCGTTGCGCTCGAACGGCACGCTGATGGCGTCCCGCGTGGTGCCGGGCATGTCGAATGCAACCAGGCGCTCTTCGCCCAGCCATGTGTTGATCAGGGTCGACTTGCCCACGTTCGGACGCCCGGCAACCGCCAGGCGGATGGGCTTGTCGCCCTCCTCTTCCGGCTCTTCATCGTCCTCGTCGGCGAAGAAGTCGTCGAGCGCCAGGTCGAGCAGGCTGCGGATGCCCTGCCCATGCGCCGAGGAAATGGGGATCGGCTCGCCAATGCCCAGCTCGTAGAACTCGGCCAGTTGCGGCCCCGACTGCATGCCCTCGGCCTTGTTGGCCGCCAGCAGCACCTTCTTGTTGGCAGTACGCAGGTAGCGGGCGATGTCGTGGTCTTGCGCCGACAGCCCATTGCGGGCGTCGACGACGAAGATCACAGCATCGGCCTCGGCAACAGCCTGGCGCGTCTGGTTGGCCATCTCCTTGAAGATGCCCGACGTGCAGTCCGGCTCGAAGCCGCCCGTGTCGATGACGATGAAGGCGCGCGAGCCCGAACGGCCCTCGCCGTAGTGGCGATCACGGGTAAGGCCCGCGTAGTCGGCCACGATGGCATCGCGGCTCTTGGTCAGTCGATTGAACAACGTCGATTTGCCGACGTTGGGTCGTCCGACCAGCGCAATGACAGGTTTCATGGGAAATCAGGGAAATGAATCAGTTGGCGCGCAGGGCCGAGACGGTCCCCTTGCGGGACAGCACGATCAGCTGGTCAGCGACGACGACCGGCGCAGCCGCCAGCGGGGCATCGAGTTCGATGCGGGCGAGGTTGCGACCGTCGGAGAGCGACAGCAGGTGCAGATAGCCTTCACGGTCGGCCACCGCAAGCTTGTCGCCCCAGATGGCAGGCGCGCTCAGACCACGGTGGGTGAAGCGGTCGACGCGCCAGAGCAGGTCGCCGTTCTCGGTCTTCCAGGCAGACAAGCGATCGGTGCTGTCGGCACCGACGACCACGTTGTCATTGGCAGCCACTGCTTGCGTGCCGGCTTGTGTGCGGCTCCAGCGCAGACTGCCACGGTTCAGCTCGAAACAGGCTACGGAGAACTGGAATGCGCGCACGCACAGTTCGTCGTCAGCGCGGGCGGCCGGGCCCACCAGGTCAGCCAGCCGCTCGACCTCGTTGGTACCACGGGGCGTGCCGACCGTGACATCGAAACGCGCAGTGCCGCGCACCGGATCCAGCCCCACGAGGCGCGGGCCCTGCCCGACCAGCAGGGTGTCACGGAACGGGGTGAGCATCCCTTGAGACGACAGTGCCAACGGCTCGCTGCCCGGGCGTTGGTACTGCCAGAGCCAGCGACCGTCGCGAAGATCGTAGGCGCGCACAGCCCGGTCGACGCCCTGCACAAACACGCGCTCACCGGCCACCAGCGGGGCCGTGATCACGCGGCCGGACTGACGCTCACGCCAGACCGGTGCGCCGCGGTCGAGCACCACCAGTTCATTCTGGGCCGTGACCACGGCAGCAAACCGGCCGTCGGAACCAATGCCCGCCGACAGCGGCTCGCGTAGGTCGGCGCGCCAGATCGTCTTGCCTGTGTCGAGGGCGAGCTGCGCCACCTCGCCGCCGGTTCCCGCCACGGTGACGGTGTTCGCGACCACCGCCATGCTGACCGGGGTTTCCGCTTCGCCGACCGCGCGTTGCGACCACGCCATGCCGAGCTTGGCGACGGGCTGAAAGCGCTCGAGCGGGGCTGGCTGAGGCTTGCTGCTGCCGCAGCCACCGAGGGACAACGCCAGGGCGAGCGCGGACACGCTGAGTGCCGTCAGTCGAAGGGCGTGACCCGAGGACGGGGCCTGAAGGGCGCGAAGGAGGCTCATGGGTGTGATGCGAGTGCGGACCAGGGGACACGCCGAAGCGTGCGTGGCGATGAGTGGGGCGTCAGGGGGCAGAGGCGGCGGCGGCCGCCGCGGCGGGGGCCTGCCCCAACGCCGTCAGTTTGCCTTCGATGAACCGACGGTAGTCGACCGTCGGATCCATGGCCTTCCATGCGGCCGTGAAGGCCTTGGCAGCCTCTTCCTTCTTGCCTTGGGCGAGCAGCACATCGCCGCGACGGTCGTCAGCCAGAGGAGCAAACTCGATCGGGAGCTTGGCATCCAGCGTCTTCAGGGCGTCATCGTAGGCCTTGGCGTCAAGTTGCACGCCGGCGAGCCGCAGCCGCGCGATCGCGACGAGGTTGGCGTTCTTGCCGTTCTCGGCAACCCACTGCAGGGCAGCCTTGGCATCGTCGAGCTTCTGGTTGTCGGCAGCCACCTTGGCGGCCAGCAAGGCACCCTGCTCGGCGAACGTGGTACCGCCGTAGTTTGCCTTCAGGTCCTTGAAGGCCTGCGCGACCTTGTCGGCCTGGCGCGCTTCCGCGGCGCGATCGAGCTCTTCGTACAGACCGCTCGCGGCGGCGCTGCGCTTCTGCTGCCAGTACAGGTATCCCGTCCACGCCGCATAGGCGCCCAGGACCAGCACGAGCGTCCAGGTGATCAGGTTGCCGTACTTCTTCCAGAAATGCTTGAACTGGTCGAGCTGTTCCTGTTGTTCGAGGTCGAAAGTCGCCATGGGTCTGTGATGTGTTGAATGCGCGGATTATGAGGGGCGACCGACGCGCAGTGCCGGCGCCCAGGCCGAGACGTCGTTCAGCGGCTGACGAAGTTGCTCGCCGCCGTCACGCAAGGGTTTGACGGACACCGTGCCCTGCGCAACTTCGTCGGGTCCGAACACCAGGGCGAAACGGGCCCCGCTCGCATCGGCCTTCTTGAATTGGGACTTGGGGCTGGCCGGGCCGTCCTTGCCGGCCGGGTTGAGCACCACGGCGATGCCTTCAGCCCGCAGGGCCTCAAGCGTGGCCAGCACGGCGGGCAGCGGCGTGCCGGCGAACACGACGGCGAACGCATCGGGGGCCGTTTCCGGAGCAGGCACACCCACCTCTTCCAGCAACAGCAGCAGGCGCTCCATGCCAAGGCCCCAGCCTACGGCCGGCGCCGGCTTGCCGCCCAGTTGTTCGATCAGGCCGTCGTAGCGGCCACCGCCGCACACCGTGCCCTGTGCGCCGAGGCGATCGGTCACCCATTCGAACACGGTGAGGTTGTAGTAGTCCATGCCGCGCACCAGGCGCGTGTTGACCTCGTAAGGCACACCGGCGGCATCCAGCACGGCCTTGACCGCGTTGAAGTGCGCGAGCGACGCCTCCCCCAGGAAGTCGAGCAGGCGCGGTGCCGCTTCGACCACCGGCTGCATCGCCGGGTTCTTGGTGTCCAGGATGCGCAGCGGGTTGCTGTGCAGGCGGCGCTTGCCGTCTTCGTCAAGCAGCTCGACGTTCGCTTCGAGGTGGCGGATCAGGGCCTCGCGGTGGGCCTTGCGCTCTTCGGGCTGGCCCAGGCTGTTGAGTTGCAGCTTGACGTCGCGGCCCACGACCAGGCCCAGGTCGCGCCACAGCGTGGCCGTCATGAGGATCAACTCGGCGTCGACATCGGGGCCGGCAAAGCCCAGCACCTCGGCGCCCACCTGGTGGAACTGGCGATAGCGGCCCTTCTGCGGGCGCTCGTGCCGGAACATCGGGCCGATGTAGTACAGGCGCTTGCCGCCTTCGTACAAAAAGCTGTGCTCGTTGATGGCGCGCACGGCACCGGCGGTGCCTTCGGGGCGCAGCGTGAGCTTGTCGCCGTTGAGGCTGTCTTCGAAGGAGTACATCTCCTTTTCGACGATGTCCGTCACCTCGCCGAGGCCGCGCACGAACAGCGGCGTGGGCTCGACGATGGGGGTGCGCATGTTCTGGAAGCCATAGCGGCGCATCAGCTGCCGCACGATGTCTTCCAGCCATTCCCAGCGCGCCGATTCCGGCGGCAGGATGTCGTTCATGCCTTTGATGGCTTTCAGGATCTCGGCCATGGTCTTGTTCTTCTGGGGTTCTGTAGGAATCAGGCCTCGGCCTTGGCCTGGCCGAAACGTCGATCGATGTAGTTCTGCACCAGGGCCATGAACTCTTCGGCGATGCGCTCGCCGCGCAGGGTCAGGGCCTTCTCGCCGTCGATGAAAACCGGCGCAGCAGGAGCCTCGCCGGTGCCTGGGAGGCTGATGCCGATGTCGGCGTGCTTGCTTTCACCCGGGCCGTTGACGATGCAGCCCATCACGGCGACCTTGAGGTTCTCGACGCCCGGATATTGCGTACGCCAGACCGGCATCTGCGCGCGCAGGAAATCGTCGATGTCCTTGGCCAGCTCCTGGAAGACGGTGCTGGTCGTGCGGCCACAACCCGGGCACGCGGTGACGCTGGGCACGAAGGTGCGCAGACCCAGTGCCTGCAGGATTTCGAGCGCGACGACCACTTCCTGGGTGCGGGCCTCACCCGGCTGCGGCGTGAGCGACACGCGGATGGTGTCGCCAATCCCTTCCTGCAGCAGGATGGAAAGCGCCGCCGCCGAGGCGACCGTGCCTTTGGCGCCCATGCCGGCTTCAGTGAGGCCGAGGTGCAGCGGGAAATCGCATCGCGCGGCCAGACCCCGGTAGACGCTGATCAGGTCCTGCACGCCACTGACCTTGCACGACAGGATGACCTGCTCCGGCCGCATGCCGAGCTCAACGGCCAGGTTGGCGGACTGCAGCGCCGAGCTGATCAATGCCTGGTACATCACCTGCTGTGCGGACCACGGGTCGGCGCTGCGGGCGTTCTCGTCCATCATCGAGGCCAGCAGCTCCTGGTCCAGGCTGCCCCAGTTCACGCCGATGCGCACGGTCTTGTCGTACCGCATCGCCGCTTCGATCATCTGCGCGAACTGGCGGTCTTTCTTGTCGCCCTTGCCCACGTTGCCCGGGTTGATGCGGTACTTGGACAGGGCCTCGGCGCAAGCGGGATACTCGGTCAGCAGGCGGTGGCCGTTGTAGTGGAAGTCGCCCACCAGCGGGACGTCGATGCCCATGCGGTCGAGCTGCTCGCGCACGTGCGGCACGGCCTGGGCGGCTTCCGGCGTGTTGACCGTGATGCGCACCATCTCGGAGCCGGCCAGGGCCAGCTCCTTGACCTGGATGGCGGTACCGATGACGTCCACCGTGTCGGTGTTCGTCATGGACTGAACGCGCACAGGCGCATCACCGCCAATGGTGACGACGCGCGATCCCCAAACCACACGGGCCTGAAGAGACCGCCGCGGCGCCGGATTGGCCACATCGATCAGGGAACAGTTGGCAAGGCTCATGGCAATTCGAGGCGCGCAATGTTGTTGCGCGTGTGGGCCGCCAGATCGACCGGCTGGCCCTTGTGAGTGAGCTGGACATGGGTGGCGTTGCCAATGCGCAACCGCATCGGCGCGGCGCCGTCCACCGAGGCCGTCTGGCCCGCCTTCAAGCGGCCGGAAAACACCTTCTTGCCACGCGCGTCCCGCACTTCGATCCAGGCGTCCTCCACCGCACGCAGCCCGACCAGAGTTGCGCCCTCGGGCGGCAAGGCGGTCGGGGCGGTGGTCGGCTCGGGCGCCGGCGCGGCCGGAGCAGGCACCTCACTGGACGAGGCGGCGATCTGTGGCGGCGCAATCGACTCCGGCGTGAGCGGTGCAGGCACGGGGTCGCTGCCCGTAGCGGCCGGTTCAGCCCCGGCGTCAGCCGGCGCGAACAGCGGCTCCGAGGCAGACGGGTCTGTCTGCACAGTGGCGGCAGGCGCCGACGTCGCGCTGGAAGCAACCGTCGCCGCTGGCCACCATGATGGCCGCTCGATCTGCTCGGGCAGCAAGTAGACGACGAGCGCGGCCAGCAACAACACGAGCGGCGCCACCCAGCGTGCAGACAGCAGCACCCCGAAATCTGCCCCCTTGCCAGCACGATCGAAGAGCGGGCCGGTACTGCGCCGCTCCTTGAAGGGCTGGTTGAGCGGCTCGCGGTCCGGGCCGAGCGGGATCATCCGGCTGGCGGGCAATTCGGCCAGCACCGGTGTGGGGTCGATCTGCAACTGACGGCACACGGTCTTGGCCAGCGCCCGCGCAAAGTTGGCGTCGGGGAGCTGGTCAAGGTCCCCCCGCTCCAGCGCGGCCAGCTTGGCCTCCGTCACCTTCAAGGAGGCCGCAAGATGGTCCAGGCTCAGCCCTTGCGCCTCACGCGCGGCCTGCAGCCGTGCGCCGGCCACGCGAGCGTCACCCGTCGGAGGCGGAGTCGAGGGAGAAATCGATGGCTCAGTCATCAAATCGTCCGAGTTCCAATGCGGTGGTTTCGCGTGCGGAGGGGAAACGGCTGCGCAACTGCGACGCCAGCTCGTCACGTGTCGACGCGTTACCGAGGCGGTGCTCAATGCGGATCGCCAACCACAGCGACTCGGACGTCACTTGATCTGGAATGGCGTTCACGCGGCGAATGTGGAAGCGCGCGCGCTCGAGCTCGCCGCGCCGGTACAGCACCGATGCGAGATTGAAAGAAGTCGCCGGGTTGGAAGAGTCGAGCTCGAGCGACCGGGTCAGCGTCTTCTCGGCTTCCGGGTACAGCCCCGCCGCCACCTGGCACACACCGCGGGCCAGCAATGTCTTGCTCGTGGCGATCGACTGGGGCAGGTTCGCCGCACGCTCGAACAAGGCATCGGCCGCGGCGTATTGCCGTTGCTGGCAGAGATACCAGCCATAGTTGTGCAGGACGCTGCCGTTGCGTTCGTCCAGCGCCAGAGCTTCACGGAAGCCCTGCTGTGCCCGGGTGTTGTCACCCATCGCGGCATAGATCAGCGCGCGCATCTCGTAACCAGCCGTGAGGGTCGGGTCGATCGACAGCCCCTGCTTCACCTCGTCGAGCGCGGTGGTGTACTGCCCCTGACTGAAGTAGGTGGCGGCCAGCTCCAGGCGGATGCGGGCGCGCTTGCGGGCCTCCGTTTCGTCGGAGGCAGTCATGATGTCGCCGCGCGTGGCGGCAGACGGCGCGGCCGGTCGGTTCGACGGAGCGCCGCCCGTGGCACAGGCAGTCAGCTGCAAGGCTGCCACCAGGCCGAGCCAGCGACACCACCGGCTCCCGGACACAGAAACATTCCTCATTCAGCGTTCTCCTGGACAGGGCTGACAGTGTAGGCGCAAGGCCACCCTGCCCTGTCAGCGATCCGAGCGCTGCCGCTCGCCCCGCGCGGGCATGGCCACCGGCACGGCGACTGGCTGGCGCAACATGCGGGTGTGGGCACGGGTGCGGTCCTGAACCTCGCCGGCGAGCTGCCCGCAAGCTGCGTCGATGTCGTCACCACGGGTCTTGCGGACGGTCGTCACGATGCCCGCATCGGCCAACAGGCGCGCGAAGGCCTGCACGCGGGCGTTGTCGGAACGCTTGAGGCCCGACGCCGGGAAGGGATTGAAGGGAATCAGATTGAACTTGCAGTTGATGCGCCCCTTGACCAGGGCGATCAGCTGGCGCGCGTGCTCGTCGCTGTCGTTGACGCCATCGAGCATGCAATATTCGAAGGTGATGAAGTCGCGCGGGGCCGCCTCGAGGTAATCCTTGCAGGCAGCCAGCAGCTCGTCGATCGGATACTTGCGGTTGAGGGGAACCAGCTCGTCGCGCAGCGGGTCGTTGGGCGCGTGCAACGAGACGGCCAGCGCGACCGGGCAGTCCTCGCGCAGGCGCTCGATCATCGGCACGACGCCCGACGTGGAGACCGTGACGCGGCGCCGCGACAGACCGTATCCATGGTCGTCCAGCATGGTGCGCAGGGCGGGAACCAAGGCGTTGTAGTTCTGCAGCGGCTCTCCCATGCCCATCATCACGACGTTGCTGATGACGCGCTCGGAAGTGCCCAAGCGCTGACGCAAGGCGTGCTCGGCATGCCACAGCTGGGCAATGATCTCGCCGGTGCTGAGGTTGCGACTGAAGCCCTGATGGCCGGTGGAGCAGAAACGGCAGCCGACCGCACAACCCGCTTGCGATGAGATGCAGAGAGTGGCGCGATCGTCTTCCGGGATGAACACGCTTTCGACGGCATTGCCGCCGCCGACATCGAACAGCCACTTGATGGTGCCGTCCGACGAGACATGCTCGCTGATGACAGGCAAGGTCTTCAGGGTCGCAATGCCCTGCAGCTTGCTGCGCAGCGATTTGGCGAGATCCGACATCTGGTCGAAGTCGGTTGCGCCCTTCTGATGGATCCAGCGAAAGAGCTGGGTGGCGCGAAAGCGCTTCTCACCCAGTTTCTCGCAGAACGCAGTCAACCCTTCGAGGTCGAAATCGAGCAGGTTGACCGCGTCCATGAACAGACCTCTTGCGACGTCAGCAGCCGATCAGCGGCTGTAGACGTTCATGCCGGGGAAGAAGAAAGCGATTTCGACAGCAGCCGTTTCAGCAGCGTCGGAACCGTGGACGGCGTTGGCATCGATGCTGTCGGCGAAATCAGCGCGGATGGTGCCCTTCTCGGCCTTCTTCGGGTCGGTGGCGCCCATCAGGTCGCGGTTCTTCAGGATCGCGCCTTCGCCTTCCAGCACTTGCACGAACACGGGGCCGGAGACCATGAAGTCCACCAGGTCCTTGAAGAAGGGACGGGCGGCGTGCACCGCGTAGAACTGCTCGGCTTCAGCACGCGACAGTTGAACCAGCTTACCGGCCACGACCTTCAGGCCAGCGCCTTCAAAGCGGGCGATGATTTGGCCGATGACGTTCTTGGCGACGGCGTCGGGCTTGATGATCGAGAGGGTGCGTTCGATGGCCATTTGATTCTCCAGTATGGGCAATGGTCTTGACAAAACCTGGCATTGTACTGCGCACATGCGTCAGCACCATGCCAGGCACAGGTGATTGAGGGGATGTCAACGCGGGTTTGCGCGGGGCACATCACCCCGCACGCAGACGGACTCAGCGCCGGCCACGACCGCCGCCGCCACCGCCGTGGCCGCCACCACCACCGCCACGTCGGCCGCCACCGCCCGACTTGTTGCCAAAGAAGGCGTCGGCTCCGATGTAACCCACCGAGGTCTGCATCGGATCCGGTTGACGCGGGCCCTTCTGCTTGCCGGCCTGCTGACGGTCATGGTCGAGGTCCGGACGCCCGAAACCCGAGGTGATGCGCTTGGAGCCGCTCTTCACGAAACGACGGTCGAAGGTCTGCTCCAGCGGATTGGGGATGGGGCCGATGTGATCGAAGTCGTCGTCCACATCGCGACGCGGTGCGGGCTCGCGTTCCTGACGAGGCGGGCGCTGCTGCTGTGCGGCGTTCTGACCGCCTTGCGAGCGCGGCCCCTGCTCGGGGCGACCTTGTTGCGGACGGCCTCCCTGCTTCGTCTTGAAGCCCTGCTGACTCTTCTGCTGCTGGCCGCCTTGCCCCTGGCTCTTGCCGCCGCGGGGTTGTTGCGACTCGACGCGGTCCATGCCGGCCAGTGACTTCACCGCCCGCACATCGGACTCGCCCAGCTCGACCCAGACCCCGCGCTTGAGACCGCGCGGCAGCACGATCGCGCCATAACGGACACGGATCAGGCGGTTGACCGTCAGGCCGACTGCGTCGAAGAGCTTGCGCACTTCGCGATTGCGGCCTTCGGTGATCACCACGCGATACCACTGGTTCACGCCCTCACCCAGGCCATTGCTGATGGCCACGAACGAGGCGGTCTGGCCTTCGATCTCCACGCCATCGAGCAGGCGCTGGCGCGAGGCATCGTCCAGCGAGCCCAGCACGCGCACGGCGTACTCGCGCTCCACACCGAAGCGCGGGTGCATCAGCTGGTTGGCCAGTTCGCCGGAGTTGGTGAACAGCAGCAGACCTTCCGTGTTGAGGTCGAGGCGCCCCACCGACATCCACTTGCCATTCTGCAGACGCGGCAGGCGGCGGAACACGGTCGGACGACCCTGGGGATCGTCGTGGGTGACGACTTCGCCCACCGGCTTGTGATAAGCCAGGATGCGGGCGGGCTGCGGTGCAATGCGGACCTTGATCGGGCGGCCGGCCACCTTGATGCGGTCGCCATACGAGACGCGCTGGCCGATGTGCGCGACCTGGTCGTTCACCTCGATGCGGCCATCCTCGATCATCTGCTCGATGTCGCGGCGCGAGCCGACACCAGCCTGCGCCAGCACCTTCTGCAGCTTGGGCGCATCCGGCTCGGGGCGCAGCACGCGCTTGTAGGCGCCACCCTCCTCGCCGGCGGCGTCCTCGACCTCTTCTTCGCGCACCTTGTCGAAATCACCCGACAGCAGTTCAGCGAACACTTCGGAGGCCTGCTCGGCGGCAATGGCGGCGCGGCGCGACGGACGGTTGTCAGCGTCTTCCTCACCCTCGGCAGCTGCCTGTGCGGGCCGGTCAGTGCGCTCGGCACGGTCACCGCGGTCGCCTTCGCGGCGGCGCTCACGGTCACGACGACCGCGGCCGTCGCGGCCACGGCCTTCGCCGCGCGGCGCCTCATCGCTGGCGCCCTCGGCCGGTGCGGCGCCAGCAGCCTGCTGCGGCTGCGCGTCGATCTCGGGTCCGAGTTCGATCACGCCATGCGCCGTCACCTCGCGAACGGGCTCGGCGGCATCCGCCGCGGGCTCGACGTCACCGGCAGACTCGCTCGCTGCGGCAGTCGGCTTGCGACGGGGGGCGCGGCGCGGCTTGGCCTCCGCGGCGTCAGCCGGAGCCGGCTCGACCGCTTCGACCACGGCCACTTCTGCTGCAGGCGCTTCACTCACCGCGGGCTCCGCCGCATCGGCGTCGACCTTGCGGCGACGCGGTGCACGCTTCGCCGCAGCGGGCGCCTCGGCTGCCACCGGCTCGGCGGCGGGTGCGGCCTCTGCCTTGGGGCGGCGGGTGCGCTTGGGCTTGACCACCTCTTCGGCGGCCTGAGGCTGGTCTTGTGGTTCGGACATGGGCACGGACTCGGTGGTCATGAATGCGATGGGGAAGAAGGTGGTGACACGCCGTCGTCGGGCTGAGCCATCTCGGTCAGCGGGGCGGTCGAAGCGGCCTCGTCGTGGGCCGGGGTCGAAGAAGATGCGCCAGCCATCACGGCGACGTCATCGGCTGGCGCATCCGCGCCAGCAGGAGCGGGGCCGGACACGGCCAGAGGCATTGTCTCGACCGGTTCGGCCGCCGCCGCCGAAGCAGACGGAGGCGCAGAAGCCGTTTCATCAGAAAGATTGGGCAGCAGGAGGGGCGACTGGGCGGCTGGCGCCTCCGGGGCCTCCTCGTCGACCAGCGACAGAGGCAGCATGGCGTCTTCCATGCCTGGCAGCAGCCCTTGCGCCACCGGCATGCCCTCGAGTGTAGGCAACTGGGCCAGCGAAGCCAGCCCCAGGTCGTCGAGGAACTGACGGGTGGTGGCATACAGGCCCGGACGCCCGGGGGCATCGCGGTGGCCGATCACTTCGACCCACCCCCGGTCCTCCAGTTGTCGCACGATCTGCGAGCTGACGGTCACGCCCCGGATCTCCTCGATGTCCCCACGCGTCACGGGCTGCTTGTAGGCGATGATGGCGAGCGTTTCGAGCGTGGCGCGCGAATACTTCGGCGGCTTCTCGGGGTTGAGCCGGTCCAGGTGCGCCTGCACGTCGGCACGCGTCTGGAAGCGCCAACCCGAACCCACTTCCCGCAGCTCCACGCCGCGTCCTTCCCATTGCACGGCAAGTTCGGCCAGCAAGGCGCGCACCGCGTCCACGGACACGGTGTCGTCCAGCAGCTGCCGCATCTCACGGAGCGTCATGGGCTGGTCGGCGCACAGCAGCGCCGCTTCAAGGATACGCAGGGTTTCCTGCGGATTGAGGACTTCCATCGCTTCAATCAATCGGTTCACGGGGCGCAAGCCTCCGCGATACACATGCGGACCTCTAGAGGTGGCCGACCAGTCAGGCTCGGCGAAGGCCGGATCTCGCACCGGCTTGCGGGTAAGGCCTGCTTGGTTGGCAGGCGGTTCGGGCGGGCTGTCGCGGAACGGCACCTTGGAGACTGACAGACGCCGGGCACTGCAAAGGTGCTGGCTCAGGTCTTTTCAGGCGGGTGGGCGAGGGCACGCGGCTTTGAAGACCAGCGTCGGGTGACGCGACACAGCGCCGACCCGGCCCACGCGGCAACGGTTCATGACCGTGCCTTCCTGCCCATTATGCACCACCTCGCGGGCTCGTGTATGCATGATCCACGACAGCGTGTCAAGACGCAGTGCGGGCTGCGCGCTCACACGCCGTCCGCACGCTGCAGCACGGACCATGCCTCGGCCATGTCGACGGGCAGCTCGGCCTCGAACACCAGCGGCTCGGCCGTCATCGGATGCGTGAAGGCGAGCCGGGTGGCATGCAGCGCCTGGCGGGTCATGCCGAGCGCGGGCGCACCGCCGTACAGGGCGTCGGCCACCAGCGGATGACGGCGGCTGCTGAGGTGGACGCGGATCTGGTGGGTGCGGCCGGTGTGCAGCGTACAGCGAACGCCGCTGAAGCTTCGCGCCGTGCCCTGCGGCCCCGTCCAGCTTCCCGACATCAGGCGCTCGACGTCGGTGCGGGCTGGCTTGCCCGAGGGCACGACGGCCATCCGCACGCGGGTGACGGGGTCGCGCCCGATGGACGATGTCACCGAGAAGCGCTCGTCCGTCTCGCCATGGACCAGGGCCAGGTACTGCCGACTGACTTCCCGCGCAGCGATCGCACGGCTCAACGCGGTCACGGCCACCAGTGTCTTGCCCACCACCATGAGCCCGCTGGTGTCCTTGTCGAGGCGGTGCACGATGCCCGCCCGCGGCAGGGCTGCGGCGTCCGCATGGTGCGCAAGCAGGCCGTTCATCAGCGTGCCGGACCAGTTGCCGGCCGCGGGGTGCACCACCAGACCGGCAGGCTTGTTCACTACCAGCAGATGCGCGTCCTCGAACACGATGTTCAGCGCGATGGCCTCCGGCTGGAAGGACAGGCTCTGGGCGGTGGGCCGCAGGTGGGCCTGCACCAGCTGCCCCGCCAGCACCTTGCGTGACGGCGTCGTGATGACCTGCCCGGCCACCGTGACACAGCCATCCTCGATCAGCGACTTCAGATGGCTGCGCGAGTAAGCCGTCACCTCAGCGGCCACGAAGGCGTCCAGCCGCTGGCCATGGGCGCTGGCAGGGACCTGCCAGGCGCGCACATCGACCTCGCCCGCGGCCGCAGCAGGGGCACTGGCGGATGGCTCCGCCTCGTCCCATTCCTCATCGAGCGCAGCCAGATCGCCCTCGCGGAACCCGGCTGGAGAAGCATCAGAAAGCGGAGCGGAAGCGGCCGTGCGGACGGGTGAGCGAGAGCGGGGCATGAAGCAAAGTTGCGATGAGGGATAGGCACGGAGCGGAAATGCGGGCGAGGGCTTCTATACTGCGGCCTCTGGCGCTGCAAGGCGAGACTGACCGCGGCCAGGCCGCACACCGAGAACGTGACATTGCTGACCTCCCCCACCTGGCGACACCTGATCGCCCGCCGCGCGGGCCTTGCGGTTCTGGCCATGGCGGCCGCCCTCGCGGCCTGTGAGTCGACTCCAAAGGACGAGTTCGCCAACATCAGTCCGGACAAATTGTACGCAGACGCCAAGGACGACGGGTCCGAAGGCAACTACGAGACGGCGATCAAGAAGCTGGAGAAGGTCGAAGCCCGGGCATCCGGCACCCTGCTCGCCCAGCAGGCACAGATCGACCTGGCCTACGCGTACTACAAGACCGGCGAGCGCGCACAGGCCCTGGCGAAGCTGGAACGCTTCATCCGGCTGCACCCCACCAGTCCGGCGCTCGACTACGCCTATTACCTGCAGGGCCTGGTGAACTTCAACGACAACCTGGGGCTGTTCGGGCGCCTGGCCAGCCAGGATATCTCCGAGCGGGACCAGCAGGCCTCGCGCGATGCCTACGAGTCGTTCCGCACGCTGATCGATCGCTTCCCGACGTCGAAGTACGCGCCGGACGCCCGCCTGCGGATGAACCACATCGTCAACTCGATGGCCGCGGGCGAAGTGCACATTGCGCGGTACTACTTCCGCCGTGGCGCCTACCTGGCTGCCGCAAACCGCGCTCAGACGGCAGTGCGCGAGTACCGCACCTCCCCGGCAGTGGAAGAAGCGCTGTCCATCATGGCGCGCAGCTACGATGCGCTTGGCCTGGTGCAGTTGCGCGACGACACCGTGCGGGTGCTGCGTCAGAACTTCCCCGAGAGTGTCTACCTGCAGACGGAAGAGGCCACCCGGGCGCCGACCCGGCCCTGGTGGAAGCTCTGGTGAAGTGAGCCGACCCGGCAGCCTGAGGCCGGGGGCGACGAAAAACGGGCCCTCGAGGCCCGTTTTTCATGAAGCGACGGCAGGCACCACTCAACCGCCCGCGTCGACGCCGCCGGTCGCAAAGCCGCTCAACACGCCTTGATCGTGCACTTCAGGCCCCTCGGGCCGCACATCGACCGGCTCCTCCACCGGCGCCATCTCGGCGCTGATCTGGGCCGAGTCCTTGCCCTGGATCTTGTGAATGAAGCGGCGCGCCCGGTCGTACGGGAACACGTCGTGCACATAGCCCGCCTGGATGCGCTCCTTGCGCTCCTGCCAGTAGGCCGGGTCCAGCAGGTCGGCGTGATGCTTCATGAAGATCTGGCGCACGCGTGGATCGCCCAGCAGGAAGGGCCCGAAGGTCTCGGGGAACACGTCATGCGGGCCGACTGAATACCAGATCTCGCCGGACATCTCATCTTCCTCGTTGCGCGGCTCGGGCACCTTGCGGAAGTTGCAGTCGGTGATGTATTCGATTTCGTCGTAGTCGTAGAACACCACCTTGCCGTTGCGCGTCACCCCGAAGTTCTTCCACAGCATGTCGCCGGGGAAGATGTTGGCGGCCACGAGGTCCTTGATCGCGTTGCCGTACTCGATGACGGCATGCTCGAGCGAGGACGCCGACGCCTCCTGAATGTAGATGTTCAACGGCACCATGCGGCGCTCGATGTAGAGGTGCTTGATGACGAGCGAATCGCCCTCTTCCTCGATCACGCTGGGCGCAAACTTGCGGAGCTCTTCGATCAGTTCGTCATCGAAACGGTTGCGCGGGAAGGCCACCTTCGTGAACTCGAGCGAGTCGGCCATGCGGCCCACGCGGTCGTGCTGCTTCACCAGCTGGTACTTGCCCATGATCCCTTCACGCGTGGTCTCCTTCTGCGGCGGGAAGTAATCCTTGATCACCTTGAACACGAAGGGGTACGACGGCAGGTCGAACACCAGCATGACCATGCCCTTGATGCCGGGCGCGATGCGGAACTTGTCTGTCGAGTGACGCAGGTGGAACAGGAAGTCCCGGTAGAACAGGTTCTTGCCGTGCTTCTGCAGGCCGATGGCGCTGTAGATCTCGCCGCGCGGCTTGCGCGGCATCAGCGAGCGCAGGAACTGCACATAGGCTGACGGCACCTTCATGTCGACCATGAAGTAGGCGCGCGCAAAGCTGAACAGGGCCAGCAGGTCGTCCTCGCCGAAGAGCGCCGCATCGATGTAGAGCCGGCTCTTCGAGTTGTGGAGAATGGGGATGGCAAATGGCAGGCTGCGGAAGCCGTTGACGACCTTGCCGACGATGTAGGCGCCCTTGTTGCGGAAGAACAGCGAGGACAGGACCTGGATCTGGAAGTTGGTGCGCAGGCGCACATTGCCCACCTGCTCCATCAGCACGCCGTAAATGAGGTCGACATCGCGGTCAAGGTCATCGAACGGCACCGCCAGTTCGTAGCTCTCCACCACAGCCTTCAGGGTGTCGCGCAGGTTGTCTTTGGTGGGATAGAACGCGCGGAAGGTGGGCTTGCCTTCCTCGTCGTCGATGTACTCGGTCGACACCGCGGGCCGCACGAAGATGAAGTCGTTGCGGTAGTACTTGCGATGCAGGATCTGGATGGTGACGGAGTTGAAGAAGGTCTCGGCCAGCTCGGGCTGGTAGTGCCCGGTCAGCAAGCCGATGTAGAACAGCTTGATCTGGTGCCAGACCTCCATCGGCAGCTTGCTGGCGTTGAAGTCGCGCTCGAGCCGCTCGACGGCCTCGTCGACCCGCATGTCATAGAACTCGATCCGCGCCCGTTGGGCCAGTTGCTGGCCATGCCAGTCGGCCTGCTCGAACCGGCGTTTGGACTGCGCGCTGGTCTCGCTGAAGATCTTGTAGTGGCGATCAAAACCGTCAAGCAAGGCTTTGGCGATCTCGAAGACCCGGGAGTCGGTGAGCTGTTGCGGAAACATCGTGGGCCTGGACTGTCTGTGTGGTGGTGGGGCCGACACCTGGCGACACCGACGGTCGGCAGGGCATCGTGACATTATGCAAGCGCCGCCCTGCCCCGATCGCTGTCGCGGCGCAAGCTCGGCGCTGCGGGCACAATGCTTTTTCGATCCCGCCCCCTCCCGCACATGAACGCCCTCGCCAGCCCCCTCACCTATCCCTGGGACCGCCAGACACCGGACGTCGGCACGCTGATGACCCTGCGCCCGGGCCTGCACTGGGTGCGCATGCCGATGCCGTTTGCGCTGAACCACATCAACCTGTGGGTGCTGGACGATGCGGAGGCATGGACGGCCGTGGACGCGGGCGTGGCCACCGAGGCCATCCGCGATGCATGGCAGACGCTCTGGGCGGGCCCGCTGGTCAGCAAACCGCTGGGGCGCATGCTGGTGACCCACATGCACCCCGATCACGTGGGCAATGCTCAGTGGCTGATCGAACGCTACAGCGCACCGGGCGAAACGGCACGGCTGTGGATGAGCCAGGCCGATCACCTCGCAGCACGGCTGGCCTGCCAGTCGACCACCGGCTTTGGCGGGGAACGGGCCGCCGCGCACTTTCAGGCGCATGGCCTGAATGCACCGGACGACCTCGCCAAGGTGCGCGAGAGGGGCGACTACTACGCGAAACTGGTCCCCACCGTGCCGCACGCCTACCGACGGATGATGGACGGGCAGTCCGTGCGCATCGGTGAGCGCGAATGGCGGTGCATCGCCGGCTTCGGACACAGCCCGGAGCACATCGCGTTGCACTGCGAGGCGGATGGGCTGCTGATCTCCGGTGACATGCTGCTGCCGACCATCTCCACCAACGTCAGCGTGACCGACATGGAACCGGAGGGCGATGCGCTGGGGCTCTTCCTGGACAGCGTCGAGCGCCTGCGCGCCCTGCCGGCCGACACGCTGGCCCTGCCGTCCCATGGACTGCCCTTTACGGGCATCCACGCCCGCATCGACCAGTTGCATGCCCACCATGCCGAGCGCCTGGCCGAGGTGGAGGCCGCGTGCCGGGCCCGGCCCTCCACGGCGGCCGAAATGCTGCCGGTGCTGTTCCGCCGGCAGCTCGACCTGCATCAGACCACCTTCGCCATGGGGGAAGCCATCGCCCACCTGAACTACCTGTGGCATCGCGGGGTGCTGCGCCGAGAGCAGGACGCACACGGCGCGTGGCGCTACGGCGCCTGACCGCCGCTGGCCGCGTCAGCCCGGAATGGCGACGTGGCGCAGCTGATCCCGCGGGCCGTCGTACTCGGGCATGATGGAGCGCACCACGGCCCAGAAGCGCGGACTGTGGTTCATCTCCCGGAGGTGGGCCAGTTCGTGGGCCACCACGTAATCGATGATGCTGAGGCTGAAATGGATCAGCCGCCAGTGCAGGCGGATCGAGCCGTCGGCGCTGGCACTGCCCCAACGCGTGCGTGCCGAGGACAGGCTCACCTTGGTCACGGAGACGCCCAGCTTGTCTGCGTAGTGCCGGACACGTTCCGCAAACACGGCTCGGGCCTCTCGCTGAAGCCAGGCTTCGGCTGCGTCGCGGATCTGCTCGGGGGTCGCATCTTGCGGCAGACCGAGGTACAGCGTGCGCTGCGTGACACCAGGCAAGCCGAGCTCACGGGGGACCGGCATCAGCGTGGCCCCGGTGCGAGCGGGATCAAGCACGATGACGACCGATTCGCCCATGAAGGGCAGTTCGGCACCTTCGCACCATTCGATGCGGGCCATCACCTGGCGTCGGGCCCGCTCGCGCTGCTCGACGAGCTTGGTGCAGATCCAGCGCTCCTTGGCGCGCAGCGCCGATTCGATGTCGCCCCAGGAAACCCAACGTGGCGCCCGCACACTGAGCCCGTCCACACCCACCACCATGCCGATGCTGCGGCGCCGCACGCGCTTGACCTCGTAGGCCACCACCGCTTTGCCGAGCCGGATCTCGCGCTCGGCACGGGGGTGGCGGTACAGCGGCAGGCCGCTGGCATGCATCTGATGGGCTGGGCCTTCGTGGTCGCCGCCGCGCAACGGCATGTCGGCTGGAGCCTCTGGGGCAGACCGACGTGCCGGCCCCGCGTCACTGCGGCCTGCGGCACCGCCAGCGGCAGTGAACGAGGCGGCAGACTCTGCCCCCTCCCCCCACAACCCCAGTTGCTGCGGCACCTCAGGCTTCAACGAATCTCCCCCGTGTGCGTGCTGACGGGGCCGTCTTCGCCGATGGCCTGACGATCCCGCAGCACCAGAAAATCGGCAAATGCCGACAGGTCCGGGTGGATGGTCAGGTCGGGCACCCGGCGCCTCAGGTCCTGCAACTCAGCATCGCCCATGATGGCCGCCTGCCCGGTGCGTACCAGATGGGGCTCGCAGCCCACCGATTGCGCCGCAAGCACGTCGCGCGGCAGGTCCCCCACCATCGGCACCCCGACCAGGTCACAGCCGAATCGCTGCCCGATCATCTGGAACAGTCCCGGCATGGGCTTGCGGCATGCGCACTGGTCTTCCGGCGTGTGCGGGCAGAAGAACACCGCGTCCACGCGCCCGCCCACCTTGGTGAGCATCTGGTTCATCTTGGCGTGCATGGCGTTGAGCGCCACCATGTCGAACAGGCCCCGCCCGATGCCGGACTGGTTGGTGGCCACGACGACGTGCCAGCCTGCGTGGTTGAGCCGAGCGATGGCCTCCAGCGATCCGGGCAGCGGCACCCACTCTTCGGGCGACTTCACGTAGTCCTCCCGTTCGTGGTTGATGGTGCCGTCGCGATCGATGATGACCAGCTTCATGCTCGCCCCCGCGTGAACGATGCGCCCGCCCAGATCAGGCCGCCAGTCTGGAAAGGTCGGCGACGCGGTTCATGGCGGCATGCAGCAAGGCCAGCAGCCCCAGCCGGTTGGCCTTCAACGCCGGGTCGTCGGCATTGACCATCACAGCATCGAAGAACGCATCCACCGGGGTCCTGAGCGCAGCCAGTGCCTGCAGAGACGCAGTGTAATCACCCTGCTCGAACGCTGCATCGGCCTGGGGCGCCACGGTCTGCAGCGCGGCGTGCAGCGCGGCTTCGGCGGTTTCCTTCAGGAGCGCCGCATCCACGCGAGCCTCGACCACGCCATCGGCCTTCTTCAGGATGTTGCCCACACGCTTGTTGGCTGCAGCCAGCGAGGCCGCTTCCGGCAGTGCGGCAAACGCACGCACGGCGGCCAGGCGGCGCGGCACCTCGGCCAGGCGGTTTGGTTGCAGCGCGAGCACGGCATCGACCTCTTGCGCGCTGTAGCCCTGCTCGCGCAGTGACACCGCCAGACGATCGGACATGAACGCGAGCAGCGCCTCGGCCGGGTCTGTGATCAGGTCGCCGAACACGGGCACGACCGCCGCGACGAGCGCCGACAGGTCCAGCGGCAGGTTCTTCTCGATCAGGATGCGGATCACGCCCAGCGCATGGCGGCGCAGCGCGAACGGGTCCTTGTCGCCCGTGGGCAACTGACCGATGCCAAACAGGCCGACCAGTGTTTCGAGCTTGTCGGCCAGTGCCACGACCGTGCCGGTGTGGTTGCGTGGCAGGTTGTCACCCGCAAAACGCGGCTTGTAGTGGTCTTCGATGGCGATGGCGACGCCGTCGCGCAGGCCTTCATGGCGGGCGTAGTAGCCACCCATGATGCCCTGCAGCTCCGGGAACTCTCCGACCATGTCGGTCAGCAGGTCGGTCTTGGCCAGCAGCGCGGCCTGTTGGGCCTTGCTGTCCAGCACATCGAAGTGATCCTTGTCGTCGACGGTGAAAGGCAGCGTGCTCATGCGCAGCTGGTTCACGATGGCGTGCGCGATGGCGCGCACGCGCTCGCTGCGCTCACCCTGGGTGCCCAGCTTGTTGTGGTACACGACCTTGGCCAGACCCGCCGTGCGCGAGGCCAGCGTCTTCTTGCGATCCTGATCGAAGAAGAACTTCGCATCGGCCAGACGCGGGCGCACCACGCGCTCGTTGCCCTCGATGATGGCGCTCGGGTCAGCCGGGTGGATGTTGCTCACCACCAGAAACTGATGCGTCAGCTTGCCGGCCGCATCCAGCAGCGGGAAGTACTTCTGATTGGCCTTCATCGTGAGAATCAGGCACTCCTGCGGCACCGCCAGGAAGGCCTCCTCGAAGCGGCCGATCAGCACATTGGGACGCTCCACCAGTGCCGTCACCTCGTCCAGCAGGGCATCGTCTTC
The DNA here is from genome assembly GCF_947366995.1 of uncultured Aquabacterium sp. GTDB lineage: Bacteria > Pseudomonadota > Gammaproteobacteria > Burkholderiales > Burkholderiaceae_C > Aquabacterium. The sequence continues at coordinate 45,901 of NZ_CANBCC010000009.1, read as the reverse complement.
GATGGGCTTCAGGTCGTGGCCCGCGCGCCCGGCTGCTGCGGCAAGCTGGGATGCGATCTCGGCACGGCGCTCGGCAAACCCAGCGATCACAGCGCCCTCTTCCGCCATCTGGACGGCGTAGCTGTCGGCTTCGCGCAGCACCACGGGCGAGACCTTGGCCTCGAAACGGTGGCCATGGGTTTCACGGCCGGCGTGCAGGCCCAGCGCCGACACGGGCACCACCTGGTCGCCATGCAGCGCCACGAGACCATGCGCGGGCCGCACGAAATTGACACTGGTCCAACCCGGCTGGAAGCCCTCACCGTCGCCCTGTTCGAGCTGATAGGTCATGACCTTGGGGATGGGCAGCTTCGCCAGCGACTCGGTCAGGGCCTTCTGCAGGCCCTCGGCCAGCGACGCACCAGCCTTGACGCTGTCGAGGAAGAGCGCTTCCGCCTTGCCATCGGGCTGACGCTTGAGTTGCGGCACCACCTCGGCGCCCAAGCCCAGCGAGCCAAGCTTCTTCAGCAAGGCGGGCGTGGGCTGCCCAGCGGCATCCAGCGCCACAGCGACCGGCATCAGCTTCTGCTGAATGGCCTGGTCAGCAGCCCTGGTCAGCACGCCGGTCAGGTGCACGGCCAGGCGACGCGGCGAGGCAAACGGCGTGACGACCGCATCAGCGTGGGCGAGGCCCTGGGCCTTCAGGCTGTCGGCCAACACGCCGGCAAAGGCTTCACCCAGCTTCTTGAGCGCCTTGGGCGGCAGCTCTTCGACAAACAGTTCAACGAGGAGGTTTGCCTTCTGGTTCAGGGACGTCATGCTTCAGGCCACCTTCTTGTCGTTCAGTTGTTCGATCACTTCGTCGGCCCAGGCCTTGGGCGCCATCGGGAAACCGAGGCGCGCGCGACTGTCGAGGTAGCTGGCCGCCACGGCGCGCGCCAAGTTGCGGATGCGCCCGATGTAGGCCGCGCGCTCGGTCACCGAAATCGCGCCGCGGGCATCCAGCAAGTTGAAGGTATGCGCAGCCTTGAGCACCTGCTCGTAGGCCGGCAAGGCGAGCTGCTGCTCCATCAGGTACTTGGCCTGCGTTTCGTAGTTGCCGAATGCACCCAGCAGGAACTCGACGTTGCTGTGCTCAAAGTTGTAGGTCGACTGTTCCACCTCGTTCTGATGGAACACGTCGCCGTACTTGACACCCGGCGCGTAGACCAGGTCGTACACGCTTTCCACGCCCTGCAGGTACATGGCGAGCCGCTCGAGGCCGTAGGTGATCTCACCGGTGGCCGGCTTGCAGTCGATGCCGCCCACCTGCTGGAAATAGGTGAACTGCGTGACCTCCATGCCGTTGAGCCACACTTCCCAGCCGAGGCCCCAGGCGCCCAGCGTGGGGTTCTCCCAGTCGTCCTCGACAAAACGCACGTCGTTCTTCTTCAGGTCGAAGCCCAGCGCTTCCAGCGAGCCCAGGTAGAGCTCGAGGATGTTGGCCGGCGCTGGCTTCAGCACCACCTGGAACTGGTAGTAATGCTGCAGGCGGTTCGGGTTCTCGCCGTAGCGACCGTCCTTCGGGCGGCGACTGGGCTGCACGTAAGCGGCCTTCCAGGGCTCGGGGCCCAGTGCGCGCAGAAAGGTGGCGGTGTGGCTGGTGCCCGCCCCGACTTCCATGTCGTAGGGTTGCAGCAGCGCGCAGCCCTGGGCATCCCAGTAGCTTTGCAGACGCAGGATCAGTTGCTGGAAGGTCAGCATGGTCTAGCCTTGATGCGTGCCGTGCGGCGCGTGCGCCACCGGCAATCGGGTTCTTGGTTTGGTGAGGGCCCTCGCCCTGCGGGCGGCCGCGGGGCGAAAAGCCTTGATTCTAGTGGCGCGCCCGCCCCCGCCCCACGGCGATCAGCAGCACGGCCAGCGCAAAAGCCGGCCACAGGCCGGCCCGCCCGGCCCACCAGGCAAACGGGGTCACGCCCTGCCTGCCCTGCACCTCCGCCACCAGGGCACCACGGGTGTTGCCTGGCAGCCGGTCCGTGACGCGGCCGGCATGGTCGATCACCACCGTGGCGCCCGTGTTGGTCGCTCGCACGGTGGGCAACTGGAACTCCAGCGAACGCATGCGAGCGATCTGCAGGTGCTGGTGCAGGGCCACCGATTCACCGAACCACGCCAGGTTGCTCACATTGGCCAGGATGGTCGGCGCCCCGGCAGGATCGCGGAATCGGGCAGCAATCTCCTCACCGAACAGATCCTCATAGCAGACGGTGGGTGCGACGCGCTGCTGCTTCACGCGGTAAGAGGGCGCCACCAACGGCCCACGGGCGAAGTCGCCCAGGGGCATGTTCATCATGCGAACGAACCAGCGGAAACCCCAAGGGATGAATTCGCCGAAGGGCACGAGGTGATGCTTGTCGTACCGGTACGGCCCGCCCTCTGCCTCTGGGTCGGCGTGCCGGATGGGGCCGCCCAGGCCCACGATGGAGTTGGTGTAGCCGCGCTCGAAATCACCGAGCGGTACGCCAACCAGCGCGTGGCGGCCGCTACCGGCTGGGAAGCCGCCTACCAGGGCATCCCAATAGCCTGGAGGCTGCTGGAACGGCAACAAGGGGATGGCCGTCTCCGGCGCGATCACCAGGTCGGTTCGAGCCGAAAGCAGTTGCTCGGCATGCCAGCGCAGCATCGCGCCCTGCCGCTCGGCGATGAACTTTTCGTCCTGCGGGACGTTGCCCTGCAGCAGGGTCACGGACAAGGCCGCGCCTTGCGGCTCGGTAAACGGCCGGCCGGCCAGGGCCCCGATAGCCACCAGCACGAAGGTGGCGGCCAGACCCGCCAGCCGCGATACCAGCCCGCCATCGGCCGAGCGCCACGACCACACGGAGGCCACCACGGCCATCGCCCAGACTGCGCCGACGCCATACACACCGAGCCACGGCGCCAGGCCAGCCAACGGCGTGTCGATCAGCGCATACCCACTCGCACCCCAAGGGAAACCGGTGAAGAGGATGGCCCTCGCCCACTCGGCCAGCAGCCACGCCCCACCCCAGGCAAGCGCATCGCGCCACCAGCGGCCATCGCGCCACCGGGCCCAGAGCCAGCCGGCCAGCGCAAAATAAAGCGAAAGCGCTGCACACAACAACACCACGGCCAGCGCCGCCAGCCACGCCGGCAGCCCCCCGTAGCGGTGCAGGCTCACGAACATCCACCCAGTGGCGCCGATGAGCCACACGGTGCCGTACAGCCAGCTCAGCGCCCCGACTGCACGGGGCGTACGCAGCGGCGACAGCACGCCAGCCAGAACCAGCAGGGCCAACGTCTGGAAAATGGCCGGCGCGCCAGGAAAGAGCGCCGCGGCTGCAGGCGACAACGCCCATGCGTGCAGGCCCCCAGCCAGCAGCACTGCCAGCCCCGCCAACGACCGCCATCTCGTCGCCACGGCCGAGCCACCGCAATCGGCCGACCTCGCTGCGTGCACCATCAGGACGACGCCGCCTCTTCCGGTTCCGGTGCGCGGGTCACCTTGAACCAGCGCACCGAGCCACCCCGTGCCAGCATGACGCGGAACCGAAGCCCGCCGAGGTCGAGGTGCTCGCCACGCCGCGGCACGCGGCCCAACTCGTGGGCCACCAGGCCCCCGATGGTGTCGAACTCGTCCGTCGGCAATTGCGCGTCGAACACTTCGTTCACCGACTCGATCGCCGTGTCACCCGCCACCCGCTGGCTGCCGTCGGCCAAGGTGAAGATGCTGGATTGACCATCCTCTTCATCGAACTCGTCCTCGATCTCACCCACGATTTCTTCGAGCACATCCTCGATGGTGACCAGGCCGGCCGTGCGACCGAACTCGTCTATCACGATGGCCAGATGGCTGCGGTTGGAGCGGAATTCCCGCAGCAATTCATTGAGCCCCTTGGACTCTGGCACGAAAACCGGCGCGCGCAGCAGGGTCCGCAGGTTGAGCTCCGGCGCCCGCTGCAGCTTGAGCAGGTCTTTTGCCATCAGGACGCCGATGATGTTGTCCCGGCCGCCATCGAACACCGGAAAACGGGAATGCCCCGTGTTGATCACCTGAGCCAGCAGCTCGTCGTACGGCGCCTCGATGTCGAGGATGTCCATGCGGCGCACGGCCACCATGACGTCGCCGGCGGTCATGGACGCCATCCGGATCACGCCTTCCAGCATCACACGGGATTCGGGCTCGATCAGCGCGCGTTGTTCGGCGTCCGCCAGGGTTTCGATCAGCTCGGCGGTGGAATCCGGCCCGGGGGACAGAAACTCGACGACACGGACGAACAGACTGCGGTTGTCGCGCGCACGAGAAGGGCGTGCAGCGCCTTTGTCGGACCGCGAGGCCCGACTGGGGGAGGTTTCGGACACGGCAGGGGTGTCGTGGTTGGGATGCCGCAAGAATACCCCATGGCCAGCGGGAAACCTCCGGGACACCCTGAGCCAAAGCCGCCGTCAGGGCTACACTCCGCCCATGAGCCTGATTCCAGTCACCATCCTCACCGGTTTCCTCGGCAGCGGCAAGACCACGCTGCTCAAGCGCATCCTGACCGAAGCACACGGTCAGCGCATCGCCGTCATCGAGAACGAGTTCGGCGAGGAAAACATCGACAACGACATCCTGGTGGCCGACACCGAGGAGCAGATCATCCAGATGAGCAACGGCTGCATCTGCTGCACCATCCGGGAAGACCTCCGCGAAACGCTGTCTGATCTGGCCAAGCAGAAAAAGGCCGGCACCCTCACCTTCGACCGCGTGGTGATCGAGACCACCGGCGTGGCCGATCCGGGCCCAGTGGCCCAGACGTTCTTCATGGACGACGAGATCGCCGAGCTGTACCTGCTGGACGCCATCGTCACGCTGGTCGACGCCAAACACGGCGAGAAACAGCTGGACGATCGCCAGGAAGCACGCCGCCAGGTCGGGTTTGCCGACCAGATCTTCATGAGCAAGACCGACTTGGTGACGCCCGAAGAGGCCGACGCCCTGTCGCATCGCATCAAGCACATGAACCCCCGCGCGCCGCAAAAACGCGTGCATTTCGGCGAGGTGCCGATCTCCGAGGTGTTCGACCTGAAGGGCTTCAACCTCAATGCCAAGCTCGACATCGACCCGGACTTCCTGAAGGAAGACGGCCATGGTCACGGGCACCACCATCACCATGACCACGCGCATGGCGAACACTGCGACCACCCGCACCACCACGCGCACGACGACGACGTGAAATCGTTCGTGTACAAGAACACGAAGCCGTTCGACGCGACCAAGCTGGAGGACTTCCTCGGTTCGATGGTGCAGATCTACGGCCCGAAGATGCTGCGCTACAAGGGCGTTCTGCACGTCAAGGGCATGGAGCGCAAGGTGGTCTTCCAGGGCGTGCACCAGCTGATGGGCAGCGACATGGGGCCGAAGTGGGCCGCTGGCGAGCAGAAGATCAGCAAGCTGGTGTTCATCGGAATTGACCTGCCTCAGGATCTGTTCAAAGCCGGGCTGGATCAGTGTCTGGCGTGACACTCAGCCAACGGAACGATACAAACTACGGGGTGACACGGTGAAAACGGCGCGCAGGCATGGCTACAATCCGCGCGCTTCCGTGTGACGTTCTGAAAAGGGCGAAGTCGGAAGAACCGAGAACAAACAATCAGGCGATGGCGCCCTGTCGGCCCTGCGTCCCGCGTGCATGACCGGTCTGCGAAACCCGCGGTTCGGTGAGGAGGATTCCTGTGACCAAGCCCTCTGCGACGTCCAAGACTGCCACCCCCGTGGGCGCGGCTGCCAAGCCCGCTGACACCAAGCCCGTGAAAACGGCGACTCAAGCTTCGGCGCGCAAAGCCGAAGGCATTCCATCAGCTGCCTCCGTGGCATCAGGGCGCTCGTCGCCTCCCATCCGTACCCCCGAGACCATGCCAAGCACCGCCACCAAGGTTGACACCAAACTCGCCAACGCCTGGAAATCCAAAGCCGGGCGCGACCTGACGGAAGCCGAACTGATGGCGATGCCGGACGGCGAGTACATGAACGACAAGCAGTTGGACTTCTTCCGCGCCCGCCTGGAAGCGCAGAAGGAAGACCTGCTGTCGAACGCCGGCGAGACCACGGAACACCTGCGCGAAGACACGTCGATCGTGCCGGATCCGGCCGACCGCGCCACCATCGAGGAAGAGCACGCGCTCGAACTCCGCACCCGCGACCGCGAGCGCAAGCTGCTCAAGAAAATTTCTCAGGCCCTGGCCCGTCTGGATTCTGGCGAATACGGTTTCTGCGACGAGACCGGCGAGCCCATCGGCTTGGGCCGCCTGCTGGCGCGCCCCACGGCCACCCTGTCGCTCGAGGCGCAGCAGCGCCGCGGGCTCAAGCAGAAGATGTTCGGGGATTGATCCGCATCGCCCCGGAGGTCGGTTGACACACAGAAGGCGCACACCAGCATGAGCAAGGAATCCGGCGGTTTCCTGCGCAAGGTCGTGCGCTTTGTCGCCAACCCCACGACCGACTGGACTGAGCTCGACACACCGAGCGCCGAGGCCGCAGAAAGCCAGTACGCCAAGAGCGAGATCAAGGCGATGATCGAGCGCAAGCGGCGCAACGACTTCGTGCGCAAACGCGAGCTCGACATGCTGCGCAAGATCCGGCGTGAAGGCCTGAGCCCGGACAATGCGCTGGCGCTCAGCGGCAACTCCAACATCGACCCGGACTCCCGCCCGCACAGCGGCGCGCGCTCTGACATCGCAGTCAAGGCCAAGATCGACGAGATTGAGCAGCAGATGGTGGGCGGGGCTCCGCGCACGGTCAACCTGCCGCCCCGGCCGGCGAACATTCCGACGCTGCCCATGGGCGACACGATGCCCGCAGCGCACCCGCCCGCGCTCCCGGCCACGCTGCCCATGTCCTTCGACGAGGACATCCCCCAGGTGTCGGAGGCGGTGCTGCAGTCTGCCCGCGCCTCGAGCCGCGGCATGACCCAGCCGCTGACCCTGCCGCCCACGCTGCCGTTGACGGCACCGATGGCACCCAGCGGCTTCCAGAACGCCATGGACGTGCACGTGACGGAGCTCGTCCACGACCCCGAACTGGACGAGGCCGTGATCGCCTTCGCGAACGCAGACTTCGACCAGTGCGAGCGCAGCCTGCTGGACCTGATTCACCCTGGCGGCAGCCGCCACGATGTGCAGGAGTGCTGGCTGGTGCTGTTCGACTTCTACCGATCCATCGACCAGGCACAGAAGTTCGACCAGCTTGCGGTGTCGTTCGCCCAGAAGTTCGGGGTCTCTGCACCGCAATGGTTCTCGTACCCTGGCAAGGTGGCGGCCTTCCTCGCCACCTCGTCTGGCGGCACCCCGGCCTCGGGTGAGGCGCGCACGGACGAAGGCCCCGCCACGGAAGCCGGCGAGGACGCTCTGGGGGGCGTGCTCGAGGGCTGGTTGGCGCCACCTGTGATCGACGCTGAAGCGGTCGCCCAGTTGCGGGCTGAAACCCTGCAGATGCCCCGCCCCTGGACAATGGACTGGAGCCGCGTCCTTCGCGTCACGCCGGATGGCGCCATGCACCTGGGCCAGATGGTTCGCCAGTGGGCCGAACAGCCGCTGTCACTGGTGTGGCAAGGGATACCGCAGATGCTGGCCGTGCTCGGCGATGCCTCCCCCACCGGCAGCCGCGATGTGGACCCGGCCTACTGGATGCTGCGCCTTGATCTGCTGCGCCTCATCAACCGCCCGGTCGAGTTCGACGAAACAGCCATCGACTACTGCATCACCTTCGAGCGCTCGCCCCCCTCGTGGGAGCCGGCACGCTGCACGGTCCAGGAAGGGCAGGACGTCATCCATCCGCATTCCCGGGCCATGTCGCGCGTCAGCGACGTGACGACAACCTTTGTCGAGTCGCGCCTTCAGCAGGACACGGGCATGGTGCAGGTCGCCTCGCTCAACCTGTCCGGACAGCTGTCCGGCGACATCGGAACCACCCTCGAGCAACTGGACAGCCAGCTGGGCGCCAGCGTGGCACTCGACATCGACTGCGAACACTTGCTGCGCGTCGACTTCATCGCCGCCGGGGATCTGCTCAACTGGGTGCTGGCCCGCCGCGCCGAGGGCCGCGAGGTGAGTTTCCTGAACCCGCACCGCCTGGTTGCCCTGTTCTTCGGCGCCATGGGCATCAACGAGCATGCCAGGGTCAAGCTTCTGACCAGTTGAGCGCATTGTCGCGCCGACGCCCTTGAACCTGGGGCGTTCGCCCCCATGTCCGGCTGTCATCCGTTTTCACACGCGCAGCATGGACTCCTACCACGGCACCACCATCGTCAGCATCCGCCGCCAGACCCCGCAGGGCTGGGAGGTGGCCATGGGCGGCGACGGCCAGGTCACCCTCGGCCACATCGTCGTGAAGGCCACGGCACGCAAGGTGCGCAAGCTCCACCGTGACCAGGTGCTGGCGGGTTTTGCCGGCGCCACTGCGGACGCCTTCACGCTGTTCGAACGCTTCGAGGCCAAGCTGGAGAAGCACCAGGGCAACCTCGCCCGTGCCGCCGTCGAGCTGACACGCGACTGGCGCACCGATCGCGTGTTGCGCAAGCTGGAAGCCATGCTCGCCGTGGCCGACCGCGAGACCTCGCTGATCATCACGGGCAACGGCGACGTACTGGAGCCCGAGCACGGCATCATCGCCATCGGCTCGGGTGGTGCCTATGCGCAGGCCGCGGCCCGCGCGCTGGTGGCGCACACCTCACTGAGCGCCGCCGACATGGTGAAACAGTCACTGAGCATTGCCGGCGACCTGTGCATCTACACCAACCAGAACCACACCATCGAGACGCTGGGCTGAACACCATGAGCATGACCCCACAGGAAATCGTCAGCGAACTGGACCGTCACATCGTGGGCCAGCGCGATGCCAAGCGCGCGGTCGCCATCGCGTTGCGCAACCGCTGGCGTCGTCAGCAGGTCGATGACAAGCTGCGCGCGGAGATCACCCCCAAGAACATCCTGATGATCGGCCCGACCGGCGTCGGCAAGACCGAGATCGCCCGCCGCCTGGCCCACCTGGCGGATGCCCCGTTCATCAAGGTGGAAGCCACGAAGTTCACCGAGGTGGGCTATGTCGGCAAGGACGTGGACACCATCATCCGCGATCTGGTGGAATCGGCCGTGAAGCAGGAGCGTGCGCGGCAAATGCAGCTGCAGCGCGTGAAGGCCGAGGACGCTGCCGAAGAGCGCATCCTCGATGTGCTGGTGCCGCCGCCCCGCAGCGAGTTCGGGCTGGCTCAGGCCCAGCCGGACAACACCGCGCGCCAGGTGATGCGCAAGCGCCTGCGCGAGGGCACGCTGGACGATCGCGAGATCGAGATCGAACTGAGCGATGCGCGCACGCCTTCGGTGGAAATCCTGAGCCCGGCCGGCGGCGGCATGGAGGACATGGCCGAGCAGATCAAGGGCCTGTTCTCCCAGATCAGCCAAGGCAAGCGCAGCACGCGCAAGCTCAAGATCGCCGAGGCTCGTGTCCAGCTGATCGACGAGGAGGCCGCCCGGCTGCTCAACGACGACGAGGTGAAAGCCAAGGCGCTGGAGCGCGCCGAGCAGAACGGCATCGTCTTCATCGATGAGATCGACAAGGTGGCCAGCCGCGCCGAGGGCAATGGCGCCGAAGTGTCACGTCAGGGCGTGCAACGCGACCTGCTGCCGCTGGTGGAAGGCACGACCGTGCAGACCAAGTACGGCATGGTGAAGACGGACCACATCCTCTTCATCGCGTCGGGGGCGTTTCATCTGAGCCGTCCCAGCGACCTGATCCCTGAATTGCAGGGCCGCTTCCCCATCCGCGTGGAGCTGTCCTCGCTGTCGATCGACGACTTCGAGGCCATCCTGAGCCAGCCGAAGGCGAGCCTGATCAAGCAGTATCAGGCGCTGCTGTCTGCCGAAGGGGTCACGCTGGACTTCACGCCAGGCGCCCTGCGCCGCATTGCGCAGATCGCGTACGAGGTCAACGAGCGAACCGAGAACATCGGTGCGCGGCGCCTGGCCACGGTCATGGAGCGCCTGCTGGACGAGCTGTCGTTCAATGCCCCCAACCAATCGGGGCAGAGTCACACGGTGGACGAGGCGGAGGTCGAGCGCCGGCTGGGTGAGCTGTCGCGCAACGAAGACCTGTCACGCTTCATTCTTTGATGCGTTGCCGGCCAGCGTGAGGAGGCCCTCGAAGATGAGGTTCTCGACCACCAGGGCCGGCAGTTCCTCCACATGCGACAGGCGGGATACGGCCCCGCCCGACATGATGAGCAGCGGATCGCGCCCGCACGCCACACGCAGCCGGCGCATGGTGCGCTCGATTGCACCCGCAATCGCGTCCGTGCCGCCGCTCATCAAGGCGTCGCTGGTGTTGGTCGGAAAATCGCGCACTTCACCGGTCGGCACCTTGAGGCCGGCCGTGCCGCTCTCCAGCGCCCGGTACATCAGGCCGAAGCCCGGCAGGATGAGGCCACCGAGGAAGCGGCCGCTCGCGTCCACCGAATCGACGGTAACGGCGGTGCCGACCATGACGGCCAGCACCGGCGGTGGATTTTCGGGTGACACACGCAGCGCGTGCTGCCTCGCCCCGATGATGGCCGCCCACCGGTCTGCGCCCAGGCGCTGAGGATGCTCATAGCCGTTGATGACCCCGCCACCGAATGCGGTGGCCGACATCCAGTGAGGCCGCAAGCCCCAGCCCTGCAGCAGCTGCTCTTCCACGCGGCGCTTGATGGCCTCACCCGCTACCACGCACCCCAGCATGGCAACAGGCCGTTGCGGCAGGCGAGACCAGTCCGTTTCCCACAGGTGATCGATGTCTTCCAGCGGCACGGCGCCGTGGGCGAGCAATGGGGCGTCCGGCTGCCCCCGCTCGTACAGCCCCCATTTCAGGCGGGTGTTGCCAATGTCGATCACGAGAAAGGCCATGCTTTTCTTTCGAGGTACCGGGACGCAGCAGCGTGGATGCCCGCCATTCTGCCTGCCAATTTCCTGGTACCGGCCGGGGGCAGGCGGCCTGCCGCGCGGCTTGCGCACCACACTCGTCAGCCCGATCGCCCCGTTCGCGCGTTGAGCTCAGAGGCCTTGTCCCAGGGCGCCCTCCCGGACGACGCGGTACCATTGCTCTCAAAGGAGACACCACCATGCGCAAATTGACCCAGACCCTCGCTGTGAGCCTCGCCCTGTTGTCCCCCGCTGCCTGGTCGGCGGTGGAGGTCAAGGGCGTGCGTTTTGAAGACACCCGCCAGGTCGGCGGCCAGACGCTCCAGCGCAACGGCACCGGTGTGCGGGTCAAGCTCGTGTTCGACGTCTATGCCGCCACGCTGTATCTGCCTCGCAAGGAGACCACGGCCGCCGGCGTGCTGGGTCAATCGGGGCCGAAGAGCCTGCAGATCGTGCTGCTGCGCGAGCTGACCGGCGAAGAGTTTGCCGATGCGATGATGACGGGTTTCCGCCAGAACCACACCGAAGCCGAGCAGGCCCGTTACAAGGCTCGCCTGGACGACATCAAGGCCGCGATGCTCGCATTCGGCAAGGCCCGCAAAGGCATGGTCGTGCACTTTGAATTCGTGCCGGGTTCGGGCACCCAACTGCTCGTCAACGGCGAGCGCAAGGGCAACGTGTTGCCGGGCGAGGATTTCTACAACGCGATGCTCGCCATCTGGCTGGGCGAGCAGCCGGTGGACAAGAGCCTGAAGGCGGGCCTGCTGGGCGCACAGTGACGCCGGCCCCACGGACGGGGCGTGATCGATGACACGATCCTGGGGGCTTCCCCGGCTTGCCATGGGCATGGCCTCGGCCGATAAGCGATCATGCACTCGGCATCACGCCACCCAGACATGATCGACCGCCCCCTTCCCACCCTGCAGGCCTGGAGCGACGCTTTCCACGGCGCCGAGGTGCCCGTGCTGCCCGGCACGGCCGCCGAAATCCAGCGCCTTGCCCTGATCGAAGAAGAGCGCGGCACCGTCGACGCCCATACACTGGCCGAGGCCTTCGCACCGGATCCCCTGATGACCTTGCGCGTGCTGACGCACGTGTCGCATTACTGCACCCGGCTGAACGTCGAGCCACCGGAGAGTCTGGTGGGCGCCCTCGTCATGCAAGGCATCGGGCCGTTCTTCACGGCATTTGCCTCACCCGCCGTCACCGATGATGTGCTGGCCGCAGTGCCGGCTGCCCGGGCCGGCCTCGCCGATGTCGTCCTGCGCGCACGCCGGGCGGCCCATTTCGCGATGGGCTTCGCCATCCGTCGCCAGGACGAGGACGCTGCGGTGATCCAGGAAGCCGCCCTGCTGCACGACTTTGCCGAGATGCTGCTGTGGTGCCATGCCCCCGCCCTCGCGCTCACCATCGCACAGCAACTGGAGGCCGACCACACCCGCCGATCTGCCGAAGTGCAGCACGCCGTGCTCGGCATCACGCTGGGCGAGCTGTCGCACCATCTGATGCACCGATGGCAGCTTCCCGACCTGCTGCTGCAGGCCACCGAGCCCGGCCAGCGGCCCCAGCCGCGCGCGCAGACCGTCAAGCTGGCGGTGCGCATTGCCCGCCACACCCGCTACGGCTGGGATGACCCGCACGCGCAGGCCGCACTGCACGACGACGCGGCCGACGTGGCCCGCCTGCTCACCCTGTCGCAGGAGGCGGCCACCCGCCTCATCATGGCGATGGACAGCTGATCAGCGGACCACGCTCATGCTGCGCAGGGCGCGCACGGCGCCGTCGCCGATGGCCGCGCCAAAGCGCTTCGCCAGCCGCTCGGCCAGATTCGATTTCTGGGTGTAGTCGATGACTTCCTCGGCCTTGACCACGTCGCGGGCCACGCCGTCGAGACTGCCCAGATGATCAGCCAGGCCCAGGTTCACGGCCTGCTGCCCGTTCCAGAACAGGCCCGTGAACGTCGTCGGATCGTCTTTCAGACGCTTGCCCCGCCCGGTCTTCACCACGTCGATGAACTGCTTGTGGATCTGGTCCAGCATGGCCTGTGCGTACGCCTCATGCTGCGGGTTGCGCGGCGAGTACGGGTCCAGCATGGCCTTGTTTTCACCGGCGGTCATCAGGCGGCGCTCGACACCAAACTTGTCCATGACCCCCGTGAAGCCAAAGCCGTCCATCAGCACGCCGATCGACCCGACCATGGAGGCCTTGTCCACGTAGATCTGATCGGCCGCCACGGCGATGTAGTACGCGGCAGACGCGCACATCTCCTCGCACACCGCGTACACCTTCTTCTTGTGGAGTGCCTTCAGGCGGAGGATTTCGTCGTTGACCAACCCTGCCTGCACCGGGCTGCCACCCGGCGAATTGACGCGAAGCACCACGGCGCGGGCCCCCTGGTCCTCGAACGCGCTGCGCAGAGCCGTCATGAGGTTGTCGGCATTGGCCTCGGCATCGGACGCGATCTCGCCCCGCACTTCGACCAGCGCCGTGTGCGGCGTGACCGGCGCGGTGGCCGAAGGCATGTTGCTCATCGCCCCCCACACCATGCTCGCCGCCACGCCGAGCCAAAAGAGGCGCCAGACCCAGCGCCACCGACGCTCGCGCCGATGCTGCGCGAGGTAGGCGCGCGCCAGGTCGTTCAGCAGGGCCTGCTGTGCGCCCGACAGGTCGGCGCGAGAAGATTCGACTTCGCTCATGGATGAATGGGGTTGGAAAGAGGCTGGATACGTTCGTCAGGATACCAACAGACCTGGCCATCCTGTTCGGTGATGCGGATGGGCTGCAGTCGCCCGCCGCGGCAGGGCCCGGACACACACAGCCCGGTGGTCGGCTGATACAGCGCACCGTGGATGGAGCAGACCAGAAAACGCTTGTCGGCATCCCAGAACTGCCCGGCCTGCCAGTCCATCTCGGCGGGCACATGAGCGCAGCGGTTCAGGAAGGCATGTACGGCGCCCTGGTAGCGCACGGCAAAGGCCGGGGTCTTGCGGCCGAACTCGGCCACATCGAAGCACACCGCCAACCCGAGCTCGGCCAGGTCTTCCGACCGGCAGAGCGGCACCGGGAGGTCAGGCATGCCGCACCAGCCAGTCGTGCAGTTCTGCCATCGAGTGCGCAATGTGCAGGGGTCCGTGCTGGTGAAAGGTCTCCGGCTCGTGCGCACCGTAGCTCACCGCCACGCTGGGGGTGCCGGCGTTGCTCGCCAACTGCAGGTCGTGCGTGGTGTCACCGATCATCAAGGTGCGCTCGGGCATGACCCCGAACTCGGCGATCAGTTCGTTGAGCATGCGCGGGTGCGGCTTGGACGCGGTTTCGTCCGCAGTGCGGGTCCCGTCGAACATGCCGCGCAGCTCGACGTGGCCCAGCGCCTCGTTCAGGCCCTGGCGTGATTTGCCGGTGGCCACCGCCAACCAGTGGTTGCGCGCCTTCAGGGCCTCCAGCAGGGCCAGCGTGCCTTCGAACAGGCTCAGTTCATGCTGCCGCTTGAAGTAGTGGTGACGATAGCGCTGCCCCAGCTCGGGCACGCGCTCGGGGGGCAGGCTCGGGGCGACATGGGCCAGCGCGTCATGCAGGCCCAGCCCGATCACGTAGGCGGCCTCGGACGGCGCAGGCACCGGTAGCCCCAGATCTGCGCACGCGGCCTGGATGCAGCGCACGATCAGGCCGGTGGAGTCATACAGCGTGCCATCCCAATCGAACACGATCAGGTCGAAGCGGCGGGGGCGCAGGCCCATGTCGGTGGCGGTGCTCAAGGGGTTCCTCTGTGGCGTCAGGCGGCACTGTAGCCTGCAGCAGCCGGCGCGGGCTTCAGGGCCGACAGCAACGCCACACACTCCGGGGGCAAAGGGGCTTCCAGCACCAGGTCTTCTCCGGTGACCGGGTGGGCCAGCCGCAGGTAACGGGCGTGCAGGAACATGCGCTCGAACCGTCCGTCAGGCAGCTTCTGGCGGTTGACGCCGGGCACGCTCTCGCCCGCTCCCCGGGCCAGCGCCTTGTTCAGTGCGAAATCACCGTACTTCTCGTCGCCAACGATGGGGTGCCCTTCGTGCGAAAGGTGCACACGGATCTGGTGGGTGCGCCCCGTCTTGATCGTGACGTCCAGCAGACAGAACGCGGCATAGCGCTCCACGACGTTCACCAGCGAGATCGAGCGGCGACCTTCGTCCTCGCCCTTCACGGCCATGACGCGGCGCTCGCCGTCCTGCGTCAGGAACTTGTGCAGCGCCACGTCGATGACCTTGCGGCTGGCAGGCCATGCGCCGGTCACCAGCGCGGCGTACGTCTTGTGCGCCTGCCGGTGGCGAAACACATCCTGCAAGGTGGTCAGCGCGCTGCGCTTCTTGGCAATCAGGAGGATGCCCGAGGTCTCCTTGTCGAGCCGGTGCACCAACTCCAGGAAGCGCGCCTGCGGGCGGGCGCGGCGAAGCTGCTCGATGACGCCGAAGCTCACCCCGCTGCCTCCGTGCACCGCCACACCGGCCGGCTTGTTGATGGCCAGCACATGTTCGTCCTCGAACAGCACCGGAAACTCGCGCGCAGGCACCGCCGATGCCGCTTCCTCGTTTTTCTCGGTGAGCCGCAGGGGCGGAATGCGGACCTCGTCGCCGAGCGCGAGGCGGGTGTCGGCGCTGGCTCGCCCCTTGTTCACGCGAACTTCGCCACTGCGGACGATGCGGTAGACCAGGGTCTTGGGCGCCCCCTTCAGCACCTTGATCAGGAAGTTGTCCAGCCGCTGGCCGGCCGAACCTTCATCGATGACGCGGCGCTGCACGGACTGCAGGGCCTGCATTTCAGCTGCGCTGGGCGGCGGGGCTGGCGCATCCGCGGGTTTTCCCGAAACGCTTCGGGCAGGCGGAGAAACGGAGGGCTTTTTAGAGGTCTGCGTGGCCCGGTGGCGGGCGGTTTTCGCACCTATAATGGTCTTGGCCACGTGATGATTAAGGTGTTTGTTGATATGGCTCGGCCAGGTCAGCAGGCACCCAACAGGCAAAGCAAGACCGCATTTTACTTCGAGCCGGTTCAGCAGCGTCTTGTCACGGGTCGGGCGGGGTGTCCCGCCAAATCAGAAATGATGGTGATGCAACCGGACCGGCCGGTCGGAGAAAACCACCCAAGGTGTGGTTTTGCCAATCGGTCCTACGGTCAGAGCCAACGTCGATCGAACCACGAATCAAGGTTGATGGACGCCAGCGTGCAACGCGCCCTTCGGGGTATCGGGGTCGCTGGTGTCTGTGACGAGTGACTGCCCACGTGATCTGGCCCATGCCGCCTCGCGCCCGAGACGCCCGCCTCTGCCCCGCCTTCCTGCTGGAAGCGCCGGCTGCAGACGCGTCGGCGTCCAGTCTGCGCCGGTCGGGGCCCCCTGCCCGCTTCCCGTATTTCGTCCTGACCGTGCCGTTCCGTCCGCCTTCCGGTGGCACGGGCGGTGTCGTCACGTCCGAAGCGCAGCAGGCCCGTGTCCAAGTCTCGCCACGCGCGCCCCTGCTGCAGTGACGCCTCTCGCGTCTCGGACAGCCAAGGCAATTCCTTTACGGTTCAACGTCGTTGCTCGTGCATGAACGCTGCTGCTGTCCGCAAGGTCAGCGGTGAGTGGGGGTTTGTCCGGCGCCATCCCGGTCAGGCCTCGCTTGAACTGTGGAGACCACATGAAGCGCATGCTGATCAACGCCACGCAGCCGGAAGAACGGCGCCTGGCCATTGTCGACGGACAGAAACTGCTCGACTTCGAAACCGAGATCGAAGGCCGCGAACAGCGCAAAGGCAACATCTACAAGGCCGTCGTCACGCGCGTTGAGCCCTCGCTGGAAGCCTGTTTCGTCGACTACGGTGAAGACCGCCACGGCTTCCTGCCATTCAAGGAAATCTCGCGCCAGTACTTCAAGGAAGGCGTCGAGGTCCGCTCGGCCAAGATCCAGGACGTGATCAAGGAAGGCCAGGAACTGCTGGTCCAGGTCGAAAAGGAAGAGCGAGGCAACAAGGGTGCGGCGCTGACCACCTTCGTGTCGCTGGCCGGGCGCTACCTGGTCCTGATGCCCAACAACCCGCGTGGCGGTGGCGTGAGCCGTCGCATCGAGGGCGACGAGCGGGAAGAGCTCAAGGAGGCGATGGACCAGCTCGAGTACCCGAAGGGCATGAGCCTGATCGCCCGCACCGCTGGCATCGGCCGCACCGCTGCCGAGCTGCAGTGGGACCTGAACTACATGCTCAAGCTGTGGTCGGCCATCGATGAGGCCGCCCAGGCTGGCAAGGGTGCTTACCTGATTTATCAGGAGTCGTCGCTGGTCATTCGCGCCATCCGCGATTATTTCACGTCGGACATCGGCGAGATCCTGATCGACACGGACGACATCTACGAGCAGGCGAACCAGTTCATGCTGCACGTGATGCCCGATCAGGCCAATCGCGTGAAGCGTTACCGCGACGACGCCGCCCTGTTCTCGCGCTTCCAGATCGAGCACCAGATCGAGACGGCCTTCAGCCGCACGGTGAACCTGCCTTCCGGCGGCGCCATCGTGATCGACCACACCGAAGCCCTGGTGGCCGTGGACGTGAACTCGGCACGCGCCACCCGCGGCGGCGACATCGAGGAAACCGCTTTCCGCACCAACCTGGAAGCGGCCGACGAAATCGCCCGCCAGATGCGCCTGCGCGATCTGGGTGGCCTGATCGTCATGGACTTCATCGACATGGAGGACAGCAAGAACCGCCGCGAGGTCGAGCAGCGTCTGCGTGACGCCCTGCGCACCGACCGTGCCCGCGTGCAGTTCAGCTCCATCTCGAAGTTCGGCCTGCTGGAGATGTCGCGTCAGCGCCTGCGCCCGGCCCTGAGCGAAGGCAGCCACATCACCTGCCCGCGTTGCAACGGCACCGGCCACATCCGCGATACCGAGTCGTCGGCGCTGCAGATCCTGCGCATCATTCAGGAAGAGTCCATGAAGGACAACACCGCCGCTGTGCACGTTCAGGTGCCGGTGGAAGTGACCTCCTTCCTGCTGAACGAGAAGCGCACCGAGATCACCAAGATCGAGCTCAAGCAGCGCGTGACCGTGCTGCTGGTGCCCAAC
The DNA here is from genome assembly GCF_947366995.1 of uncultured Aquabacterium sp. Taxonomy (GTDB): domain Bacteria; phylum Pseudomonadota; class Gammaproteobacteria; order Burkholderiales; family Burkholderiaceae_C; genus Aquabacterium. The sequence goes on along the minus strand of NZ_CANBCC010000009.1, from coordinate 27,935 downwards.
AAGCACCTCGAGACCCCGAACTACAAGCTGGAGCGCCTGCGTCACGACGACCCGCGTCTGGAGAACATCCAGGCCAGCTACACCATGATCGAGGAGCCTGACGACGAGGTGGGCATCACCCGCCGCGAGAAGGCCAAGCCCAAGCAGGAGCCGGTGATCAAGGGCGTGCTGCCCGACCAGCCGGCCCCGGTGGCACCGCCCAAGCCCGAAGTGGTCCAGGCGCCGGCCCCCGCGGCTGTGCTGCCGCCGCCGGTCGTCACGCCGACGGCACCGCAGACGGGCGGCTTCTTTGGCTGGATCAAGCGTCTGTTTGGCGCTCCGGCCGCAGCCCCCGCACCGACCACGGTTTCCCCGGCAGTCACCCCGGCCAGCACGGAAGAAGGCAAGGAATCGAAAGCCGGTGGACGTGACGGTCGCAAGGACGGCCGCCGCGATGGCCAAGGCCGCCGCGGTGAACGTCAGGGCGGTGGCGAGCGTGGTGAGCGCCGCGAACGCAATGGCGAGCGCGGCACGGAAGGCCGCGGCGGGCGCAATGGCCGCCGCGACGACCGCCAGCCGGGCGAAGGTGCCACCGAAGCGACGAACGAGAACGCGCAGCGCGGAGAGGGTCGCCGTGGGCGCGGCCGGGGTGGTGACCGTCCGCAGGGCGATCGCCCTGCACTGAACCGCGAAGCGATCGCCGCCGAAGCCGCGGCCATCGGTCAGGCTGTGGCCGCCGGTGACGTGCAACTCGAAGGCACGCAGCCTGCGGCAGCCGAGGGCGAACGTGAAGGCGGCCGCCGTCGTCGTCGTGGCGGCCGTGGCCGTGGCGAACGCGAGGAAGGCACGCTGACGGCAGAAGGCAACGCACCGCAGGCGTCGGACAACGAAGCTGACGCCCGCTCGACCCCCGAGGGTGACGTGCGTGCGGATGACGCGGAAGGCAGCGATGATGCCGGCCGGCCGCGCCGCAACCGCCAGCGACGCGACCGCCGCGAGCGCACCGATGCCGTGACAGAGGAAGTGACGGCAACCGACGTGGCCGCGTCTGAGGACGCTGGTCAATTGCCAGTGGCCGAGGCAGCATCGCTGGCTGCGCCGGTGGCAGTGGCGACGGAAATCGCCGCGCCGGTGGCCCCCCCTGCTGAAGTGACCGCAGACGTTGCCGCCCCAGCCCCGGTGGCGGCCGAGGTCGCAGCGCCGGTTGCCCAGGCAGCTGCACCGTACACGCTGCCCCTCTCCGACCTGCAGGCCCTGGCGCAGGGCGTCGGTCTGGAGTGGGTCAATTCCGACGCGGACCGAGTGCGTGCTGTTCAGGAAGCGATCGCCAACGAGCCCAAGCCCGTGCACGTGCCGCGCGAGCGCAAGCCAGCCGTGGTGCTCGACGAAGGGCCGCTGATTCTGGTCGAGACCCGCAAGGACCTCAACCAGGTGACACTGCCGTTCGAAACGAACACACACTGAGGCGAAACAGAAAAGGCCCGTGAGGGCCTTTTCTTCTTTCTGCACTGAGGCCGGGGCTCCCCGGCCTTTTTTGCGCCTTCAGATGCGCTTTACCCCTGGCGAGCGCAGTTGCGGGTTGCCGCACCACGCCCACGAAGGCCGAGCAGCACCCCAGCGCCGGCCAGCACCAGGGCCAGCGTCTCGGGTTCTGGCACAGCGGCGACCTGGGGCGTGATGGTGATGCGCTCGATATTGAGATAGGCCTCGCCCAGATCCATCTCCTCGCGGTAACGCGGCACTTGCTCAATGGTGCACGTCGAAGGATCCAGCGGGTCGGTACAGGTCTCTACCTCATCGTAGCCATCCAGCACCGTGACAAACGAGATGTCGCCGATCGCGCTGAACGAACCGCTCACGGACGTGCTGCCGCCCGCGAAGGGGGTGAAGCCGCTGACGCTGAAGCCCTCGATGCCGGAGGTCGCGTACAGCAAGCCGGCCACATCGACGCTCCCCGGGGTCTCGATGCTGTAGTTGCCTTCGATGGTGATTGTGTAGCCCGTCAGCACATAGCCCGTCGCAGCAGAGAGCGTCATGGGGAGGTGGAAAGCACCGGACAGCGTCTGCGGCGTGAAGTCGGTGTACGACGTCGCGTAGACACCCAGACCGTTGAGAAAGCCCACTTCCAGGCCGCTGCCTGAAGTCGTGTAGCTCACCTGGCCAGGCGTCAGGTACTCGGTGTTGATGCCACCGAACGACGTGGTCTCATAGCTGTACGACGCTGCCTCGTCGTCGTAGCTGAGGGTGAAGCCGGTGCCGTCAAAGGTGTTGGCGGCAAAGGCTCCGGAAGCCAGACAGGACAGCATGGCCACGACAGTGGCGCGCGGAACGAAACGGGACATGGTCCACCCTTGAGGTTGGTTATGGTGCGGCGATGCTAGGCGTCACACCAGACGAACCCCATCCCGACGGTTAGGGGGCTCGCTCAAGGGGGAAAGAGGAAGGCGGGCACGCTGGTTGCTGCAGCCTCCTCCTCCGCGCCTCAGCCCGGCAAGCGGGCCAGCGCCTGCAAATACGGTGCGTGGTGCATCAGGTCATCCCATGGCAGTGGCGCGGTCTGGGGCAGCAAGTCAAGGCGCCGTGCCTCGCTGTCGGCACTGGCGGTCCAACGACCGGCGTTCAAGGCCGCGCTCAGGCCGTCTAGCAGAGCGTCCACCGGCTTGCCGCCGTTCAGCGACTGGTTGCACAGCAGCACGAGATCACATCCAGCGTTCAGGGCTGCAATGGCGCCTTCGGTGTGGCTGCCGGCCACGCTCGCACCTTCCATGCTGAGGTCGTCGCTGAAGATCGCGCCAGTGAAGCCCAACCGGTCGCGCAGGATGTCCTGCAGCCAGCGCTTCGAGAAGCCTGCGGGTGCTGGATCGACCTTCGGGTAGATCACGTGCGCGGGCATCACGCTGGTCAGCGAGGTGCTCAGCCAGTCATACGGGCGAGCGTCGTCGGCCAGGATGGCCTTGAGGCTGCGCCGATCCACTGGCACCGCCACGTGGGAATCGGCCTTCACGAAGCCGTGGCCGGGAAAGTGCTTGCCGCAGTTGGCCATGCCGGCCAGCAGCAGGCCGTGCATGACGCTCTTGGCCAGCACGGTCGCCACACGCGGGTCACGGTGGAAGGCGCGGTCGCCGATCACGCCACTCTCGCCCCAGTCCAGGTCGAGCACCGGCGCGAAGCTGAAGTCGACGCCACAGGCGCGCAGCTCGCTGGCCAGCACGTAGCCACAGGCTGTGGCCGCATCGGTTGCCACCATGGCGCCTGCGCCCTCCCCACCCTTGCCATCGTCCATCCACATCTGGCCCAGGCGGGCCATGGGCGGCAGGTGGGTGAAGCCGTCGGTGCGGAAACGTTGAACGCGCCCGCCCTCGTGGTCGACACAGATCAGCACGTCGGGGCGGATCGCCTTGATCTCGGCGCACAGGGCGGTGAGTTGCGCGCGGCTTTCCCAGTTGCGTCCGAACAGGATGAGGCCGCCCACCAGGGGATGGGCCAGCCGGCGACGGTCGTCGTCGTTCAGGCTGAGGCCTTCGATGTCGAGAACGACCGGGGCGTGCTCGATGGCGGCGGGCTGCGACGTGGTTTTCTTCATGCTCATGGTCAGGTGGAATGGGTTTCGATCACGACAAAGGCCTGGGCCAGTTCGCCCTCATCGGTGACCGTGACGTGGGCGCGCCATTGGCGAGCCTCGAACCAGGCTTTCAGCTCGCCGTCGAGGGCGATGACGGGCTTGCCGCTGGCGTCGTTGAGAATCTGACAGGCGCGCCAGGTCATGGGCCAGTGGATGCCCAGGCCGATGGCCTTGGAGAAAGCCTCCTTGGCGGCGAAGCGCGTGGCGAGGTAGCGCAGGCCACGCAGCGGCACCTTGGCGCGACGCGCCCGGAAGACCGCCAATTCGCGGTCGCCCAGCACCTTTTCCGCAAAGCGGTCACCGCGCCGCTGCAAGGCGGCCTCGATGCGACGGATGTCGCACAGGTCGGTGCCGATGCCGGTGATCATGCCGTGCGTGCGCGGATGGCCTCGGCCTTGAAATCGGCGATGGCCTGCCGCAGGCCCACGAACACCGCCCTGCCGATCAGAGCATGCCCGATGTGCAGTTCGCTGACATCCGGCAGTGAGGCCACGATGGCGGTGGAACTCGGTTCGCCCGGATCGCGGCCGTCAGGCAGGTCGGAAGAGAGCGCCAGACCGTGGCCCGCGTGGGTGCGCAGGCCCAGGCTGCGGCCGATGCGCACGCCTTCGCGCAGCCGGGTCAGCTCGTGCTGCAAGGCGGCCTGGTCACCGGCCCACCACGCATTTGCCAGCGCACCGGTGTGCAACTCGATGCACGGCGCGCCCGCGCGGGCCGATGCCTCGATCTGCGCTGGGTCGGCCCCAATGAACAGGGAGACGCGGCTGCCAACGGCGGCCAGGCGGGCACAGGCGACGGCCACCCGATCGTACTGCCCCACCACGTCCAGCCCGCCCTCGGTGGTCACTTCCTGGCGTCGCTCGGGCACGAGGCAGACATGTTCAGGGCGCGTGCGTTCGATGATGTCGAGCATCTCGTCCGTCACGGCCGCCTCGAAATTGACAGGCACCGGCACCTGTTGCTTCAACCGCACCACATCTTCGTCGCGGATGTGCCGGCGGTCTTCGCGCAGGTGGAAGGTGATGATGTCGGCACCCGCCTCGACGGCCAGCATCGCGGCCCGCACCGGGTCGGGAAACACGCCGCCCCGGGCGTTGCGCACCGTGGCGACATGGTCGATGTTGACACCCAACAGGGGCGCGTTCAGATCGGTCAGGTGGGTGCCGGAGAAGGTCATGGTTGCTGGAGTTCGAGCATGAGCGCGCGGGTGCGCAACGTCTGAGAGCCCAGATGATAGTGAATGAGCGAGCGAGTGATGACCTTGAGCTCGGACAGGGCCGGTATGCAGGCGGCCATCAAGGCGGGGATGACGGACGGCTGCATGCCCCCCGTTTCGTCCAGAGGCGAGGTCAAGGCCCGTGACGGCGTCGCGACGGAAGCCAGGGCCGCCTCGATGTCCAGCAACACGGCGCCTGCCACAGTCAGCGGGCCCGCACCGGGGTCCGCACCGCCAGGCTGGGCCTGCACGCCGAGTTCGGGGTGCAGCGCATAGGCTTCGCCAGAGGCCACTGGCAGGCCGCTCACGGTCTCGGCCGCCAGGTCAGGCAGGTGACCCAACTGGCGCAGCAGGTGCAGTTCGAAGGCCCGGAGCGCCGCCGGCAGCAGCGCCGGATCGGCCATGGCCTGCAGGGTCTGCGCGTAGGCATCGAACAGCGCGGGATGCGGATCGTGTCGTACCATCAGGCGCATCAACAGCTCGTTGACGTAGAAGCCGGGCAACAAGGCACTGCCGCCCGGCCACGCGGGGCCGCCAGCCCACTCGGCCTGTCGAACCAGCCACACCTCGGCATCTTCGGAGCGGCGCGCGCCAAAGGTCACGATGATCCGCTGAAACGGCAGCAGCACCGGCCGGAGCTGGGAATAAGGCCGCTTGGCGCCTTTGGCGACGGCCACCACGCGGCCATGGTCGCGCGTGAACAGCTCCAGGATCAGGCTGGATTCGCTCCAGTCGTGGCTGTGCAGCACGTAGGCTGCCGAGCCCGCTCGCGAGGCCGCGCGTGCCACCGCTTATTCGTAACCGTAGGCACGCAGGCGCGCGTCGTCGTCCGCCCAGCCCGAGCGCACCTTCACCCAGACCTCCAGGAAGACCTTCACGCCAAGCAGGCGCTCCAACTCCGTGCGGGCCTCGGTGCCGATGCGCTTCAGGCGCTCGCCCTTGTCACCGATCACCATGCCCTTGTGCTGCTCGCGCTCGACGATGATGGTGGCGGCGATGCGGGTGAGACCCTTGGCCCGTGGCTTGTCGGGCGGCGGCGGCTCTTCGGCGTAGGCATCGATGACCACGGTGGAGGTGTAAGGCAGCTCATCGCCTGTGAGGCGGAATAGCTTTTCGCGGATGATCTCGCTGGCCAGGAAACGGTCCGTGCGGTCGGTCAGCGCCTCCGCGTCATACCACCAGCCTTGCTCGGGCAGATAGGGGCGGACGATGCTCAGCAGACGGCGGGTGTCAGCCTCCTTCTGGGCCGACAGCGGCACGAACTCGGCGAACGGGTGGTGGGCCTGCATGGACTGCAGCCACGGGAACAGGTCTTCGCGGCGGTGCACCAGATCCAGCTTGTTGGCCACCAGAATCACCGGCTTGTCCTTGGGCAGCAGGGCCACCACCTTGGCATCGTCCGGACCATAACGGCCGGCTTCCACCAGGTACAGCACCACGTCCACGTCGGACAGCGTCGACTGCACCGTCTTGTTCAGGTTGCGGTTCAGCGCCGCGGTGCCCCGCACGGTGTGGCGCGTCTGAAAGCCCGGCGTGTCAACGAAGACGAACTGGGTGTCGTCCTGGGTGCAGATGCCGGTGATGCGATGCCGTGTCGTCTGCGCCTTGCGCGAGGTGATCGACACCTTCTGGCCCACCATCGCGTTCATCAGCGTCGATTTGCCAACGTTCGGACGACCGACGATGGCGACCAGACCGCAACGCTGGCTGCCCGAGGCAGCGGCCTCCCCGCCCCCCTGGCGAGCCAGGGCCATGCCGGAGAGCATGGCCTCCAGGTCCGGGTTGACGGCGTCGGTCTGGGGGCTCGGTGTGTCGTGGGTGGAAGCAGGCTTGCGGGGCATGGGGGGTGTTCAGGCGGGGCACGGCGGCCCACAGAAATAAACGGGGACGAAGCGGGGTCAGCCGGCTGCGCCTTCATCATCGGGTGTGCGCGTCGGGCGAGCGCGCGCCTTGCGCACCACCACCGTCGGTGCAACGCGGGCGGGCTTGGGCAGATCCCGTGCGGGCGTGGCCTGCAGGCGGGTGAGTACCGCCTGGGCGGCGGCCTGCTCGGCTGCACGACGGGACAGGCCCTCGCCGGTCTCGCTCATCTCCATGGCGGGCAACTCGCAGGCCACCACGAACACCTGCTCGTGCGCACGCCCCCGGGTCGAATCGATGCGGTAGGTGGGCACGGCCATCTTGCGCGCCTGCAGCCATTCCTGCAAGGCGGTCTTGGCATCCTTGCTCCAGCCTTCCATGGTCGTCTCGACGACCAGGGGCTCGAACAGCCGAAGGACCAGGTCGCGCGCGGCCTCGAAACCGGCATCGAGGTAGACCGCCCCGATGATCGCCTCCAGGGCGTCGGCGAGGATGGAGGGGCGCTGTGCCCCACCGCCTTTGGCCTCCCCTTCGCTCAGGCGCATCACCTCTGGCAGACCCAGCTGAACGGCAAGGCGGTGCAGCATGTCCTGGCGCACCAGATGGGCGCGCACCCGGGTCAGGTCGCCTTCATCGCTGCGGTCGAAGCGGCGGTACAACAGGCCGGACACCCCCAGGCTCAGCACCGCGTCGCCCAGAAATTCGAGCCGCTCGTAGTGCTCGGCCCCGAAGCTCTTGTGCGTGACAGCGCGCGCCAGCAGGCGGGGATCGGCAAAAACATGCCCCAGCCTCGCCTGCAGCGCCTGCAGGGGGGGTGGCACCGAGGTGCCAAGGGACGGGTCAACAGCAGCCATCAAAACAAAGCGGGCCTGAAGCCAGGCCCGGTGCAGAAAGAGAAGCCCACGCAGGGCGAACAGATCACTTCGACTGACCTTCGAACTTGATCAGCAGGTAGACCGGCGAGACCAGTTCGATTTCCCGGTCGTAGGCAAAACGCACCACCACGGTCTCACCCTCCTTGGTGATCTCGAGATCGCGGCCCGTCAGTGACGTGACGCCGTACTCGACCTGGCGCGCGCGCTCGAACGAAGCGCGAATCTCGGGCACGGTGCTGCCCCCCTCCTTCGCCACCTTGTTCACCATCGAAACGATGGTCCGGTACTCCGTCACTGCCGGGATGACCTTCATGACCACCAGGGCCGCCGAGCACAGCAGCACAGCCCAGAACAGTAGGCCGATCAGCGTCACGCCTCGCTGGGCGCGCGGGGAACTCACGGAACAGGACGTCGAATGCATGCTGCGAGTGTTCAATTGAAGAAACCGATGCGCTTGAAATCGCCGAAGTTCATCCAGATCACGAACGCCTTGCCGACGATGGCATCGTCCGGCACGAAGCCCCAGAAGCGGGAATCCTGCGAGTTGTCGCGGTTGTCGCCCATCATGAAGTAGTGGCCCGCGGGCACCTTGCAGACCACGCCCTCACCACTGTAGCGGCAGAGCTCCTTGTTCGGGAAGTCGAACACGGCCTGCGGCGGCACGAACGGTGGGCGGTCCTTGTCGACCAGGATGCGGTGATCGACCTTGCCGAGCTTCTCGCTGTACTGGTCGAAATAGCGCAAGGTGTCCTCGTCGTAGAACTGGGGAAGCTGCGATTGCTCGACCGGCTTGCCATTGACCGTGAGCTTCTTGTTGATGTAGGCCACTTCGTCGCCCGGCAAGGCAACCACACGCTTGATGTAGTCCAGGCTCGGGTCCACCGGGTAGCGGAACACCATGACGTCGCCACGCTGCGGCTCGTTGTTCGAGATGATCTTCTTGTTGATCACTGGCAGGCGGATGCCGTAGTGAAACTTGTTCACCAGGATCAGGTCGCCGACCAGCAGCGTCGGGATCATGGACCCCGACGGGATCTTGAAGGGCTCAAACAGGAACGAGCGCATCAGGAACACCGCACAGATCACCGGAAACAGGCCGGCCGTCCAGTCCAGCCACCAGGGCTGCATCAGCAGGCGTTCACGCGCCTGGGTGATGTCGGTGTCGACCTGTGTGATGCCCTGCGCGGCAAGCTGGGCGCGACGAGCGTCGTTCTGCTGCGCCAGCTGGGCCGCCGCAGCCTCACGCGCCGGCTTGAAGCGGTAACGCTCGGCCAACCAATAGCCCAGCGTCACCACCGTCAGCACGAACAACAGCAGGGAGAAGTTTCCATGCCACCGACCGGTATACCAGCCCCCCAGATACACGGCCAGCGCCGCGTACAGCAATCCGGTGATCAGACTCATTGATGCATTTCTCGTTGTTGTCTCGTGCCGCGCGGGATCAGTCGTCGACCTGCAGGATGGCCAGGAAGGCTTCCTGCGGCACCTCGACCGAGCCGATCTGCTTCATGCGCTTCTTGCCGGCCTTCTGCTTCTCGAGCAGCTTGCGTTTGCGTGAAACGTCACCGCCGTAGCATTTTGCCAGCACGTTCTTGCGCAGCGCCTTGATGTTCTCGCGGGCGATGATGTTGCCGCCGATGGCCGCCTGGATGGCCACGTCGTACATCTGGCGCGGAATCTGTTCGCGCATCTTGGCCGCCACGGCACGGCCTCGGTAGGCGCTTTGCGCGCGGTGCACGATGATGGACAGCGCATCGACGCGGTCACCATTGATCAGCAGGTCGACCTTCACCACGTCAGAGGCGCGGTACTCCTTGAACTCATAGTCCATCGACGCATAGCCGCGCGAAACCGACTTCAGCTTGTCGAAGAAGTCCAGCACAATCTCGGCGAGCGGCATCTCGTAGGTCAGCATGACCTGGCGGCCGTGGTAGGCCATGTTCATCTGCACGCCACGCTTCTGGTTGGCCAGCGTCATGACCGGGCCGACGTAGTCCTGCGGCATGTACAGGTGCACGGTGACGATGGGCTCGCGGATCTCCTTGATGCGCGCCACTTCCGGCATCTTCGAGGGGTTCTCCACCTCGATGACCTCGCCGCCATTGAGCTCGACCTCGTAGACCACGCTGGGCGCGGTGGTGATCAGGTCCTGGTCGAATTCGCGCTCCAGGCGCTCCTGCACGATTTCCATGTGCAGCAGGCCCAGGAAGCCGCAGCGGAAGCCGAAGCCCAGCGCCTGAGACACCTCGGGCTCGTAACGCAGCGAGCTGTCGTTCAGCTTGAGCTTTTCCAGGGCGTCGCGCAGCTGGTCGTACTCGCTCGCCTCGGTCGGGTAGAGACCGGCGAACACCTGGGGCTGGATTTCCTTGAAGCCGGGCAAGGCCTCGGTGGCCGGGCCGGCGTTGTTGGGCAGCTTCTTCTCGAGGGTGACCGTGTCGCCCACCTTGGCGGCAGCCAGTTCCTTGATGCCGGCGATGATGAAGCCCACCTCGCCTGCGCGCAACTCGTCACGCGGCGTCGACTTGGGCGTGAAGACGCCCAGGTGCTCGGCCGGGTAGACCGAGTTGGTGGCCATCATGCGGATGCGCTCGCCCTTCTTGAGCACGCCATCGACCACCCGCACCAGCATCACCACGCCGACGTAGTTGTCGAACCAGGCGTCGATGATCATGGCGCGCGGCGGGCCGTCAGGGTTGCCCTTCGGGGGAGGCATGCGTTTGACCACCGCTTCCAGGATCTCGTCGATGCCCATGCCCGTCTTGGCAGAACACGGGATCCCGTCGGTGGCGTCGATGCCGATGACGTCTTCGATCTCTTCCTTGGCGCGCTCGGGGTCGGCCTGGGGCAAGTCCATCTTGTTCAGGACCGGCACCACCTCCACACCCAGGTCGAGCGCGGTGTAGCAGTTGGCCACCGTCTGGGCCTCGACGCCCTGGCTGGCGTCCACCACCAGCAGCGCCCCCTCGCAAGCCGACAGCGACCGACTGACCTCATAAGAGAAGTCGACGTGCCCCGGCGTGTCGATGAGGTTGAGGTTGTAGACCTGGCCGTCCTGCGCCTTGTACTGCAGGGATGCGGTCTGGGCCTTGATGGTGATGCCGCGCTCTTTCTCGATGTCCATCGAGTCCAGAACCTGGGCTTCCATCTCGCGGTCGCTCAGGCCACCACAGCGCTGGATGATGCGGTCGGCCAGGGTGGACTTGCCATGGTCGATGTGCGCAATGATCGAGAAATTACGGATGTGGTTCATAAAAAAAAGGCACGTCAAAAGGAGTGACGCGCCTTCCAACAAAAACGTATGGCAACTGCTTGTTGGACTTTCATTGTATCGAAAAGCCCTTCCAGGCAAGCCGCGTCCGTGCCGTACCCGGGGTCGTTGCGACCCGCCAACATGAAAGTTACCCACACTTTATCCACAAATCCTGTTGTCAATTTGTGGACAAGAAGGCTCTCCTCCCTCGGAGGTTGGCGGGGGCGAAGCGGCCGATTGTATCGGCATTCCGCGGGCGTCAGCGGGCCGTTTCACGCCCCCCGCGCCCGCTCCGGTAAAGCCGCAAGACCCTTTGGGGCACCGGGTTATCGCGTACCGATCACCCGGTGCTGCCTGGTCAGCGCGCCTGCGGGCGGATCACCACGTACTGCGCCCATTCTCCGCGGCGCACCAGCACGCTCAAAGGCCGGGCCTTGTCGACCTTCGCCAGCATGCCTTCGAACTGGCGGGTATCGGCCACCTGCACGTTGGCGACCGCCAGAATGATGTCGCCCTGACGCAAGCCCGCACGGGCAGCCGGCCCCGTGGCGGCCTCCACCATCACGCCGCCGTTCAAGCGCAGATCGCGTTTCTGCGCCGCGGTGAGGTCGGCCAGCGACAGCCCCAGCGAGTCTGCAGCCAGCTTGGCGGGTGCCTGGCTTTCCGCCTTCGGCTGCTGGGCTGCGTCCAGTTCAGCCACCGTGATCGAAAGATCCTTGTAGGCTCCACGGCGGAACACCTGCAGCGTGGTGCGGGTGCCGGGCTTGGTGCCTGCCACCAGCCGCGGCAGATCCTGGGCCTTCTCGATCGTTTGACCGTTGAACTTGGTGATGATGTCACCGGCCTCGAGCCCGGCCTTGTCTGCCGGCGTACCCGCCTCGACACCCTGAACCAGCGCGCCCGCCGGCTTGCCCAGCCCAATCGACTCGGCCACTTCCTTGGTGACCGGCGCGATCGACACGCCGATGCGGCCCCGGATCACCTTGCCGCCCGAGCGCAGCTGTTCGGCCACCTTGACGGCATCGTCGATGGGGATGGACAGCGAAATGCCCATGAAGCCACCGGAGCGGCTCAGGATCTGCGAGTTGATGCCCACCACCTCGCCGCGCATGTTGATCAGCGGCCCGCCTGAATTGCCCGGGTTCACAGCCACGTCGGACTGGATAAAGCGGATCTCCTCGCCCGTATCGCGCGCCTTGGCACTCACGATGCCGGCCGTGACGGTGTTTTCCAGGCCGAACGGCGTGCCGATGGCCATCACCCACTCACCGACCTTCAGGCGCCCGACGTCACCCACGGTGACCGCAGGCAGGCCCTTGGCTTCGATCTTGAGCACAGCCACGTCGGTGCGCTTGTCCGCACCCACGACCTTGGCCTTGAACTCCCGCTTGTCCGTCAGGTGCACGTAGACCTCGTCCGCGCCGTCGACCACATGTGCATTCGTCATCACATAGCCATCGCCGCTGAGGATGAAGCCGGAGCCCACTCCGCGTGGCCGCTCTTCGCCCGGCTGGTTGCCAGGCTGGGCGCGCTTTGGTTGACTGGGCAACGGGGTGCCGAAGAAGCGGCGGAAAAACTCCCGCATCTGGGCATCTGCCTCGTCGCTGTCATCGTCGGAATCGGTGACACGTTGCGTGGTCCGAATGCTGACCACGGAGGGGCCGACCCGGTCGACCAGTTCGGTGAAGTCCGGCAGGCCCTTGACCAGCGTGGGCGCGTTCGGCGCGGCCGGGATACCCAGCGCGGCAGCCGGCTGCTGGGCCTGCGAGGCGTGGGGAAACAGGCTGGAACTCAGAACCAACCCGACGGCCGAGACCACAGCACCCACAACCAGAGTGCGACGGACGACCGAAGGCGTGCCAGGCTGAGAAGAAAACGTCATGCAGTAAACCTCGTGAAACGAACAAGGAATGAAACCACAACGTTGGAGACCGATCACCCGCTGACAGTTCTCGGGCGACGTTCGCTGTGACGGTAAAGGCTCGTAAAGGGCGCAATGCAAACAGGGCGGCATCATGCCACCCTGTTCGTGAACTGCAAGTGAGTGAGGCGATGCAGCCGCCGCCTCAGGGCGCGGCGTAGACCGCCTGTCGCGCCAGACCGCCGGTTGACGAGAAGGTGACAGCGCCGCCTTCCACGCTGCGGGCTGAAACCGGCTCTTCAGCGCGCGGATCGCGCAGAACATGCACGGTGGTGACCGCACCGCCGGCATCGGGGCGTGAGAAGCTGGGTGCACGTTCCAAGCTGGCGCCGGCCACCGGCCAGGCACCAGCGCCCTGCCCCGCGTTCAGCGACAAAGCGCCCCCTTGACCGCTGGAAGCCATCTCGACACGGCCATCGCCGAGATCCACCCCGGTGTTGAGCAGGGCTGCGACCACCGCAACAAAACTGGCGGCAACAGAAATGGGGCCCGCCCAGCGGCGACGATGCAGGGCCTGGGGTTGAACCACACCGGGCAAGGAATCCGCAGCCGGTGCGGCCGCCGCCACGCGCCCTGGGGCCAGTACGACGGGCTCGGCGGCGAGCCGTTCACGGAAGCGTGCGAGGAACGCGTCACCGCGCGCCTGCGCGCCCAGCTCTTCGGAGCGCATCACGTCGCCGATCAACTGATACTCGGCCCAGCGGGCGCGATGCCCGGCGTCATGAGCCCAGCGCGAGCAGGCGTCGGCGACTTCTGCGCTGGTCGCCTGCCCGTCCACGAGGGCGGACAAGGCTTCGAATCGGGCGGCGTCAGATGAAATGCGGTCGGTCATGGAACGGGCTCCGGCTTCGCGGTGAGAACGAAGGTGCCGCAATCAGGCCTGCTCAGTGCAACAGTGCGGCGTCTCTTGTCCGATGGACCACCGAGCGCCACAAAAGTTCACCGGGCGTTTCACAAAAACTTCACCATCTTTCGCCCTGTTTCGTGTCCAACAAGGGGCGAAGGCGCTGTGCGATGGTTTCGCGGGCCCGGAAAATCCGTGACCGCACGGTACCGATTGGACAATTCATCAACTCCGCGATCTCGTCGTAGCTGAGGCCCTCGATCTCACGCAGGACGATGGCCTGGCGAAGGTCTTCCGACAGCGATTCGATCGCCTCGTTGACGGCCTCGGCTACCTGTCGGCTGGCCATCACCGATTCTGGCGTTTCGCCATCGCTCAGTTCGTTTTCGACGCGCGAGCCGTCAGCATCCTCCTCGTCCAGCGAGGCCAACGCCGACTCGGTCATCACCGGGTCGCGCTGCAACCCGATGATCGCCTTCTTGGCCGTGTTGACTGCGATGCGGTAGAGCCAGGTGTAGAAGGCGCTCTCGCCTCGGAAGTTCGGCAAGGCCCGGTAGGCGCGGATGAAGGTTTCCTGCGCAATGTCTTCCACGAGATCGGTGTCGCGCACCATGCGGGCGATCAGGCGCTCGATGCGGCGCTGGTACTTCACGACCAGCATCTCGAACGCACGCTGGTCGCCCCGTTGCACCCGCTCGACCAGCGCTGCATCAACGTCCGGCGTCATGGGACCGGTGCGACCCACAACGTCGGCCACATCGGGCGCAATCGGCTGCAGGGCCGGGACATCCGCCGGCGGCGGAACATCACGCGGCATCACCGCACCCTCCGATCCGGCTCGATCTCGGTGGGTGGAAAGAGCGACGAGGGCGCGAACCCGCGCTGACCGTGCGACTTCCCTGGCGTCGCGCGACCGGAGACGGCGCCACGAAGGTGCCTGAAGGCTTGAATCATGTGTTGGCGTGCTGTCGGAGGGGCCGGCAACCCGGCCACCGACAGTGATGATGCCATCAACCTCTCTGCTTCGCCCTCCCCGATTGGTGTCGAGGTGCGTCGGGACGCGCCTTGTGCCGAGAGCGACATCAGGACCCTCAGACGATGTACGTCTCCTACAGGGCCTCGTCGGTCAGGAACCAGGCACCAGATCGGGCGAGCCGCCGGGTCGGACCGCGGCGTGACCTTCAGAAGCAGCCACTGCTGCAGGTCCAGCATCCGTTCCACTTCGGCGTCGGCCCCGCAATCGGGCAGCCGCCATGGTGACGAGTTCGCGTCGCTCGAAGCTGGATTGGCGCATGCAAGGGCGGACCATTGCAGCAACACGGTTTCGGTCTTGCCGCCTTGAAGGGCTCGCCACACAGGGCGGACCACAGTCCACGCCCATGCCAGCATCCCAACGGTGGTCAGTGCCATCCAGACACCATGCGGCCCCTGCCCTCGACGCCACCCTTCCAGGGTCGACCACCACCAGGCACAGGCCAGCGCAATCAGGCTCAGGACACAGAGACGGGCGGCCCAGCGCCATCCCGGCGCCGCCGACAGCCCGACAGGCAGATGCCATTCAGCAGGCTGGGCCAACTCGGCAGGCAGGCGGGACATGATCAAGCTCGCGCCTGTTCAACCCGACCTGCCGGGCGCGATCACGCGCGCTTGAAGACCAGAGAGCCGTTGGTACCGCCGAAACCGAAGTTGTTCTTCAGCGCGGCGTCGATCTTCATCTCACGTGCGGTGTTGGCGCAGTAGTCCAGGTCGCACTCGGGATCCTGGTTGAAGATGTTGATCGTGGGCGGCGAGATCTGGTTGTGGATGGCCAGCACGGTGAACACCGACTCGATGCCGCCCGCGCCGCCCAGCAGGTGGCCGGTCATGGACTTGGTCGAGTTGACCACCAGCTTCTTGGCGTGATCGCCAAAGGCCAGCTTGATGGCGTTCGTCTCGTTGACGTCGCCCAGCGGCGTCGAGGTGCCGTGCGCGTTCAGGTACTGCACGTCGTCGGCGTTCAGGCCGGCGTTGCGCAGCGCATTCAGCATCGAGCGCTTGGGGCCGTCCACGTCGGGCGCGGTCATGTGGTAGGCATCGGCGCTCATGCCGAAGCCCGCCAGTTCAGCGTAAATTTTGGCGCCACGGGCCTTGGCGTGCTCGTACTCTTCCAGCACCATGACGCCGGCACCCTCGCCCAGCACGAAGCCGTCGCGGTCCTTGTCCCAGGGGCGCGAGGCCGTCTTGGGATCGTCGTTGCGGGTAGAGAGCGCACGGGCCGAGGCGAAGCCGCCGATGCCCAGCGGTGACACGGTGGATTCGGCGCCGCCGGCCACCATGACGTCGGCATCGCCGTACTCGATCATGCGGGCGGCCTGGCCGATGGCGTGCAGGCCGGTGGTGCAGGCGGTGACGACGGCCAGGTTCGGGCCCTTGAAGCCGTACTGGATCGACACGTGGCCCGAGATCATGTTGATGATCGAGGCGGGCACGAAGAACGGCGAAATGCGACGCGGGCCGCGGTCGGTGTAGTCCTTGTGGGTGGCTTCGATCATCGGCAGACCGCCGATGCCGGAACCCACGAGCACACCGATGCGCTCGGCCTGTTCGGGCGTCAGGGCCTCGCCCGTGGGAAGGCCCGCATCACGGACGGCCTGCATCGAGGCAGCCAGTCCGTAATGGATGAATGTGTCCATATGACGGGCTTCCTTCGCGGGAATGTAATCCTCGATGGAGAAGCCCTTGACCTCGCCAGCAAACGTGCAGGCGAGCGCCGAAGCGTCAAATTTGGTGACGGTGTCGATACCGGATTGGCCGGCGATCAGATTGGTCCATGCATCCTGCACGGTGTTACCGACAGGCGTGATCAGGCCCAGGCCTGTGACAACGACGCGACGACGGGTCATGCTTGACTGTGTGCTAAGTATTCGGTTGTGAACAAGGCCCCGCCTCGTGGCGGAAGCCTTGTCACGGACACGCGAAGGTCAGGCCTTGGCGTGGGCCTTTGCGTAGTCGATCGCCAGCTGAACGGTGGTGATCTTCTCGGCTTCTTCGTCGGGGATCTCGATGCCGAACTCGTCTTCGAGGGCCATCACCAGCTCGACGGTGTCCAGGGAGTCTGCGCCCAGGTCGGCCACGAAGGCCTTTTCGTTGGTGACTTCAGACTCGGCCACACCGAGTTGTTCGGCAATGATCTTCTTGACGCGTGCTTCGATATCGCTCATGACTCCTCCAGGAGATGGTGCAAACAAACCAGGGATTTTAGCTGCTCAGCGTGTCAAATCGCTGAAGCCGCTTTGGAAACGAAATTGAGATTCCCCAGAAACATCTCAAATTCAATTCATGAACATGCCGCCATTGACGTGCAGTTCGGTGCCGGTAATGTAGCCAGCCTGGGGGGAAGCCAGGAAAGCCACTGCTTCGGCGATGTCTTCCGGCTGCCCGAGGCGACCGAGCGGAATCTGTGCCTTCAAGGCGGTGTGCTGCTCTTCCGACAAGGACTTGGTCATGTCGGTGTCGATGAAACCCGGGGCCACGCAGTTGACCGTGATGCCGCGGCTGCCCAGCTCGCGGGCCAGCGCACGGGTCATGCCGGCCACACCGGCCTTGGCGGCTGCGTAGTTTGCCTGCCCCGGATTGCCGCTCGCGCCCACCACCGAAGTGATGTTCACGATGCGGCCGTAACGCTGCTTCATCATGGGGCGCATCACGGCACGGCTCATGCGGAAGACGGCCTTGAGGTTGGTGTCGATCACCGCGTCCCAGTCTTCGTCCTTCATGCGCATCGCGAGCGTGTCGCGGGTGATGCCGGCGTTGTTGACCAGCACATGCAGGGCGCCGTGCTCCTTGACGATGGTGTCCAGGGTGGCGTCGACGGCGGCTGCGTCGGTCACGTTCAGCACCAGGCCCTTGCAACCTGCGAACGCAGACAGGCCCTCGGTGATGGCCTGTGCACCGGATTCGGTGGTGGCGGTGCCATAGACCTTCACCCCGCGCTGGGCGAGGGCCACGGCAATGGCGCGGCCGATGCCGCGGCTGGCGCCGGTCACCAGCGCGATCTGTCCTGTGTACTCGTTGCTCATGCTGCGTTGCTCAGTAGGGCGTTGGCCTCGGCCAGCGAGGCCGGGTCGAAGATGGTGGTGGTGATCAGTTCGGCGTCGATACGCTTGACCATGCCAGCCAGCACCTTGCCGGGGCCGCACTCGATCACGTGCGTCAGACCGCGCGCCTTGAGAGCCTGGACGGTCTCGACCCAGCGCACCGGACCGAAGGCCTGGCGGTACAGCGCGTCGCGCAGGGCGTCGGCTTCAGTGGCCACGGCCACATCGATGTTGTTGATCACCGGCACGCCGGCTGCGGCAAAGGCGGTGGCTGCCAGCTTCTCCTTCAGGCGCTCGGCCGCCGGCTTCATCAGGCTGGAGTGGAACGGTGCAGACACGGGCAGCGGGAGCGCGCGCTTGGCGCCCGCGGCCTTCAACACTTCACAGGCCTTCTCGACACCCGCCTTGGTACCGGCGATGACGATCTGCTTGGGATCGTTGAAGTTCACGGCCTCGACGGCCTCGCCCACCTCGGCCGCAGCCTGGGCGCAGCCGGCCTTCACGGCTTCCGCATCCAGGCCCAGGATGGCGGCCATGCCGCCGGTGCCGACGGGCACGGCTTCCTGCATCGCCTGGGCCCGGAAGCGCACCAGCGGCAGCGCGTCCTTCAGGCTGAGGGCACCAGCTGCCACCAGCGCGGTGTACTCGCCGAGCGAGTGGCCGGCGACCGCAGCCGGAGTCAGACCGGTCTCGGCGAGCCAGGCGCGCCAGCAGGCAACGCCTGCAGTCAGCATCACGGGTTGCGTGTTGGTGGTCAGGTCCAGAGCTTCCTTCGGGCCTTCGGCAATCAGCTTGCCGATGTCTTCGCCGAGGGCCTCGGAGGCCTCGGCCAGCGTCTCACGCACGGCGGCGTGATCGCCCCAGGCGTTGAGCATGCCCACGGCTTGCGAGCCCTGGCCCGGAAACACGAATGCAAATGCGGTCATGGATGTCCTCGTTCTTGTTACTGCTTGGGCGGCCAACGCTCAGAAATCGATGAGCGCCGCGCCCCAGGTGAAGCCGCCACCCACGCCCTCGAGCAGCAAGGTCTGGCCACGCTGGATCTGGCCGGTGCGCACGCCATGGTCGAGCGCCAGCGGCACCGACGCAGCGGACGTGTTGCCATGCTGATCGACCGTGACGATCACCTTGTCGCTGGACAGCTTCAGCTTCCTGGCGGTGCCCTGCATGATGCGCAGGTTCGCCTGGTGAGGAATGAGCCAGTCAACGCACGACGCGTCGCGACCGGCCTTGTCAAGGACCTCGTGGGCAGCCTTGTCCAGCACATTGACCGCGAGCTTGAACACGGCCTGTCCGTCCATTTTAAGGGTGGCATCGCCCAGGATTTCGCCACCGCTGACGTTGCCTGGCACATTGAGGATGCCGATGTGCTGACCGTCGGCATGCAGACAGGTCGAGACGATGCCCGGGGTGTCGGAGGCCTCAAGCACCACAGCCCCTGCCCCATCGCCGAACAGCACGCAGGTGGTGCGGTCGTTGAAGTCGAGCAGACGGGAGAAGACCTCGGCACCGATGACGAGCGCGCGACGGGCCGACCCGGATCGGATCATGGCGTCGGCGACGGTCAGGGCGTAGAGGAAGCCGGAGCAGACAGCCTGGACGTCGAACGCAGCGCAGCCGGCGATGCCGAGGTTGCGCTGGATGTGGCAGGCGGTGGAGGGAAAAACCAGGTCCGGAGTGGACGTGGCGCAGATGATGAGGTCGATGTCGGCGGCGGTGATGCCGGCGGCCTCGATGGCCTGAAGTGCGGCCTGGGTGCCGAGTGCACTGGATGGCACATCGGCTTCAGCGAAGTGGCGAGCCCGGATGCCGGTGCGCTCGACGATCCACTCGTCTGATGTCTCGACGCCGCGCTGTGCGAGCTGGTCGACGAGATCCTGGTTGGTGAGGCGTTTCGGTGGGAGGTAACTGCCAGTACCCGCTATGCGAGAAAAGCGGGACCCCGCAGTGGCTGCCGGAAACGAAGAAGGTGTCTGTTTCGTCTGGCTGGATGACATTGAGAAATGGATCAGGCCGCCTGCCCCACACCCGCCGCGCTGTCCTGGTCTCCTGATGGGAGGCTGTCCAGCGTGGCCGCGATCTGGTCGTGTACCCGATCCAACAAGCGATGACGGGCGGCATCATACGCGCGATTCAAGGCGTGCTCGAACGCGAAGGCATCTGCGGAGCCATGGCTCTTGAAGACCAGGCCACGCAGACCAAGCAGCGCGGCGCCGTTGTAACGACGGTGGTCGACGCGCTTCTTGAACTGGTTCAACACTGGCATGGCCACCAGGGCGGCCAGCTTGGTGAAGATGTTTCGGGTGAATTCCTGCTTGATGAAGGTGGCCATCATCATCGCAAGGCCTTCAGAGGTCTTCAGGGCCACATTGCCGACAAAACCATCGCAGACGACGATGTCGGACGTACCCTTGAAGATGTCGTTGCCCTCCACGTTGCCGTGGAAGTTCAGCAGACGGCGCTCGTGCGCGGCGCGCAGCAGCTCGCCGGCCTGCTTGATGACTTCGTTGCCCTTGATGACTTCTTCGCCGATGTTCAGCAGGCCCACGGTGGGGTTGTCCTTGCCGTCGACCGCAGCCACCAGGGCGCTGCCCATCACCGCGAACTGCAGCAGGTGTTCGGCGGAGCAATCGACGTTCGCCCCGAGGTCGAGCACGGTGGTGAAGCCATCCTTCTGGTTGGGCATCACCGTGGCAATGGCCGGGCGGTCGATGCCCTCGACGGTTTTCAGCAGGTAGCGTGCCACCGCCATGAGGGCACCGGTGTTGCCAGCCGAGACACAGGCATGCGCCGCGGCAGGCTGCTCGGTCGTGGCCTTGACCTGCGAGATCGCCACGCGCATGGACGAGTCTTTCTTGCGGCGCAGCGCGACCTCGACGGGGTCGTCCATGGTGACGACCTCGGAGGCGTTGACCAGCGTCACGCGGGGCCAGTTGGCCGCCGGCTGGATGGCCTCGGGCAGACCGACCAGCACCAACTCGGCGTCAGGGTGGCGAGCCAAAAAGGCCTGGCAAGCCGGCAACGTGATCGACGGGCCGTGGTCACCGCCCATGCAGTCAACGGCAATGCGAACGGGCGACAGCACGCCAGAAGCGGTGCGGCCGGCGGACGAGTGCGATGACAAGGCGGAGGACGGAGTGACGGTCATGGGCTGGATCGGCGTTCGGAAGAACTGCGGCGGTCAGAGCGCGGCGCAGACTTCACGTCAGGCAAGGCAGGTGGTGCCAAAAAACAAGGGCTGGCGAACCGACAGATCGGTTGTCCAGCCCTGTGCAGCACCGAACCCGGGGGCCGGGCTCAGGCAGATCAGGCGTCGGCCTTGGTCTTGAGGACCTTGCGACCACGGTAGAAGCCGGTGGGGCTGATGTGGTGACGCAGGTGAGTTTCGCCGGTGGTGGCCTCAACCGCGGTGCCCGGGGTGACCAGGGCATTGTGCGAACGGTGCATGCCACGCTTGGAGGGCGACTTCTTGTTTTGCTGAACGGCCATGATGGACTCCGATGAGGGCGGACAAACGCCCGCAATTGTCAGACCACACCCGTTGCCGACGAATCAGCCAGCCGCACCCTGTGTTGCCACAGACCTGCCTGCCACTGCCGTCAGCCGCCTTGCAGTCCGCAAGTGTTGAAGACAACCGGGCCGCTGCCTGAATTCGCCATGAATGCAAGGCGGGCAACCCGGAAAACCATAGATTCTAGCACGGCTTCATTGCCGCATTCAAATCAGCTGCCGCCCTTTTTCAATTGCGCCAGGACCGCAAAGGGATTCTTGCGCTCGCCCGACTCGGCGGATTCCTCCGCGTCGGGAGCTTCGTCCTCGCTACGCATATGGCGCTCGACGTCGGTCGGGCAGCGATCATGGCGGGGGACGATGGGCGAGGCCATGATCAACTCGTCCTCGACCAGCTCGACGAGATCGAACTGGCGCGCCATGGCCAGGACATCGTCATCCGAATCGGCATCGAGCTCGGCCGCTGCGGCCTCGTCGGCCACGAAACGGATGGAGCGCTCGATGGCAACTGGCAGCGTCACCGCATGCAGGCAGCGCTGGCACTCCCAGGCGAACTCACCTTCGGCCCGCAGATCGAGCCAGCGCTGGGGGGCGCCCACGCGCTGCGGGACCGTGCGACCCACAGCCTGCCATCGCACCGGCGGCAGCGCGGCCAGATCGGCATCTTGTGCCAAGCCTTCGGCAAGGCGGGCCAGATCGGCCACGGCGGTCTCGCCAGACAGGCTTTCGCCCGATTCAATGAAGGCCCCGATGTCCAGCTTGCGGGGCGCCCAGGTGCGTGCTTTCATGGCGGAAGTGTAGGACAAGCGCTGCAGCAGGCAGCCGTATACCGGGGACAATGGCGGGATGAACCTCCCCCCCGTGTCTCCTGCGGTGCCACCGCGGCTCGTGCTCGGCTCGACCTCGGCCTACCGCCGTGAACTGCTGCACCGGCTGGGTATGCCTTTCGAGGTGCGCTCGCCTGGCGTGGACGAGACGGCCCGGGCCGGCGAAGCACCCAGTGCCCTTGCCGAACGGCTGGCGCTCGCGAAGGCGCGCGCGGTGGCTGCAGCACTGCCGGACAGCGACGTTGTCGTCATCGGCTCCGACCAGGTCGCCGACCTGCGCGGGCACGCGCTCGGCAAGCCGGGCGACCACACTGGCGCGACCGCCCAGTTGCGCGCGATGCGCGGGCAGACGGTGCACTTTCACACCGCGTTGACGGTGTGCCGCCCTCGTACCGACTACGAGCGGACAGTGGTCGAAACCGTGTCGGTGGACTTCCGTGACCTGAGCGACGCCGAGATCGAGGCGTACCTGCAACGCGAGCAGCCGTACGACTGCGCCGGCAGTGCCAAGGTAGAGGCGCTCGGCATCACGCTGCTGTCACGCGTGGCCTCCAACGACCCCACCACCCTGATCGGCCTGCCGCTGATTGCCCTGTGCCAGCTGCTGCGCGAAGCAGGACTGGACCCGCTCGCGAACGCTTGACCGGCTGACCGTTCACCTTCTTGCCTTTCTTTCCTGAGACCCACATGAGCCAAGCCTCTTCACGCCGCACCGGCCGCCTGCTGCTGATCCCCAACACCCTCGATCTGGGTCACGCCGAGGAGGACGGCCCGCTGCCGGACATCCGCATGGTGATTCCGTATGGCGTGATCGAGACGGCGGCCTCGCTGAGCCACTGGGTGGCGGAGAACGCCAAGACGACACGCGCCTTCCTGAAGCGCGTTTCGGAGGTGGTGCCGCTGCAGACGCCCATGCAGGAGCAACGCATCGAGGTGCTGCCGCGCCCGGCCAAGGGCGGCGCCAAGGGGGGGCAAGCCGATGCGGGCGAAGTGCTGCTCAATCTGTTGCTACCGGCACTGGAGGGGCATGACATCGGGCTGATCTCCGAAGCGGGCCTGCCGGGTGTGGCGGACCCGGGTTCGGCACTGGTCAAGGCGGCACACCAGGCCGGCATCGAGGTGGTGCCGTTCTCGGGGCCGACGTCGCTGCTGCTGGCCCTGGCCGCCAGCGGCCTGCACGGCCAGAGCTTTGCGTTTGCGGGCTACCTGCCGACCGAAACGGCACAGCGCGCGCAGCGGATCAAGGACCTGGAGACGCAGTCTCGCCGCGCCCACCAGACGCAGATCGCCATCGAGACCCCCTATCGCAATATGGCGCTGTGGGAAGCCCTGGTGCAGCACCTGCAACCGACGACACAACTGAGCGTGGCCTGTGGCCTGACGCTGCCCGGTGGCTTTGCCCGCATGGCCACCGTGGCGCGCTGGCGTGAGCAGCCGCTGGCCCTGCCCGACAAGGTGCCGGCCGTGTTCAGCTGGCTCGCGGCCTGAGCCACGAAGCCCGCCTGCGTCGCACAGGGATACGGGCTTCTTGACACAATGCGAAGACCGATTTTCCGGCGTTGAACCCAATCAGAAAGCGTGACATCGTGAGCACGACCCCCCCTACCCTCACACTGCCCACCGACCCCCACCATCACAGCGAACCCGGCGAACTGGCCAACAAGCTGGGCTACGCCGGGTTGATCCCGTTCGTGGCCGGCGCCCTGTTCGTCTGGCTGCTTGTGGGGCGCGTGGAAGAAGAGCCCTTCATTTTTGTCGTGCGGGCGCTCACCAGCTACGCCGCGCTGATCGTGTCCTTTCTGGGCGGGATCCCCTGGGGGCTGGTGATGCTGCGCAACGCGGCAGGCGAGGCCGAGCTGCCCAGCCACCATCGGGCGCTGTGGGCCGGCATCGCGTTCTCGCTTGCGGCCTGGGTCGCCCTGCTGATGCCCCCGCATGCCGGTCTGGTGGTGCTGGGCGGGCTGCTGATCGGCTGCTACCTGATCGACCGCAAGCGTTACCCGGAGCTCGGCGCGGCGGGTTGGCTGACCCTGCGCTTCCGCCTCACCGTGTTCGCCAGCCTGAGTTGCTTCCTGGCCGCTGCCCAGATCTGAGGTCTGCATGATCGACTACCGCATCGAGGTGGGCGATGCCCACGCCCACCGTTTCGTCGTGACGCTGAAGGTGGCGCAACCTGCTGCCGAGCAGGTGTTCAGCCTGCCGGTGTGGATTCCGGGCAGCTACCTTGTGCGGGAGTTCGCCCGGCATCTGTCACCGATTGCCGCAACCCAGGGTGGGCAGCCTTGCGATGTGAGCTGCCTGGACAAGGCCAGCTGGATGGTGCGCTGTGCGGGCCGAGGGGCGCTGACGCTGCGTTACGAGGTCTATGCCTTCGACACCTCGGTGCGGGCGGCGTTCCTGGACGCCTCGCGCGGCTTCTTCAACGGCACGAGCGTGTTCCTGAAGGCCCACGGCTTGGAGGCCCAGCCGCACCGGGTGAAGATCACCGGGCTGCCGCGTGGGTGGTCGGTTGCGACGTCTCTGCCCTCGGTCAAGGTCAACGCCCTGGGCGTGGGCGATTACGTTGCGGCCGACTACGACGAGCTGATCGACCACCCCGTCGAGTTGGGCACCTTCTGGAAGGGCACGTTCACCGTGCGCGGTGTGCAGCACGACTTCGTGGTGGCCGGCGCACCGGCCGACCTCGACGGCCAGCGCCTGCTGGACGACACCCGCAAGGTGTGCGAGGCACAGATCGCGTTCTGGCACGGGCGGCGCAAGGCGCCATTCCAGCATTACGTGTTCATGCTGAACGCCGTGGAAGATGGCTATGGCGGCCTGGAGCACCGGGCCAGCACGGCCCTGATCTGCAGCCGCAAGGACCTGCCGCGCCAGGGTCGCCCGCTGAACCAGGACGCCTACACGACCTTGCTGGGCCTCATCAGCCACGAGTACTTCCACACCTGGAACGTGAAGCGCCTGAAGCCCGTGGCCTTCGATCCTTACGAGCTCAGCCGCGAGAACCCCACCCGCATGCTGTGGTTCTTCGAAGGGTTCACCTCGTATTACGACGACCAGTTCCTGCTGCGCACCGGGCTGATCGACGCGGCAACCTACCTGAAGCTGCTGGCGCGCACGGTGAACCTCGTGCTGGCCGCCCCGGGACGGCTGCAGTACAGCGTCGGGCAGGCCAGCTTCGACGCCTGGACGCGCTATTACCGCCAGGATGAAAACACCGCCAACGCGACGGTGAACTACTACACCAAGGGCTCGCTGGTGGCGCTGGCCCTGGATCTGAGCCTGCGTGCGCTGCCGGAACGCGACGATGCCCAGTTCCCATCGCTGGATGGCGTGATGCGCCGGCTGTGGGCACTCGGGCGGGCGATCACAGAGGCCGATGTGGCTCAGGCGCTGGCCGACGAAGCCGGCGCTCCCCCGCAAGGTGCGAAGACCGCGGATGCGCTGGCCGGCTGGCAGACCCTGCTGCACGCCTGGACAGAAGGCACCGGCGACCTGCCACTGCCCCAACTCCTGTCGGAACACGGTGTGGCCTGGTCGACGAAGGCGGGCAGCATGGCGCAGCAGTTGGGGGTGAAGCTCAGCGAATCGGGCGGCGCGCTGAAGGTGCAAGCCGTGATGCACGGCGGTGCAGGCGAGGAAGCCGGCCTGAGCGCTGGCGACGAGCTCCTCGCCCTGGCCGGCTGGCGCCTGCGCAAGGCGGACGACCTCACCACCTGGCATGACGCGAGCCATGCCCAGCCCCTGTTGCTGGCGCGGGACGGCCGGGTGCTGACGGTGAGCCTGCCCGCCCTGCAGGGCCGGGCCCCGTCACCCGCCGCAGCCGACGTGGTGACGCTGATGCCCGCAGACAAACCGCAACCTGAAGCGCTGCAACGCAGACGGGCCTGGCTGACACGCTGATGACGAATGCAGCCGCCCGCCCGGCGGAGCGCCCACAGAACGCACCGCGCCGGCTGCGTCGACACGCCCCCTGGTTGATCGCGCTCGTGGTGGCGGTGACGCTCGGCCATCTGTGGCTGACGGGCGAGGTGGCCGAGCGCCTGTATGTGGAGCCGGGCGAGGAAGCGCGGCGCATTCAGCGCATGGAGGCCGTTTACGTGAGCGAAATGCGCCTGACGGCCCCGCCGGTGGCTGCAGCGCCCCCGGCGCCGCCTCCTGCGCCACGCCGCGCGCCGAAGCCACGCACGAAGCCCAAGGTGGCGCCGGCACCGGCCGAGGCTGCCAGCGCGCCGCTGGATGCCGCTTCGGCGGTGGCCCAGGCAGAGGCGGCCTCTGAAGCGGTGTCGGAGGCTGCGCTCGCAGCAGAGGCCGTGGCACCACAAGTCGCAGTCTCGGCAGCGAGCACCCCCGCGTCTGTGGCGGCAGCCAGCGCACCGACCTCGGTCGCAGTCGCGGCCTCGACACCGTCTCAGGCCGCCAGCGCGCCAGGCTTTGTCTGGCCCACGGCGGCCCGGGTGCGCTTCAAGATGACAGGCAACTACCGTGGCCCCATCCAGGGCCAGGCGGCCGTGGAATGGGTGCGCCAGGGCGAGCGCTATCAGGTGCACCTGGATGCCATCGTGGGCCCCAGCTTCGCGCCCATCGGCTCATGGAACCTGAGCAGCCAGGGGCGCATCGCGCCACAAGGACTGCAGCCTGAACGGTACGAGAACGTGAACCGCCTGCTGATCCGCAGCGGCAAGCCGAAGGTGGTCCAGATCGACGGCGACGAGGTTCAGTTGCCGGATGGCAGCCGCGTGCCCCGCCCTCCGGCTCTGCAGGATCCGCTCAGCCAGATGATTCACCTGGCGTACCAGTTCATCACCCGGCCGTCGCTGGTGCAGGCCGGCCAACGCATCGAGTTGCCGATTGCCTCGGCACGCAAAATCGAAGTGATCGCCTATGACGTGCTGGGCGAAGAGGTGCTGGACACGCCGATTGGCGCCGTGCCCACCGTGCACGTACGCCCGCGCCGCCTGGTGGAAGACAACAACAACCTCAGCCTGGAGCTGTGGTTTGCGCCCGGCCTGCAGTACCTGCCCGTGCGGATGATGCTGCGCCAGGGCGACGCCAACTTCATGGAACTGCGCATGAATGGCGCGCCGCAGATGGGCCGCCCTGCGGCCGTGAATGGCGCAGGCTCGGTGCCCGCGCCTTGAGGCTCAACCGCCTCGTGCCTGTGCCTTGAGCATGCGCTGCTCGATCGTGGCCGCACTGGCGGCACCGGGCACACGGCTGCCATCGTCGAAGAAGATGGCCGGCGTGCCGTTGACGCGCAGGCGCTGCGCCAGGGCCCCGTTGCGCTGAATGGGCGAGTTACAGGCCCCGAGCGCGCGCGGTGGCGTGACGCCGTTGAGCATCCAGTCGCGCCAGGTCTGCGTGCGGTCCTTGGCACACCAGATGGCCTCGGCCTTCTGGCGGGAGTCGTCGCCCAGGATGGCCACGACGAAGTTGTAGACGGTGACGTCCTTCACCTGCTGCAGTTCGCGCTCGAGGCGCTTGCAATAGCCGCAGTTCGGATCGGTGAACACGATCAGGCGGCGCTTGCCGTTGCCGCTCTTCCAGACCACCGCATCCTTCAGCGGCAACTGGTCGACATCGACCTTGTTGATCTCGTCAAGTCGCTCTTCGGTGAGGTTGCGGCGGCTGCGCGTTTCCAGCACGTTGCCGTCTATCAGGTACTCGCCATTGGCGTCGGTGTAGAACACGTGACCGCCACCGCGCAGCTCGATGAGGCCGGGCACCGGCGCGGGGCGCGCGCCCTCGATGGGCGGCAGATCCGGCAGGCGCTGCGCGAGCTTCTGCCGCAGCGTGTTGAACTGCGCGGCCGGCAGGTCGACGGGCTGCTGGGCAAACGACGGCAGCGGCGCCGCCAAGCCCGCGGCGAGCGCGAGCGCCACTGCGGCGGGGCGGAAGACGGTCAAGGGCATGAACGAGGGTTCCGGTGGGATGAGGGAAGGCCGCGCATCAGGCGTC
>NZ_CANBCC010000008.1 GCF_947366995.1 uncultured Aquabacterium sp. | reverse complement strand
CATGTGGGCCAGCGGCAGGTAGCTGAATGTGAACCACAGCACCATGAAGACCAGCAGGGCCGAGAACTTCACTCGCTCAGCCAGTGAGCCAATGATCAGCGCCGGCGTGATGGCCGCAAACGTCATCTGGAAGGCAACGTAGAGGTATTCAGGGATGGCCACCCCTTTGGTGAACGTGGCCGCCAGCGTGTCGACCGTGACCCCGCGCAGGAATGCCTTGTCGAAGCCCCCGAAAAACGCGTTGCCCTCGGTGAACGCGAGGCTGTAGCCATACAGACACCACAGCATGCCCAGCAACGAGAAGGTGATCATCACCTGCATCATCACGGAGAGCATGTTCTTGGCGCGCACCATGCCGCCGTAGAACAGCGGCAGGCCGGGCACCGCCATCATGATCACCAGCACCGTGGCGACGATGATCCAGGTGGCATCACCCTTGTTGACCACGGGTGCAACGGCCGAGGCGGCCGCCGTCACCGCGGTGGCGGCGTCCTGCGCATGGGCCGGCGCAAGGCATGCGGCGGCCAGCGCCGCTGCAGCAAGCAGAACTTTGTTCATCGTGGACTCCTGGTGTGCAGGGCTCAAAGCGCCTGCTCGTCGGTTTCACCCGTGCGGATGCGGACGGCCGCGTCCAGGGACGAAATGAAGATCTTGCCGTCGCCGATCTTGCCGGTGTAGGCGGCCTGGCGGATCGCCTCGACCAGGGTGTCGACCTGCTCGGCCTTCACCGCCACTTCCACCTTTACCTTTGGCAGGAAGTCGACCACGTACTCCGCACCCCGATACAACTCGGTGTGCCCTTTCTGGCGGCCAAAGCCCTTCACTTCCGATACGGTGATGCCCTGCACACCGGCATCGGCCAGCGCCTGGCGCACATCGTCGAGCTTGAACGGCTTGATCACGGCGGTAATCAGCTTCATGGGAACTCCAGTCTTCATTCATGCAGTCAGCCCCCCTGACTGCTCCGATGAAGGTGATGCAACCCCTGTGCCAATGTTTCCTATTGAGATACGTTGATTAACCACAGGAAACACGCCGCACCGCGGTGCACCGCCCCATTGCGGGGATCAAGCCGCACCAGCGCGTGTCACGTTCAGCTGCGCCAGACCGGCACGCAGCATCGCCTCGAGCAACGGCTGCACCTGGCCGGCCACATCCGGCTCATACGAGAACGGCGCGTCTTCCTGCATGTACAGGCGCTGGCTCATCTCAAGCTGAATGGCGTGGATGCCGGTGGACGGCTGCCCGTAATGGCGCGTGATGTAGCCGCCCTTGAAGCGCCCGTTGACGACATGCGTGTAGGGCCCCGTGCGCGCCACATCGACGACCGCCGACAGGATGGCGGGATCGCAGCTGCGGCCATCGGCCGTGCCGAAGTTCAGGTCCGGCAGACGGCCTTCGAACAGGCGCGGCAACACGCTGGCAATCGAGTGGGCATCCCACAGCATCACCGCGCCATGCAACGCCTTCAGCCGATCCAGCTCGGTGCGGATCTGTTCATGGTATGGCCGCCAGTACGCTTCCAGGCGCCGCGCCTGCTCGGCGTCGTCCGGCACGTGGCCCGGCAGGTACAGCGGCTCGCCGCGGAAGGTGTCCATGGGGCACAGCGACGTGGTGGTCTGCCCGGGATACAGGCTTTCCCCATTGGGCGGGCGGTTCAGGTCGATCACATAACGAGACACCTTGGCCTGGATGATGGACGCGCCCATCTCGCGCGCGAAGGCGTACAGGCGGTCGAGGTGCCAGTCGGTGTCCTGGCGGATGCCGGCCACATCGGCCATGCCGGTCTGCAATGGCGCGGGGATGTGCGTGCCCAGATGGGGCATCGAGATCAGCAGCGGCAGCGTGCCGGACGTGAAGGTGTAGGTGGGCGTGTCGATCTTCATGTGAAATCCTCTTCAGGACAGGACAGTGCCGCCGGCGCGAGGGCGGGGATGGCCTTGCGGATGGCCGGCGCGGTGTCGAGGCGGATGACGTCGCGCGTGACCCGCACGACCTCTTCATCCAGCCCGGCCCACTCGCCTTCGCGCGACAGCAGAAAGAAATGACGCTGCCCCAGCCGACTCGCGGGCAGGGGCACGACGTTGACGGCATCCAGGTACTGCCGCGACTGCCACAGGCACAAGGGCGTGCTCAGGGCCCATCCCAGGCCGGAGGCCACCAGGCTGAGCAGCGGGTCGGTGGCATCGAACTCGTAGCAACGCGGTGCATCGACGCCCACATGGCGCAGGAAGCGCTCGATCTGCTGGCCCGTGACCGAGCGCTGGCTGTAGCGGATCAAGGGCAGCTTGCCAGCCGCCGCAGACAGCCCGCGCAGGGAGGTCAGCACGGGCAGGCTGTGGTGCTTGGGGTAGACCGCCACCCAGGACTCCGAGAACAGCAGGCGCTGCGAGACACGCGGGTCTTCCACCGCAGATTCGGTGCAGATGACCATGTCCAGCTCGCGACCCTGCATCTGGTCGGCCAGTCCGGGCGTCAGGCCCGACCACATGCGGATCTGGCGCGCCTTGCCGGCCATCGCCTTGATGAGCTGCGGGCCCACCGTGGCCGCGAATGAATCGACGCACCCCAGCCGGATCTGTTCCATTTCCTGCCGTGCCGAGGCGCGCACCCGGTCCATTGCCAGCCGCGCCTGCGACAGCAGCTGGGCGGAAGCCTCGTGCAGCAGGCGCCCGGCCAGCGTGGGCCGCGCCGGCCGCACCTCGCGGTCCATCAACTGCAGGCCCAGGTCTTCTTCCAGCGACTTGATGGACTGGCTGACCGCGCTCTGGCTCAAGCCCAGGCGCTCGGCCGCCAGCACCATGGAACTGGCATCGCAAACGGCCACGAAGACCTCCAGGGCGCGCAGGTCGGGCACCCCGGCATGTCGGCGTTGGGCAGGCGGTGCTTTGGGTAAAGCCATGTGGGGCATCCTCAAGGGGTTCGGGGCAGACGCTGATAACTTCAGTTTTTCCGCATCTGTGATGGTGATTCACTTCATCTAACAAGAGCCGTGCCAGGCCCGACTACGCTGACCTCATCCCAACCTCTTGAACCCAGAAAGGCTGACGATGGAAAGCTATGACGCCATCGTGATCGGGGCCGGTGTGATCGGCTCTTCGGTTGCTTACCACCTTGCCCGTTTCGGCGCGAAGAAGGTGCTCGTGCTGGACCGGTCGCAGATCGGCGCCGGCACCAGCACCCAGTCCTCGGGCATCCTGCGCACGCACTACTCGGTGATCGAGAACGTGGAACTGGCAAAGCGCTCGTGGTCGGTCTTCACCGACTTCTCGGCCTACCTGGAAGACGAGGAAGCCGCATCCGGCCTGGTGAAGTGCGGCTACCTGATCTGTGCGCCGGACGGCCCCAAGCTGTCTCCGCTGCAGTCGGCCCTCGAGGGCCAGCGTGCCATGGGCATCGAAGTGCAGTTCCTGGGCCAGGAGGAAGCCCGCTCGCTGTTGCCCATTGCCAACTTCGACGACGCCGCGCTGATCGGCTACGAGCCTGAAGCCGGCTTTGCCGATGCCTACCTCGTGGCCACCAGCTTTGCCCGCGCAGCGCGCCGCCTGGGCGTCAAGATCATGGAGGGCGTCAACGTCGAGAAGCTGCTGGTGGACAACGGCCGCGTCTGCGGCGTCGAAACCTCGCAGGACACCTTCCGCAGCAACACGGTCATCAGCACGCAGAACATCTGGGCCACCGACATCGAGCGCTGGACCGGCATCCCCACCCCCGTGGTGCCCGAGCGCCACGCCGTGCTGGCCCTGGAATGCGCCGATGCGCACTACACCTTCAAGATGCCCGTCTTCAAGGACCTCGGCTCGCCGGGCATGCTGTACTGCCGCAGTTATGGCGGCAACCAGATGCTGGTGAGCGAAGGCATCGTCGGCGAGACGCTGGCCGTGCCGGACAACGAGCAGGGCGACATCTCGATGGACTACGTGGTCGAGGTCGGTGCTCAGGTGGCCGAGCGCTTCCCGGCCTACGAGACCGCCGGGCTGGCCTCGTCGTGGACCGGCGTCTACGACGTCACCCCCGACTGGAACCCGGTGCTGGGCCGTCTGCCCGGCATCCAGGGCCTGATCGTGGGCTATGGCTTCTCGGGCCATGGCTTCAAGCTGTCTCCGGCGGTCGGCCGCGTGCTGGCGCAAGAGGCACTGGGCCTGCCGACCGATGTGTCGCTGGCACCCTATGCGCTCGAGCGCTTCAGCACCGGTCAGTTGCTGACCGGCAAGTACGGCCTGGGCGCGGTGTCCTGAGTGATCACGCACGTCGTGGCCCTGCCCAAGGGCCTGACCCAACTGTCGCTGGCCGCCCTGCCGCGCGAGCGGTGGCGCAACGGCAAGGGGTGGACCCGGCCGGTGGCGCAGGGCGGCCCCGCGGGCGCACCGTCGTGGCGCGTGAGCCTGGCGGAGATCACCGAGGCGGCGCCCTTCTCGGCGTTTCCAGGCATGGACCGGACCACGGTACTGGTCGATGGCGGACCGGTCTCGCTGGTGGCGCCGCACCAGCAGTGGGCCCTGTCAGAGCCAGGCGACCGGGCGCACTACGGCGGTGAGCTGCCCCTGCACAACACGGCCCCGGAACGCGACACGCTGTTCTGGAACGTCATGACGACACGGGGCCGGGTCTCGGCCTCCGTTCACCTGCTGCACGGCGCACAGGCCCTTCCAGAGCAGGGCCACAGCCTGGTATGGGTGCTTCGCGGCGGCTACACGCTCGCCGGCCAGCCACTGCCCGGCCTGATCCACCTGGGCCCGCAAGAAGGACTGCACTGGCGTGGCGGCCAGCACAAGCTCATGCTGCGAGCCACCGAGCCAGACAGCCTGCTGCTGCACACCTTGCTCACCGAGTGAGACAGTGTGTTCACCCGGCCAGGTTCAGTCAGCCTGGCGCGGGTACACGATCACCGACAGGAACTTGATCGGGCACTTGGCCAGGCGTTCCGGCCCGTGCGGCACTTCCCCTTCGAAAGACAGCGAATCACCGGGTTCGAGCAGGTAGGTTTCCTGCCCGACCCGGTATTCGATCTTGCCTTCCAGCATGTAGAGGAACTCATGCCCCGGGTGCTCGAAGGTCGGGTAGCGCTCGGAGTCGTCCTCGATGGTGATCAGGAACGGCTCGAACAGCTTGACCGGGCCCTGGTCGTAGGCCAGCAGGTGGTAGGTGTGCCCGCTCTTGGTGCCTCGACGCACCACTTCCATGCCGGCGCCCTTCTTGATGTGCTGCGCCGAGCTGGAGGTCGCGTCGTACTTGCTGAACAGCATCGACATCGACACGCCAAGCACCCGCGCAATGCGGGCCAAGGTGTCCATGCCGGCTGTGGTCTGCCCGTTCTCGATCTTGGACAGCATGCCGCGGCTGATGCCCGCCTGTTCGGCCACCTGCGCCAGGGTGAGGCTGTGCCGCTGCCGCTGCTCGCGTATGGCCGCCCCCACCGTTTCTTCCAGTGATGGCAGGTTGCCGCTCTGGTCCCTATCCAAGCCTCGCTCCTTTGAACATTGCCGTGAAACGCAGTGTACGTGGACACCTGAACGCAGCGCCTCGCTCACCAAAATGGTGTTTCCTTGTAGGCACACTAGTTGCATTACAGGAAACACCGCGATAAGCTTCCTTCCCATGAAGCAGCGCGCACCGCACCGGGACTGAACCCGGTCCCAACACCTGAAGGAGCCTGCCTTGAACGCTGCCATCCCCCTTCCCCTTGATGCCCCGCCCGGCGAACTCGTGCCCCCCGTGCGTTTCGACACCGTCGAAGAAGCGCAGCAATACCTGCGTGCCCAGGGCGTGTCCTATGTGCTGGCCCAGTTTGTCGACATCCACGGTGTGGCGAAGGCAAAGTCGGTGCCAGTGGCACATCTGGAGACCGTGCTGACGGACGGCGCCGGTTTCGCCGGCTTCGCCATCTGCGGCGTCGGCATCGAGCCCCACGGCCCGGACTTCATGGCCCGCGGCGACCTGAGCACCGTCTCGCTGGTGCCCTGGCAGCCCGGCCTGGCCCGCATCGTGTGCGAAGGCCATGTGGAAGGCGAACCCTGGGTCTACGACAGCCGCGTCACGCTGAAGAAGCAGGTGGCCCGTCTGGCCGAGCGCGGCCTGACGATGTTCACCGGTCTGGAGCCCGAGTTCTCGCTGCTGCGTCGTACCGAGTCCGGCGGCATCGAGCCCTGCGACCCCAGCGACACGCTGGCCAAGCCCTGCTATGACTACAAGGGCCTGTCGCGCACCCGCGCCTACCTGGAGAAGCTCTCCAACGTGATGCGCGCCACCGGCATCGACGTCTACCAGATCGACCATGAAGACGCCAACGGCCAGTTCGAACTGAACTACACCTACACAGACTGTCTCACCTCGTGTGATCACTTTGTGTTCTTCAAGATGGCGGCCGCCGAGATCGCCAACGAGATGGGCCTGGTGTGCTCGTTCATGCCCAAGCCCTTTGCCAACCGCCCGGGCAACGGCATGCACATGCACCTGTCCATCGGCGACGGCAAGCGCAACCTGTTCTGCGACAAGGCCGATGCCAACGGTCTGGAGCTGTCGCCCATGGCCTATCACTTCCTGGGCGGCCTGCTGGCCCACGCGCCGGCCCTGACCGCGCTGTGCGCCCCGACGGTGAACTCGTACAAGCGCCTGGTGGTGGGCCGCTCGCTGACGGGCGCCACCTGGGCCCCGGCCTACATCAGCTACGGCGACAACAACCGCTCGACCATGGTGCGCGTGCCCAAGGGTCGTCTGGAACTGCGCCTGCCTGACGGTGCCTGCAACCCCTACCTGGCCACCGCCGCTGTGATCGTAGCCGGTCTCGATGGCATCGACCGCAAGCTGGACCCGGGTGCCCCGCGCAACGTGAACCTCTACGAGTGGAGCGATGCACAGCTCAAGGATGCGGGCATTGGCCTCTTGCCGCAAAACCTGGGCGCCGCCCTGGATGCGCTGGAAGCCGACGAGCTGATCACGGGCGCCCTGGGCCCGGTCGCCAAGGAGTTCCTCAAGCTCAAGCGCATGGAGTGGATCGAATACCAGCGCCATGTCTCGGACTGGGAAGTCAAGCAATACCTGGAATTTTTCTGAAGAAGGAACAGACCCATCATGTGTGGAATCGTTGGATTGCTCCTCAAGAAGCCCGCGCTGCGCAGCCAGCTCGGCGAGCTCATGGTGCCCATGCTCATCGGCATGACCGAGCGTGGCCCCGATTCGGCCGGCCTGGCCGTGTTCACCGACCCGCTGCCCGCGGGCCTGCGCAAGATCAGCGTGTACTCGGGCCTGACCGAGGAAGGCAACGACTACGACTGGTCGGCCCTGCTGGACGCGCTCAACGCCGAGCTGAAGGTCCAGGCCAAGGCGAGCGTCAAGGACAACCATGCCGTGATCACCTTCGAGGGCGCGGCCGAGCCGGTCAAGGCCTTCGTCAAGGCCTACGGTCCGAAGCTGCACCTGCTGTCGACCGGCCGCAGCATCGACCTGTACAAGGACATCGGCACACCGGCTGAAGTGGCCGCCCGCTACCAGTTCAGCCAGCTGCAAGGCAGCCACCTGGTCGGCCACACCCGCATGGCCACCGAGTCGGCCGTGACGCCGGACCGCGCACACCCCTTCACCGCCGGTGAAGACTTCTGCCTGGTGCACAACGGCTCGCTGTCGAACCCGAACGGCGTGCGCCGCATGCTCGAGCCGCGTGGCATCAAGTTCGAAACCGACAACGACACCGAGGCGGCCTGCCGCTTCCTGGAGTGGCGGCTGCGCGAAGGCGACACCCTGCACAACGCGCTGCAGAAGGGCTTCGAAGCGCTGGATGGCTTCTTCACCTTCCTGATGGGCACGTCGACCGAACTGGCCCTGATCCGCGACCCCTTTGCCTGCAAACCGGCCGTGGTGGCCGAGACCGACGACTACGTGGCCATTGCCTCCGAGTTCCGCTCGCTGGCCCACCTGCCCGATGTGAAGCACGCCACCGTCTTTGAACCTGCCCCTGAGGAGATGTACGTATGGAAAGCCTGACCTTTGACCTGAGCCAGGGTGGCGTTCGCCCGCTCAACCAGCACCTGCACGGCCCG
Organism: uncultured Aquabacterium sp.; assembly: GCF_947366995.1. Taxonomy (GTDB): domain Bacteria; phylum Pseudomonadota; class Gammaproteobacteria; order Burkholderiales; family Burkholderiaceae_C; genus Aquabacterium. Next base: position 72,084 of record NZ_CANBCC010000008.1, on the reverse strand, counting down.
GCAGCCGAGCTGACCGGTCAGCACATCACCGTCGTGAACCCCGATGGCGCCCACAACATCGCCGTGGGCATGAATGCCCCGGTGAAGGTGACCATCGATGGCCATGCAGGCTACTACGCCGCCGGCATGAACAAGCTGGCCGACGTGACCATCAATGGCAGCGCCGGCACCGGCGTGGCCGAGAACATGATGAGCGGCAAGGTGCACGTGAAGGGCTTTGCCTCGAACAGCGCCGGGGCCTCGGCCCACGGTGGCCTGCTGATCATCGACGGCGATGCGGGCCTGCGCTGTGGCATCTCGCTCAAGGGCGGCGACATCGTGGTGGGGGGCTCGGTCGGCAGCTTCTCGGGCTTCATGGCACAGGCCGGCCGCATGGTCATCTGCGGCAACGCCGGCGACGCTCTGGGCGACTCGCTGTACGAAGCCGTGATCTACGTGAAGGGCGAGATCAAGAGCCTGGGCGCCGATGCGCAGCTGGAGCCGCTGGGCGACAGCGACATCACCGCGCTGACCGAGCTGCTGGCCGCCGCGGGCCTGAACCACAAGCCGCAGGACTTCAAGCGCGTGGCTTCCGCTCGCTCGCTGTACCACTGGAACGCAGACGCTGATCAAACCTACTGAGGAGCCCTGTCATGAGCACCGAACACCCCATCACCTTCAAGCGCCTGCAACGCGAAGAATCCGCGTCGTTCGACCGCAGCACGCTGGACTACATCCACCGCGCCTCGAACACCGGCCTGTACGAGATTCGCGGCCTGGGCGCCAAGCGCAAGCTGCCGCACTTCGATGACCTGGTCTTCCTGGGTGCCTCGCTGTCGCGTTACCCGCTGGAGGGCTACCGCGAGAAGTGCAGCACCAAGACCGTGCTGGGCACCCGTTTCGCCAAGAAGCCCATCGTGCTGGACACCCCCATCACCGTGGCCGGCATGAGCTTCGGCGCGCTGTCGGCCAACGTGAAGGAAGCCCTGGGCCTGGCGGCCACCGCCATGGGCACCTCGACCACCACCGGTGACGGCGGCATGACGCAGGAAGAGCGTCGCTCGTCGAAGACGCTGGTGTACCAGTGCCTGCCTTCGCGCTACGGCTTCAACCCCGACGACGTGCGCAAGGCCGATGCCATCGAGGTGGTGCTGGGCCAGGGCGCCAAGCCGGGCGGCGGCGGCATGCTGCTGGGCCAGAAGGTGAACCCGCGCGTGGCCAAGATGCGCACCCTGCCGGAAGGCGTGGACCAGCGCTCGGCCTGCCGCCATCCCGACTGGACCGGCCCCGATGACCTGGCCATCAAGATCCAGGAACTGCGCGAACTGACCGACTGGGAAAAGCCGATCTACGTGAAGGTGGGCGCCACCCGCGTCTACAACGACGTCAAGCTGGCCGTGCACGCCGGTGCCGACGTGGTGGTGGTCGACGGCATGCAGGGTGGCACCGCCGCCACGCAGACCTGCTTCATCGAGCACGTGGGCATCCCCACCCTGGCCGCCGTGCGCCAGGCCGTGGCCGCGCTGGAAGACCTCGACATGAAGGGCACCGTGCAGCTGATCGTGTCGGGCGGCATCCGCACCGGCGCCGACGTGGCCAAGGCCCTGGCCCTGGGTGCCGACGCCGTGGCCATCGGCCAGGGCGTGCTGATGGCCCTGGGTTGCAACCGCGACACCTACCAGCAAGGCGGCCAGCAGCACAGCGCCGAGGCCGACTACGCCGCGCTGGGCACCGCGCCCGGCTTCTGCCACCACTGCCACACGGGCAAGTGCCCGGTGGGCGTGACCACGCAGGACGCCGTGCTGGAAAAGCGCCTGGAGCCGGAATGGGGTGCCAAGCACCTCAAGAACTACCTCAAGACGCTGACCATGGAGCTGACCACGCTGGCCCGCGCCTGCGGCAAGCAGGACGTGCACCATCTGGAGCCGGAAGACCTGGTGGCCCTGACGGTGGAGGCCGCGGCCATGGCCCAGGTGCCGCTGGCCGGCACGAGCTGGATCCCGGGTCAGACCGGTTGATTCCGCCCTGAGGACAGGCCCCGGGCTTGTCCACGGCAAGCCCCCGCGCGGTGACCCCGCACGGGGGCTTTGTCATGGGCGGGCTTGCACCCTGCGGCGAGACCGGCGCGCATCCCAGGTCAACAGCAGCCCTGCAAGCAGAATCACCGCGCAACCGGCCAGTGTGATGGCGTCGACCTGCTCGCCGAACGCGACGACGCCCATGCCGACCCCGAACAACAGGCGCGTGTAGCGCAGCGGCGTGACCGCTGCCACATCGCCCGTGCGCATGGCTTTCATCAGCGAAGCATAGGCCCCGGTGCCCACCAGCACGGCCACAACCAGGGCCACCACGCCCGCGCGATCCGGCCAGACCCATGCCTGCCCTTGCCAGACGGCATACAGCGCACCGGCCACCACCACGGCCAGAAAGCCGTAGAAGCCGAGGTGGCGCGTGCCCAGCGTCACGGGCACCGCACGGCTGGCCAGGTCACGCCCGGCGAAGCCCACCATGCCGACCACCGTCAGCAGGGAGAGCACGGAGAAGTCGCCCGCGGTCGGCCTCAGGACCACGGCGACGCCGGCCAGGCCCAGCAGCACCGCCACCCAACGCACGGCGCCCACCCGTTCGCCGAAGTAAAAGCGTGCGCCCAGCACCACCAGCACCGGCGTGGCCTGCAGGATGGCCGTCGCGGAAGACAGCGGTGTCAGGGCAATGGCCAGCACATAGAACAGGCGGCCGGTGATCTCGAATCCGGCCCGCACCCACATGGGCTTCGAACGCGCATCGGCGTGCCAGAGGGGCTGCATGCCCTCGCGTCGGTAGAGCCCGAACACCAGCGCGCCACCGATCCCGAACAGCACCAGGACCTGGCCGATCGGCAGCATGCGGGCCACCTGCTTGAGCAAGGCGTCTTCCAGCGCGAAGGCGGCCATCGCCAGCACCATCCAGCCCATGCCCCTCAGGTTGTCGCTTGCATGGCGGGCGCCGGTCTCGCCGGCCGCGCGGGGCCTCATCGCGGCACGATGAAGGTGCTGCCTTCGGACAGGAGGTCCGCCTGCGTCGCGCTTCGGCTGGCCACCTGGAACCGGATCGGCAGGGTCTGACCTGCCAGCCTGGCGGCCTGTGACATGGGCAGTTGCACCGACACGGTCAACTGCATGTCGGCCACCGGCGACAGGACGATGTCCGACCGGCTCATCACCTGAGCGCCCGGCAAGCCTTCGACAGTGATCGCAATGCGCTGAAGCTGCTCGGTCTGGTTCATGAGTTGCAGGCGGTAGACGTTTTCAACGGCGCCGTCCTCGACCAGGCGGGCCATCACGCCCCGGTCGCGGATGACGTCCACACGGATGTCGGGGCGATGCGCCACCGACCAGGCCATGGCGAGCAGCAAGCCGCCCATCACGCCAGCATACAGGCGAACGCGGTGGCGCATGAGCAGGCTGCCGACGCCGCCCGGTGTGGTGGCCTGGCCGCCCTGCCCATCGCCCTGAAGCTCGCGCTGCCGGGCGTAGCGGATCAGACCACGCGGCTGACCGATCTTGTCCATGACGGCATCGCACGCGTCGATGCAGAGCGCGCAGCCGATGCATCCGGCCTGCAGGCCATTGCGGATGTCCACGCCGGTGGGGCAGACCTGGACGCACAGGGTGCAGTCCACACAGGCGCCCGGGCGCGAGGGCTCCTCGCTGCCCTTGCGGGGCACGCCCCGCGGCTCACCCCGCTTCACGTCATAGCCCACGATCAGGGTCTCGCTGTCCATCAGGGCACCCTGGAAGCGGCCGTAGGGGCACATGTGCAGGCACACCTTCTCGCGCAGGAAACCTGCGTTGCCATAGCAGGCCACGCCGTAGAACAGGCTCCAGAACACATCCCAGAAGCCCACTGTGCCGTGCAGGATCTGCGGCCCGACCTCGCGGATGGGCGAGAACCAGCCCACGAAGGTGAAGCCCGTCCACAGGCTGATGGCGATCCACACCGCGTGCTTGCCGCCCCGGCGCAGCAGCTTGTTGGCGGTCCAGCCCGACTGATCGAGCCGGATGCGCTGGTAGCGGTCGCCCTCGGTATGCCGCTCGACCCACATGAACAGCGAGGTGTACACGGTCTGCGGGCAACTGAAGCCGCACCACACGCGGCCGGCCAGCGTGGTGGCCGCAAACAGCAGCATCGCGCAGAACACCAGCAGGCCGGTGAGGAAGATCAGGTCCTGCGGCAGGAAGATCAGGCTGCCCAGATAGAAGCGCTTGGCTTCCAGGTCGAAGCGCACCATCTGGCGGCCCTGCCATTCCAGCCAGGGCAGGCCGAAGAAGAAGAGCTGGGTCAGGGCCAACATCAGCCAGCGCAGGCGGCTGAATCGGCCCTTGACGGACTTGGGCTGCACCTTGCTGGCAGCCTCCACGCCCGGCATCAGGGACACGGGCTGGATGGGGATCACGCGGGGGGTGGACGACATGGTCAGACCTCGTACTTCTTGTGGACAGGCGCAGGCCGGCTCAGCGCCGCCGCCAGCATCGCGGGACGCAGGGCCTGATCGAGCAGTTGCAGGTGCAGGGCGAGGCGGTGCGGGTCGTCGGCCAGCAGCTCGTCCTCACGGAAATAGACGTTGTTCAGGCGGACGGTGCCGCTGGCGGTGGCCACGTCTTGGGGGCGGGCCACGTCGATCATGTGGCGCAGACCGTCCTCTTCACTGCGCAGGACCACCCAGGCCCAGCGCTGGGGCTGGCCCACCTGCGCATCAAAGCGCACAGGGCACACGACCACATAGCCCTCCCATTGCAGGTTGGGCACGTCGTCGAGCAGGCCGTTCAGGTGCCAGCCGCGCTCCAGCGGCTGTGCCTGAACCAGCGACCGCGCGGAGGCCAGGGTGAGGTCCAGGCGCCAGGACAAGGTGCCGGCCAGGGCCCCGGTCAGCAGATCGGGCAAGAGGTGTTCGCGCAGCGCGATGTTGGGACTGTGAACCAGTGCCTCGACGGCGAGGCGCTGGGCCCACGCGATGCGGGCGGAGGCCATGTCCTGCCCGGCCAGCTCGCGGATCCGGCAGACCAGTTCGTCAACCGGGGCGCCATCGCCGCCCTGCGCCAGGGGCACGGCACAGCGCAGCAGCCCACGGCGTGCGACGGAAGCCAGGCGGGATGGCGCGTCCTGCTCAGCGCCGGTGGAGGTGAGATCCGATGTCATGCCGCCATGCTCCCGCACGGCGGCCTGGGATGGTGTGATCAGTTTTCTGAAGAAAACACCGTATCAGATGGCCTGTCAGCTGTGCAGGGCGGGCTCACGGGCCGCCACGGGTGCGCGCAGCGCCTGCTTCTCGATGGCCTCGGCCAGGTACAGCGCATCGCGCGCCACGCCCGAGAACCGGCCCGATCCCCAGGTGTACAGCCACGGCAGCCCCAGGAAGTACAGACCCGCCTGCCGGGTGACGCCCCGGTGGTGCACCGGCTGGCCCCGGCCGTTGAACACCGGTGCATCCAGCCAGCTGAAGTCCGGCTTGAAGCCGATGCACCAGATGACCGAGGTGATGCCTTCGGCCGCCAGATCCAGCCGCGTGTGGTTGCCATCGGGTTGCCAGACCGGCTCGTAGACCCCGCCCGCGGGTGCGTCGATGCCCTGTTCGGCAATGTGCTTGTCGATGGCCGCGTTGATCCCGTTGTAGACCTTGTCGGCCTGGTCCAGCGCCGCCTTCAGGTTGTCCTGGAACGAGACCACACCGTCTTGCAGGCTGTCCAGCAGACCGTACAGCTTCATGCCCTGCTTCGCGAAGGCGCGCAGGTCGATGTCGCGCCCGCCATCGCGGCCGGTCACATAGTGGTTGGTGTTGTCGCGCACGCCTTCGCGCAGCGGGTGCTGGTCCACCGGCATGTCGTAGTAGCCCATGTCGGCCAGCCAGTCGACCACATCACGGCCGCGGTAGAAGCGCGCACACCGCGGCGCGTCGCCGACCGCCAGGTGCACCTGCTTGCCGGCCAGGTGCAGGTCTTCGGCAATCTGCGCCCCGGACTGGCCGGAGCCCACCACCAGCACGCCCCCTTCAGGCAGGCTCTGCGGGTTGCGGTACTGCTCCGAGTGCAGCTGGGTGATGTGGGCAGGCAGGCGTTCGGCCAGGCGGGGCACCACAGGCTCGTGGTATCCGCCGGACGCCACCACCACCTGATCGGCGGTGAACAGACCGGCCGTGGTCTGCACGGCGTAGCCCCCTTCCGGACGGGCCTTGACGTGCTGCACCGTCACGCCGGTCAGCATCGGCGGGTTCACCTTCTTCAGGAAGGCCTCGAGATACGCCACGATCTGGTCCTTCTTCATGAAGCCGTGGGGCTCAGGGCCGTCGTAGTCATGACCCGGCAGCTTGCACTGCCAGTTGGGCGTCACCAGACAGAAGGCGTCCCAGCGCTGGGTGCGCCACGCGTGCATGGGCGTGTGCTTCTCCAGCACGAGGTGGTCGATGCTGCGTTGCTGCAGGTAGTGGCTGAGCGACAGCCCTGCCTGGCCGCCTCCGACGATGAGAACGGCGTGATGGGCGGGAGCGGATGAAGGGTGGGCGTGCATGGTCGGGTCCTCGCGGAGGGTGGGTGTGTGTGTGAAAAAGCGAATGGCGGCGCTGTCAGGCGGGGTCGAAATGCAGGACCATGACCTCGGCCTGGGGTGACGGGGTGTGGCGCTCGGCCTGGCTCTCGATTTCGGCCCACTGGTCCATGGCGCGCGAGCAGGCAAAGCCGTACTTCTCTCGCACGCGCTCGGACGCGATCGACAGGGCGGTGTGGGTGCGCTGCAGGAACTCCGGCAGCGGGTAGCGCTGGCCGGCCGTCAGGTGCTCGCGCACAACCAGGGAGGGCGAATAGCAGGTCTGTTCGGTGCCGTCCGGCCAGCGGACGGTGAAGTGCATTTCAGGCATGGCAGGCAAGGTGGTGTTGGTAAAGGTCGATGTGGCGGATGGCCGAGGCCGCCCAGCTGAAGCGCTGGCACACGTCGCGGGCCTGGTGTGCCAGTGCGCTGTGGTGATCCGAATCGAGGCTCTGCACGAGGCCGCGGGCGATGTCGTCCACATCGAGCGGGTCGACCCAGAAGACCTCGCCTTCGCGGAAGTGCTCTGTGAAGGGCGCACGGCGCGAGACGAGGGCGGGCGTCCCGCACGCCATGGCCTCCAGAGCCACCAGCCCGAAGCCCTCCTTGAGGGACGGCATCACGAGTGCGCGGGCCCGTCGGTACAGTGCAGCGAGAACGGCATCGGAGACCGGCCCCGCGCACACCAGGCGATCGGCATCGGGCTGCCCCGGCGCCAGGCCGGCCTCGTGTCGAAGGGTCTGGAAGGCCTGCACGGCCGCGTCATGCTGAAGCAGGCTCGCGCCACCGGCGATCACCAACTGAGCTTGTGGAGCCAGCCGGCGCACACGCGCAAAGGCCTGTAGCAACGCGACGGTGTTCTTGCGGGCCTCGACGCCGCCCACGGCCAGCCACACCGGCCCTGCGGGCTGAACGCCCAGCGCACGCAAAGCTTCGCGGTCCATGGCGGCCTGCTCGTCCGTCACGACAGGGGTGTAGCGCTGCAGGTTCACGCCGTTGTGCACGCGCCGGGCCTCACGCGCCCAGTCGCGGCGCAACACGCCTTGCCACAGGTCGCTCACGCACAGCAGCAGGCTGGCGGTGGTCACGCCCCTGGCCTGCCATGCCGTGAGTGACGGCTCGTCGAACGCGTCAAGGTGGTGAACCGTGCGCACGTAGCCCCCCACCCTGCCCTCTTCGGTCAGGTTGGCCAGGGCGTTGGCGGTGATGCTGTCCTGCGAGTGGAAGACATCGACGTCCGCCAACGCGTTCGACGTGCGCAGGTGATCGGTCATGGCGTCGATGCGATGGCGCACCGTGTTCACGAGCCCGGACGGGCCGGCCAAAAGCGGCGCGATCGACAGCCGCGCCCGCGTGGACCTGAACAGGGTCTGACCTGCTGCGGCGGCCGCCATCACGGTCACGTCGTGGCCCTGGGCCACCAGCGCATCGGCCAGTTCCAGCGTGTGCACCACCCCGCCCCGCGGGTTGAGCGAGTGCATGAGCAAGGCGATCCGGAGTCGGTCGGCCTTCATGGGGCCTCCCGCTCGCACTGCGGCACGATGAAGGGGTGCGCGGCCCAGTCCCACAGCAGCGCGAGGTCGCTGTCCAGGCCGCTTTGCAGTTGCAGGGCACTGCCTCCCTGCACCGCGCCGATCGGCGCACAGGCCATCCCGCGGGCGTGGAAGCGCGCGCACACCGCCGCCACATGGGCATCGTCCACGGCCAGCACATAGCCGAAGCTCGGAAAGGCCTGCAGCCACCGCAGCAACGCGGGCAGCCCTTCGGCAGGCCCATGCCCGGGCGGATGCGGCAAGGCAGCAAGGTCCACCGTGGCGCCGACTTGCGAGCACTCGAGCATCATGAGGACCGTGCCCAGCACGCCCGCCATGCTGATGTCCTTCGCGGCGGCGCACAGCCCGTCCTCGGCCAGCTGGGGCAACAAGGCGAGGTCGGCCCGGAGGCAGTCGGCCGGAGTCCGCGTCGACGCATTCCAGAACGGGTAGCCGCCCTCCCATTGCCCGCGCAGGTCCACGGCCATCAGCAACCGCTGACCCGGCCGTGCCGCGAAGCTGCTCAACAGACGCCGGGCCTTGCCCAGCACCGCCACCGCGAGTTGCGGCCGGGGCGCGCGTGCGTTGCTGTGCCCGCCGACGATGGGCACGCCATAGGCGGCCGAGGCGGCGGCCATGCCTTGCACGATGGGCTCTGCCTGCCCGACCCCATCACTCCACAGCGCATCGACCACCGCGATGGGCCGGCCACCCATGGCGGCAATGTCACTGAGGTTGACCATGACGGCGCTGTAGCCGGCAAACCAGGGCATCTCGCTGACGAAGTCCTCGACCAGGCCTTCAATGGCCAGCAGCAGGTGATCGCCGTGCCCATCGGGGATGACGGCACAGTCGTCGCCCAGGCCGATGCCGGCCTGCTGGGCCAGCGTGGTGTCGCCCAAGCCGCCGGGCAGGTGGCGCGAGAGCACCTGCGCCACCCCGGCGATGTCCTGCTTGTGCGCGAAGCCACGGCTGGCGCGCAGCTGGACGGTCAGGGCCGCGAGGTCGAGCGAGAGGCCTTGGGGCGCGTGTGGGTGAGCGGTGCTCATGCACGGTCCCCCCCAACGGCCGCTGCGGTGCGTGCACGGGCCTGCGGCAGCGTGAAGTAGCCCCAGTCCGGTTCATGGCATGGCGGGTAGTGCGCCAGGCTGGCCTCCATCAGGCCATGAGGCCGGCCATGCAACTGCACCGGCCCGTGCAGCCGCCAGTTCAGCTTCTCGAACAACGCGACGTTCTGCTGCTGCACGTGCGCCCAGAATGCCGTCGCGCCCCGCGCATGGGCCATGCTGACCGCCAGGCGTATCAGCGTGGCCCCCAGCCGGCCGAGATGCCGGTAGGACGGGTGCACCGCCAGGCGCGAGCCCCACCACACACCGGGCTGGGCCTCGTGGATGCGCACCGTGCCCACCACCTGGTCGCACTCGCCCGCCACGCAGGCGCAGGCCACCAGCAGGGTGGCGTCGGCGTCGATGGCATCGAGGTCGTTGCCGACGAAGAGGCCCTGCTCGACGCAGAACACCGCACGACGCAGCGCCAGGGCCTCGCGTCGCTCCCACGGCTCGCTCACGCACTTGATGCGAAAGGCGGCCGGGGCAAAGTCGATCGGCAACTCACAGACGGTGAGGGCTTGCATGGCGGGCTCCTTCGAAGCGCTTTTTGATCAAGCCGGAACGGCCAGCGGGCTGGCGGTTTCGTACACCGACAACGACGAGCAGGCACCACACTTGCCGCAGCCCGCCTTGATGTCACTGGCGCGCAGCCCGGCCTGGCTCACCATCTGACCCAGTGGCTCGAGCACCGAGCGCATGAACTCCGTGGTCGGCGCCGGATGGCTTTCCAGCGGTGTGCCTGTGATGGGCACGAAGGGCACCACGAAGGGATAGACGCCGATATCGAGCAGCCGCTGGCTGATGTCCAGAATGGCTTCGCGGCTGTCGCCGAGGCCGGCCAGGATGTAGGTGCTCACCTGGCCCCGCCCGAACACGGCCACCGCCGCCTCGAAGGCGCTGAAGTAGCGCGCGAGCGGCACACTGGCCTTGCCCGGCATCACGCGCTCGCGCACGGCGGGCGTGACGGCTTCCAGGTGCATGCCGAGCGTGTCGACGCCCGCATCTTTCAAGCGCTGGAACCAGAGGTCGCTGTCCGGTGGCTCGCACTGCGCCTGGATGGGCAGATCCGGCACGGCAGCCTTGAGGGCGCGCGCGCTGTCCACCAGCACGGCGGCGCCGCGGTCGGGCGTGGCCGGAGTGCCGGTCGTCAGCACCATGTGGCGAATGCCGTCCAGATCGACCGCAGCGCGCGCCACCTCGGCCAGCTGGGCCGGTGTCTTGTGCGCGATCGTGCGGCCCGCCGCCAGGGATTGGCCGATGGAGCAGAACTGGCAGCTCTTGCGTCGGCTCTCGTAGCGGATGCAGGTCTGCAGCACCGTGGTGGCCAGCACATCGCGGCCGTGCAAGGTCGCGATGTGGCTGTAGGGGACGCCGTCGGCAGTCTGGCGTTCGTAGAAGCGCGGGGTCGACGGAAATGTGATCTGCGCGATCGGGATGCTGCCGTGCTTGAGCGTGCTCGTGCCGGCTGCATCCGGCGCATCGGCCAGAAAGGGCGAGTCAAAGGCCGGCGCCGTGTGGACGGGCACCATCACGGTGTGCCCGTCGATGGTCACGGCCTTGTGATCGGACGGGCCTGCCCCGCCGCGGCGGCTCGGGGCACCGACGCCCGGGTCCGCCAGGCGCAGGCCGCGGGATTGCAGCTCGGTGATGAGGTCGCGGGCGCGAGGACTGAGGGTCGAGAGGGTCATACCGGTCTCCTGAGGACAAGGACGGGGACGAGGGGGTCAGGCGACGCGCGTCAGCGGCGCAGGGGCCAATGCCGAGGCTTCCGGCGAGGCCGCGGTACCCAGACCCGTGGCCATGGAAGGGGACAGCCCCTCGAGGGCCGCCCCGCCGAGCAGGTGCACGGGCGCGGTCGGCCGGTCATCCAGCCGCAGGCTCAGCAGCTCCGGCCGCGCGTAGTGCCCGACCGAATCCATCATCCGCTTGCGTTTGGTGATGAGGCTCATGTCGAGATCCACCACCAGCATGCCTTCGCCCTCCTTCAGCGGCGGCGCCAGGTGCACGCCTTCGGGCGACACGATGGCCGTGCAGCAGCCCCCGCGCAGCGCACGCTGCAAGCCGGGCTCGGGCGTGATGGACTGGATCTGCTCGTCCGTCAGCCAGCCCGTGCTGTTGATGACGAAGCAGCCAGACTCGAGTGCGTGATGGCGGATCGTCACCTCCATCTGGTCGGCAAAGATCGGCCCCACGAGCGAGCCCGGGAACTGGGCGCAGTGGATCTCCTCGTGCTGCGCCATGAGGGCATAGCGGGCCAGGGGGTTGTAGTGCTCCCAGCAGGCCAGTGCCCCGACCCGGCCCACGGCCGTGTCGACCACCTTCAGGCCGCTGCCATCGCCCTGCCCCCACACCATGCGCTCGTGGAAGGTGGGCGTGATCTTGCGGCGCTTGAGCCGCAGGGTGCCGGTCTCGTCGAAGATCAGCTGGGTGTTGTAGATCGTGCCGTGGTCGCGCTCGTTCACACCGAGCACGACGACCATGCCGTGCTGGCGGGCGCGCTGAGCCACAGCCTCGGTGACGGGGCCGGGTACGACCACCGCGTGCTCATACAGCGCCATGTGCTCGGCCCCGGATGCCATGGGCGGCCGGATGAACGAGAAGTAGGGGTAGTACGGCACGAAGGTCTCGGGGAACACGATGATCTGCACGCCCTGTCGGGCGGCGGCATCGATGCTGTCGAGCACCTTGTGCAGCGTGCCTTCGGCCTCGTTCAACACGGGCGAGATCTGCACGGCGGCGGCTTTGATGATGCGTGGCTGGCTCATGGTGGCGTACCCGGTTGAGTCGATCACAGCGTCCAGGTGTCGAGGATGAAGGCCTTCTCCTTGCGGTGCAGCAGGATGATGTCCAGCACGTCGAGGGGGTTGATGGGCTTGATGCCTTCGATGAGCGAGCCCTCGCCGTGCCCGTACAGGGCCTGCAGCGCGAAGCGGCACGCGTAGACCTTGCCGCCCTCGGCGATGAACTTGGCGATCTGGTCGTTGAAGTTCAGGTGGCCGGGAAACGCGGCGTCACCCAGTTTGGGAAAGCCGCGCTTCACGCCCAGCGTGACGCCCGGCCCGTACAGCAACACCGAGGTGTCGAAGCCCTTGCGCTGCAGACGCGTGGCCTGCAGCAGGTTGACGAAGCCGATGGAGCCTTCGAAGGCCACCGTGTGGAAGGTGACGAGGGCCTTGTCGCCGGGTTCGGCTTTCACGTCCTCGAAGACCTTCTCTTCGTAGTCCACGAGGAAGTCGCCGATCTGATTGGGGGCTTTGGTCACAGCAGGCATGGGATCACTCCAGAAGTAAGGGATGAGAGAGGGTGGCGCGCGCTGCTGAAGCAGGTGCACCGGATGTGCCAGGCGGCCGCGGCCGCGTGCGATCAAGTTGCGATCAATCGGCCGAATCCAGCGCAGCTCCCGCAAATGAGGGCGTTGATCGGTCTCAATGCGATCAAGCAATGGCACTGGCAAGCGCCTCCGGCTGCACTGCGCCATCCGATCGGGGTAAGTGGTCGCACCAAAGCCGACAGGCTCGTCGTGCAAACGACATTTCGCCGCACGATTTCGGGCTGCCTTGCACTGCTTGAGTGCACAATCTAATCCGATCATCTGGCACGTTGAATGCGATCAATTGGGCATGCCTTACACCCTCTACAAGCACTGGCTTGTCCGCCTGCGCGACAGTCACAAGCCCGCATACCTGTTGATCCCAGAGCTGCTGGCCGAGGACGTTGCGAGCGGACGGCTCGCGCCGGGAGACCGACTCCCTCCGATGCGGACACTGGCGGATGCCCTGGACCTGAACTACACGACGGTGGCGCGCGCCCTGGCCGAGGCGCAGAAGCGTGGCCAGATCGAGGCCCGGCCGGGCCGAGGCAGCTTCGTCCGCAGTGCCGCTCCAGCCGTGCCATTGCGCGGCGGCACGGCGGCCGAGATGACCATGAACCTGCCACCCGAGCCAGACGACCCGGACTTGCTGGCACGCATGACCGATGGCTGCCGCCAGATCTACCAGGAGCCACAGCGGCTGCTGGCCCACCTGCGCTACCAGGACTTTGGTGGCACCCCGGCCGACCGTGACGCGGGCGCGCGCTGGCTGGCCTCAAGCATGGGACCGACCCAGCCGGAGCGGGTCCTCGTCGGCCCGGGCATTCATGGCGTGCTCGCGGGCCTGATCAGCATGCTGGCGCGCCCGGGTGACACGCTGTGTGTCGAATCCGTCAGCTATCCCGGCATCAAGGCGCTGGCCACGCAACTCGGCGTGAAGCTGTACGCGTTGCCCGTGGACAAGGATGGCCCCTGCCCCGACCACTTCGAGGACGCCTGCAAGCACGTCGGACCCAAGGCGCTTTACTGCAATCCCACGATGCTGAACCCGACCGCGATGACAATGAGTGCGGCTCGCCGCGAGGCGCTGGCCGACATCGCTCTGCGCTACAGCATCCCCATCATCGAAGACGACGCCTACGGCGCCCTGCCCACCCGGCAGCCCGTCACGCTCGCCGAACTGGCGCCCGGGCTGACATACCACGTGACCGGGTTCGCGAAGTGCGTGGGCGCCGGTCTGCGCGTGGCCTATGTGCATGCGCCCACGGCGCAGGCCACGCAACGCCTCGCCGGCGCATTGCGGGCCCTCAGCGTCATGGCCGCGCCCCCGACGGTGGCCCTCGCAACGCAGTGGGTCAACGATGGCACCGCCTCGGCCGTGGTCCAGGCCGTCCGACGCGAGACCAACGTGCGGCACGCCATGCTGTTGCGCCATCTCAGCGGGCACGATGTGTGGAGCCAGCCCGATTGTTTCCATGCCTGGCTGCGTCTGCCGGATCGGCTGAGCCCGAACGAAGCGGCGTCCTTCTGGCGTTCGCGCGGGGTGGCCGCGGTGGCCAGCACGGCGTTCGCCACCAACACGGCTCCGCCGCGTGCGGTGCGCCTGTGCCTGGGCGGGCCCACCACCCAGGCGCAATGCGAACAGAGCCTGCGCGTCGTGGGCGACGTGCTGGCCCACCCCGAACAGGTTCACGCCTCGGTGATGTGATGGGCACGCGTTACGAGGAACTCGCGGAGGCCATCACCTTGCGCATTCGCGAGGGGCAACTGCGGCCCGGCGAGAAGCTGCCCTCGGTGCGCCAGGCCTGCCAGAACACCCACCTCAGTCCGTCCACCGTCTTCCAGGCCTACTACCTGCTCGAATCACGTGGGCTGATCGAAGCGAGACCGCGCTCGGGCTACTACGTCTGTGCGCAACGGGCCGTCCAGACCGGCGTGCAAGGACCGGCGGCGGTCGCTCAGGGCAGCACCGAGGTGTCCGTCTCCGAACTGGTCTTCGACGTCCTGCGGTCCACGCGCAATGCCGAGGTCGTGCCGCTCGGATCGGCCTTCCCCTCCCCCACCCTGTTTCCGCTGGACAAGCTGGCCCGTAGCGGCGCCCGCGCCATGCGTCATCTGGCACCGGCGGCCTTGACGGCCGAGCTCACAGCGGGCAACGACCGACTGCGCCATGCGCTGCGCGCACGCTATGCACGGCACGGCATCACGCTGAACGCCGAAGAACCGGTGATCACCAACGGCGCGATGGAAGCTCTCAACCTGTGCCTGCAGGCGGTGACACGGCCGGGCGACGTCGTGGCGGTGGAAAGCCCCACTTTCTATGCGGCCCTCCAGGCATTGGAGCGGCTGCATCTGCGCGCGGTCGAAGTGCCGACCGACCCACAGCTCGGCATGGACCCCGATGGCCTCGCCGAGGTGATCGCGCGACATCGCCCGGCAGCGTGCTGGATCATGCCGAGCTTTCAGAACCCGCTCGGTGCCTTGATGCCGACCTCGCGTCGCCAGGCCATCGTCGAGATGCTGACTGCGGAGGGTGTGCCCATCATCGAGGACGACGTGTACGGCGAACTCTTTCATGGCGCCACGCGGCCTCACCCGCTCAAGGCCTTCGACCGCGAGGGGCTGGTTCTGCACTGCAGTTCGTTCTCGAAATGCCTGGCGCCGGGCTATCGCATCGGCTGGGCTGCGGCTGGGCGCCACACATCCACGGTGCTGCGTTTGAAAATGATGGGGTCACTGGGTGCGCCCGTGCCTTCGCAGCTTGCCCTCGCCGACTACATGGAACAGGGCGGCCTCGACAGTCACCTGCGACGCCTGCGCCTTCAGCTGGCGCAGCACATGGGCATGATGCGGCGTTGGGTGCTGCGCCACTTCCCTCCGGGCACGACCGTGTCGGATCCGCAGGGCGGCTACTTTCTGTGGGTCGTGCTGCCGGCCGGCACGGACACCCTCCGGCTGCATCAACGCGCGCTGGAGCACGGCATCAGCCTCGCGCCCGGCCCGCTGTTCTCGGCGGACCATCGCTTTCGGCACGCCCTCAGGCTCAATGCAGGCCATCCTGACGACGGGCGGGTGGCGCGCGCCATCGAGACCCTGGCTGCGCTCATTTGAGCGGCAGGCGGCATTGCGCATGCGACCATCCCCTGGCGGCGGTACGCTGCACACACCCTCCCGTTCGTCCTCCAGCGCCTCAGCGCCCCGTTCATGAGCCAGACACCGACTGCTGCCATCGCGCCCACCGCACCGCTTCTTCTGCCCGAGTCCGTTCAACGCGGCAACATCTGGCGCCTGACAGTGGCCCAGGCCCTGGCCGGTGCCAACTCGGTCGTGGCCTACGCCACCGGCGCCATCATCGGCCACGGTCTGGCGCCCTCGCCGTGGCTGGCCACCCTGCCCGTCTCCATCTTCGTGATCGGCATGGCGGCCTGCATCTTTCCCGTGGGCGCCGTGGCGCGACGTCATGGCCGGCGCACCGCCTTCCTCGCAGGCACCGCGGCGGGCACGCTGGCCGGCCTGGTCGCGATGCTCGCGGTATTCACGAACCACTTCTGGCTGTTCTGCCTGGCCATGTTCCTCGGCGGCGCGTACGCGGCCGTCGTGTTGTCGTTCCGGTTTGCCGCGGCCGACGGCGTGGCCCCCGAGCGGCGTCCCCGCGCGCTGTCGCTGGTGATGGGCGGCGGTGTGGCGGCCGGCATGGTGGGGCCGCAACTCGTCAACAGCACGATGGATCTGTGGCCATTGCACACGTTTGCTGCCACCTTCCTCTGCCAGGCGGGCGTGGCGGCCGTGTCTGCGCTTTTGTTGCTGGGCGTGCAGCTGCCTCTCCCCACACAGCACACGATCGCAGGCGGTCGACCGGTTCGCGACATCATCGCGCAGCCCAAGTTCGTGTCGGCGGTGGTGATCGGGGCCGTCTCCTACCTGCTGATGAACTTCCTGATGACGGCGGCTCCCCTGGCCATGCACTTGTGTGGCCTGCCCCGTTCTGCCTCGAACACCGGCCTGCAATGGCATGTGATCGCGATGTACGCGCCCAGCTTCTTCACCGGGCGGCTGATTGCGCGCTACGGCGCCCCGCGCGTCGCCATGGCCGGGCTCGCCCTGATCGGCCTGTCTTCGATGGTCGCGCTGCATGACATGGAAGTCGCCCACTTCTGGGGCGCGCTGGTCCTGCTCGGCCTGGGATGGAACCTCGGCTTCCTGGGCGCTTCTGCACTGGTGCTCGAGTGCCATACGCCGGAAGAAGCCACCCGCGTGCAGTCGATCAACGACTTCACGGTCTTCGGGGTCATGGCGATCGGCTCGCTGTCGTCCGGTGGGCTGCTGGCGGCATACGGCTGGAACACCGTGCTGTGGGTGTCCTTCGTGCCGCTGCTTCTGGGCCTGGCCGCATTGCGACTCGTCCGGAAGTGACCCGACGGCTCTGCACAGAGCCTCGTTCACCGCTGGACTGCATGCCGGCCTGCTGCAGCACGAGCGGGCACGGTGATTGCCGGCAGGCGGGCTTGTCCACCTCACTCACACAGGACGCCCATGCCCAAGACGCCACCGAATCCCGCGGCAGCAAAGAACGCTGCAAAGTCATCTCCCCCTGCGAAGAAGTCCGTCGCGGCCAAGGCCGCCGCCCGGAACACCGACAGCGGACCGTCGTACGCGACGCCTGCTCCGGACGGCGACCCGGCGGCCCAGCGCATGGAGCATGTGCAGGCGACGGCGGCTTCCATGCCCTACAACGCCACCAAGGGTGGCGAGTATGGCGCCGTACCGGGCACGGCACCGGCCACAGGCCAGCACGTGACGCCGCCGTCGAGGCTCGTCACGAGCGGCACCCTGTCCGAGGTAAACACCGGCGCGAAGGTCGGCACGCAGGCGCCCGAGGGCGTCAACGCCACCATTGCCCCGCTGGACCGCGTGCGGGTCGATTCCGCCGGCCAGGTGCTCACCACCAATCAGGGCGTGCGTGTGGCGGACAACCAGAACTCGCTCAAAGCGGGCACGCGCGGCCCGGTGCTGCTGGAGGACTTCATCCTCCGCGAGAAGATCACCCACTTTGACCACGAGCGCATTCCTGAGCGCATCGTGCACGCTCGCGGTTCGGCGGCGCACGGCTACTTCGAGGCCTACGAGGACCTCAGCGCGCTGACGATGGCCGCGCCGTTCAAGGCCGCCGGAAAGCGCACGCCCGTGTTCGTGCGCTTCTCAACCGTGCAGGGAGAGCGCGGCAGCAAGGACACCGCGCGCGACGTGCGCGGCTTTGCCGTCAAGTTCTACACCGACGAGGGCAACTGGGACCTGGTGGGCAACAACATCCCGGTGTTCTTCATCCAGGACGCGATGAAGTTCCCCGACCTCGTTCACGCCGTCAAACCCGAGCCGCACCACCAGATGCCGCAGGCCGCAAGCGCCCACGACACCTTCTGGGACTTCGTGTCGCTGATGCCCGAATCCACCCACATGCTGATGTGGGTCATGAGCGACCGCGCCATCCCGCGCAGCTACGCCACCATGCAGGGCTTTGGTGTGCACACCTTCCGGCTGGTCAATGCCGCGGGAGAGTCGGTGCTGGTCAAGTTCCACTGGACGCCCAAAGCCGGCACGCATTCGCTGACCTGGGACGAGGCCGTGAAGATCTCTGGTGCCGACCCCGACTACCACCGCCGCGACCTGTGGGAGCGCATCGAGAGCGGCGCCTACCCGGAGTACGAGCTCGGCATCCAGGTGTTCACCGAGGACGAAGCCGCCAAGTTCAGCTTCGACATCCTGGACGCCACCAAGATCGTGCCCGAGGAACTGGTGCCCGTGCGCCCCATTGGCCGCATGGTGCTCAACCGCAACCCGGACAACTTCTTCGCCGAGACCGAGCAGGTCGCGTTCTGCACCGCCCACATCATCCCGGGGCTGGACTTCACCAACGATCCGCTGCTGGCCGGCCGCATCCATTCCTATGTGGACACGCAGATCACCCGGCTGGGCGGCCCCAACTTTCACGAGATTCCGATCAACTCGCCCATCGCGCCGGTGCACAACAACCAGCGCGACGGTTTGCACCGCCAGGCCATTCACCGTGGCCGAGTGTCCTACGAGCCCAACTCGCTGGCGGGCGGATGCCCCTTCCAGGCCGGCGCGGCGGAGCAGGGCTTCGTGTCCGTTGCGGCGCGGCTGCGCAACCGGGAGGACTCGGCCAAGGTGCGCGCCAAGCCAGAGCTGTTTGCCGAGCATTACAACCAGGCCCGGCTGTTCTACGAGAGCCAGTCGCCGGTGGAGAAGAACCACATCGCCGCTGCCTTCCGCTTCGAGCTGAGCAAGGTCACCGTGCCGGCCATCCGCGAGCGCACGCTGGCGATGCTGCGCAATGCCTCGGAAGACCTCGCTACCCGGGTGGCGGTCGGGCTCAACATGCCGGTGCCCGACCCGATGCCAAAGGCGCTGTCACGCTCGCCCAAGCCGGAAGTCAATGTGTCGGCCGCGCTGTCGCTGTTCGCGCGGCCGGGCAACGGCTCCATCGCCGGCCGCAAGATCATGCTCATGGCTGCCGACGGCGTCATGGGCGAGTCGCTGCTGGCGGTGCATGCTGCGCTGTTCGAGCAGGGCGCGGTGCCGCGCATCGCCGCGCCACGCATCGGGCCGGTGCAGACAGCCGACGGTGTGGAGCTGCAGGCCGATGTCTCTCTTGAGAATGAGCCGGGTTTCCTGTTCGACGCTCTGGTGCTGCCAGATGGCGAGACAGCCGTAAAGGCCCTGTTGCGCGACGGCCATGCCGCCGAGCACATCCGCGACCAGTACCGCCACTGCAAGGCCATCCTGGTGCTGGGCAGCGGGCTGCAACTGCTGCAGGCGGCCGGCATTCCCACCGCCACGGCCAGTGAGGTCTCGGACCCGGGCATCGTGCTGGCCAACGCTGCGGACAGCGGGGCACAAGCCTTCATTCAGGCCGTCGCGCTGCACCGCCACTTCCAGCGGGAAACCGATCCGCCGATGGTGTGAAGCAGCTGGCCTACCGGGCCTCGCACTGCGGAGCGCGAGCAAGGCCAATTGACGCTTTCCGGAGTGATGGAGTGCCAGGAAGGGGCGAGGCTGTTCATCGCCTTGGCTCAAAAGATGCGGCGTCGGCCAGCCGGACGCCGCATTTCCTTTGCCGAGTGACACATGGATTAACTTCCTTATTCGTGTGTGTTTTAAAATGAAGGAAAGACGGAATCGTGAAGAGGATTCGCGCGGAACGGAATCGTCGACGTTCCAAATAGACAAGCAGAACGAATCCAAGGAACCAAAGCGGACCACGCCCGGGGACAGCATTAATGAACAATGTGACCGCGCAGGACGACGTCTGTGGCCCTAAAACAAGTGAACCAGGGGGTGGGCCCCAGAAAGGGCGAAAATCGAGCAGGCGAGCGGGGAACCGGCCTGCTGCGCGTTGTCCGAATATCTTGAGGTATTAAGGTGGGTGACACCCTGAAACCCCGCCGACGAGGACGTCCCGCGGGACAGAAGATGCAGATCGCAGCCGCCGAGCTGCGACACCACCACTTCAGCTTTGTCCGCGCCGTGCTCGAGGGCATCTCACTGCGCAAGGCCTGGACCTTGTACCTGGCGTTCGAAGGCGGGCCAGACGATGAGCGGCATTTCCAGCATCGTTTTGATCGCCTGACCCGCCAGATCCATCTGGCGGCAGAGCAACGCGGCCTTGGCGTTGAGGCCGGACGGGCGCTGTCCCCAAATGGGCGGGGTACGGCAGCCCCGCCTTGCCTCTCCGCCCTGCCCTCGTTGGACGAATGGATCGCCCAACAGTGCGAAGCGCTCGGCCTGGATGTCGATTTCCAGAGCCAGGCGGAGTGGCTTGCCGAGTACGAAGCGGAGCATGGACTCGATCAGCCGAGTGCGCCCATGCCGGCCACCACCCTCTCCTGCTCAGAAGAGACGCAGGCAGCGCGGCTGCAACTTGAATCGCTCAATCGGCTGGCTGGTGAGCTGGCACGCCCCCCAGCCCTCACTGACTCCCTCACGGCGTGGTTGAGCCCGGGCCTGGCCGCGCAGCTCCAGCGCACGGAAGTGGACGGTCGCGCCCTGCCCTTGCTGACCTTGGGAGACCTCATCGACTTCATCAACCTCCGGCAGCATCGGTGGTGGACCCGCGTGCCACGCCTGGGCCGGGTGCGTGCTGAACGGCTGGTGGGGTGGCTGGCGCCCTTGGCCGCCGAGATGGGCCGGCCGCTGCACGATGAGGCGCTCAAGCCTTTCGCATTGCGAGCGCTACGCAGAGGCAGTGAGCGGGGTCTGCTGGCTCCCGCGTCCGTTCGGCATTACGGGCTGGTCCCGCTGGACCGGCTGGCGGTGCCTGAAGGCCTCGACGGACGTACCGGTCTGTTTCGCAACACCACGCCAAATGTGCTCGGGGTTCACACAGATCTGGAAGCCATCCACGCCTGGCTGCAGGGGCACGCCGCCTCGCCGCGGACGCATGCCAGCTACAGCCGCATCGCAGAGCGCTTCTACCTGTGGTGCGTCTGGGTGCGGCGCAAGCCGATGTCATCCCTGACTGAGCCTGACTTCCAGGCGTACCGTGCCTTTCTGGCAGCGCCGCCGGCGGACTGGGTCCAACGTGCGAAAGTGGATCGCCACAGCAGCGAATGGCGGCCATTGAAGCGACCATTGAGTCTGTCGAGCCAAAAGCTGAACTTCTCGGTCATCTCGGCGATGTTGACGGCACTGGTGGAGGCCGGCTACCTGAGCGCCAATGGGGCCCGCGGCGTGCTGCCGAGCATGAAGCTGCCGCACTTCCGCATCGACATTGCGCGCAGCTTCTCCGACGAGCAATGGCAGTGGCTGATGCGTTGCTGGTCCGAGCTGTACGCGGCTGTCGGCCCAGCGGCGGAGGACGGTGGCACGCCACGGCTTCTCCCCGACGCAGTTCATCCCGATCAGGCTTTCGCCCGAGCGGCTTCGTTACGGAGAACCCGGCTCGTGCTGGAGATCGGCGCCACAACGGGGCTGCGGCTGATCGAGTTGGTCACGACCCGTCGGGGTGCGCTGTTTCAGCAAGAGGTGGATGGCCAGGCATTCTGGTTCCTTCGCATCGCCGGCAAAGGCAGTCGCAACCGGGAAGCGCTGCTGCACGACGACATCAAGGCCTTGCTGGACCAGCACCACGCCGACATGAAGGCCGCCGAAACCGCGTTCGATGCGCGCAATCCGCGTGTTCGTACGCTGTGGGCGCCGGAGGCAGCGCCCTCCCCTGGCGGCTCCGCCACTGTGCACGCTGGTCCGGATGCCGACGACGGCCTGCCCCTGGTGGGCGCGTTGCGGAAGGCACCACCGCGCTGGAAGCTGGATGCGCGTGGCCTGCCCGTTCTGGATCGCACTGAACCGCAAAACGCAGACCGCTTCGGGTCACTGGATCCCACGGCGCTCCATCAGGCCCTCAAGCGCTTCTTTCATCGGTGTGCAGACCTGGCCGAAGAAAACGGGGTCGCACTGGATACAGCAGCCTTGCGACACGCATCGACACATTGGTTGAGGCACTTCTTCGCCAACTCGGCAGCGGCAGACAACGTGAGCCCGGCCGCTTTGATGAACGCGATGGGTCACGCGAGTCTGCAGACGACCTCTGTTTACTTGAACACCGAGCGCAAGCTGTTGGTTCAAGAACTCAACAAGATGAAGCGACGTTGAAGTTGTACGGTACAACAGCAGGCAGCCGGTTTCGGCACGGGGCGCTGTTGTACGGTACAACTCCCAGTCCAGCCACTTCGCAGAGTTGTACCGTACAACCAGAAGAAAAAAGCCGCCCTTGGGCGGCTCGTGGGGAACTTGCGCTGGCTCACTTGAACAGTTCCACCAGCCCTTCCACCAGCTTGTCAGTGTCCGCAGAAGACAGTGGCGCATCGAACTCCACCACGGTGCGACCTTTCTTGTCGCGCAGCAAGCGCGCAAACCGTGTACCGTCCGCCTGGGTCAACTCGACCTCGGCGCCCTGCTCCACCGCCACCTGCGCGGGCGACGTCAGCAACGCATAGACCGTCTTCGCAGACAGCAACTCGCCGGCTTCCCGGCGACGACGCACATCGGCCGCGCGGCTCAACAGGCCGGGCAGATCGAGCTTGCGGGCCCGCGTCAGCGCGGTCGCCCAGTTGAACTGGATCTCAGTCGGGCGGCCAAAAGCCGCGAGCACCGCATCCGGCAGCTCGGCGATCTGACAGGCCTTCGAAACGTTGCCCTTGTCCACCCCCAGTGCTTCGGCCATCTCCGACATGTTGCCGAACAGCGCCCAGCCGGTCTGGCCGCCCTTCTCCGCCGGGATCACGGGCGAACAGGCGCGCAGATACCACAGCCCTTGTTCGTAGGCAGAGAGATCCCGTCGCCCGCGGTTCTCGCGCTCCATCTCGATGAACTGGCCGCGCTCGCTCAGGTTCTCGACGATGGCGTTGACCTTGATGCCCAGTTCCAGACACGCTCGATGCCGGCGATGGCCATACACGATGGAGTAGCGAAGCGGCTCGGTCCCAGGGATCGGCACGACCTTGATCGGTTGCACGTTGCCACCGGCCGCCTGGATCTCGGCCTTGAACTCGCGGAACTCGGGTGTGTCAAAGCTCTCGGCGATGCGGTTGGCGAA
Organism: uncultured Aquabacterium sp.; assembly: GCF_947366995.1. Taxonomy (GTDB): domain Bacteria; phylum Pseudomonadota; class Gammaproteobacteria; order Burkholderiales; family Burkholderiaceae_C; genus Aquabacterium. Next base: position 48,984 of record NZ_CANBCC010000008.1, on the reverse strand, counting down.
CCGACTGTGCTCGACCAGGTCCGGATCCAAAGCCAGCACCGGCAGCGAGTCAGACCATTTCTGCACTTCCGACTGGAGATCGCCAACCTGCGCCCTCAGCCTTGCGTTCTCCGACTCCAGTCCACTGCGGCGTTCTGCGAGCAACTCACCGGCGGCGGTTCGCGGCCGGCTTTCCGTGGCCGGTGTGGAGCGTGCCGTCACGGCCGCGTCCAGGTTGCCGAGCGACAGCATCGCCCCGATGTCGGTCGGGCGGTTTCCTCGTTTCGTGCTCATTCGTCCCTCCAACCGGCCCACACACTTTGCAATTGGGCGTCGACTTCATCGATGAATGCCTCATAGGCGTCGAATGCGCGGGCATACGTGCCAGCGCTGGCAGCGCTCTTCGGTAGGTCATAGACTGTGCCAAAACCGACCGCCGCCGTGCCAGCAATCGAGGTCCGCGGGATTTCAGTCGCCAGGACCCGCTCGGCGTACACCTCGCGCAGCCACCCCCGCACGATGCGACTCGACGCATCATTGGCGTCGACGCGCGAAGCCAGGATGTTGACGAACTCGAACTTCTTGGCGTCACCCCGCAACTCGCTCAGGCTGTGCGCAATGTCCAGATACAGACTCCAGAATTGGCTCAGCGAGGCGAAATCCAGCGTGCTGGGCGGCACGGGGACCACCAGTCCGTCCGATGCCATCACGGCGTTGATCGTTGTGTAGGAAAGGGAAGGGGGGGTGTCGATGACGATGACGTCGTACTCGTCGCGCAAGGGGTCGAGCCCGAGGTCCAGCACCTTCCAGAATTCGAAGTCCGCGTTGTCCTTCTGGCGCGCAGGCAGCTTGAACTCGGCAGCGTACAGCCGCGTCATCGCCGGAATCAGATCCAGGTCCGGCCAATAGGTCTTGCGCACGGCATAGCGTGCGTCGGTCGCGTCCCCGCTGAACAGGGGCGAGAGCGTGTGTTCCTCATCGATCTCGACGCCCGGCAGCAGGCCAAAAAGCGTGGTCAACGAAGCCTGGGGATCCACGTCGACCAGCAACACCTTGTGCCCGCGCAGGCTCAGCCCCTGGGCCAAGGTGGCCGCAGTGGTCGTTTTCGTGACGCCGCCCTTGAAGTTCGCGACCGAGATCGTGATGCCGGCTAGGCCTTCCGGGCGCAGTCGATCTGCCCGGAAGTGCCGTGTCCACTTCTGGAGTTCCTCGGTGGTCCAGGTGCGACGGCCGCCGCCATCGGGCATCGTGCCCTCGGGCAGCTCGCCCTTGCGGGCCGCGTAGTTGATCTTGTTGCGGTCGGCGCCGGTGAAGTGCTCCAGTTGACTGATGGAGAACACCGGCGCGCTCTTGCGCGCATCGGGGCTCAACAGCGTGCCGCGGATTTTTTCAAGGGCCACTTCCGCCCGCGCAGACATGCGTTCAATGTCTTGGAGAGAAGCTTTTCGATCGTCTCTGAGCATCGTGTATGAATGATGGTGGACTGTATGTGCTTCATTCTAACGAAGCACACCGCCAAGACCATCCATTCCACGAATTTTGAGTTATTTGATTTAAAACGTGGGATCAGCGCGGTCCGTGCCATATGGCGGCCATCGCGGCGTGACGACACCCCTGCTGCACCGAGCCGCGCTGCCAGCACCGTGTTTTAGACATCTTACCGGCGTCAGTGCTCCTGGATTCAAGTCTCTTCAATACGAATACAAGTAGATCTAAGCTTGTGGATAGCCCGAAAAACCGTTGAGTGACAAGCACTTACAGATCCGCTCTGTCCAGTTCTGAACCGCCAGTGTCCATGTTCCAACCGCGTGTGTCCATGCCGCGCCCGCTTCTGTCCTGACGACCCCCGGAGTGTCCGGATTCCAACCGGTTTGTCCACAGGGTGGGTCCGCCGCAGCGGGACGGAATGCATCCCGCACGACCGCAGGGGACGCGGCCGCAGCCGGCGGGCGCATCGGATGCCCGATCACGGCGGGGATGTCCAGTTTTCAACCGGGCTGTGCGGCTCAGCCTTCGGACCGGAAGCCGGTTTCCCAGTCTCGAAACTGTCCAGAAATCAACCGGACGAAGGAAATATCGCCGTGGCGGTTGAAAACCGGACAGCGGCTGGCCGGTACGCCGGACCTCCAACTGTCCGAGCGCGCAATCAACGAAGGACAGATCGAGTACACTGACATGCCATGAGCGACGACCCCTTGACCGCCTCCCTGCCAGCCTTGCGCAAGCCCAACGAGGTGCTGGTGATGATCAGCAAGGACAAGGGAATGACCGCCGTGGCCCGCAAGCTCTATACCGTGTTGCTGTGGGAGGCTCAGCAACAGATGAGGTCGCTGGGGCGTGTACCCGAGGCGACGCACCTTTTTGAAATGCCGTTGCGGCGCGCGTTGTTGCTGGCCGGCAGCAGCACCGAGTCACGCACCCTGGCGCAAGGCTATCTGCGCGAGATGCGCAAGATGGCCATGACCTGGGAGGCGCCGGGCACGACCAACGGCCCGGAATGGCGCGACATGGCGCTGTTGTCGCAGGCTGCATTCGAGATGCGGCACGGTGAGCGTCTGGTGCAATGGGCGTTTCCGCCGGACCTCATTAAGGCCTTGCTGGACCCCAAGCTCTGGACTCTGCAGGATCTGCCCATTCTCGCCAGGCTCGAAAGCTATGGTGCGATCGCGCTGTACGACATCTGCAGCCGCTACAAGAACAACCCTTCCGGCGTGACGAACCGGGCCTCGCCGGCGTGGTGGGTGTCCGCGCTGTCGTCCTCGCCGAAGAAGCGCGAGTGGCGCAAGGTCAAGAACGAATCGGTGCTGGCCGCCATTGCCGAGATCAATGAAAAGTCGGATATCGAGGTGGAGTTGCTCGAGCACCGGCAGGGCAGGGCGGTCACCGAGGTGCAGTTCGCGGTGCGCAAGAAGCGCCAGGACAAGGGCGCCTCCACAGCCGCCGATGCCGCCTGGGCAGCCGTGGACACCGCGCCGGCCCCCCAGCCCACACGTGTTCGTCAGGCGGCCGAGGGACTGGGTCTGCAAGATGCCCAGCTGGCGCCATTGGTGGCGCAGTACAGCGAGGACCGCCTCGTGCGCGCCTTGCTGGACACCCGAGCGCGCGTGCAGCGCACCGACCTTTCGCCCGTGCGCAGCCCTTTGATGTACCTGATGAGCCTGCTGGACCCGCGGGCCGCCGAGGCCTCGCCGCGCGTGGCGGAACCTGCCCCCGCCGAGCGGGCGCCCAGGGAGACGGCGATGCCGGCGCAGGCGGTGGTGGTGGACGCCACCGAAGCAGCCCGGCGCGAGCGCTTCGACCGCGCCGTGGCCGAGATTGCGCACCTGCCCGCGCCGGTGCGGGCCGGGCTGCTGCAGGTGTTGTCGGCCCAGCTGAAGGAGAAGGGGCTGCTGACGCCGTCGATTGCCAAGCGCGTGAGGGAGGGGGACTGGACGTCGCCCTTGCTCAAGGCCGAGATGGTGAAGCTCTACCTGGCGCAGCAGCCGGAGCCTGCGATCGAGCCATGAGTCTTCAGGGAAAGGTCAGCCACTCGCGCTGACCCAGGGGCGGGAAGGGCAGCGGCACCCGTTCGCATGCGACGCCCCACACCTCTCGGATCAGCGGCGGCTGCAGGACCTCGCTGCTGGTGCCGACCCTGACGATGCGCCCTCGGGCCAACACCACGATCTGGTCGGCATGGCTGTTGGCGAGGTTCATGTCGTGCAGCACGACCACGACACCGCATCCCTGCGACGCCAGCGTGCTCAGCAGGCGCATCACGCCCTGCTGGTGGGCGAGATCCAGCGCCGCAGTGGGTTCGTCGAGAAAGAGCCATCGGGGTCGCTGGTCGTCAGGCAGTGCGGTGATCTGCGCCAGCACGCGAGCGAGGTGAACTCGGGCCTTTTCTCCCCCTGACAGCGTGGCGAGCAGACGACCCGCGAGATGCGCGGCTCCCGTCCGGGCCAACGACTCGCTCACCAGATGAGCTTCTCGAGGATGTGGACATTCAACATGGGGAAACCGACCCATCTCGACGATGTCGTGCACGCTGAAATCGAAGGGCACCGTGTGCTCCTGCGAGAACAACGCACGTTGACGGGCGAGCTCTTGTGGCGGCCAATTGGACAAGGGCCTGCTGCCCAGCGTGATGGCGTGGCTCAGTGCAGGATCGAGGCCCGCCATGGCGTTCAGCAAGGTGGATTTGCCGGCGCCATTGGGACCCAGCAGGGCGTGTACCCGGCCGGCGTGGAGCCGGAGCTCGGGAACGTCGAGCACCATGCGGCCGCCATGCTCGACACGAAGGTGCTTTGCGTGCAGTTCCATGCGCCATGCGCCTTTCAAGTTGTCGAAGCGGCCGGGCGCCGCTGCAGGATCCACAGAAATGCCGGCGCCCCCATGAGGCCCGTCAGCACCCCGAGGGGCAACTCGGCCGGTGCGAACAGCGTGCGCGCCGCCGTGTCGGCCAGCACGACCAGGCTGGCCCCGAGCAGGGCCGACCCCGGGAGGACCACCCGGTGGCGCGGCCCGAAGAGCTGCCGCACGATGTGAGGGGCCACCAGTCCGATGAAGCCCACCATGCCGATCACCGCGGTGACGCTGCCCACGGCAAGCGCAGTCAGTGCGACCGAGGCTCGCTGGACGCGGCGGATGCGCACGCCCATGAGGTGCGCCTGCGCCTCACCGAGGGCGAGTGCATCAAGCGACCGGGTGAGGGCGGGGGCGAGCAGCACCGCAGCAGCCACCCATGGGCACACGGCCATCACGGCGGGCCACTGGCTCGGTGCAAGGCTGCCCATCAGCCAGAAGGTGAGGGCCCGCAGCTGTGTGTCATTGGCCAGGTAGGTGAGCAGGCCCAGCCCGGCGCCGGCCAGGGCATTGATGGCCACGCCAACCAACAGCAGCTGCGCGACCTGGATGCGGCCTTGCCGGCGTGCCAGGCGCCAGGCGAGGGCGGTGACGAAGAGCGCACCGGCAAACGCGGCCAGCATCGTGGCCCATGCCCCGATCCCTCGTTGGCTGAATCCCGGCAGCACCGACCCCGCGAGCGGCAGCACGACGATGCAGGTGGCCGCGCCGAGCGCGCCGCCCGCGCTCACGCCGATGAGGCCGGGGTCGGCCAGTGGATTGCGGAACAGCCCTTGAACCAGTGCACCGCTGAGGCCGAGGGCGCCGCCCGCCAGCACCGCCATGGCCAGGCGCGGTGCGCGAATGTGCCAGAACACCTGCGCACCAGCCAGAGAAGGCTCATGAGGTGAGCCAGTTGGCTGCTGCCACAACAGCCAGAGCCGTCCGAGGTCATCGGTGGTGAGGGCATAGGCCCCCTGGGTGGCGGCGAAGGCGAGGGCAGCCACCAGCAAAGGCAGCCCGATGGCCCAGACCCAGCGTGGGTCAACATGCGGGCGGGTGGATGCAATCGGTGGCGGGTCTGCCGGGCGCGGCACCGTCGTCGCGCTCATGCCAGTTGCCGCCTGAGGTCGTCGAGTACGGCGGGCATGCGCGGCCCGAAGCCGAGCAGCCCCATGGCGTCCAGCGCGATCAGGCGCTGGTGCCGCGCGGCGGGCGTCAGGGCCAGGCCCGGCTGTTGCCAGAAGCGCTCGGCGCCGCCCACGAACGCCAGCGACTCGGTGGTGGTGAGGACGACGTCCGGTTGGGCGGCGGCGGCGGCTTCCGCGTTGAGGGCGCGGTAGCCCCGCACGCCTGTGAGCGCGTTCGATGCGCCAACCAGGCCCAGCACCGCATCGGCGGCGGTGTCCGTGCCGGCGGTCATCGCGGCGCCGCCGTGCGCCATCACGAACAACACCCGCGGCGCCGCGGCCTTGCGGGCCAGGCGTGACGCTGTCGTGCGTGCCACCTGTGCCTGCGTCGTCTGCCATTGGCGCTGCAGGCTCGCTGCGACGTCGCGACCGGCCGGACCGCGCCCTGTGGCTTGGGCGACCAGGTGGATCTTGTCGGTCACGTCTTCAAAGCGGTGGCGTGATGCGGCCAGGGTGACCGGGATGCCCGCGGCGCGGACCTGTGCCAGCACCACGGCGGGTCCGGCCTCCTCGGTGCCCAGGACGGCGGTCGGCTGCAGCGCGAGCAGGCCCTCCGCGGACAGGCTGCGCATGTAGCCCACCTTGGTGGTCTGCTGTGCGGCGGGCGGGTAGGCACTCGTCGTGTCGGTGCCCACCAGCGTGGCTTGCGCCTTCAGTGCAAAGGCGATCTCCGTCAGGCTGCCGTGAACCGTCACAAGCCGCGGCGGGCGCCCTGTTGCTGTCGGAGCGGCCTTCACGTCCGTCATCCAGGGCGTCAGGGCGAGGGCGAACAGGTGGCGACGCCGCATCATGCGGCCTCCCGCTCGGCGGCCGAGGTCAGGCCCAAGGCCAGCGCCCGCCAGTCGGGTCGCTCGGGCTGGCCGGGCTTGCGCGCGCCGAAGAACATCACGATCACATCGCCGTGGCGGTCGAACACCTCGATGGAGGTCACCGGTCCGTCGTCGGTCGGCTTGCTGACCAGCCACGTTTCATGGATGGCGTCTTCACGCAGATGCAGGTTGAAGCCATCGTCCAGCACATTGATCCACGGGCCCATGGGTTCGACGCGATGGACGGGGCCGGTGTGGATCTGGATGCAGCCTCGGCTGCCGACAAAGACCATGATGGGCAAGCTGGCGTCGCGCGCCTGGGCCAGCAGGCGGGCGGTCGCATCGGCCGGGGCACGGCGCGTGTGCACGCCCTCCATCAGCCGCAGCGCCTGCAGGCGGCCCACCTGGAAGCGCTTGAGCAGATCAAAGAACTCGTGCGTGTCATGCATCGAAGCCCAGGCCTCACCCAGTCCGAGCGCGTCGATCTCGGCGTCTGGGCGGTCCGGCGTGCGGCCGGGCTCGCCGGGGTCGAAAGCGGGCGAGGGCAGGGGGCTGCGATGGCGCGCCACCAGGGCATGCCAGGCATCCAGATCGGTCTGCGGTCGGGCATGCACCTTGTGCACCGCCACGCCATGCCGGTCGAAGAACTGCAGGCTTTGCTGCACCCCGCGCGGCGTTGATTCGGCCACATGGAAGCCCACGTGCCAGTGGGAGAAGAACAGCCGCAGGTCGATCTCCGGGCCGACGAGGAGGCCCACGGGACCCTGTGCAGAGGCGTGTCGGTACACGCCGATCTTCTCGTGCACGATGTGCTCGTTGCGGGTCAGCGCCATGACCTCGCCGACCTGTTCGAGGCCGCGCAACAGACCCAGCCAGTCAGCGTCGAGCACGACGGCGTGCAGCAGGTTGCCGGCCGGGTGTGCCGGCAGGGTCGGGCTCACAGCATGGGCAGCCACTGCGGCGCCCTCGCTGAGGCCCATGCGGGCGGCCGCGTCGCGGGCGCGCAAGCCCTCGGCCCGCAGGGCGGCGAAGGACGAGCGCAAGAGGTCGTTCGAGGTCGGTGTCATCGTCGGGCTCCATGGGTTTGGCAAGGAAAGAGAGCAAGGGGGGCGCGCTCAGTAGCGCGCGCTGAGGGAGATGCGGACGTTGCGACCCGGGCCGGCGGTGCCCAGTGCGCCGCTCAGTCCGTTGTCGAGCCGGTAGCTCGCATCGGCGAGGTTGTCTGCGGTGAGGGTGGTTTCCCAAGTGGGGTTCAGTCGCCAGGTCAGCGAGGCGCCCAGCAGCCGGTAGCCCGGCGCTTCGGCCACCTGGGTGCGGGCGGTGTCCACGTAGTAGCGGCGTGCCCAGACCTGTTGCCAGCGCAGTCCCCATTCGCCCCACGGGTGTTGGCGCCCGAAGCTCAGATGCACCCGGTCGCCAGGCACGCCGACCAGGTCACTTTCGAACAGGCCGTCGAACTGGCGACCGCGCAGGCGCGAGGCGGCCAGACGCGTGCGCCACTGAGCCCAGCCCACACTGGTTTCCAGCTCGATCCCGCGGCGTCGTTCCCAGCCGGGCTGGATCAGGCGGCCACTGCCGCCGGGCTCGGCCATCAGCGATTCGAGGAGGTGCTCGGTGCGGTTGAAGAAGACGGTGAGCTTGGCCTGGGCCGTGCTGCGCGGCCCGAACAGATCGACCTGGCGGGTGTGCACGCCGGCCTCGAAGCCTTCCGACGTCTCGGGCACGAAGGCGTTGCTGCAGATGCCCGTGGACGGCGCGACCTGGGCACCGGGGGCATAGCCCGGCACGCGTGGCGTCGTGCCGGTGCCCATGCGCAGCAGCGCGTTGTTGTTGCACACACCGTAGCCGGCCCGCATGAAGGCCTCGTCCAGCAGGGGCGGGCGGAAGGACTGGGCGGTCGTGGCGAACACGGTCCACCGCTCGGGCACCAGCGCATAGCTCAAGGTCAGGCTGGGCGAGACCTCGGTGTAGCGCACGGTGTCCGGCTCGCCCGCGGCCTTCAGCAGGTCGGCATTGGCGCCGTGCACTGTGGACGCGATCTGGTCCCAGCGCACACCAGGCAGCACCTGCATGCGGCCAAGGCGCCAGTCGAGTTGCAGAAAGGTGCCCCGCGTGTCACGGGTGCCAGGCGGCTGCGCGGGGTTGTAGCCGTCGCGGTAGAGCGCCTGGTTGAGCGCCGCATTGCCGGTCACGCGCTCGGCGGCACGATCACTGTGGCCAGCTTGCAGACCGGCCCGCAGCGCAAGCTGCTGCCCCAGTGTGCCGGACGAGGCCATGGAAGGGTTGGACGGTCTGCCGAGCAACTGCCAGCGCAGTCGGCTGTCCAGCGTCAGATGCGTCTGGTGCACATCGTCGTCCACCTCGGTTGACAGCGAAAACACCGACCATCCGGGTTCAAAGTGGTCCTGCACGCGCGTGAGACTGCGGCCCAGCGTGGTCTGCCATTCGTGGCCTGCGGCCTCGTCACTCCAGAGCGCCTGCATCGACACGGTGTCGTCATCGATGCGGCGTTGCACCTGGCCGAACGTGCCCACCTGCGCCATGGGCGTGGTGCCGGTGCCCATGGTGCCGCTGAACGTGTCGTAGGCCTGCAGGCCCTGATCGCGGTAGCGGATCCAGCTGGCACTCAGCCGCCATGCGTCGTTGACCCACCAGCTCGCCTTGGCCAGGCCACTGCCCATGTCGACCTCGGACAAGGGCAGGGTGTCGCCCCCTGCCAGCTTGATGTTGCCTCCGGTGCGGCGCGTAAAGGCCAGCACCGTGTCCGTGGCCTCGGTGGGGCGGCCATACACGGCCACCATGGCCTGGCGCTCGTCGTTGTTAGTGGCGTGTCCGATGCGGGCGCGGGCGCCCCACTGTTGCCCGGTGCGCAGCATGTCGCGCGCATCGCGCGTGGTGGCGCTCACGGTGCCGCCCAGCGCGCCGGCGCTTTCCACCTGCGCGCCCCGGCGCACTTCGATGGACTTGAGCAGCTCCGGCTCGATGAAGGTGCCGCCGAAGCGGTACTTCTCGAAGCCTTTCACCACTCCGTCGAGCTCGATGCGCACGTCTTCGTTGTCGCTGTAGCCGCGGATGTTGAAGCCCATCCCGCTGTTGCGCGGTCCGCCCTGCACGGTCACGCCCGGCACCTCGTCCATCACCTGGAAGACCGAGTCCGGCTGTCGCTGCCTCAGCGTCGTTTCGGTGACGGTGGTGCGCGCCTGTGTGGGCGCCATCGTGACGCCCTCCGGCGGCCGCGCGGCGCTGGCCTTCACCTGCACCGCGGGCATCTCCTGTTCAGCGTCTGCGTCTGCAGCGGCCGTGGCCGCGGAAACCGGCAGGGCGGCAGGCAGGCAGGCGGCGGCAACCGCGAACCCGCTGCCCACCGCCCGCCAGCACGACGAGGTCGAGGCCGACTTCACCTCTGTTCCAGATCGGTTCGGTCGACTTCAGGCGCGGCGACGGCGCTGCAACGCCCCCATGGCACCCAGGCCGGCGAGCATCAGGGCCCAGGTCTGCGGTTCCGGCACGGCGGCAGCCGGCGTTTGCACGGCGTAGAAGGCCACCTGGTCCAGGCTCATGTGCGCGCCGCTGGCCGCAAAGCTCGTCAGCCAGGTGGCGGGGCTGCTCAGCGTCACCGTCCACTTCCACAGGCTCTCTTCCTCGGTGCCACCGAAGCCGCCGGTGATGGCCTGGCTGAAGGTGGTCACACGGGTGGCGCTCACGCCGTTGAGCTTGGCGGTGTCGGCCACGGCCGAGCCCACGGTCGACACGCGCAGGTAGACGTCCCACGTGCCGGCCGCCGCCGTGCCCAGATCCAGCGAAAACGCCGAGGCGCCGGAGATGCTGTAGATGTTGCCGCCGCTGGTCGGGAAGGCCGAGCCGGTGGTTTCCGTCAGCGTGCCGGCGCCACCGATGTCGGGCGTGTTGTCGGACGGGTAGCTGAAGATGGCGTTCCACTCGGCATACGTGCTGCCGGTGGCCGGCGAAGCGATCCACGGCGTGGCAGCCGAGGCGCCGATGCCGCTGAAGCCGGCGACGCTGCTGTCCCATTGACCGGCCGTGGCGTGGGCCTGACCGGCAGCCGCGAGGGCCAGGGCGATGGACGAAAGGGCGGGCGCGAAGGCGCGTACAGACAAGGACATGAGGTGCTCTCTGAAGAGGGCGCCGTGTTCCTTACCCACAAAGGCCACAACAGCAGGTTGACGAGGATGGATGCAGTCGGACGGAGAAGTCCGCAGGCCCAGGGCGCCATGCCCTCGGGCAGAAAACGCTCACGCGCTGGCGTCTTTGCCGGCTGCCGCAGGCACGTCGACCACGAAGCGATGCTGCTTGCCGCAGTCCAGAATCACTTCCTTCTGACCCCGCTTGAGCAGACGCACGTCGATCCGCAGCGAGCCATAGCCGTCATGACGGATCAACTCGTCGAGCAGGTGGAGCAGACGATGCTGGACAGGGGCGAGGGAAGTGGCGGTGTCCACGGGGGTCAGCGGGAGAGGGCCCGCGCAAGTGCGTGATGAACTCATTGTTAATGAGAATCATTCGCAATACAAGACGGATGTCCCCCTCGAACGCGGGGTGGTGCTGCGCGCTCAACAGCCCCTGCGCAGGCGCCCTGGAGGAGGGCGAGGGCAGCGCGGCGCCGGCTTACCCACAGAAGCTGTGGATAACTCTGTGGGCTCGGGGCGGGCAAGTCAACCCGCTCCCAGGGCGCCACCTGGTGTGCTCAAGAATGAGGCAGTTCGCAGCGCTCGACCAGCGAGAAGTCACGGTGCCGGGCAATCGTGAGCACGCATGGACTGCCTTCCTGGTAGGCGGTCAAGGGCACGGCGGACGCCTTTCGCGTCACGGCCCAGGTTCGGTTCGCGCCATCCACGGCGTAGACCAGCCCCGACTGCGGGAGCACCTCCAGGACGGTGGCCTGGATGGTGGACAGTTGCACCTTGAAGTCGACGGGATCAGCAAGCATCGGTTCTCCCTTTCGGGTTCATCCTTCGGTCAACAGGCAATGTAAGGGGCAACCCGCGGTACAGCAAGTTGGGCAATCGGACACGCGCATGCGCGATGACCCGCCCGAGAGAAGTGCCCGGGTCCGACGGGCTTTGCGACCCGGAAGCGCGGCGTCTGTCAGCGAGAAGTGGGCGCCGGGCGCACACAGGGGTCAGGGCCCGTATCCATGGCCGCGGATCACGGCCCTCGCCTTGTCCCCCTTGAGAAACAACAGCAGCGCGGTGGCTGCTGCGTGGCCGTGACCCTTCTTCAGCAGCACGGCGTCCTGTCGAATCGGCGTGTGCAGGTCGGGGGGCACCACCCACGCCGAGCCTTCGCCGAGACGGCCATCCACGTAGACCTGCGACAGGGCGACAAAGCCCAGCGCCGCGTTCTGGGTGGCCACGAACTGGTGGGTCTGCGCGATGTTTTCGCCCTGCACGATCTTGGGCCGCAACGGATCGAGCACGCCGAGCTTGCCCATGACCTCAATGGCGGCCGCACCGTAGGGCGCCAGCTTGGGGTCGGCCACGGCGATCTTGTCGAAGGCATCAGGGCGGCGGAGCACCTGGCCCTGTCCGTCCACCAGCCCGGCCCGCTTGCTCCAGAGCACCAGCCTGCCCACGGCGTACGTGAAGCGGCTGCCCGGTACCGCCAAGGCCTCTTGCTCCAGCCGGGCGGGGGTTTCATCGTCCGCAGCCAGCAGCACCTCGAATGGCGCGCCGTTCCGGATCTGCGCGTAGAAACGCCCGGTGGAGCCGAACGCGAGCACGGCTTTGTGGCCGGTGTCCTGCTCGAACAGCGCGGCGATCTTCTGCATCGGGACGGTGAAATTGGCCGCCACGGCCACGGACACCTCGGCCGCGTGAGTGTGCAGGGGCGTGGCCAGCACGGCCGCTGCGGCAAGCAGAAAGCGCTTCATGTCGGGGTCCGTGGTCTGTCTGGTTGCAAAACGCCAATCTAGCATCCGCACCGCTTGCCCATGCGGAGGAGACGGCACGCCGCGTTGCGGTGCGCCGCTTTCATCGCAACGACAATCACGGTGTCCTGCTCAAGACCATGCACCCAGGAGAACGCCGCATGCCTGGCGCCCTCGTTCCATCGCCCACCCCCCACGTTCCCTTGCCCGTTGGTTTCTGGGAGGCGTTCCGCTTCTGGCTCAAGCTCGGCTTCATCAGCTTCGGCGGGCCCGCCGGTCAGATCGCCATCATGCACACGGAGCTGGTGGAGCGGCGCCGCTGGATCAGCGAGCGGCGGTTTCTTCATGCGCTCAACTACTGCATGTTGCTGCCCGGCCCCGAGGCACAGCAGCTGGCCACCTACATCGGCTGGCTGATGCACCGCACGCGGGGTGGCATCGTGGCGGGCGCCCTGTTCGTGCTGCCCTCGCTGTTCATCCTCATCGGCCTGTCCTGGGTCTACTTGGCCTTCGGGCACCTGCCGCTGGTGGCCGGGCTCTTCTACGGCATCAAGCCTGCGGTCACGGCGCTGGTCATCCATGCTGCGCATCGCATCGGCAGCCGCGCCTTGAAGAACCGGTGGCTGTGGGCGATTGCGGGTGCTGCTTTCGTGGCCATCTTCGTACTCGACGCGCCGTTTCCGTTGATCGTGCTGGCGGCCGGGGTCCTGGGCGCAGTGGGTGCCCGCTTTGCACCCCACGTATTCGCCATGGGCGGGGGACACGGCGGGGCGCAGGCCAGCTATGGTCCCGCCCTCATTGACGATGACACGCCGGCACCGCCCCATGCGCTGTTCCGCTGCGCGCGCCTTGCAACCGTGCTGGCCACGGGTGCGGGACTCTGGCTGGGGGCGATGGCCATCCTGATCGCTGTGCAAGGCCTTGATGGCGCACTGACGCAGATGGGATGGTTCTTCACCAAGGCCGCCTTGCTGACGTTTGGCGGTGCCTATGCGGTGCTGCCTTATGTGTACCAGGGCGCGGTCGAGCACCACCAATGGCTCAGCGGGCCGCAGATGATCGACGGCCTGGCGCTGGGTGAAACGACGCCCGGCCCGCTGATCATGGTGGTGGCGTTTGTGGGCTTTGTTGGGGGATGGTTCAAGCAACTGTTCGGGCCGGATGCGCTGTTCCTGGCCGGTGCCACCGCGGCCAGCGTGGTGACCTTCTTCACCTTCTTGCCGTCCTTTGTCTTCATCCTGGCGGGGGGACCGCTGATCGAGTCCACACACGGCAAGCTGAAGTTCACGGCGCCATTGACGGCCATCACGGCCGCGGTCGTGGGCGTGATCCTCAATCTGGCCTTGTTCTTCGCGTACCACGTGCTGTGGCCGCGGGGCTTTCAAGGTCCTTTCGATTCGGCTTCCGCCGTGATCGCACTGGGGGCCGCGGTCGCCTTGTTCCGCTTCAAGGTCGGTGTGATGCCGCTGCTGGCAGCCTGTGCCGTGATCGGCCTGGGCGTGTCCGGGCTGCCAGCGCTGCTTCCGTGAGGACCGGCCTCAGGCGGCGAGGTACTCTCCGGTCGACTTCACCGTGGCGTAGCCGAACGCGAAGGCGGCCATCATGGCCGCGTGCACCTGCGCGGCAGGAACGGTCACACCACCGAATTCAAGGTCCAGCGTGGCACAGGCGTCGTGCAGCACGGTGACGGCGTAACCCATGTCGGCTGCGGCGCGCACACCGGCGTCCACGCACATGTGGCTCATTGCCCCGACGACCACGACCTCTTCCACGCCACGGGCTTCGAGTTGCTGCTTGAGGTTGGTGCCGCGGAAGGCGTTGATGTGGTTCTTGACGATGACGGGCTCGTCGCCATGGGGGGCCACGGTCGGCTGAATTTCCACGCCGTTCGTGCCGGGCACGAATACGGGTGCCTCGCTGTTGGCGAACTCGTGCCGCACGTGGACGACCGGGAAGCCCTTGCTGCGGGCGTCGGCGATCACCTTGGCTGCATTGGCCGATGCCGCTTCAATGCCCGACAGGGGCAGCTTGCCAGAAGGCAGGTATTCGTTCTGCAGGTCGATGACGATCACGGCGCGCTTTTTCATGGAGGTCTCCGGTTCGGTTGTTCGAGGTTGCTTATAAAAGCGCCGCCATGGTCACCCGAAGGCGCCATGGTGCGAAGTGGCCATACCGACAACTTCCGTGTTGCAACCGACAACAGCGCAGAGGGGGCTGCGCCGGTGTTCAGTGCCCGATGCTCTGGTCTGCACTGAAGCGACGGCGGTACTCGCTGGGCGACAGGCCCACGATGCGCGTGAACACCTTGCGAAAGGCGCCTGCGTCGCTGTATCCCACTTCCCATGCCACCCGGTCGATGGACGCCTTGTCGAACTGCAGGAGATCGCGGGCGCGGCCCACGCGCAGCCGTTGGCAGTACTCGGTGGTGGTCATGCCGGTGGCCTTCTGAAAGCGCCGCAGAAAAGTGCGCTCTTCCAGGCGGGCTTGCGCAGCCAGTGTCGGCAGGGCGACGTCCTTGGCCTGCGTGGCCTGCAGCCAATGCTGCACACGCAGCACGGCCGTATCCCCGTGCGACAACCGGGGCGAGAACACGCTGTAATAACGCTGTTCGCGGCCGGGCGGATCGACCAGCAACATGCGGGCCGTTTCCATCATCACAGTCGGGCCCAGCAGACGGTCTACCAGGCGCAGGCCCAGATCCGTCCAGGCCATGAGGCCGCCCGCGGTGATGACGTCACCGTCGTCCACGATCAGCCGGTCGGCATCGACCCGAACCGTCGGATAGCGCGCCTGCAGCTGCTCGGCATACGTCCAGTGCGTCGTCATCGGCCGTCCGGCCATCAGCCCGGTTTCGGCCAGCAGGAAGGCGCCCGCGCACACCGCGCCCATCACCACGCCCTGCGCGTGCTGGTCTCGCAGCCACGCCGACAAGGAGGGCGCCACATCGACGCCATCGGGATCCTCCAAGGTCGGTGGGAGGATGAGCGCCGAGAGCGGCTCCGACGGGGCGTCCGGGTGGCTGTCGAAGACCCGCGACGGTACTCCGTCGTTTCCGTCAGGGCGCCAATGCGTGATGCGCAGGGGAGCGCGCTCGGACTTTTCGCGCGTGCGGGCAAAGCCGCTGGCCAGGCACAACAGGTCGGTCAGCCCGAGCACCGCCGATTGCTGAGCGCCTGGATAGACCACCACACCGATCTCTGCCATCTTCCACCTTCAATTCCTGGAGCCCGCCATGCCGCCCACGCGGCACCCGGGACCATAACGCGATCCGGCCGCGTCCGCTCACACCAGCCCCGTCAGGTAGTACAGCGCGATCACGACGAACACCGCCGACGTCTTGATGCAGGTGATGGCGAAGATATCCTTGTAGGAGGTCCGGTGCGTGAGCCCGGTCACCATCAGCAGCGTGATGACCGCGCCGTTGTGCGGCAGGGTGTCCATCCCGCCGCTGGCCATCGAGGCCACGCGGTGCAGCACCTCCATCGGGATGCCGGAAGCCACGGCGGCCTCCTTGAACTGCTGTGCCATTGCAGCCAGCGCGATGCTCATCCCGCCGGACGCCGACCCGGTGATGCCGGCCAGCGTGGTGACCGCGATGGCCTCGTTGACCAGCGGGTTGGGGATGGCCTTGAGCGCATCGCGGATCACAAGAAAGCCGGGCAGGGCGGCGATGACCGCACCGAACCCGTACTCGCTGGCGGTGTTGACCGCAGCCAGCAACGAGCCCGCGATGGCGTTCTTGCTGCCCTCCGCAAAGCGGGACGGCACCGTGCGGAAGGCGAAGGCCAGCACGGTCAGGATGCCGAGCACCAGCGCCACCTCGACCGACCAGATGCCGATCATCGACTTGACGGCCACCTCGATGGGCTTGTTGAGGCCAGCCAGCGTGACGGACGTGGTGGTGACGGTCGGATCAGGCAGGTAGATCGCGGGGAAGACATGCTTGGTGAACGCCCAGTTGCTGACGCCCACCACCAGCAGCGGCAGGATGGCGACCAGGGGATGGACCGTGATGCCCGCGGCCGCCTGCTCGGGCTCGTTGGTGTGCCCCGTGCCATAGCCTTCGTTGGCCCGCATGGCCTGGCGCAGGCGCCAGTTCAGGTACAGCATGCCCATCAAGAGAATGTAGGCGCCGCCGATGCTGCCCAGAACGGGCGCGGCGTAGATGTCCGTGCCGAAGAAGCTGGTGGGGATGACGTTCTGGATCTGCGGTGTGCCGGGCAGCGCGTCCATCGTGAGGGTGAAGGCACCCAGGGCAATCGTGCCGGGAATCAGGCGCTTGGGCAGATTGCCTTGCCGGAACAACTCGGCTGCGAAGGGGTACACGGCAAAGACCACCACGAACAGCGACACACCGCCGTACGTGAGGATGCTGCACACCAGGACGATGGCCAGCACCGCACGCTGGCGGCCGGCCAGCTGGATCACCGAAGAGGTGATGGACCGGGCAAATCCGGACAACTCGATGACCTTGCCGAAGAGCGCCCCGAGCAGGAACACGGGGAAGTACAGCTTGATGAACACCACCGCCTTGTCCATGAACAGGTCGCTGTACACGGGCATGACCTCGGACGGGGCCGTGAGCAGGACCGCGCCCAGAGCCGCAATGGGCGCAAAGAGGATCACGCTGAGGCCCCGGTAGGCCACGAACATCAGGAAACTCAGGGCCGCGATGCAGATGAGGAAGCTCATGAGGCGATCCTCTCGCGCTGCGCCTGGGCCGTCGGCTCCATGGGCAACGACCGGGTGGCCAGGGCCACGATGGTGGCGCCTGCCGCCACGATCAGCGCGTCTTCGATCAGGCCACTGCGCGTCTGGCCGATGCGCGCCATGGCGCGCTTGCGGCGAGACAGCGTCGCGTAAGCCAGCGGCACGGCGGTGGCAATCGCGACCGAGGCGCCCGTCGGTTCCCTGCCGGGAGGCGCCAGTGCCGCGCCCGCAATGCCGGCGCTCATCACGCGGGCCAGCAGCCCGAGGAAAACCGTCCGGTCGGGCGCGGATTTCATCTTGTCGCCCAGCAGCTCACCGACGCCCATGGCGAGGGCCCCGAACGTGAGCAGGGGCCGGTCAAGGAGAAAGAGCTTCCCGGGCGTGTGGGCCCCCGCGAGGCGAGCTGCGGCGAGGGCAGCCATGGGCGTCATCGAACGCGCGCTGGCCACGGCGCCGATCAGCGCGGAAAAGAGCAGGCTAGGCTTTTTCATGGTGTCGGGCACCCTCGGGTGGGCCGGGGCGCAGGGGTTGTAACGCGACGCGGGGAGCAAACGACGCGCCTGTCCCATTTGCCCAGGCGGCGGGCTCAGGATCGTGCAAAGCCACCGCCGGCACCCTGCCGATCCGCCCTTTGGGACAGCAGCGTGGCCGCATTACCTTACGCTTGCCACTCCCGAGACCGAGTCCCTCATGTCTGCTGAACTCAACGCCCATCGCACCACCGCGGCCGCACCCACGGCATCGCACGCCGACGCACCGTCGCACGGCTTTCTGCTGCCCGTTGTGGGCGGCGCGGCCTTTGCGCACCTGCTCAATGACCTGATCCAGGCGATGCTGCCGTCCATCTTTCCGCTGCTCAAGTCCAGTTTCGCGCTGAGCTTCGGTCAGATCGGCGTGATTGCGCTGGTCTACCAGATCACCGCCTCGCTGCTGCAGCCGTGGATCGGGATGTACACGGACCGGCACCCCAAGCCTTACCTGCTGCCATCCGGCATGGTCATGACCTTGATCGGCATCGGCCTCATCGCCATGGCCGATTCCTACACCATGCTGCTGGTGGCCGCGGCGGTGGTCGGCGTCGGTTCGGCCACCTTCCACCCGGAAGCGTCGCGCGTGGCCCGTCTCGCGTCGGGTGGGCGGTTTGGTACGGCGCAATCCACCTTTCAGGTCGGCGGCAACACGGGCAGCGCCATCGGCCCCTTGCTGGCCGCGGTCATCGTCATCCCGCACGGGCAGCAGGCGGCGGCCTGGTTCATGGTGGCGGCCGTCGTCGCCATCGTGGTGCTGCTGCGCCTGACAGCGTGGGTAAGACGCCATGGCCAGGCCAAGGCCCGCAGCCTCGCTTCTGCGCGTGGCGAGGGCCTGGAGCGTCGGCAGGTGATCCAGGCGGTGGCGGTGATCTGCGTGCTGCTGTTCGCCAAGTTCGTCTACATCGCTTCGTTCACGAACTACTTCACCTTCTACCTGATCCAGCACTTCGGCCTCAGCGTGCAGCACAGTCAGATGTTCCTGTTCCTGTTCCTCTTTCTCGGTGCGGTGGCGGCCGGCACGTTCTTCGGCGGGCCGGTGGGCGATCGCATCGGGCGCAAGGCCGTCATCTGGGTGTCCTTTCTGGGGGTGGCCCCGTTCGCCCTGGCCTTGCCTTACGCCAGCCTGTTCTGGACGGGCGTCCTGGCCTTCGTCATCGGGCTGGTGATGTCGTCGGCCTTCTCTGCCATGGTGGTCTACGCCCAGGAGGCGGTGCCCGGCCGCGTCGGCATGGTGTCGGGGCTGATGTTCGGGCTGATGTTCGGCATCGGGGGCCTCGGTGCTGCTGGGCTTGGTGAACTCGCCGATGCCAAGGGGATCGTCTGGGTCTATGGCCTGACGTCCTTCCTGCCGCTGCTGGGGCTGGCCACGGCGTTCCTGCCCGACACGCGGCGCCCGCGCGCCCGTCCGGTCTGATCCCGGCTCGGCCTCGTCTCAGCCGGATCCCGCGAGCCGTTTCATCCATTCCAGCAGCACGATCGGCAGGCGCTCGGGCCGCGGCAGCATGGCGTAGTGATGCGGCCCGAACACCTGGGGCAGGTAAGCGGCTGCCTGCCGGTCCACCGTGAGGCAGAACGGGTGAATGCCCTGCAGGCGGGCTTCCGTGGCGGCCTGCCGCATGTCTTCCACGCCGTACCGGCCTTCGTAATCGTCGATGTCGTTGGGCTTGCCATCGGACAGCAGCAGCAGCAGGCGATGGTGAGCTGGCTGCTGCATCAAGGTCGCCGTGGCGTGCCGCAGGGCGGCGCCGGCACGGGTGTAGTGCTCGGGCTCCAGTGAGGCGATCCGCCGGGCCACGAGGTCGCTGCGGTGTTCGTCGAAATCCTTGAGCACCCGCACCACCACGCCGCGAGGGCCTTCGCCCGAGAACGCCTGAAGCGCATGCCGCTCACGCATGCTTTCGAGCGCGCGGCTCACCAGCAGCAGGGCCTCCCGCTCCACGTCGATCACCCGGCGATGGGCAGACAGCCACCCATCTGTCGAGCCGCTGATGTCGGTGAGGATGAGCACCGCCATGTCGCGCCGGGCTGGGCGCACCGTCTGGTAGAGGTGGGTCGGCATGGACCGGCCGGCACGCAGATCGGCCCAGGCTTCCACGCAGGCGTTCAGGTCCGGCTCCTCACCGTCGAGCTGCCGGTACAGGCGCAGTCGCTGAGCCTGCAGCATCTCGAACCGACGGCGAACCAGGCTCAGCAGCCCCTGGTTCCGCGCAAGCGTCGCATCGACCCACGCTTGCGGGCCCTCCTGCGCTTCGCTCACGTGCACCGTCACGGCGTTTTCCACATAGCTCTCGCTGCGGTAGTCCCACTCCGGATAGCGGTAGCGGCCCGCGGTGCCCGGATCCCCGCTGGACAGGGCAGCCCTGGCGCGAAAGGCGGGCAGGTCTTCTGATAGCAGCACTTCCTTCGGCCGGATCGGGGTGGCCACCAGCCGGGCCTGCGGCAGCTCGGACAGCGCATCGGCGTATTCCTCGGCCGCGGTGGTGTCGTCGCGGTCGGTGGGCCGCTGCATGCCGATCGGGTCTTCGGCCTGTTCGTGCGGCTGGGCGGTCTGAACCATCCACGCGCCTTGCCGTGTGTCGTCTTCGTCGTCCGGGGCTTCCCGCACTGCGGGGCTGCGCGGCAGGCGGGCGCTGCGTGCGGGGGGCGGTGGCACGCCCTCGGCTTGCGGGTCGCCGGCTCGCAGAAGGGCGGCCGGGGCAGGGCGCCGGAACTCGCCCGTCCACAGGTCGCGGTACAGCAGGCGGCCCGGCGGCGCGTCGGGCAGTTCGCGCGCTTCATGGCGGGCCTGATGCCACACCGCTTCCACCGGCGTCGCCTTGAGGTGGCTCACGGGTTGAGCCAATATCCCCTGCACCACCGCCTCGAGCGGTTGGCGGTGGGTGGGCAACGTGGCCAGTGGTGGACGGACAGACAGCGCATGCTGACGCCAGCTCTGCAAGGCGGCCGCCACGCCAGGCAGCATCCGGACCAGCGCTGCATCGGCGGCATCGGCCTCCCGCACCAGGAACAGCGCCTGCTCGACGGGGTGGCTCAGCGAAGACCAGCCCTCGGCACTGCCCCGAACGGCGCGCATCGCCTGCTGCAGCAGCGCCAGACGATAGGGGGTGGTGTCAGCCGGTTCGCGCCCGAAGGGCAGGGTGGCCGGCAGCCAGATGGTGTGGCCATCGGTCGCCGGCAGCGCCTGCTGCACGCGCACGCCTTCCCCGCGGCGAAACAGCTTGTCGAGCAGTGTGGCCGGGGCGGGCGGATCCGCCTGCCGGAGTGCAAACGCACGTCCGAAGACTGCATGGGCCAGCAGGTCGAGCCGCCGGCTCACGTCCCGCAGGGTGATGCCCTCTGCCTGCGATGCGGGCGGTCGGTGCCGCCGCCACAGGTCGCGCACGAAGATCGTGGCGTGTCGCGCGGCGTCCTGAAGGACATCTTCGGCCTCGGCCATGGCGTCACACGAACGTGGCGTCCACCAGGTCGCGCATGGCCGACACCAGCGTCGGGTCGTCCGAGAGTGGCGCAACGATCGCGGTATGGCAGGCCTGCCGGGCCTCGATGCCGCCGGCCATCAGGCGCCCGGCATGGACAAGCAAGCGGGTGCTTGGCACCTCGGCCAGACCCTGGTCCTGCAGCGTGCGCAGGCGGCCGCCGAGGGCCACCAGGCCGTGGGCCATGCCCGCGTCAATGCCGCTTTCATGCGCCACCACGCGGGCTTCCTGCTCGGGCGACGGGAAGCTAAAGTCGAGCGCCACGAAACGCTGGCGCGTGCTGGGCTTGAGTTCCTTCAGCATGCGCTGGTAGCCCGGGTTGTACGAGACAACCAGCTGGAAGCCGGGCGCCGCTTCGAGCAACTCGCCCGTCTTGTCGACAGGCAGCATGCGGCGATAGTCGGTCAGCGGGTGCACCAGCACTACCGTGTCCTGCCGGGCTTCCACCACCTCGTCCAGATAGCAGATGGCGCCTTCCCGAACGGCCCGCGTCAAGGGCCCGTCCTGCCACTGCGTGCCGTCGTGCCGGATGTGGAAGCGGCCGATGAGGTCGCTGGCGGTCAGGTCGTCATGGCAGGACACCGTGATCAACGGGCGGCCCAGCCGCCAGGCCATGTGCTCCACGAAGCGGGTCTTGCCGCAGCCGGTCGGCCCCTTGAGCATCACGGCAAGGTGGCGCTGATGGCACTGCGTGAAGATCTCGACCTCGGCGCCCGAGGCCATGTAGAAGGGTGCCTGGCCGGTGGCTTGGGCGTCTCCAGTCATCACGGGTCAGACCCGCACCGGGCGGACGGGCGCTGGAGTGGGAATGCGTTCATCGGCGTCCTTCACCACCTCGAAGCGCGGCGCATACCGGAAGAAGTCGATGATGAAGAGCGCGACCCCCAACGCGAACAGGCTGGCCGTGCCGATCAGCATCAGGAAGTGCACCTGGATCTTGAGCTGGGCGTCGAGGTAGCCGAGGCCCATGATGCGTTCCAGATAGACCTGTCCGATGCCCGCGGTCGCGAACGACAGTGTCATGCCGAACATGCCGACCAGTTGCAGCCAGAACGCCCAGTAGCCCATGGCCGTGCCCTGTTCACGCCGCGCAGGCGAGATCACCGGCAGGGCATACGTGATCATGGCCAGCACAATCATCGCGTAAGCCCCATAGAAGGCCGCGTGGCCGTGCATGGCCGTGATCAGCGTGCCGTGCGTCCACTTGTTGACGCTGGGCCAGGTGTGCGCCAGGCCGAGCAGCCCCGCGCCGAACAGCGTGAAGATGGCGCTGCCCAGCGTCCAGTGCAGGGCCAGCGTGTTGGGGTGGGCCAGGCCCGAACGGCGCATGGCCGAGTAGGCGTAGATCGCCATGCCGACCAGGGCCGCGGGCTCCAGCGCGCTGAAGATGCCCCCGATGGGCAGCCAGTAGCTGGGCACGCCCACCCAGTAGTAATGGTGCGCCGTGCCCAGGATGCCGGCAATGAACACCAGCCCGACGATCACGTACAGCCACTTCTCGAGCACCTCGCGGTCGGCGCCCGAGAGCCGGATCAGCAGGTAGGCCAGGAAGCCGCCCTGGATCATCTCCCACACGCCTTCCACCCACAGGTGGATGGTCCACCAGCGGTAGAAGATGGAGACCACGTAGTTGTCATGCTCGATCAGCGCGGGCAGGTACAGCACCGCCGCGCCGGCAATCCCCAGCAACAGCACCCCCTCGGTGGTCGTGAAGCGGCCCGACTTGCGGATCGTCATCACGACGTTGTAGAGGAACATGAGCATCACCACCACGATGACGATCTTGTGGGGCAGCGGTTGCTCCAGCAGCTTGTTGCCGGTGCCATAGCGGAAGAGGTAGCCGATGACGGCCGTGACGCCCATCAGCACCCACAAGCCTAGCTGGATGTAGGCCAGCTTCACGCTGTGCAGTTCGGTGCGCGACTCGTCGGGCACCATCCAGTAGGTGGCGCCCATGAAGCCCGTGAGCACCCACACAACCAGCAGGTTGGTGTGGATCACCTTGGTCACGTCGAACGGCAGGATGTAAAGCAGCGGGTCGGGCCCGAGGTACTTGGCCGCAGACAGCAGGCCGAAGACGATCTGCAGGCCGAAGAGCGCCATCGCCACGGCGAAGTACCAGTAGGCGACCGATTGAGAGTGGTATCGCATGCGGGACCTCGCGGGTTAACGGAGCGATGAGAGGTAGGCGACGAGCTGGTCTAGCTGCTCGGGCGTCAGGCTCTTGCTGTAGGTGTCGGGCATGAAGGACACGCCGTTGGCCGAGTACATGGCGCCGGGCACCACATGCGCGCTCGGGCTCTGCACTGCCTCGCGGAGGTAGCCGGCCACATCCTTGGCCTTGCCCTTGTAATCCGACGAGCCGATCAATTGCGCGGCACGGCTGCCCACGCCGGACAGCGAGGGCCCGGCCATGTTCACGCCCGGGGCCAGCGAATGGCAGGCGGCACAGGCGGGCGTGGCCGCGCGGAAGACGCGCTCGCCCAGCGCAATCGGGTTTTCGTTGCCCGACAGCGGCCGCGCGCCCGGTGGCACGGCGCTGCCGTCCGTCTTCTCACCGGAAGTTTCGGCCTGCTGCCGTGCGGTCATGTCGGTGCCCGGGAAGGTGGCGCCCGTCACCAGGATCGGCCGGGGTGGCCAGCCCTGGTTGTCGACGTTGCTCACCCAGGTCAGAAAGCTCACGAGGTTGCGGATCTCCTCGTCGCTCAGATCCTGCTTGGGCATCAGGCGACGGTGGCGCTGCTCGTCGTAGAACTGCGCCGGGTTGCGCATGTAGGCCTGCAGGTAGGCGTCGCCGCGCAGCTTGGCGATCTTGGTGAGGTCAGGTGCGTAGTAGGCGCCTTCGCCAAACAGCGTGTGGCAGTTCACGCAGTTGAACTTGTGCCAGACGTCCTTGCCGGCAATCACCTGGGGTGTGAGCTGGTCGGCGTTGGTCAGCTTGGGAAACTGCCGATGGCTGTCGATGGTCAGCCCGAGGAAGACCACGGTGGCCACCGCCGTGCAGGCGATGGCAAAGGTGCGGGATTGCTTCTTGTTCATGGCGTCTTCCTCGTCAGACGCCGATGCCGGCCCAGTAGGTGGCCGAGATGTAGACCGCGTAGATGACCGCCAGGGCCATCAGCAGCACGATGACGTAGCTCACGATCTTGAGCGGGCCGTGCATGGAAACCCCCTTGTTGTGCCTGGTTTGTGAGGCCCTGTCCTTGCGGACAGGTGGCCGGCGGTGGGGCGCCGGGGTGGCCAAGCAGAGCAAGCGGTGTTCCCTGGCAGTCCGGGGCACCGCGCCAGAGGAAGAGGGAGACGCGTGCCAGGGACGGTCTTCCTTCAGGCAGGTTTGACCGGTAAATCTTCTCCGCCACTGGCTCGTTGCATGAGCCATGTCGGCGGCATCGCAGCCCGCGCGTCAGAAGGTGGTCACGTGGAACGTGGCCCGACCCGCGCGCTTGGCGGTGTAGAGCGCCTGATCGGCCTTGTCCAGCAAGGCGGACCCGGTGCCCGCACCGCCCTCGAACACCGCCACGCCAATGCTGGTGGAGGTCTGCACCACGCCGTCCTGCACCGCGATCGGCTCGTCCATGGCGCGTTCGATCTTGTCAGCCACCAGTGTGGCTTCCTCGGCCTGATGCAGGCCTTCAAGGATCACGGTGAACTCGTCACCTGCCAGGCGGCACACCGCATCGGTGGCCCTGACCGCACCCACCAGCCGCTGGGCAAACCCCTTGAGCAGGTCGTCGCCCACCCCGTGGCCTCGCGTGTCGTTGATGTGCTTGAAGCGGTCAAGGTCCAGGTACAGCAGGGCCATGGCCCGGCCGGACCGGCGGGCCCGTGCCATGGCCTCATCCAGCTTCTCTTCGAAGTAGCGGCGGTTGGGCAGGCCGGTCAGGCTGTCGTGGCGCGCCAGTTCAAGCAGTTGCTGTTCGTAGACCTTGGATTGCGTGATGTCAAAGGTCAGCGCGTGCACGCCGTGTACCTCGCCCGATGCACCCAGATCCGGGATGTAGAGCGCCATCACATGGCGATGAGCGTCACCATGATGCAATTGCGTGGTGAACTCGACCCGCTCGCCACGGAGCGCCGACTTCAGCTTGCGGCTCCACGACTCGTCGGCCAGAAGGGCCTCGAGTGGCCGGTTCACGATGTCGGTCACGGGTCGATCGAACCACTGCTCGAAGGTCGCGTTGCAGAAGCGGTAGACCCCTTCCGTGTCGATGTAGGCGATCAACACCGGGAGGTTGTTGGTGATGGCCCGCAGCTGCGCCTGGTTGGTGGCCAGCAGTTGCTCGGCCTCCTTGCGGTCGGTGATGTCAAGCGTCATCTCATAGACGCCGCAGACCTCGCCTGCCGGGCCCCGGTCTGGAATGAAGTAGTGCAGCTGGTGGTGCTTGCCACCTCGCTCGTGTGTCGTCTCGAACTGGACGGCGACCCCCTCGAGCGCCTGCCTGAATCGTGGCTCGATCACGTTGCGTTCCGCTTCGTCGAGGAAGTCGCGCGCAAAGGCCCCGAGCAGCGCGCGTTCCGGCAGGCGCAGCGTGCGGGCGCGGTGCGTGTTGACGCTCACGAAGCGACCTTGCCGGTCCATCACGGCGATCTCGGCGGGCATGTTGTTCATGATGTCCCGCAGATGGCGTTCGCTGGCGGCCAGCTTTTCCTCCGAGGCCTTGCGCTCCGAGATGTCGCGCAGGAAGGCATGGGCGATCCACTGCCCGCCCTCTTTCAGCGCCGACACCGAGAGCTCCACCGGGATGAGCCGTCCCGTCCGATGAAGGGCCATCACCTCGATGCGCTGGCCGATGACCGGACCCATCCCGGATCCCAGAAAGCGCGCGAACCCCCGGTTGTGCGCCTCGCGGTGCTCCGCAGGGATCAGCACCTGATCCAGCCGCAGGCCCAGCACATGGGCGCGAGGCCAGCCGAAGGTCTCCTCGGCCTCCTTGTTCCATTCTGTGATGGCGCCGCCCGCATCGATGCTGACGAAGGCGTCGCCTGCGTGCTC
Source organism: uncultured Aquabacterium sp. (assembly GCF_947366995.1). Lineage (GTDB taxonomy): Bacteria > Pseudomonadota > Gammaproteobacteria > Burkholderiales > Burkholderiaceae_C > Aquabacterium. The sequence continues at coordinate 23,087 of NZ_CANBCC010000008.1, read as the reverse complement.
CAGCACGGCGCGAAGGCGGCGCTGGATCTCCAGTTGCGCCGACTCGGCCTGGTTCTTGTGTGCACGCACGGCGTTGTAGGCCTCGGCCAGTTCCCGCAGGTCCTTCGGGCCCGATTGCAAGGGCAGCGCCTTGTCGTTGCCGTGGGTGGCGGCCTGAAGCTCTCGTTTCAGATGCACCAGTGGGCGCAATTGCCGTCGCGTCACCGCGCCCATCAGCAAGCCGCCCAGCACCGCGAACACCACGGCGCCGATGACGAGCTGGTCAGACCGGGATTCGATCGGCGCATAGGCCTCGGCTGTGGGGTAGGCCGCACACAGCACCCAGGGCACGGATTCCAGCGACTTGAACGTGTACAGCGCCTTCAAGCCGCGGCTGTTGACCCCTTCGATCGTGCCTTCAAACCCTGCGAGCGCGGCATGCAGGGGCTTGCTCACGTGAGCCGGTGGCACCGGCGTCATGATGCGCTTCACATCGTGGTGGAGCACGAGCCGGGCGTCTTCGCCTTTCGAGGCCAGGTAGAAATAGCCGCCCTGGCCGACGCGGGTTTCGCGCAGCGATGCCAGGAAGTTGTCGCGGGTCAGGATGAGGCTGCCCAGCAGGGCGCCTGCGACTCTGCCGTGCGCGTCGCGAATCGGGGCGGCAAACACCAGGGTCGGCTCCCCCGTCATCTTGTTGGCGAGGGGTTCCGAGATGACAACCTCGCCCGTGCGCATGGCCTTCTGAAAGTAGGCCCGGTCTGCGATGGAGATCACGCCTTCGTTCGGACGCACCGGCCATTCGGTGATCACATGGCCTTTGGCATCGGTGATCACGACGATGTCGAACAGGCTCTGGAAAAGCTTTCGGTGCGAGAAGTCGGCCCTCAGGGCGAGGGGTTCGTTCAGCAGTTCGGCATTGATGGTCTGGGCGACCGTGGCCACTGCCTGCTTGCGCAGCAGCAGCTTCTCATCGATGTCTTCCGCAACGCTGTGGACCAGCGCCCCTTGTGCCGCGAAGGCGGCCTGCCGCAGGTCGGTCCGCAGGACGGAGATGCCGGCCGCAGACAGCACCGCCACCCCGAAGAGGACGATGATGGTGGCCCAGAGGGTGACCCGGCCCTGGATGCTGAGGGAGGAATAGAGTTTCACGGTGCGATGGCGCTGTGCCGCCAACACTATGGCAAGCACGTGCATCGACCGGTCGGTGGATAAGGCAGGGCAATCGCGAGATCCGGAAAACCGCCGCGTCATGCGTCACGGATTGCCTTGCCGCGATGGCCCCACCGCCCTTGGGCGCACCGTTTCAGCGGTGTTTCATCCGCGCTCGAACAGCACGTTGTTCTCGAGGTGGATGTGCTCCATCAGGTCCTCGCGCAGCGTCTGCAGGCCCAGGTACAGCGCACGCCAGGTGTTGCAGGCGCCACGAGGCAGGGTGATGCCGTGGGTGAGCGCTTCCAGCTTGGCCAGCTCGCCACCGTGATGGTCATGCTCATGGCGCATCACCTGGATGGGCATGGCGGCCACGCCGGGCTGTCCGCGCTGCAGCATCGGGAACAGCACCATCTCTTCCTTCTGCATGTGGCTCTCCAACTCCTGCAGCATGTTTTCGAGGTGGTCGGCCAGGCCGAGCGGGCACTCGGGGCGGTCGCCGTGCACGGATTCCACGCGGCGGGCCAGGCGGATGAGCTCGGGCAGCTGCTCACGGTGCCGCGCATGGAAGCGCTCGAGGATGTGTTCGATCAGCGCCGGGGTGGGGGCATCCGTCCAGTCGACCGCGCCATCGGCCTGCGGTTGCAGCCGGGCCAGTTGCGCGACGATGCGGGCAGCGTCGATGCCGGCCTTGTCGGCCGCCTGCTGCAGCGTCTGCTTGCCGCCGCAGCAGAAGTCGAGGTGGTATTCGTGGAACACCTTGGTGGCGCCCGGGATGGTGCGGGCCAGCAAGCCCAGAGATTCGTCGGCGTGGTTCATGGTGAAGGGCTCCTTCGTGTGAGATGCCTCCCATAGCGCAAGCTGCGCGCCAGGGCGCCGGTCCTTGAAAATCAAGCAATTACCGTGGTGGCGGGTAGAATTAACCCTTAAAGTGAGGGTCGTTTAAACCGTGCATGGGGTAAATATCACCACGATGGCGACGCTGGGGTGGGCGGACCTAGCCGTGGCGCTGCCGCGCGCCGTGCGGCTGCAGCGCCTGGTGTCGCAACTGAAGGCGCAGTTCGCCTGCCATGCGGTGGCCTTGCTGCAGGAAGAAGGCGAACGGCTGCGCCCTGTGGCCGTCGATGGGCTGACACGCGATGCCATGGGCCGGGCCTTCGTGATTGCGCAGCACCCGCGCCTGTCGGCCATCCTGTTGGGACGGGGCGTGGTGCACTTCGAACACGCCAGCACGCTGCCTGATCCCTACGACGGCCTGGTCGACGCCATGGCCGGCGAGCCGCTGCCGGTGCACGACTGCATGGGCGCGAGCGTTGTGGTCGACGGCCACCGCTGGGGCGTGCTCACGCTGGACGCCCTGCGCCCCGGCACGTTCGACACCGTGGCCCGCGAGGCGCTGCAGCAGTGCCTGCCCTGGGTCGCGGCCGCAGTGCGCATGAGCCAGCTCGAGCAGGAAGTACAGGCCTTGCGCCAGGCGCGCGTGGCCGAACCCGACCCGGTGGGGCGCGGGGTCAGCGCCGGGCCGTGGCTGGGCCTGATCGGCCACAGCCCGGCGCTGCAGCGGGTGCTGCACGAGGTCGACGTGGTGGCCCAGTCCGATCTGCCTGTGCTGCTGATGGGCGAGACGGGTGTCGGCAAGGACCTGTTTGCCAGCCGCGTGCACGAGCACTCGCCGCGCGCGGGCAAGCCCATGGTCCATGTGAACTGCGCGGCATTGCCCGAGTCGCTCGCGGAAAGCGAGCTGTTTGGCCACGTGCGCGGTGCCTTCTCGGGCGCCACCACCGACCGTGCCGGGCGCTTCGAAGCGGCCCGAGGCGGTACCGTGTTCCTGGACGAGGTGGGCGAGCTGCCCCTCACCATCCAGGCCAAGCTGCTGCGCACGCTGCAGAACGGCGAGGTGCAGCGCCTGGGCGCCGACAAGCCCGTGAAGGTGGACGTGCGCATCGTGGCCGCCACCAACCGCGCGCTGCGCGACGCCGTCGCCGAAGGCACCTTCCGGGCCGACCTGTATCACCGGCTGTCCGTGTACCCGGTGCACGTGCCCCCGCTGCGCGATCGCGGCGACGACATCCTGCTGCTGGCCGGCCACTTCCTGGAAGTGAACCGGGCCCGGCTGGGCCTGCGCAGCCTGAGGCTGGACGCCGCGGCAGAAGCCGCGTTGCTGGCCTACCCCTGGCCGGGCAACGTGCGTGAGCTGGAGCACGTGATCGGCCGGGCGGCCCTCAAGCTGCTGACCCGTGGCGTGAGCCGCAGCGACATCGCGACGCTCACGGTAGACCTGCTGGATCTGTCTTCCGACACCCTCGTGGGCGGCTCATCGCATGAGCCGACGGTGCGCTGTCCGGCCGATAACCATGACACACCCCAGCCGGTGACCCTGCACGAACAGGTCGATCAGCTTCAACGCCAGGCCATCCGGCAGGCATTGCGGCACACCGATGGAAACTGGGCCATGGCGGCGCGTCAGTTGGGGGTGGATTCGAGCAACCTGCACAAGCTGGCGAAGCGGTTGGGGTTGAAGTGAGCGCACCGATCTGCCCTTCCCAAGCATGCGAGGTTGAGAGAGGTCGACGGCAACCGGCTGCGCCACGGTCACTGGAAATCCTCTTCGCGCTGGTGGCGCGCGCCGACCCTGCGATAGCTGTAAGGCGTGGTCGCGAGGTACCCATCCGCAGCAGTGCGAATGGCCTCGACCGCCTCGTGGGCACGCATGGTTTCTTCGACAGTCGCGGTGCGATCCAGCAGGACTTCTATTTCCTCTGAACGTTCTCGCTGCAAGTCGAGTTCACCTGACCCTTAACTGATGGTCGACATCCCCCTTGCGTAACTCCACCGCATCGGCCAACCCTTTGATCATTTCGCTGAAGCTCCCGTAACCGTGATCCTTGAAATCAAACGTTGGATCCAGCCGCTTGATCATCGGCAGCACGCTCGCCTTGTTCACCCACGCATCGCCCTTTGATTCGGCCAGCAGCCGCACCGCGCGGCGCAGCAACTCCGCCGCACGGTTCACCGGAGGCGCGGGTATGGCGGGGCTTGTGTCTTCGGGCACAGGTTCAACACTTTCAGCCTCCAACAGGCTTTCATAAAAGCGGAACTCGTGGCAACTCTTGGCCCAGTGCTTGTTCGTGTTCCGCTTAGTCCCGATACCGATCAGCGTGCGTCCTGCTGCCTTGATCTTCTGTGCCACGGGCATGAAGTCGCTGTCGCCGCCCACGATGATGACCGTACCGATATGTTGGAAGCGGCCGATGTCTTCGGCAGCATCGAGGCACAGCTTGATGTCTGCGCCGTTCTTGGCCGAGGCGCCCGGCGGGAAGAGCTGGATCAACTCGACGGATGCTTGCAATAAGGCGTCACGGTAGCGGCCGAAGTACTGCCAGTTGCCATAAGCCCGGTTGATGGCGATGGGCCCATACGATGCACCCAACTCGACCAGGGCCTGCACGTCCACCAGCGGCTCCTGCACCTTGAAGCGGTTGTCCTGCTTGGCATAGACACCTTCGCCGTACTTCGTTTCCATCACGCCGGCGTGCAGGTTCTCGAAGTCCCAGTAAATTGCCACTGATCGGGTGTTGTCGTTGTCGGCCAAGCTGTGCTTCCTTCAGTACTCAATCGTACTCAGGCAATGTACATGCACGGTCTCAGGGTCTCATGCGGGTGAGGGTTGGGGCGCAGGCGGTGGACAACTGGTAAGCCGCGGGTCGCGGCGACAATGGGTCATGCAAGATGAAATTGGTACCCAGCCGCTTCTCCGTACGCTGCCCAACGGTGTCCGGCTGTTGGCCCTTCCCATGTCCCACGTACGGAGCGTCAGCGTGGGCGTCTTCCTGCGCGTCGGGTCTCGCGACGAAACGCCCGCCACCAATGGCATCGGCCATGTCCTCGAGCACATGGCCTTCAAGGGCACCACCACGCGTTCCGTGCAGGCGATCAACCTGGATGCGGAGCGGCTGGGCGCAGACGTCAACGCCTACACGGGCAAGGACAGCACCGGCTATTTCATGACCGGCCTGGCCGCGCACGCGCAGCAACTGCTCGGCATGACGGCCGACATCGTGCTCCACAGCACGTTTCCCGAGGTTGAACTGCAGCGCGAACTGGAGGTGATCCGCCAGGAAGCCATCGAGTACGACGAAGACCCCGACGACAGTGGCAACGACCTGCTCGACCGCGCCATCTGGGGCGCCCATCCCATGGGCATGCCCGTGATCGGCACGGTCGAGAACATCGAGGGCTTCACGCGCGACGATCTGGTTCGCCACGTGCAGCGGCATTACGTGGCCGACAACACGGTCGTCGTCGCGGCCGGCCACTTCGACGTCGACGCGTGGATGAGCCACGCCGAGGATCTGTTCGCGGCCATGCCGGCATCGACCGACGGCGTCAGGTCGCATCCACCCACGCCCGCGGCATATGCCGGCCAGGCGGTGGCCCGGCGCTTCACGCAGGTGTCGCAGGTGTTCCTGAACGTTGCGTATCCCGTGATGCCCACGGGCCCGGACGACATGCCATCGCGGCGCTTGCGTCTGGCCGCCGCGCTTGCGGCCAATCTGTTCGGCTGCGGGATGTCGGCCCCGTTGGTCGACACGGTGCGCGAGCGGCTCGGCCTGGCCTACACCGCCGATGCGAGCATCGACGGTGGAGACAAGTGGCTCAATTTCGTGGTGCATGCGGTGACCACCCCGGACAAGATCGAGGCGCTGGTTCAGGCGACCGGCGACCTGCTGCATGCGCAGACAACCCGCATTGATCCTGTCCATCTGGAGCGCGCGAAAAACCAGTTGACCGTCTCGTACGTGCGTGCCAGTGAGCGACCCTTCGCGACAATGGAGCGGGCCGTCGAGGAACTCTGGGCCAGTGGGAACGTGACGCCGCTGTCCGAGACCATGGCCTTGATCGACGACATCCGCGCGGAAGAAGTGCGGGACGTCTTCGTGCGGATGCTCGCCCATCCCCCGGCGCTGTCGATCACCGGCAAGGGTGTCAGCGCCAAGTCTGCGCGGCACCTGGCGGGCTGTCTGGCCGCCAGCGTCCTTCAGAAGCCGTAGACGAGTTCGAAGTCTTTCATCATGGACAAACTCTTGCTACAGCAGCAGGTGCTGGAACGGCTCGCCGAAGACCTGCTGCAGGTCGAACAGGCAGCCCGGACGGCCCATGAAACGGCGACGCACGAAGAGAACATCGCCGAGAACAAGTACGACACATTGGGGCTCGAAGCGGCCTATCTGGCCACCGGCCAGGCCCGTCGTGCGGAGGCCATCCGCCAGGCGATCGCCCATTGGCGCCAGTTCCGCCCGCGCCCCTACGATGCCAGCCAAGGCATCCAGCTCGGTGCGTTGGTGTGCCTGGTCGACGCCGACGACAAGCAGCAACAGCTCTTTCTCGGCCTGCATGGGGGCAGCATGCAGCTGCTCAGTGGTGCCCAGCTCGTTCAGGTCATCAGCAGCGACTCCCCTTTGGGCCAGGCCATGCTGGGCAAGTGCGAAGGGGATGAATTGACCATCCAGGTCGCGCTGACCCGACAGCAGTTCGAGGTGCTGTGGGTTCATTGACGGCTCGCCGAGACCGCGGCCACCGTGTGGCCTCGCCTGCTGATCCGCAGTGTGCATTTGACGCGCGTCAAAACCCTCTTGTTCAGAGGTTAGAACACTACCTGTAGCGTTCCGGGGTGGTCCCGGACACTAGATGTAGTGGAGCTGACATGACGCCGCCTTTGACCGCCGCGACCTCTTCCCGGGCCGAGATCCCGCCCCCAGACCGGCGGATCGCCGTGGACGTGGAGCGCTCGGTCAACGAATACCTCGACCGCCAGGACTGGCGCATCCACGCCAACGCCAACCAGGGCTATTCGCTCGGCGGGCTGATTCTCAACGTGTCGGGCAAGGTGATCGCCAACTACTGGCTCAGCCACGTGTACCCGGCCGAGATCGGGCAGGCCCACCGCGACGCGGACATCCACATCCATGACCTCGACATGCTCTCGGGCTACTGCGCCGGCTGGTCGCTGCGCACGCTGCTTCACGAGGGCCTCAACGGCGTGCCGGGCAAGGTCGAGGCGGGCCCGCCCAAGCACCTCTCGTCGGCTGTGGGGCAGATCGTCAACTTCCTGGGCACGCTGCAGAACGAATGGGCCGGGGCCCAGGCCTTCAGTTCCTTCGACACTTACCTTGCGCCCTTCATCCGCAAGGACGCGCTGGATTACGCGCAGGTGCGCCAGTGCATCCAGGAGCTGATCTACAACCTGAACGTGCCGTCGCGGTGGGGCACGCAGACGCCTTTCACCAACCTGACGTTCGACTGGACCTGCCCCGAAGACCTGCGCGAGCAGGTGCCCGTGATCGGGGGCGTCGAGATGCCGTTCAGCTATGGCGAGCTGCAGGCCGAGATGGACATGATCAACCAGGCCTACATCGACGTGATGATGACGGGCGATGCCAAGGGCCGGGCGTTCACGTTCCCCATCCCCACCTACAACATCACCAAGGATTTCGACTGGGACCATCCGAACACGCAGCGGTTGTTCGAGATGACGGCCAAGTATGGCTTGCCTTACTTCCAGAACTTCCTGAACTCCGAGTTGCAGCCGCACATGATCCGTTCGATGTGCTGCCGCCTGCAGCTCGACTTGCGCGAGCTGCTCAAGCGTGGCAACGGGCTGTTTGGCTCGGCCGAACAGACGGGCTCGCTCGGTGTGGTCACGCTCAACTGTGCGCGCCTGGGTTACCTGCATGCGGGCGACGAGGCCGCGCTGCTGGCCCGCACCGACGCGCTGCTCGATCTGGCCGGGCGCAGCCTCGAGATCAAGCGCAAGGTCATCCAGGAGCACATGGATGCCGGGCTCTTTCCCTACACCAAGCGCTACCTGGGCACGCTGCGCAACCACTTTTCGACGGTGGGCGTGAACGGCATCAACGAGATGATCCGCAACTTCACGGGCGATGCGCACGACATCACCACCGCGTGGGGCGAGGCCTTTGCGGTGCGCTTCCTGGATCACATCCGCGGGCGCATCACGGCCATGCAGGAAGCCACCGGCCACCTGTACAACCTCGAAGCCACACCCGCCGAGGGCACGACCTACCGGTTCGCCAAGGAAGACCGCCAGCGCTGGCCCGACATCCTGCAGGCGGGCACGGACGCGCAGCCCTACTACACGAACTCGTCTCAACTGCCTGTGGGCTTCTGCGATGACCCGTTCGAGGCGCTGGCCCGGCAGGAGCCGCTGCAGACCCGATACACGGGGGGCACGGTGCTGCACCTCTACCTCGGTGAGCGGGTGTCATCGGCCGAGGCCTGTAAGGCGCTGGTGCGCCGTGCACTGAGCCGCTTCCGTCTTCCCTACATCACCGTCACGCCGACGTTCTCGATCTGCCCGGTGCACGGTTACCTGGCGGGCGAGCACGCCTTCTGCCCGCACTGCGACGAAGCCGCCCTGGCGCGTCGGCAGCCGACGCCGGCCACCCCTGATCTCCAACCCGCCTGATCCTGCTTGAAAGGAAACCCATGTCCGACATCGCACACACCCCCGACGCCCCCCACCCGGTTCTGGCCGAGCACGAACGCCAGCGCTGCGAGGTGTGGACCCGTGTGATGGGCTACCACCGGCCCGTGGCCTCGTTCAACATCGGCAAGAAAGGCGAGTTCCATGAACGGCGCTACTTCATCGAACCTGACCGCGAAGCCGTTCGCGCCTGAGCCGCGCGTGCCCGGTTGCCTGGCTGTCGGCGGGTTCACGCCGCTGAGCACGACCGACTGGCCGGGCAAGCTGGCGGCGGTCGTGTTCGTGCAGGGCTGCCCCTGGCGCTGCCACTATTGCCACAACCCGGATCTGCAGGCGCGGCCCGCAGGCGATGCGAGCCGATGGCATCGGGTGCTCGACACGCTCGTGCAGCGTGTCGGGCTGCTGGATGGCGTCGTGTTCAGCGGCGGTGAGCCGACGCTGGATGCAGCCTTGCCCGATGCGATCCGACGGGTGCGTGACCTGGGCTTCGAGGTCGGTCTGCACACGGCGGGGCTGTACCCCGATCGGCTGGCGCGTTGTCTGCCCCTGGTGGACTGGGTCGCGCTGGACGTTAAGACCGCGTTCGACGACTACGAGGCGGTGACGGGCGTGCGCGGCAGCGGAGAGCCCGTGCGGGACAGCCTGCATCGCGTGCTGGCCAGCGGCAAGCTCCACGAGTTGCGCACCACCTGGCACCCTGCGCTGTTGCCCGATGGCGCCCTCATGCGGCTGGCGGATGAGCTGGCTGAGGCAGGTGCCCACACATGGATGCTGCAAGGCTATCGCCCGACGCCAGACACGCAGGCGGCGCTGGGTGCGGGTTGGCAGACGCCGCCCGCGGCCCTGGTGAGCCGGCTCGCGCGGCCGGGGCTCACGGTGCAGCTGCGCGGCAGCTGAGCGTCCCGGCCCGCCCTGCGCTACAGTGCCCGTTGAACTGTGGAGCGGGCCGTGTCCTTCGAACTCTGGTTGGTTTACCTTGTGGCGGCTGTGGGGCTGTCCTTTGCGCCAGGTCCCAATGGGCTGCTTGCCCTGACGCATGGCGCGCGCTTCGGCCTGCAGCGCACGCTGTTCACTGTGCTGGGCGGTGCGCTGGGCTTTCTGGTGCTGATCGCCGTGTCGCTGGCCGGCATGGGCGCGCTGCTGGCCGCATCCGAGCGGGGCTTCCTGATGGCCAAGATGCTGGGCGCCGCGTACCTGGCCTATCTGGGCCTGCGCCTGTGGATGGCGCCGGCACAACCCATCGCCGTGGCGGCCGATGGTGAGAGCGTGCCCACTGCATCAGCGTTCAAGCTCTTTCTGCAGGGCTTTCTGGTGGCCGTGTCCAACCCCAAGGGCATCGTCTTCTTCGCTGCGTTTCTGCCGCAGTTCATTGTGCCCGGCGTGCCGTTCTGGACGCAGCTGGCGGTGTTTGGTGGCACGTTCGTGGTCGTCGAGGTGCTGTACGAAGCCATGCTGGCTGCACTGGCCCAGCGCATTGCACCCTGGTTGAGCAACCACGCGAGCTGGTTCAACCGGGTGACGGGCGGCGTGTTCGTGGCGTTCGGGGTGGCGCTGGCCAACGCCCATCGTTGAGCCCCTGCCGGGGTGTCACGCCCGGGCCGCCCCCTGCTCGTACCAGCCCTTGCTCTGGTTCACGAGCCGCACCACCAGCAGCATCACCGGCACTTCGATCAGCACGCCCACCACCGTGGCCAGCGCCGCGCCCGACTGGAAGCCGAAGAGGCTGATCGCGGCGGCCACGGCCAGCTCGAAGAAGTTGCTGGCGCCGATCAGGGCGGAAGGGCAGGCCACGCTGTGCGACTCACCCACCCGGCGATTGAGCCAGTAGGCCAAGGCCGAGTTGAAGAACACCTGGATCAGGATGGGCACGGCCAGCATGGCGATGACCAGTGGCTGCTGGATGATGGCCTGGCCCTGGAAGGCAAACAGCAGCACGAGGGTGGCCAGCAGGGCCGAGATGGACCAGGGGCCGATCTTTGCCAGGGCAGCCTCGAACGCCGCGGGCCCGCGTGCCAGCAAGGCCCTGCGGATGACTTGTGCGAGGATGACCGGGATCACGATGTACAGCACCACCGACGTAACCAGCGTGTCCCACGGCACGGTGATGGCCGATAAGCCCAGCAGCAGCCCCACGATGGGTGCAAAGGCGAACACCATGATGGTGTCGTTGAGCGCCACCTGGCTCAAGGTGAACAGGGGGTGGCCGTTGGTCAGCCGGCTCCAGACGAACACCATGGCCGTGCAGGGCGCGGCGGCCAGCAGGATCAGGCCGGCAATGTAGCTGTCGAGTTGGTCAGCGGGCAGCCACGGGGCAAACACCTGGCGCACGAACAGCCAGCCCAGAAAGGCCATTGAAAAGGGCTTCACGGCCCAGTTGACGAACAGCGTGACGCCGATGCCCTTCCAGTGCGACTTCACCTGCGCCAGGCTGGCGAAGTCGACCTTGATGAGCATGGGGGTGACCATGACCCAGATGAGCAGGCCCACAGGCAGATTGACCTGCGCCACCTCCATGCGGCCGATGGCGTGAAAGGGGGCCGGGATGAACTGGCCCAGGGCGATGCCCACGACGATGCACAGGAAAACCCAGACCGTGAGGTAACGCTCGAAGATGCTCATGGTGGCCACCTCTCAGCTGTGCGCGATGGCAGACAGGGCGTCGGCCAGTTCCGACTTGTCCATCGTGTCGAGCGGCAGGGCCAGCAGCTGCAGCATCCGGTAGCCGATGGCCTGGCGCGTGAGCTCGAAAGCCCGGCGCTTGCCCTCATCGCCCCCCTCGGCATTCGAGGGGTCCGGGTAGCCCCAGTGCACTTTGACCGGCTGGCCATGGCCGCCAAAGAAGACGGGGCAGGCTTCCGCCGCCGCGCTGTCACACACGGTGATGACGATGGACAGTGGCGGGGCGTCCGGGCCGGTGAATTCATCCCAGCTCTTGCTGCGGTAGGCCGACGTGTCGATGCCGGCGTTGTTCAGGGCCTCGATGGCAAAGGGATTGAGGCGGCCACTCGGGGCGCTGCCCGCACTGTGCGCCCGGACATCCTTGCCCAGTTTCCGGGCCAGGTGGTTGAGCATGCCTTCGGACAGCACGCTGCGTGCGGAGTTGTGCGTGCACAGGATCAGGACGTGGACGGTCATGGGAATCAGAGCTTGCCGATGGCGTTGAGTTGAGACTGGATGGAAAGCGAGGCGAGGCTGCTTTCCGGCAAGGCGAGCATCAGCTCGATGCGCCGCTTCAGGATCTGGGCGACGTCGGTGAAGGCCTGCTGTTGACGCTCCGGGCTGCCCTCCACGGCCGCCGGATCGGCCACCCCCCAATGGGCAGTAACCGGCTGGCCTGGCCACACGGGGCACACCTCCCCTGCGGCGTTGTCGCAGACGGTGAAGACGAAGTCCAGCCGCGGTGCGCCAGCCTGCGCGAACTCATCCCAGCTCTTGCTGTGGAAGTCGGTCTGGGGCACCCCGAGGCGGCTCAGCACGGCCAGTGCGAGCGGGTGCACGACGCCTTTCGGCTGGCTGCCAGCGGACCAGGCGATGAAGCGGCCTGCCCCCAGCTTGTTGAGCAGGGCTTCGGCAATGATGGACCGGGCAGAGTTGCCTGTGCAGACGAACAGGACGTGGTACGGCTTGTCGGTCATGGGCGCCTCAGCAGCAGCTGGAGCCGGTCGGCTTGACGGGGATGGGGAAGGGGCGGGTGCGGTTCACCGGCGTGCAGCAGGCGCTGGCTTCCGTGCTGGCCGAAGCGGCTGTTTGCTGGGCCAGGTCGGGCGACTCGCGGAAGGTCGGGATGGTGCCCAGGGTGCGGAAGTGCTCCCACGGCAGACCTTGCGGGTCGAGCACCCAGTGCTTGTCGCTGCGCGCATAGCAGCAGGTGGTCGCCCCTTCGTCGATCAGGGCGAGGTCGGCTGCCTGCGCCTGGGCCTTGAGCGCGGTGAGGTCGGCTTCGTCATCGACCTGGATGCCGAGGTGGTCCAGCCCCACATGGCCCTGGCCGCGCGTGGAAATCGCGAAGTTCACGGCCGGGTCATCCAGCATCCATTTCGCGTAATCGGCTTCGACCCGCGCGGGTTGGGCGCCGAACATCTTCGAATAGAAGTCGATGTTGCGGGCGAGGTCGTCGACGTGGATGTGGACGTGGAATCGCTTCATGGTCAGCTCCGGTCAGCAGGCAGAACAGGCACGCGCAGAAGACGGCGCGCTCGGGGTGGCAGTAGGGCTGCAGGGCTGGCCCTGGCAGCAGTGCTCGGTCAGGTAACCCAGCAGGCCGTTCATGTGGTCGAAGGCGGCCCGGTAGATCAGGTGGCGCCCATTGCGCTCCTGCGAGATCAGCCCGGCGTGGGTCAATTCCTTGAGGTGGAAGGACAGCGAGGTGGCGGGCACGTCGAGTTGCTCGGTCAGGGCGCCCGGGGTGAGGCCGGCCGGACCGGCAACCACGAGCGCGCGAAACACGCGCAGGCGGACGGGTTGGGCCAGGGCGGCAAGGGACTGGATGACGTCTTTCTCTTCCATTGTTCAATAATAGTTGAATCAATGAATCTGTCAAGCCGACACGGTGAGTCGTGGCTGAGCGAACAGCTTACGAACTGTATTTGCGTTTTACGCATCTGAAGCTGTAATATCTGAATACAGATCAGAGGCTGTACACGCCATGCCCCAATTCCCCCTCCGCACCGCGGCCCAGTTGCCGCCCCTGTTGCAGGCCTTTCGCAAGGCAGCCGGCCTCACGCAGAGGGAGGTGGCGCTGCGCCTGGGCGTGTCGCAGCAAACGTACTCCGCCATGGAGCGCAATGCGGACAAGGTCGGGGCGGCGCGTCTGCTCAGGCTGTTGCACATCCTGGGCGTGGAACTCGTGCTGACCCAGCCCGGGCAGAGCGCACCGGCTGATTCGGATGCCGGCAGCGACAAGCCGATCTGGTAAGCCATGGGCCGCCTCTCGCACACCCGCACGTTGGGACTCTGGATGAATGGCGAGCGCGTCGGGGCCTGGCGTGTGGCACCCAACGCACCGGACACGCTGCAGTATGACCCGGCCTGGACGGTCTCCCCGCAGGGGCGGCCGTTGTCGTTGTCGCTGCCCTTTACCCCGGGCAACGCCCCGCACCGCGGCCCGGCCGTGCGTGCCTATTTCGAGAACCTCCTGCCCGACAGCAAGGACATCCGCGAGCGCATGGCGCATCGCTTTCGCGTGGGCTCCACCGAGGCATTTGCCTTGTTGGCCGAAGTGGGGCGCGACTGTGTGGGCGCGCTCGAGATCCTGCCCGAGGGCCAGGCCGTGGCCGGAGTGGCACCGCTGCAGACCGAACCGCTGACAGAGGCCCAGGTCGCGCAAGTGCTGCGCGGTGCCACCACCTCACGGGCGCTGCGATGGTCGGGCGAGGCCGACGACTTCCGCATCTCGATCGCCGGAGCGCAGGAGAAGACCGCCCTGCTATGGCATGACGGATGGTGGCACCGGCCACGCGGCCACACGCCCACCACCCACATCTTCAAGCTGCCCCTGGGTCTGATTGGCGGCATGCGCCTGGACATGCGTCACTCGGTGGAGAACGAGTGGCTGTGCGCCCAGATTCTCGGGGCCTTTGGTATCCCGGTGGCGGCTTGTCAGCCCGCGCAATTCGAGGAGCTCAAGGTGCTGGTGGTCGAGCGCTTCGATCGTGCCTGGTGGACATCGCCGGCCGGAGACCGCCGGCTCCTGCGCCTGCCGCAGGAAGACCTCTGTCAGGCCACCGGAGTGCCTCCCGAGGCCAAGTACGAGGCCGACGGTGGCCCGGGCATGGACCGGATCTTCGACGTGCTGGACGGCTCGATGAACCGTGAGCCTGACCGGCGCGTCTTCTTTCTGGCGCAGCTGCTTTTCTGGATGCTGTGCGCCACCGACGGGCATGCCAAGAACTTCAGCCTGTTTCTTCGCCCGGGCGGCCGCTACCAGCTGACGCCGCTGTATGACGTGCTGTCGGCCTATCCGGTGCTGGGCGGCGGCCCGGGGCAGATCGCGCCGCTGCGCGCTCGAATGGCGATGGCGGTGCGATCTCGCAACGCCCATTGGCACCGGCGCGACATCATGCGCCGCCATTGGGTGGCGCTCGGTGCCCGGCACGGGGTGTTGACCGAGGAGGGGCTGGATGCCTCGCACCTGATCGACGCGGTGGTGACGCGCACACCCGCGGTGGTGACCGCCGTGCAGGCGAGGTTGCCTGCGGGCTTTCCGGCACAGGTGGCCGAGACCATTCTCGCTGGCCTGCAGGATGCGGCCCGACGACTGTCCGGCTGAGGTGTTGACGGGTCCAGGCAACGCCACCGCCGCAGCTTGACCCTGCGCAAAGCCCTCCTGACAGGGGGTGCCTAGAGTGCGCCTCCATGGATGCAGTCATGAAGCCCGAACTGGTCTGTCCGGCCGGTTCACCGCGCGCGCTCGACGTTGCGCTGGAAGCCGGTGCCGATGCGGTCTACCTCGGCCTGCGCGATGCCACCAACGCCCGCAATTTTGCCGGGCTCAATTTTTCTCCCGCTGAACTGAAAGTCGCCGTACAGCAGGCTCACCGGTTGAGCCGCAAGGTGCTGATGGCGATCAACACGCAGGCGCTGGCATCCGACCCGGCAGGCTGGTTCCGCGCCGTCGATGCCGCGGCCGACGCGGGCGTCGATGCGCTCATCGTGGCCGATGTGGCCGTGATGGCCTATGCGAAGCGCCATCACCCGGATTTGCGGTTGCACCTGTCGGTGCAGGGCTCGGCCACCAACCACGAGGCGATTGCGCTGTACCACGAGCGCTATGGCATCCAGCGTGCGGTTCTGCCGCGGGTGCTGACCCTGTCGCAGGTGGCCCATGTGATTCGCCAGTCGCCGGTCGAGATCGAAGTCTTCGGCTTCGGTAGCCTGTGCGTGATGGTAGAGGGCCGTTGTGCGCTGTCGTCGTACGCCACCGGGTGTTCTCCGAACAACGCGGGCGTGTGCTCCCCCGCGGAAGCCGTGCGCTGGGAGGAGCAGGGCGGGCAGGTGGACGCGCGCTTGGGCGGCGTGCTCATCGACCGCTACGGGCCCGGCGAGCACCGGGCCTATCCCACGCTGTGCAAGGGTCGCTTCGACGTGGCCGGGCAACTGGACCACGCACTGGAAGAGCCCACCAGCCTGAACACGCTCGATGTGTTGCCCGAGCTCATCCAGGCCGGCGTGTCGGCCATCAAGATCGAAGGGCGACAGCGCAGTGCAGCCTACATCAGGCAGGTCACCAAGGTGTGGCGCCAGGCGATCGACCAGGCCATGGCCGGGTTGGACCGCTTCCAGGTGGCACCTGTGTGGCGACAGACTCTGGAGCGGGTCTCCGAAGGGCGCCAGACGACGCTGGGCGCGCTGAGTCGACCTTGGCAATGAAACCGGATCACGACATGAGCCTGAGCCTGACCATCGGACCGGTGCAATACCACTGGGGCCGCGATGCCCTCCTGCAGTTCTACGCGGACGTGGCCGACAGCACCGCACGGGATGTCGTCATCGGCGAGGTGGTGTGCTCGCGGCGGCGCGACATGAAGCCCGTCGACTGGGTTGCCATCGCGGCCGAGTTGACCCAGGCCGGCAAACAGGTGTGGCTGGGCACGCTGGCCCTGATTGAAACCGAGGCCGAGCTGCGTGCGGTGCGGCAGGCGGTCGAGCGCGGTGACGTGCAGATCGAGGCCAACGATGCGGCCGCTGTGCGGCTGGCCTGGCACGCCGGGCGCCCCTGGTCGATCGGCACGCATGTGAACGTCTACAGCAGCGAGGCCCTGGCCGAGTATCGGGACATGGGCGCCACCCGGTGGCTCGCCCCGGTCGAGCTGGACCTGGCGGGCGTGCGGACGGTGGCTGCGGCGCACCGCGACGCGATCGCGGTGGAGGTGATGGCCTTCGGCCGCCTGCCGCTGGCCTTGTCGGCACGGTGCTTCACGGCCCGACACCACAACCTGCAGAAGGACCAGTGCGGCTTCATCTGCCGGGACGATCCGGACGGCTGCACGGTGAGATCGCAGGAGGGGCAGGTGTTCCTCGCACTCAATGGCATCCAGACGCAGTCGGGGGCGGTGCAATGCCTGGTGCACCACCTGCCGGCCTTGCGCGCGGCGGGCGTGAATGCGCTGAGGCTGTCGCCGTGCTCGCAGGACTTCCGCGAGGTGATGGCCGTGTACGAGGCCCTGGTGGTCGGCGATCTGGCCGCGCAGGAAGCCGAGCGCGTGCTGCGTGGCCTGCGCCTGCCCGGGCCGCTGGCCGACGGCTTTGCAACGGCCCGCGAGCCGGGCATGAACTGGAGCATGGCATGACGACGACCTCGACCCCCGCTTGGCCGTGGACAGCCCTGGCCCGTGTGGCGCCCACGCTGTCTGCGGTGGCGCGCCGCCTGCCGACACAGCCGCCTTCGTGGGCAGCGGCTCAGTTCCTGACCCAGCGCTGGTGGCCGCTCGTCTCGCCCGAGATCCAGGCGCGACTGTGTGGGCGCCGCGTCGATGTGGTGGTGACAGACCTTGGTGTGACGCTGCACCTGCGGGCCACGCCGGGCGGGCTGGTCGTGGCTCAACCGAGCGAGCCGGTGGCGGTGCGCCTGCAGGCCGAGGCCCGTGCCTTCATCGACCTGATGCAGGGCCGCGATGACCCGGACACGCTGTTCTTCGAGCAGCGCCTGGTGATGGAGGGCGATACGGCCTTCGCGTTGTTGCTCAAGAACACGCTGGATGCCATCGGCCCGGTGGAGTGGCGGCCCTGGCGGCCGGCCGCGCGGGGCTGATCAGCCTGGGCGCCCGTCGCGTCGGGGGCGCAGGTACCACCGGATCAGGCGCACCGACCACACGCCCAGCACAGCCAGCCAGGCCCACGCCGCAGCGGGGGTGAGCCAGGGCGAGGCGGCCGGCCAGAGCTGTGCCACCAGCCGCGTCACGGCCACGCCTTGCAGGGCCAGGAAAACGGCCCACACGAAGTCGTCGGCCACCAGGGTGCGGCCGCCGTGACCGCAACTCACGCGGGTCACCATGGCCATGAGCAGCGAGCCGAGCGCGCCGATGCCCAGTGCATGCACGGCCAGCAGCGGATCGGCGTGGAGCTCGAGCAGAAAGGCCACGCCCAGCCAGACAAAGCCCAGGTGCAGCATGGCGAGCAGGCGAATGCGCAGGCTCTGCACCAGGCCCCAGCGCACGCCCAGGGCGATCACGAGCAGGCCCCAAGGCAGTGCGAGAGCTGGGCGCACGTAGCCGGGCAGCGTCGCGCGGGGCAGCACCCCGAGCGCATCCCCGACGTGCAGGACGCCCTGGGCCCACAGGCCGGACAGCAGCGTCCACAAGAGCCAGTTCGGTCGCCAGGCGTCCAGTGCCGGCATGGCCGCGGCCGTGAAGAAGGGAATCATGCGGTGCAGCGCCACCACGAACACTGGGGCGATCCAGAACCACAGCAGGCCCAGCAACGTGGCGTGCCACAGCGGCCAGGCGCCTTGCTGCAGGGCCACCGCAGACACCGCCAGCAGCACGGCGCCCACACAGCCCGACACGGCAATCAAACGGGCATGCAGGGTGTCCTCCTGCCGGCTCTGGCGCAGCAGCCCGATGAAGCGGATCAGCAGGTCCAGCCAGCCCAGCAGGCTCAGCAGCAGCCCGGCACTGGTCCAGGCAGGGTGCCAATATGCGCCAATGGCTGCGACCCACCACCCGGCGCACAGCGCCACGCTGCCGCGCAGCAGCTGCGGTGCCGTGGGCGCCGTCACGTTGAGCCAGCGCGGGCCGGCCGTGAACAGGAAGCCGATGAAGTACAGCGGCATGAAGGCGCCGACCATCAGCTGTGCGTGCAGCCAGCCAGGCGGCAGGGCCATGCCGGGGTGACCGGTCCAGCGCAGGGCGTTGAACCCCGCCCACCAGCCGGAGACAGCCAGCAGGTTTACTGCCGCCAGAAAGAAGCCAAGGCGGTGGGGAGCCCACAACAGGTGGGCCAGGCGCAGGGGACCGGGCTCGGCCGGGCGGGTGGGCTTCATCGCTGGATGGCCAGCCGCTCGGGATGCGGGATGCAGATTTCGCGACGGTGCATGTGAATCAGCCTGGCCAGGTGGAGCTCGCGCAGGATACGGGAGAAGTGTTCGGGGGTGATCGACAACAACGATGCCACCGTGTTCTTGCTGACCGGCAGCTCGACCAGCCGCTGCTCACCCTCATCCGATGGCGCCTCTGCGGCCGGCGCCGACCGCGCCAGCGTCGGCAGGTGCAGCAGATAGCTGCACACCCGTTCCATGGCGGTGCGCAGTGTGGTGGCCTCGATCTCGCGCATCATGCGGCGTACCTGTCGGGCCGCATCGTCCAGCAGGCGCGTGGCCATCTCGGGATCACGCTGCAGTTCCATCCGCAGCACGTCGCCCGGAACGATGAGCACCACGGCGGCCGTCAGCGCCTGCGCATGGTGCTGGTGTGTTTCGGCGTGGGTCATGTGCGTGCCGGGCAGCGTCTCGCCCCGGCCCACCACGTCGATCACCTTCTCATGGCCATCCGGGGCGCGCGCGTAGACCTTGACCTGGCCGTCCAGCACCGCGTGCAGTCCTTCGCAGAGGCCGCCGGCCGAGAACACCTCCCCGCCCCGCGGGATTGAGCGGAGTTCGCACTGCGCCATCAGATCGACCAGCCGCGCATGGTCGAGCCGCGAAAAGGCGGCGTTCTCAGCCAGGCGGGCAGCGGCGCCGCTCGTGTCCATGGGCATGGTCGCAAGGCTCCTGCGCGCTTCGGCGGGCTCAGTGCTCGCCCCAGCGCGTGTCGATTTCGTTGAACACCACCGCGTCGTCGGCCGGTGGCTCGTGATACGGGCCGGTGCCGCTGTGACTGGCCTGCGAGGCCGGCAGAAACTGCCCGGTCCGCACATCGAAGACATGCACCTCACCATCCTCGATCACGTAATGCCAGCCGTGCAGCGTGACCTCACGGCGCTCCACCCGCGCGCGCACCATGGGGTAGTCCATCAGCCGCTCGAGCTGCAGCACCACGGCGCGTTGCTCGGTGCGCCGCAACGCTTCGGGCGTCACCTGCACGGGCAGCGCGGCCTCGCGGGCCATGTCGAGCCAACCCTGCAGGTTGCGGGCTTCGGCGGGCACTTCTTCGTACAGCGCCTTCATGGCGCCGCAGTGCGAGTGTCCGCACACCACAATGCGTGACACCTTGAGGTTCAACATCGCGAACTCGATGGCCGCCGCCGTGCCATGCAGGCCGTGCAGCCCCATGTAGGGCGGCACGAGTGCGCCGACGTTGCGCACGATGAACAGCTCGCCCGGCCCTGCGCCCGTGAGCAGATAGGGCACCAGGCGCGAGTCCGAGCAGCCGATGAACAGCGTGGTCGGATGCTGACCGTCCGTCACCAGCGTCTGGAAGCGCGACTGGTGCTGCGGAAAGAAGTCGTCGTGGAAGCGTCGCAGACGCTGCAGCAGGTCGTCCATGGCGGGACCTTCCTCGCTCACTGCAGCAGCGGCGACGTGGCCGCGTCGATGTCGGCACCTTCCACTCCGTGCTGTGCCGCCAGCACGGCACAGGCCTGACGCAGGGCGGTGGCAAAGGCCTGCTGCTTGAGCGCCTGGGCCACGGCCTGCTGCACGGCTTCGAACGGGGGCTGGGTGCCGGGCTCGCGCTCGCTGACCTCCACCACGTGCAGGCCGAAGCGGCTGTGAACCAGCCGTGGCAGCACGCCGATGTGGGCCTGGGCCTCGTCCTGGCCAAACAGTTCGCGGGCGAACTCCGGCGCGCATTCCTCGGCCGTGAGCCAGCCCAGCGCACCGCCGTCCGCCCCGCTGGGGCAGTTGGACAGCGCACGGGCCTGCTCGGCAAAGGTCTCGGGTGCGGCGCGCACGGCGATCAGCACCTGCTCGGCGCGCTGCCGCAGCGCCTGCACGTCCACGCCCTCGGTGACGGCAAACAGGATGTGGCGCGCCTGGACCCGCTCGCCCTGCGCGTAACGGGCGCTGTGGGCGGCATGGTAGCGGCGGCACGTGGCCTCGTCGGGCTCGGGCAGGGTGATGTGGCGGGCGAGCCAGGCGTCGATGGCGTCGGCGGCAGCCTCGCTGAGCACGCCTTCCACGGGCGCCGGGTCATCGGCGTCGAGCAGGCCGTCTTCGATCGCGGCCAGACGCAGCAGAGCCAGGCTGGCGATCTGGCGGCGCTCCGCGTCGGTCAGTGCGGCGGGCTCGGGGTGGAGCACGTCCGGGCCCACGCGCAGGATCGACTGCAGCGCGGGAGACGATGGGATGGGGAGGTCCATGATGAGGGGCCTTTCAGGCGGTTCGCACGGGGCGTTTCAGCGCGGCAGGCCGGTGCGGCGGCTGCGGACGAGCTGCCACGGACGGGCAACGTAGCCCACCGAGGCGAAGCCGCTCCACACGTGCACGAGGCGCGTGAAGGGGAAGAGGATGAACAGCGTCATGCCGGCGACCATGTGAACCTTGAAGACGGTCGACACGTCGGCAATCATGCTGGCGGCGTCCCCGCGGAAGGTCACGATGTGCTGAGCCCAGGCCATCAGCTGCAGCATGGTTTCGCCATCGCGGTGCTGCAGCGACAGCGGCACGGTCGACAGGCCGAGCAACAGGGTGCCCAGGATCCAGAACAGCACGACGAAGTCACGCGGCTTGGAGGTGGCGCGCACACGCGGGTCGTTCAGGCGGCGGGCAATCAGCATCAGCAGGCCGATCAGGCACAGGCTGCCGAGCGTGCCACCGGCCACGACGGCCAGCATCTGCTTCTGCGAGGCCGACACACCCAGGGCGTGCACCAGGTCGGCCGGGGTCAGCATGCCGACCAGGTGGCCGAAGAACAGGCCGATGATGCCCAGGTGGAACAGGTTGGAGCCGGCACGCAGCAGGCCGCCCGAGAGCATCTGGCTCGATTCGCTGCGCCAGGTGTACTGATCACGGTCGAAACGCACCAGGCTGCCCAGCAGGAACACGACCATGGCGATGTAGGGATAGATCCCGAAGAAGAACTGGTGGGTGAGGCTCATGCTGATGCTCCTCGTTGCGGCGCAGCGGCTTGCTTGCGCACGATGTGGATGGGTTGGGGAACGTCGGGGCGCTGCTGGCCGCGGCTGCTGCAGCCGCCGAAGGCATCCGGCTCCTGCCAGGCGTCGTCCAGGGCTTCGTCCTCGGTGACCTCGGTCGGCTCGATGGCCTGGGCCATCAGCTCGAGCACCGCCGCCGGGATGTGGGCATACAGGCTGCGCCGTTTCAGCAGCGCCGCGTACAGCGCGTTCAGGATGTGGGCGAACTCGCCGGTGAAGTCGCGTGCGGCCGGGCCGTCCAGCGTCGAGACGAACTCGAGCACCAGAGGCAGGTAGTCCGGCAGCTCACCACCCTGGTCGGGGTGCAGGTGCAGGCCGGCTTCCTCGTAGGTGCGGATCAGGTCGACCATGGCCTGGCCGCGGTCGCGCGAATCGCCGTGCACGTGTTCGAACAGGTGCAGCGAGGTGGCGCGGCCCCGGTCGAACAGCTCCACGTAGTCGGACTCGACCTCGTACGGATCGCTGTGCTGCAGCTGGCTCACCAGCCGAGCCAGACCGGCCTGGCGGTCGGCCGACAGCCAGCGCTCGTCACGCAGGGCCTGGGCCAGCTCGCCCAGGTGCTCGCGCTGGGTCGCGTCCGGATAAGCCAGAAGGCGTGCCAGGGCACGCAGGCTGCGCGCCGGGGTGGCGGCGGGGGCCACGGCCAGGTCGGCATTCAGGATGTCGCTCATGGCTTAGATCTCCGACTTGATGGGGATGGTGCGCTTCTTCTTGGCACCGAACAGGCTGGGCTCGCTGTGGCCGTCCGAGCAGCCGTTGCCGAACGAGAAGCCGCAGCCGCCCTTCATGTCGAAGGCGTCTTCGGCGTACTCGCGGTGGGCCGACGGGATCACGAAGCGATCTTCGTAGTTGGCGATCGCCATGATCTGGTACATGTCTTCCACCAGATCGGGCGTCAGGCCCACCTGGTCGATGGCCTTCATGTTGGGCTGGCCGTCGACATGCTTGCCGCGCATGTAGGCGCGCATGGCGAGCATGCGTTCCAGGGCGCGCGACACGGGTGCGACGTCACCGGCGGTCATCAGGTTGGCCAGGTACTTCAGCGGGATGCGCAGCTGGTTGACGTCCGGGATCTCGCCGTTGGTGCCGACGTGGCCCGAGTGGGCGGCGGCCTGGATAGGCGAGAGGGGCGGGATGTACCAGACCATCGGCAGCGTGCGGTACTCGGGGTGCAGCGGCAGGGCCACCTTCCAGTCCACGGCCATCTTGTAGACGGGGCTGTTGCGGGCGGCGGTCAGCCACGCCTCGGGCACGCCGTCGGCACGGGCCTGTTCGATCACCTTCGGGTCGTTGGGATCCAGGAAGATGTCGAGCTGGGCCTGGTACAGGTCACGGTCGTGCTCGGTGCTGGCGGCCTGCTCGATGCGGTCCGCGTCGTACAGCAGCACGCCCAGGTAGCGGATGCGGCCCACGCAGGTTTCCGAGC
>NZ_CANBCC010000007.1 GCF_947366995.1 uncultured Aquabacterium sp. | reverse complement strand
CCGCATCTTGGCCGACACGGGCACCTCGGGCGGCACCGCCCGGCGCACCGCCGCCACGATGGCGTGCAGCAATTCGGGCTCCCTCAGCAGGGCCGCACCGCCGCCATGGCGGTTCACCACCCGCGCCGGGCAGCCGAAATTCAGGTCGATGCCCTCGGCGCCCATGGCGGCCAGCCGTGCGGCGTTCTCGGCCAGGCAGGCCGGGTCCGAGCCCATCAACTGCGGGCGCACCGGCACGCCCGAGGGGGTGCGGCAGCCGTGATCCAGCTCGGGCACCACCCGCCGGAAGGCCCGCTCGGGCAGCAGCGTGCCCGTGACGCGGATGAACTCCGACACGCACCGGTCGATGCCGCCCGCGCGGGTGAGCACATCCCGCAGGGCGAAATCCAGCAGGCCTTCCATCGGGGCAAGCAGGAGGGTCATGGTGGGTGTCTTGGTCTGCGCGGCATGTCGACGGCCGGGTAGTGTACGCACGCGCGCATCGGCCATCCGGCTGCCTCAAGTCTCAGGTGAGGTCGGCCGATAAGCCGTCATCCGCCTAAATCGTGACCGCCCATGCGTGCTGCCGTCCTGCCTGACACCGCCGACCCCGTTCTTGCCGAGATTGACGCAGCCCGACGCAGTGGTCCCCTGCAGCAGATCGTCATTCCGCCATGCCCGGAATTGCTGACCCGTCTGCAGCAGGCCATGCTGCGGGCCGAGCCCGATCTCAATGAAGTGGCCCGCATTGCGGCCAGCGATGTCGCGATGTCGGCCACGCTGATCCGCAGCGCCAACAGCCCGCTGTATGCCGCCGGCCAGCCCGCGCAGACCATCGGGCAGGCGATGAACCGTCTGGGCCTTGAGCACACGGCCCGCGTGATGACGGGCTTTCTGATGCAGGGCGCCATCAAGGTGCCCAACAGCCCGCATCTGCAGCGCTTCTGGGAACGTGCCACAAAGCGGGCCACGGCCATGTCCTTCATGGCGGGCCATCTGCCCGGCATGTCGGCCGACGTGGCCTACACCTACGGCCTGTTCTGCCACGTGGGCATGGTGGTGATGGCGCAGAGCGTGCGCGGCTACCTGAGCACCATGGTGGAGGCGCGCGCGCGCATCGACCGCTCCTATGTGGCCACCGAGAACGCAAACCATCGCACCGACCATGCTGTCGTGGGCGCCTTGACGGCGCGCGTGTGGCGCCTGTCGCCCGCGGTGGTGGCCGCCATCCGCCTGCACCATGACCTCGACACGCTGGCCGAGCGCTCGGCCCAGTCCGAAGTCAGCACGCTGATCGCACTGGGCCTGGTGGCGGAGTACCTGATGCGCCGTCACGAAGGGCTGGATCCGGATGTCGACTGGCACCAGCACGGCGCCACCGCCCTGGCCTGGCTGCAGCTGGGGGCGGACGACGTCCTGGCCTGGGAAGAAGACCTGCGCGTGCAACTCGACGGGCTCTGACGCCCCGCAGCGCCCGCTAAGATCCTCCGATCCGGCGTCACCCGACGCCGCACAAGGGAGGAACACACCATGGCGGGATCCAGCCTGCTGCTTCTGATCGACGACATCGCCGCGCTGCTGGACGATGTCGCCCTCATGACGAAGGTCGCCACCAAGAAGACAGCCGGCGTGCTGGGCGATGACCTGGCCCTCAATGCCCAGCAGGTGGCCGGCATCCGGGCAGAACGCGAACTGCCGGTGGTCTGGGCGGTGGCCGTCGGATCCGCCCGCAACAAGGTCATCCTGGTGCCGGCCGCGCTGGCCATCAGCGCGTTCGCGCCGCAGGCCATTGCGCCCTTGCTCATGGTGGGCGGGGCGTTCCTGTGCTTCGAAGGCTTCGAGAAGATCGCCCATGCGTGGCTGCACGACAAGGACGATCTGGCCTCCGAACACGAGGCTCGCGTGCGGGCGGTGGGCGACGAGCACGTCGACCTGGTGGCCTTCGAGCGCGATAAGATCAAGGGTGCGGTCCGCACCGACTTCATCCTGTCGGCCGAGATCGTGGCCATTGCCCTGGGCACCGTGGCCGCGGCCCCCTTCAGCCAGCAGGTTGCGGTGCTGGTGGGCGTGTCGGTCGTGGTCACCGTGGGCGTTTACGGGCTGGTGGCGGCGATCGTGAAGATGGACGACGTGGGGCAGTGGCTGGCTGCCGAAACCCCCGCCGGTGCCGTTCGTTCGCCGTGGCGCCGTGCACTGGGCGGCACCCTGCTGGCCGCCGCGCCCAAGCTCATGCGCTTGCTGTCGGTGGCCGGCACGGCCGCCATGTTCACGGTGGGCGGCGGCATCCTGTTGCATGGCCTGCCGGGTGGGCACGATGTGCTGCACGCGGTCGAGCACGCCGCCGCTGGCTTGCCCGGTGCACTGGCGACCGTCGCCGGAGCGGTCGGCCCGCTGCTGACGGAGGCGCTGGCCGGGGTCGTGGCGGGTGCCGTCGCCGTGGCCGGCTACACGCTGGTGCGCCGCCTGCTGGGACGCTGAGGCGTCAGGCCCGCGCCATCGAGCCCGCTGACAGCCAGCGCGAGAGCGCCAGGGCCAGCGTGTGCCGGTCGAAGGGTTTGGTCAGATAGTCGTCCATCCCGCGGGACAGGCACACCTCCCGGTCACCGCTGAGCGCATGCGCCGTGAGGGCCACGATGGGCGTGCGGGGGCGGGCGGTGTCGTCGGCCTCCAGGGCCCGCATCTGGCGGGCAGCCTCATAGCCGTCCATCACCGGCATCTCGCAGTCCATCAGCACCACGTCGAAGGCCTCTTCGCGGAACAGCGCCACAGCCACTTCGCCGTTGCGGGCCTGGCGACAGGTCACACCCAGGCTCTCGAGCGTCATGCTGGCGATGAAGGCGTTCACCTCGTTGTCCTCGACCAGCAGCACATGCCCCTGCAGTCGCAGGTCTTCGGGGGGCGGCGTCGCCTCGGCGGGCAGCGGGCCAGGGGTGCTGGCCGGGCTCGCGGTGGGAAGCGGATCGCTGCTGTAGGGTAGGGCCACACGGATCTCGAACGTCGTGCCCACGCCCTGCACGCTGCGCACCGAGATCGTGCCGCCCATTTCCTCGACGATCTGCTTGCAGATGGCCAGGCCCAGCCCGGTGCCCCCGTGGCTTCGGTTGCTGCCCGACTCCACCTGGAAGAAGGGCTGGCACAACTGGTCGATGGCGTTTTCCGGGATGCCCACCCCCGTGTCGGACACGTCGATGACGAGCGTCGCCATGTGGGTGTCTTCCGGCTTCACGGCCAGGCTCACCACCACTTCGCCGTGCTGCGTGAACTTCACGGCATTGCTCACCAGGTTGAGCAGCACCTGACGGAGCTTGCCTTCGTCGGCCGTCATCTGACAGACGTCGGCTGGCACGCCGCGGGTGTCGCCGCGCAGCGCAATGCCCTTCTGCTCCGCGGTGGCCCGGAAGGCCTCGCATGCCGCCACGACGGTGTCCCGCGGGTCGAAGGGCAACGGCGACAGCCTGACCTTCTGTGCGTTGAGCTTGGCGAAGTCGAGGATCTCGTCGAGCAGGTGCAGCAGGTGGCGCGCCGAGTCGCGGGCAGACTTGACGAACAGCCGGTCGCGCTCGGGCAGGTTCTGCTCGTTGAGCATGCTGAGCGCGCCGATCACCCCGTTCATGGGGGTGCGGATCTCGTGGCTCATGTTGGCCAGAAAGGCCGTCTTCGCGCGGCTGGCCGCTTCGGCCTGCTCCTTCATGCGCCGCAGTTCCGCCATGTGGTTCTTGCGCCGCGACTGCAGGAACAGCTTGCGTTCGCGGCCCAGCGAGAAGCGATACAGGCACAGCCCCAGCGCATTGGCCGCCAGAACATGGGTGCACATGCGATGCAGGGCACGCAGGTCGTCCGGCCCGTGCACGGCCGCCGAGTACAGCGAGCTCCAGCCGATGAACAGGGCCAGCGCCAAAGTGTTGAAGAGGTTGAGCCGCGCGAACCCGTAGAGCATGAGCGTGCCCAGCACTGCGGTGGTCGTGAGCGCCCAGTACAGCGTGATCGGCTCGGCGCTCGTGTGACCCTGGAGGTTCACCTGTGCGCCCATCAGCGTGCCCGCCACGATCAGCGCTGAACAGGCCGGCGCGTAATGGCGGCGCAAGGCATCCTTGAACCGCACCGTGGCCAGTGCGACCAGCGTCATCAGGGTGATCTGCGCCACCCGCGTGAGCTGCACCGGGCTGGTCCAGCTGCGGTGTGCGACCACCGCGTCGAAAACCAGAAACCCCACGTAGCAGAGCGCGGTCAGCGAGGTCGACAGAAAGAGAAAGCGGACCCCGTACGAGCGGTAAGTGGTCTGGAACTCGTTTTCCAGACTTCGACTGGCAAAACCGCGGTTGCCCAACAACCGCGTCAGCCTGTTCACGACTGCAACTACACCCATCAGACGCTTACCCGCCAAGCGAAGAATGATTCACGAAAACACCAGGTCGTCATTCTGCCAAGCGCAGTGTGTCACGCCGCGTTAAATTGCGGCGCACGAGCCGCTTCCGCCACATCGCCGGGCGCCGGTCGGTATGTGCTGCGAGCGGGATGCTGAAAGCACTGCTCGACCAGTTGGTAGTCGATCTCGATATCCGGGTGCAAAGTCAACGCCATGAAGGGATACATCGGGCACGCGCTTTCCCGCCAGCGGGCGTCCGCCTCGAGAATCGGCATGAGATACACCCCATGCGGCAGATGACCGACAGGCGGAAAGGGTTTTTTGTTCCCGTGGAGCAGGTCGTCGAAACGCATGGCCAGGTAAACCCGGTCCATCGGGCTGCGCGCGGTGATCACCGCATCGTCGACCTGGCTGTGGGCGCATATTTCATACATCGCCTTGACCAGGGCCAGCGCCGCCATTCTGGATTCGGTGCGGCCCACCACGGTCAGCCGCCCGGCTTCCGCGACAAATCGGTGCTGGAATCGGGAGCGGAGGTCGAAATCCTGCTCGATCTTCAGCGGCTGAAAGCCGTTGTGAATCATGCGGGCGGCGCCGAGCAATTCACCACTGGCGCGAGACTCGGCCATCAGCAGCAGCGTATCGGGGCGGCGGTCCTCGGGCTCGGGCGCCGAGATGGCCGGCACCATGCTGGGCACGTGCTTGCCGTAGGTGGCGACCCGCAAGGCCGCAATGCGGGCCAGATCCCGCTCATCGCGCGCCAGTCGCACCCGAAACGGCAGGCGCTCAGTGCATAGCGGCGGCATGCTGTACGGGCGGCCGTGCGGGGGTGCCAGGGGCGAAGATGCTGCCATGGAGAAGCCTTGAACTGCAGACTCGAGCCGTCACGGAAGGGGACGGGCCAGGATCAGCGCGTTCACCGGGGCACGACCGTGGCCCCCGCGAGACGCTGTTTTCGCATTGTGCAATCTCGGTACCTCATAAAGCATGATGGAAATCACGCTTTGGCGCTACCCCCCGGATGTGAATTTAAGGAACTCGTTGGTCACATACCAACAAAAGGGGTGGCGCACCCCTCGTTTATGCGGACAGACAGTCGTGCAGGGCCTGCAATTCCTGGGTCAATTTGTGCCGCGCGTCCAGATGGATCATCGGGCGGGCTTGCTGGTGGGATTCTTTCACCTTCACCGAGGCGCTCAGGTAGGGCCGCAACACGGGCAGGCCTTCGTCTATCAGTTCCTGCACCAGTTTCTGCGGCAGGGTGGCGCGGGGTTGAAACTGGTTCACCACAATGCCGCTGACTTGCAGGTCGCCGTTGTGGTCGGCCCGGATTTCCTGCACGTTGTCCAGCAGGTTGTAGAGCGCCCGCCGCGAGAAATCGTCGCAGTCGAAAGGAATGAGGCAACCCTGCGCCGCAATCAGTGCCGAGCGCGTGTAGAAATTCAGCGCCGGCGGGGTGTCGATGTAGATGCGGTCGTAGGTGTCGGCCAGGTCAGCCAGCGCCTCACGCAATTTGTAGATCTTGTAGCGCGATTCCAGCTTGGTGTGCAACTCGTCCAGCTGAGGATGCGAGGGCATCAGGCGCAGCCCGTCCCAGGGCGTGTCGACCGCAAATTCATCGGCCGTTTTGGGGCGGGTGGTGAACCGCAAGGTCTGGTCGAAAAACCCCGCCGCGCTGCGTTCGGCGTCCCCGTGGGCGTCGCCCAGCAGGTAGTGGGTCGAATTGCCCTGAGGGTCGAGGTCGACCACCAGGGTCCGCAGACCCTGGGCGGCGCTGATGGCCGCCAGGTTGCAGGTGATCGTCGACTTGCCGACGCCACCTTTCTGGTTGAAGACAACGAAGCGCATGATCGGGGCACCCTTGCTGTGTGATGCACTATTGTGCACTGCACAAGCGCCCCGACCGGCGCGAGTCCGTGTCAGCTGCGTGCTTCGGGCAGCTCGATCTTGACCTCGAGCACCTCCAGGTCGCCCTGGCGCTCCATGGCCACCTTGATGTCGTCCGGATTGATGGCCACGTACTTCGAGATCACGGCCACCAGTTCCTTCTGCAGATCAGGCAGGTAGCTCGGGCTGTGGCTGCGGCCGTTGCGCTCGTGCGCGAGGATCAGTTGCAGGCGCTCCTTGGCAACGGTGGCCGTCTGCTTCTTTTCCCCGAGGAAGAAGGAGAGGAATCCCATGGCTTACTTTCCTCCGAAAAGGCGTTTGAAGAAGCCCGGCTTCTCGGCCTCGATGAAGCGCATCGGCTTGTCTTCGCCCAGGAAGCGGGCGATCACGTCCTTGTAGGCCTCGGACACGTCGGTGCCCTGCAGGTGGATGGCCGGGATGCCCTGGTTGGACGCATTCAGCACGGCGTCCGATTCCGGAATCACGCCGATCAGCTTGACGCGCAGGATCTCGTGCACGTCGTCGAGCGACAGCATCTGGCCGCCTTCGACGCGGTTGGGGTTGTAGCGGGTGATCAGCAGGTGTTCCTTGATGGGCTCGCCGCCCTCGATCGCACGCTTGGTCTTGCTGTTGAGCATGCCCAGGATGCGGTCCGAGTCACGCACCGACGACACCTCGGGGTTGGTCACCACCAGCGCCTCGTCGGCAAAGTGCATGGCAAGCAGCGCGCCCGTCTCGATGCCGGCCGGCGAGTCGCACACCACGTACTCGAAGCCCATCTCGCCCAGTTCCTTGAGCACGCGCTCGACGCCTTCCTGCGTGAGGGCGTCCTTGTCACGCGTCTGCGAGGCGGCCAGCACGTACAGGTTCTCGCACTGCTTGTCCTTGATCAGCGCCTGCGTGAGGTTGGCCTCGCCGTGGATCACGTTGATCAGGTCGTACACCACGCGGCGTTCGCAGCCCATGATGAGGTCGAGGTTGCGCAGGCCGACGTCGAAGTCGATGACGGCGGTCTTGTGGCCGCGCAGGGCCAGCCCGGAGGCGAAGCTGGCGCTGGTCGTCGTCTTGCCCACGCCCCCTTTGCCGGAGGTCACCACGATGATCTTGGCCATGGAAGGCGGTCCTTTCGAGAATGTCGAGTCTGTTCAGATGGAAATCGGTTCGAACACCAGCCGTTCGCCGTCCAGGCGCACCTGGGCAGGTTTGCCCCGCACGTTGTCGGGCAGCGGGTTTTCGGTGGTGCGGTAAGTGCCGGCGATCGAGATCAGTTCCGGCTCCAGGGCGGTGCAGAAGATCCGTGCCTGGGTGTTGCCCTTGGCGCCGGCAATGGCCTTGCCGCGCAAGGGCGCGTAGATGTGGATGGAGCCGTCGGCAATGACTTCGGCGCCGTTGTTGACGGCCGCCATCACGACCAGGTCGCCGCCCTTGGCGTAGACCTGCTGGCCGGAGCGCAGCGGCTTGTCGATGATGAGCGTGTTGCCGGCCACCGGCACCTCGACGGGCACCTGCACCTCGCGGATCACTTCCTTGACCACCTCTTTGACGATGGTCTCGGCGCGGGTCGGGTGCGGGCTGTCGGGCGCTTCGGCCAGGCCGGCCTCGCGGGCGGAGGCGGTCTGGGCCACGGTGCCGCCACGCACGGCCACGGGCTTGAGTCTGAAGCGCTGCAGCAGCGCGATCAGCGCCGGGAAGTCGATGGCGACATCCAGGCTGGCCAGGTGGGTCAGGTCGATGACGACGGGCTCACCGTTGAACAGGTCCGGCGTCGGGCCGAAACGCGCTTCGAGGGCCTGCTCGAGGGCCTGCAGATTGCCGGTGCGGAGCAGGAACGCCTCCAGCGACAGGGCGGCACTCTTGAAATCGAACAGGACGGGGGCGGTTCCGGGAGGGGCGGCGGACATGGAAGGCGGTCGCTCTGAAAGCAAGGAGTTTAAGGCAGCGCAGCCCAAGCGCCGGGCACGCGCGATGCTGTGCGGCGATACTGGATCTTTTCTGATCTGAACGGGATTCGGGAGGGCCATGGACAGCCGGGCTTGGTTGACGGACAGCGAGACGGGATTGCTGGTGGCGCTCGGCGTCGGGCTGCTGGTGGGCGTGGAGCGCGAGCGGCGCAAGGGCGATGGACCGGGGCGCAGCGCGGCCGGGTTGCGCACGTTCACGGTCGTGGCGCTGGTGGGGGCCGTGGCGCAGATGGTGTCGCCCTTGCTGGCGGCGGTGGCGCTGGCGGGCGTGGTGGGGCTGGCCGGGTTGTCCTATGCGCGCGGATCGGTTGATGACCCGGGGCTCACGACCGAGCTCGCACTGGTGGCCACAGCGCTGATCGGCATGCTGGCGCTGACGCATCCGGCGTTGGCTGCGGCGTGTGGCGTCATCCTGGCGGGGCTGCTGGCAGCGCGCCAGTGGCTGCACCGGTTTGCCACACAGTGGCTCAGCGAGTCGGAACTGCACGACGGGCTGCTGCTGTCGGGGCTGGCCCTCGTGCTGGTGCCCTTGTTGCCCACCGAGCCGTTGCCGTGGCTGGGCCAGATGTCGCCCCAGCGCGTGCTGCTGCTGGTCGTGGTCATTCTGTTGATGCAGGCCGGCGGGCATCTGGCGCAGCGGCTGCTGGGCGCGCGGGCCGGTCTGCCCTTGTCCGGCCTGCTGGGCGGCTTTGTCTCGAGCACCGCGACGGTGTCGGCCATGGGCGCGCTGGCACGCAATGATCGGGCGCCCCTGCGGCTGGCCTGGAGCGCGGCGATCCTGTCGACCGCCGCCACCTGGCTGCAGTTGCTGGTGCTGGCCTCGGTTGTCTCCCCCCGGCTGGTGTCGACGGTGTGGTCGCTGGTTGCCGTGGGCGCAGTCAGCCCGCTCGTGTTTGGCGCGGTGGCCTGGCAGCGGGACCGGGCTGGTTCGGGGGCCACGGCGCGGGCCGAACAGGTGGCCGCCCGCGATGTGCTGCGCCTGCGCGAAGCCCTGATCGTGGCGGCCTTGCTGGTGGGCGCGGCCGTGCTGGTGACGCTGGCGAGAGACCATGGCGCCACCGGGCTGATGCTGGTGACGGCGATTGCCGCCATGGCGGATGCCCATGCGCCCATTGCCAGTCTGATGGCCGTGGCGGGCTCAGGTGGACTGCCCGACAGCCTGCTGCTGATGGGCGTGCTCGTGGCGATCAGCGTGAACTCGGCGACGCGCACCATCGTGGCGGTGGTGTCCGGCGGCATGCGCTTCGGCGTGGGCGTGGGGGCCGCGCTGGCCCTCAACCTGGTCATCGCCTGGGGCTGGTGGTGGCTCACCGCGCGCGGAGGCGGCTGACACCACTGGCTTCAAGCTGCACCGGCGCCGGCCCCCTGGTCAGCGCCCGGGCTTGCCGCCGCGGCCCGGCTTGCTGAACGGCTTGCCAGCGCCGCCGGTGCGTGCGCCGCTGCGCGTCGGCGTGATGCCCCGCGGATCGCGTTCCGTCTGCTGAGGGGCGCTGCGCGGGCCCGTGCCCGCCCGCGGCGGCAGCCCGGTGTGCTGGGTCAGCACCTGGCCCTTGCGCGGTTTGCCCGGTTGGCCTTCGCTGCCATCGCGCGCCACGCGGCCCACCGTCACCACCGAGGTCTTCGTGCCGGCCTTGGTCGAGTTCTTGCGGCGCGCGCTTTCGTAGCCGCCGTCGGTGCTGGGCTGGTAGGTGGGAATCAGGTGGTGCTGCCCGTTGCCGATCAGGTCGGCGCGGCCCATGGCCTTGAGCGCCTCGCGCAGCAGCGGCCAGTTGTTGGGGTCGTGGTAGCGCAGGAAGGCCTTGTGCAGGCGGCGGCGTTTCTCGCCCTTGACGATGTCGACGCGCTCGCCCTTGCGCGGGTCGCGGCTGATGCCCTTGAGTGTGTTCAGGCCCGAGTGGTACATGGCCGTGGCCGTCGCCATGGGGCTGGGGTAGAAGGTCTGCACCTGGTCGGCCTTGAAGCCGTTGCGCTTGAGCCAGATCGCCAAGTTCATCATGTCTTCATCGGTGGTACCCGGGTGGGCGGCGATGAAGTAGGGGATGAGGAACTGCTTCTTCCCCGCCTCGGCGCTGTACTGCTCGAACAGCTGCTTGAAGCGGTCGTAGGCGCCCATGCCGGGCTTCATCATCTTGCTGAGCGGGCCTTGCTCGGTGTGCTCGGGCGCGATCTTCAGGTAGCCGCCCACGTGGTGCGTGACCAGCTCCTTGATGTACTCGGGCGAGCGCACGGCCAGGTCGTAGCGCAGCCCCGAGCCGATCAGGATCTTCTTGATGCCGGGCAGCGCGCGGGCGCGCCGGTACATCCGGATCAGCAGGCTGTGGTCGGTGTTGAGGTTGGGGCAGATGTCCGGGTAGACGCACGAGGGCTTGCGGCAGGCCGCCTCGATCACCTTGGACTTGCAGCCGATGCGGTACATGTTGGCCGTGGGGCCGCCCAGGTCACTGATGACGCCGGTGAAGCCCTTGACCTTGTCGCGGATGAGCTCGATCTCGCGGATGACCGAGTCTTCGGAGCGGCTCTGGATGATGCGGCCTTCGTGCTCGGTGATCGAGCAGAAGGTGCAGCCGCCAAAGCACCCGCGCATGATGTTCACGCTGAAGCGGATCATGTCCCACGCGGGGATGACGGCGTCGCCGTACTTCGGGTGCGGCGCGCGGGCGTAGGGCAGGTCGAAGACCAGGTCCATTTCGGGCGTGGTCAGCGGGATCGGGGGCGGGGTGATCCACACGTCCTGCGCGCCCGGGCCTTCGCCGTGGCGCTGCACCAGCGCACGGGCGTTGCCGGGGTTGGTCTCGAGGTGCAGCACGCGGTTGGCGTGGGCGTACAGCACCGGGTCGTCTTTCAGTTGCTCGTACGACGGCAGGCGGATCACGGTGCGGTCGCGCGGCGGCATCACGATCTTGCCGGTGCGTGCGGGCGCGGTGTCGGCGTCGCGGCGGGCCAGCGCCGGGTTGGGCACGAGCTTGATCGGCTTGGCGCCGCCCGCCAGGTCGGCCTGCGCAGGCGAGGCCGCGCCCTTGACCGGGTCGAAGGCGCCGGCTTCTTCCAGCGCGCAGGTCTGGCCCTGTTCGGCCGCCTGCTGGGCCATGCCCATGTAGGGGTTGATGTGCTGGTCGATGCGGCCGGGGCGGTCGACCTCGGTGCTGTCGAGTTCGAACCAGCCTTCGATGGTCGGGTCGTTGCGGCGGCGTAGGAAGGCGGTGCCGCGCACGTCGGTGATCTGCTCGATGGGCTCGCGGGCGGCCAGGCGGTGTGCGATCTCGGCGATGGCCCGTTCGGCGTTGCCGTACAGCAGCAGGTCGGCCTTGGCGTCCATCAGGATGGAGCGGCGTACCTTGTCCTGCCAGTAGTCGTAGTGCGCGATGCGGCGCAGCGAGGCCTCGATGCCGCCCATGATGATGGGCACGTCCTTGAAGGCTTCGCGGCAGCGCTGGGCGTACACGGCCGAGCAGCGGTCGGGCCGCGCGCCACCCACGCCGCCGGGGGTGTAGGCGTCGTCGCTGCGGATCTTCCGGTCGGCGGTGTACCGGTTGATCATGGAATCCATGTTGCCCGCCGTCACGCCCCAGAACAGGTTGGGCTTGCCCAGCGCCTTGAAGGGCTCGGCGCTGTGCCAGTCGGGCTGGGCGATGATGCCCACGCGGAAGCCCTGGTTCTCCAGCATGCGGCCGATCACGGCCATGCCGAAGCTGGGGTGGTCCACATAGGCGTCGCCCGTGACGATGATGATGTCGCAGCTGTCCCAGCCGAGCGCGTCCATCTCGGCGCGGCTCATGGGCAGGAAAGGCGCCGTGCCGAAGCGCTTCGCCCAGAAGGGCTTGTAGCTCGACAGGGGCTTGGCAACGGGCAGCGCGGGCGGCACGAACTCCTTCGTGGCGGGCGCGACCAGTTCGTCGCTGTCGTGAGCGTGCGGGTGGTCGGTGTGGGCGGCAGGGGGCAGGGCAGACATGGGCGGACGCCGGGGGCGGGCATCGAAGGCAACCCGGGATTGTCGCCGTTCCCGGGCCTTCGTGCCACAGGCGAGGGCCGCTGCCCCTCCTGTAGCGAGGGCCGGCAAGGCATCAGTCGGGGGGCGGGATCGAACCTGGCCCTGCCCGAAAATGCAAAGCCGTGTAAAGCCCTGTGTCGGCGGCCTCATACGGGCTGGCCCTGCCGTCATCATGGCGGCCGATCTGGAGACAATCACGAGGTCGGCCTGCCCCTGCGCGGCCGCGACGTTGTAACGAATGAGGAGCACAACATGAGCTGGACGAAAACCTTGCGCCAGGGCCTGACCGCCGCCCTGGTCGCCGTGGCAGGCATCGGCATGGTGGGCATGCCGATGGACGCCGACGCCAAACGCCTGGGCGGCGGGCGTCCCGCCGGCATGCAGCGCCAGATGCCGGCCAAGCAGCCGACGGCCACGCCCGATCAGGCCGGCAAGCCCGCGCAGCAGCAGAACGCCGTGGCACCCCAGTCGGGTGCAGCGCAGCAGGCAGCCGGCCAGGCAGGTCGCCGCTCGTGGATGGGCCCCATCGCCGGTCTGGCAGCGGGTCTGGGCCTGGCTGCCCTCGCCAGCCATCTCGGCTTTGGTGAAGAACTGGCGAACTTCATGATGATGGCGCTGCTGGCGGTCGTGGCCATGGTGGTCATCGGCTGGCTGATGCGCCGTTTCAGCGCCAACAAGGCGGGTGCGCCCCGCGGTGCACAGCTGGCCGGTGCCGGCGCGCCGTACCGTGACGCCCCGGGTAGCGCGCGTGCTACCGAGACCGGCGCCCCCACACAGCCGTTGTTCCGCCAGGCCGATGCACCGCTGCCGGGCAGCTTTGGTGCCACGGGTGGTGCGGCACCGGCCGTTTCCGCCGCTTCGCTGTCGGCCCTCCCGGCCGGCTTCGACGTGGACGGTTTCGAGCGGGTCGCCAAGATGATCTTCATTCGCATGCAGGCGGCCAACGACGCCGGCAATGTCGAAGACCTGCGCAAGTTCACGACGCCCGAGCTGTTCGCTTCCCTGCGGCTCGACCTGCAGGAACGCGGCCAGACCCCGCAGCAGACCGACGTCATGCAGCTGAACGCCGAGGTGGTGGACACCGCCCGCGACGACGGGCAGCTGGTGGTCAGCGTCCGCTTCCACGGCCTGGTTCGTGAGGATGTGCAGTCGGGTGCCGAGCCGTTCGACGAACTGTGGCACCTCGTCCGTCCGCTCGATGAGAGCCGCGACTGGGCGATTGCGGGCATCACGCCCCTGACCGCCGCTGCCTGAACGCGTGCGCTGATGTGAGCCGGCTTTGAGAACCGGCAACGAATGCGCACTTTCCTGCAACCCGGGAAGTGTCGCTTCAGTTACAGTCAGCGACAAAACAACTCTCCGCCCTGCGCTTGCCCTCCGGCGCAGGGCGTCCTTTCGTGACCCGTTCGGCTGTTGGCACCGCCGCGGCGAACGTGAACGAGGCGGGCAGCAGCCAGCCACGTGAACGCTCGCACGCGCTTCCGTATCACCTGCTCATTGCGCTGGTCAGCATCCTGCTGATCGTGTGGCTCTGGCCGATCGGCATCATGCTGCATCACCGGGACACGTTGTTTCCGGTGTCGCTGCACACGCTGACCGAGTTCGGCGCGATCGCCGTGGCTTTGCTGGTGTTCGCGGTGGCCTGGTTCGCACAAAGCCCGGGCCAGCCGGGCAACGTCGTGCTCATCGGCTGCGGTTTCCTGGCCGTGGGGCTGATCGACCTGGGGCACACGCTGTCCTACAAGGGCATGCCGGTGTTCGTCACCCCGGCCGACCCCGAGAAGGCCATCCATTTCTGGCTGGTTGCACGCTACGTGGCGGCGTTCACGCTGCTGGCAGCAGCGCTGCGCGAGCGTCCACCGATCACCGCGGCGTGGCAGCGAAGGGCGATGCTGCTGGCCGCGTTCGCCGGCAGCGCCCTGGTGTACTGGGTCAACCTCGACCGTCCGCACTGGTGGCCGCGCACGTTCATCGACGGGCAGGGGCTGACGCCGTTCAAGGTGGTCGCCGAATACGGGCTCATCGTGGTGTCCGGCATCGCGGCCTGGGGCTTCTACCGGCATGGCGGCGCGCGCGGCGGCTCGTACAGCAATGCCGACCTGTGCACGGCCTGCCTCATCACCATCCTGTCCGAGCTGTGCTTCACGCTGTACGCCAACGTGAACAGCGTCTTCAGTCTGCTGGGGCATCTGTACAAGATCGGTGCGTACGCGTACATCTTCCGCGCCATCTTCGTGACCTCGGTGCGCGATCCCTATCAGCGCCTGAGTTTCGAGGTGCAGGAGCGCCGGGAGGCCGAGCGGCGTGTCGAGTTCCTGGCCTACCACGATGTGCTCACCCAGCTGCCGAACCGGGCCCTGGCGCGCGACCGTCTGGTGCAGGCCATTGCCGATGCGCGGCGTAACCACACCGTCGTGGCGCTGGTCTTCCTCGACCTCGACAACTTCAAGACCATCAACGATTCGCTCGGCCATGCGCGGGGTGACGCGCTGCTGCAGGCCGTGGCCCGCGCGCTGGTCGAAAACGTCCGCGAGACGGACACCGTCTGCCGTCAGGGGGGCGACGAGTTCCTGCTGATCCTCAAGGGCCTGCCCGATGTCGAAGCGGTGGGCCCGATCGTCAGCAAGCTCCTGGAAGCGTTGAGCGCGCCGATTGACATCGATGGTGTCTCGCTGACCACGTCGGCATCGGCCGGGGTGGCGGTCTGGCCCAGCGATGGGCAGGACTTCGATGCGCTGCTCCAGCGCGCCGACACGGCCATGTACCGCGCCAAGGAGGAGGGCCGCAACGGCCACCGCTTCTTCGACGAGAACATGAACCGCGAGTCGCTCGAGCGGCTCACCATCCGGCAGGGGCTGCGCAAGGCGCTGGATGCCGGCGAATTCCGGCTGCATTACCAGCCGCAGGTCGATCTGGCGTCGGGCGAGGTGGTGGGTTTCGAGGCCCTGCTGCGCTGGATGCACCCGCAATGGGGGCTGGTGTCGCCTGCGCGCTTCGTGCCGGTGGCCGAGGAAAGCGGCCTGATCGTGCCGATCGGCAGCTGGGTGATCCAGGAGGCGTGCCGCCAAGCAGCGGACTGGGATCGCATGGGGCTGCCACCCGTGGTGATGGCCGTGAACCTGTCGGCGGTGCAATTCAAGCGCGGCGACCTGGAAGCGGTGCTGGATGCGGCGCTCTCGCAGGCCGGCCTGCCCGCCGAGCGGCTTGAACTGGAGCTGACCGAGTCCTTGTTGGTGGACGACCCTCAGCTGGTGCGCACGCGCCTGCTGTCGCTGCACGCCATGGGCGTCAAGCTGGCGATCGACGATTTCGGCACCGGCTATTCCAGCCTGTCCTACCTGAAACGCTTCCCGGTGGA
This sequence comes from uncultured Aquabacterium sp., assembly GCF_947366995.1. Lineage (GTDB taxonomy): Bacteria > Pseudomonadota > Gammaproteobacteria > Burkholderiales > Burkholderiaceae_C > Aquabacterium. The sequence goes on along the minus strand of NZ_CANBCC010000007.1, from coordinate 66,067 downwards.
CCGCCTGAAGATCGACCGCAGCTTCGTCAGCGATGTGGTGAGCGACCCTGACGACGACGCCATCGTGCGCGCCATCATCCAGCTGGCGGCGAGCCTCGGCTTGCGGACCACGGCCGAGGGAGTGGAAACCGAGGCCACGCGCGAGCACTTGCAGCGCCTGGGCTGCGACGAGTTGCAGGGCTATCTGGTGGCCCGACCCATGCCGGCCGAGGACGTGCCGGGATGGGTGCAGCGCCAGATGGCGCAGGGCGTCTGAGCCCGCAATGACAAGGGCCGTGCCCCCGTTGCGGAGACACGGCCCTGTGTGCAAACCGCATCGGGCTGGCAGGCCCGTGCGGTGGTCCGATCGTCAGGCCTTCTTCACGTAGCCCGAGCACCAGCCCTTGCCGTTGACCTGCTTGCCGGCCAGCAGCGGGCAGCCGGCCCAGGCATCCGTCGGCTTGCCCTGGTAGAACTGGCAGTTGCCGCACATGGCGCCGGCCTTGTAGTTGGCGTATTTCTTCGCGTCGACCTTGGTAGCGTCGTGCTTGTAGCCCAGGCCCACGGCGGCGGGGTCTTTTTCGTCGACGCGGTCGGCGGCGCGGACGGTGGTGCTGACGGCAGACAGCGCTGCGACGGCGGGTACGACGGTGAACATGAATTGACGACGGCTGGTCATGGATCTGACTCCAGTGTGGGGGTTTGAAATGGTGTTGACCTCGTTTTGTATCGACGTTGTGGCCACCTGAACAAGCTTATGCCGCTTCCCTGGTGGTTCAAAGCCGGTCCGTGTTGTCAAAATGAGGTCATCTGAAGCGCACCAAAGGACATCTCCATGAACGAAGACCTCCATTGGCAGGACGATGCCGCCGTGCCCCGCTATCGCAGCAGTGCCGCCGCCCGGATGGTGAACATCCCGGTGGCCACCCTGCGCGTGTGGGAGCGCAGATACCGCGTCGTGGGCCCGAGCCAGGCACCTTCCGGCCACCGACTGTATTCAAGTCAGGACGTGCGCCGTTTGGTGTTGATCAAGCAACTCGTGGATCAGGGCAACGGCATCGGCATGCTGGCCCGTCTGGACACCGCCCGGCTTCAGGCCATGGTCGACGAGGTGGCGGGCGTGGCGGCCGCGCTCTCGGCGCCGCCTTCTGCGCCGGACAGCCGACCGGACGCCATGCGGGTGCTGCTGCTGGGCAGTGGCTTCACGCCGAGGCACGTGCACGCCCTGCAGGGCGTGGCCGGGGCCCACATCGTGGCGCACCTGGGCGATGGCGCCGACACCGAGCTGAGCGCGCGCGGTGTGCAGGCCGATGCGGTGCTGGTGGAGGTCGGGGCGCTGCACATGGACACGGCCCAGCGGTTGTGGCGACTGGCGCGGGTGGTCGGGGCACGGCATCAGATCGTGGTTTATGGCTTTGCCTCCACGCAGGTGCTGGAATCGCTGCGGGTGCGCTCGGCCGTGCTGCGGCGCGCGCCGTTGACGCCGGACGAGTGGGCCTCCCTGCTGCACGACGAGTTGCGCAGCTGGCAGAGCCTGGCCGACGCCACGCCGACGCTGGCGCAACTCGCGCCGCCGCCCCGCTTCGATGCCGACGACCTGTATGCATTGACCCAGGCCATGCCCCGCGTGGCATGCGAATGCCCCCAGCACCTGGCCCAGCTCATCACGCTGCTGGGGCAGTTCGAAACCTACAGCGCCGATTGCGAGAGCCGCCAGCCGGCCGACGTGACGCTGCACGCCTATCTGTTCCGGGTGGCGGGCCAGGCGCGGGCACTGATGGAGGAAGCGTTGGCGACCGTCGCGCGGGCCGAAGGCGTGCCGCTGCCGGCGCCGGCCCGGGCCGCTGCGCGCGGTGAGGCCAGCGCAGCGGAGGTGACTTCGTGAGCACGTTGCCCTGGGGTGAGGGGCTCGCCGTGGTCGTCGGGGCCACCGGTGGCATCGGCACGGCCTTGCTCGAGCACCTGAACGCCGGGTGGGGAGAGGCCCACGTCATCGGCGTGAGCCGACAGGGCGAGCTGCCGTTCGATCTGCTGGACGAGGCCCGCATCGCGGCGGCCGCGGCCCATGTGCAGGCCGCTTGCGGGGCGCGCGGGTGTCCGCTGCGGCTGGTGGTGGACGCGACCGGCTTTCTGCATGGCGAGGGCATGCAACCCGAGAAGTCGTGGCGACAACTCGATGCCCGACACATGGCGCACGCCTTTGCCGTCAACGCGATCGGCCCGGCGCTGTTGATGAAGCACTTCCTGCCGCTGCTGCCGCGAGAGGGCGTCAGCGTGTTCGCCACCCTGTCGGCCAAGGTCGGCAGCATCGGGGACAACCGGCTGGGCGGCTGGTACAGCTACCGCGCCTCGAAGGCGGCGCTCAACCAGCTGGTGCGCACGGCGTCGGTCGAACTGGCGCGCTGCCGACCCGCCGCCGTGTGCGTGGCGCTGCACCCGGGCACGGTGGACACCGGGCTGTCCGCCTCGTTTGCCAAGCGTGGCCTGATCGTGCACACGCCGGCCGAAGCGGCCGCGAACCTGTGCGGTGTGCTGCGCGGCCTCACGCCGGCTGACAACGGTGGTTTTCTCGACTGGCAGGGCCAGACCCTGCCCTGGTGAGGCGCGTGGCCGCCGGCTTCAGGTGCCGGTGGCCGGTTCCACGCGCTCCGCGTCGTCTGCGTCTTCACCCAGGAAGCCACCGCTCTGATGCGCCCACAGGCGCGCGTACAGGCCGCCCCGGGCCAGCAGGGTTGCGTGGTCGCCTTCTTCGACGATGCGGCCCTGATCGAGCACGATCAATCGGTCCATGGCCGCGATGGTCGACAGCCGGTGGGCGATGGCCACCACCGTCTTGCCTTCCATCAGGCGGTACAGGCTGGCCTGGATGGCGGCTTCGACCTCGGAATCGAGCGCGCTGGTCGCTTCATCGAGCAGCAGGATGGGCGCGTCCTTCAGCATCACGCGGGCGATGGCAATGCGCTGGCGCTGCCCGCCCGAGAGCTTCACGCCACGTTCGCCCACGTGGGCGTCGTAGCCCGTGCGGCCGGCCGGGTCGCTGAGGGTGGCGATGAAGTCGTGGGCCTCGGCCTTGTGCGCGGCGCGGACCATGTCGTCGTCGGTGGCGTCCGGGCGGCCATAGAGGATGTTCTCGCGCACCGAGCGGTGCAGCAGCGAGGTGTCCTGCGTGACCATGCCGATGTGCTCGCGCAGGCTGTCCTGGGTCACGTGGGCGATGTCCTGGCCGTCGATCAGGATGCGGCCGTGCTCGACGTCGTAGAAGCGCAGCAGCAGGTTCACGATGGTGGACTTGCCCGCGCCCGAGCGGCCGACCAGGCCGATCTTCTCGCCGGGGCGGATGTGCAGGTTCAGATGGTCGATCACCTTGCGGTCGCCGCCGTAGTGGAAGCCGACCTGCTCGAAGCGGATGTCGCCTGCGGGCACGGTCAGCGGCCGGGCGTCCGGTGCGTCGACCACGGTGGGCGCGCGCGCGAGCGTGTTGATGCCGTCCTGGATGGTGCCGATGTGCTCGAACAGGCTGGCCATCTCCCACATCATCCAGTGCGAGATGCCGTTGAGCCGCAGGGCCATGGCCGTGGCCGCCGCCACCGCGCCGATGCCGACCTGCCCCTGCGTCCACAGCCACAGCGCGAGGCCGGATGTGGACAGGATGAGCAGCATGCTCAATGCATGGTTGGCCACCTCGAACCCGCTGACCAGGCGCATCTGGCCGTGCACGGTCTTCATGAACTCCTGCATGGCCGAGCGTGCGTACACCGCCTCGCGCTGGCCGTGCGAGAACAGCTTGACGGTGGCGATGTTGGTGTACGCGTCGGTGATGCGGCCGGTCATCAGCGAACGGGCATCGGCCTGGGCACGCGCCACGCGGCTCAGGCGCGGCACGAAGTACCACACGGCCAGGCCATAGAGCGAGAACCAGCCAAGGAAGGGCAGCAGCAGCCAGGCGTCGAAGCCGCCGACCACTGCAGTCATGGTCAGAAAGTACACCATCGTGAAGACGAGGATGTCGCCGACGACGAAGCAGCAGTCGCGCACGGCCAGCGCCGTCTGCATGACCTTGGTGGCCACGCGGCCGGCGAATTCGTCCTGGTAGAAGGCCATGCTCTGGCCGAGCATGTGGCGGTGAAACTGCCAGCGCAGCTTCATCGGGAAGTTGCCGGCCAGCGTCTGGTGCTTGAGCAGCGTCTGCAGCCACACCGCCAGCGGGCTGGCGATCAGGATGGCCGCCAGCAGCAGCAACTTGCCACGCGACGCCGACCACAGCTCGGCCGGCGGCGTGGTGCTCAGCCAGTCGACGATGCTGCCGAGCATGTTGAACAGCAGGGCCTCGAACGCGGCAATGGCGGCGGTGAGCAGCGTCATGCCGAGCAGCCAGGGCCGCATGCCGGCGGTGGCCGCCCACACGAAGGCAAGAAAGCCCCGTGGCGGGGCTTTGGGTGGGGCGTCGGGATAGGGGTGGACGAGATTCTCGAACCAGCTCAGCACAGAAGGGCTCCGCGTCAGCGTGAAACCCGAGAGCCTACCGCGTCTCGCCGCTTGTGACGATGACGGGGGCATGCGCCCCCGCACTCGGGTCGGGCTCAGAAGCGCCAGGTCAGTCCCAGGTCGATCGAGCGACCGGGGCCCTGCAGCGGGCTCAGGGTGGTCGCGCTGGTCATCTTGAACTCGGCCAGGTTCACGCCACCCTGCGGCAGCGCGTGGGCCCGGTCGAACAGGTTGCGCATGGTGAGCTGCAGGGTCAGGTCGGGCGTGGCCTGGTAGGCCGTGCCCAGGTTGAACAGCGTGTAGCCGGGCGTCACGTCCTCGTCGCGCCGCGCGTCCACATGGCGCTTGTGGTCCACGGCCTGCATCTGCACGAAGTTGCGCCACGGGCCCAACCGGTGTTCCAGCGCCAACGCCAGGTTCAACGGCATCATGCGGTAGAGCGCGCCGCCGTCGGTGCGGTGGCCGCGCGTCCAGTCCAGCTTGCCCTGCCAGGTCCACTGGCCCCAGTCGGCGCTGCGCCACGCCAGCCAGCTGCCGCTCAGGTTGGCACCGAACAGCCGCGCATCGTGGTTGGCGAACCGCAGCAGGTTGCGCGTCTCGGTGGTGCGCCGGTAGGGGTTGAAGCTGCCCATGGGATCAGCGTCGATGTAGTCCTTGACGTAGCTGGCGTACGGCGTGAGCTGCAGTGACCAGGTATCCCGTGCGGCGTCGTGCCAGTCCATGGTGGCGCTCACGGTGTGCGCCACTTCCGGACGCAGGCCGATGTCGCCCACATAGCCGTTGCCATCGCCGAACCAGCCGATCATCGTCATGGCCATGCTGCCGCGGCCCCACGAGTAGCGCTCGTACAGATTGGGCGAGCGGGTCTTGCGGGCCAGGCCCAGTTCGACCGACTGCTGTGCCGAGGTGGCCTTGCGCAGCAGCAGCGAGGCATCGACGTTGTCGTCACGGCGGGTACGGTCGGCCGCGTTGAAGGCTGCTGCGGCCGCGTTGTCGGGGGCGCACATCATCCCGCAGCCATAGCCCTGCACGGGGCCAGCGCTGGTGCGCACGGCCTCGTAGCGCAGGCCGCCGATGCCGCTCCAGCCATCGGTCAGCGGGCCTTCCCATTCCCCGTACAAGGCCACGCGATCACGGCGGCCGTTCTGGATGTTCACGTAGGTCTGCGGCGACATCATCATCGAGCCCGGCACCGGTGGCCACCAGTCGTCCAGCGTCTGCTGGTTGAGTTCGTGCCCGAAGCGCAGCGTGCCGTTCCACGCGGCGCGCTCGGCCTTGAGGCTGTAGCCGGTGTCGCGGCCCTCGGTGTTCATGGGCATGGACCCGGTGCGCTCGCTGCTCGGAAAGCCCATCGCGTGGCGCGTGTTCTGCGCGTACAGCCGTGCTTCCAGTCGGCCCCAGTCGAAGGTGCCCTCATAGCCCAGCCGCGCCGCGTTGGCGTGGTTGTGCGTCATGTCCATGTACTGGTTCGGAAAGCCCTGGTAGGGCACCATCTGGTCGCTCACGCTGAAGGTCCAGAGGTCGCCGCCGCGCTGGGCCGCGAGGTTCAAGCGGTGGTGGGTCTGCTTGTAGAGCGTGTCGCGCACCACCCGGCCATGGCCATCGCGGTAGCTCTGGGCCTCGACCGTGCTGCCGCTGTAGTCCAGGCGCACGGTGTCCGAGGCCACGCCGAAGCGCAGGGCGCCAGACCACGCCCGATCCACGCTGCGGGTGGCGAGGCTCAGCTGGCCGTCCGTGCGCAGCGTGTCCGCCTCGGTCGCGAAGACCGGCCGGGTTGTGCGCAGGGCAATGGTGCCGCCGATGTTGTCGCCGCCGGCGCTCACGGGGCTGACGCCGGCGTGCACCGACACGCTCTGCACCTGCGTGGGCTCGACGTAGGACAGCGGGGCGTTCATGTGGTTGGCGCAGGCCGAGGCGAGGTCGAGGTCGTCGACCAGCACCTTGACGCGGTCGTCGGCCAGGCCGCGCAACGCGGGCAGCCCGGAAACGCCCCCCGCAGACCAGACGCTGAAGCCGGCAAGGTTACTCAGCCACGATGCCGTGTCTGACACGGTGGTGGGCGAAGCGAGGGGAGATGCGAGTCGGCGAGCCGAGACGGTGATGGCGGACAGTGTGTCTGCGTCGTTGGCGTGGGCGCTCACCAGGGCCAGTGCGGCGCTGGCAGCGCAGGGCAGTCGGTGGAATGTCATGGTCGTTGTCTGGCGGATGGGTGCCTCGCGGACACCGCCTCACGACGCCAAGGACCAGGCGGCGTGATGCGGGCACAGCGCGACGGCAGCCCGGCGGCGGCAGCCGGTCCGGGCGGGTGAATCAAAAAGGGGAGGTGCGGCGCGCAGGCGCGCATCGACAGGCGCCGATGCAGCACGCCAGCAGTCAGGCGTGCAGGGCGGGCGGCGCCTGTGCGGGCCGATGGGCCCAGGCGACTGCCTGATAGGGCAGGGCCAGCACCGTCCAGCGGCGCAGCACCGAGGGGGCTGGGCGATGATCCCGCATGGCCACTTGGTCGGGCGGGGGCGCCATGTGATGCTGAAGGAGGCAGTAGGGGCAGTCGGCGTGCTGACCCATCCCCGGGGCCTCGCCCGAGACGTCGTTCGCCATCGTGTCGGCGTCAGACACCAGCATCACCCGGGGCTCACCGGAGGTGGTGCAGACCGTCGCCCACACCCGCCCCTGGCTGTGCAGCCAGGCCGACAGGGTCGGGGCCATCGCTGCAAACACCAGGGCCGCCAACACGGCCCAGCGCAGGTAAGGGGCGCGTGCCATCGCACGCGGACGGACGAACATCCCCGGATGGTAGCGTGCGGCCCGCTCCCGTCGCTGCGCGTCCGCCTGATCCGGATCAATAGATCTCGGGCACGTACAGGCTGGCGGGCACGGGCTGGCGCGCGTAGTCCTCGTGCCGCATGCGGGGCGGCAACTGCACCGGCTTGTGCGGCACCTCGACATAGTCGAAATGGTTGAGCAGGTGATGGATCACGTTGAGGCGGGCACGCTTCTTGTCCACCGCCTGCACGACCCACCAGGGCGCCTCGGGGATGTGGGTGCGCTCCAGCATGACTTCCTTGGCGCGCGTGTAGGCCTCCCAGCGCCGACGGCTTTCGAGGTCCATCGGGCTGAGCTTCCACTGTTTGAGCGGGTCGTGGATGCGGGCCAGGAAGCGCGCGTTCTGCTCCTCATCAGAGATCGAGAACCAGTACTTGATGACGCGGATGCCGCTGCGCACCAGCATCTTCTCGAACTCGGGCACCGAGCGGAAGAACTCTTCCAGCTCGTCGTCGCTGCAGAAGCCCATCACGCGCTCGACGCCGGCGCGGTTGTACCAGCTGCGGTCGAACAGCACGATCTCGCCGGCAGCCGGCAGATGGGCCACGTAGCGCTGGAAGTACCACTGCGTTTTTTCGCGGTCGTTCGGGGCGGGCAGGGCGGCCACGCGGCACACGCGCGGGTTCAGGCGCTGCGTGATGCGCTTGATGGCCCCCCCCTTGCCCGCGGCATCCCGCCCTTCGAACAGGACGACCACGCGCTGCCCGGTGTGCACCACCCAGTCCTGCAGCTTGACGAGTTCGCCCTGCAGGCGGAACAGCTCGCGGAAATAGCGGCGGCGGTCCTCGCGGGCCTCGGCGGTCTGGTCGCCCGGGCCGTCGAGGATGCGGTCGTCGACCTCCATCTCCAGCTCTTCGTCGTAGCTGTCGATGACGTCTTCCTGCAGGCGGCGCAGCAGGTCGGGATCAAGGGGAGCAGGCGACATGGGCGGACACGAAATGACGGAATCGTGTCACTTTGCGCCTGTTTCATGACGGCGCGGTGAATGCCCCGGTGAACGCGTGGGTCAGCGCAGGGCCAGCAGCGTGGTGGGGGCAAAGGTGTCGGCCCCGGCGCGGTCGGCCGCGGCTCCGAGCACGCGGTGCGGGCCCTGCCGTGCCGTGCCCGAGCGCAGTGGCATGGGCAATGGGCAGGCCAGCGCATCGGTCACCACGGCCACCTGGGGTGCGCCGGCATCGGCCGTGCGGCACAGCACCACGGCCCGCTCGCCGCTGGCGAGGTCCACCAGGCTGCCCGGCGGGTACAGCCCCAGTTCGCGGATGATGGTGGCGCCAAAATAGCCGGCGCTGCGCTGGCGGAAGATCTCTGCGGCGGCCTGCGGCGCGGGCAGGCGCCCCCGGCTGGCTCGCGGGCTGAGCTTGGCGCTGAACACGTCGCAGGTGTGGATGGCATCGGCCAGCGTGTGGACCTTGACCAGGCCGTGCGGGTAGCCCCGACCGTCGGGCTGTTCGTGATGCTGCACCACGGCGTCCAGCCAGTCCGGCTCGTCGATGCCCAGCTCGATCAGCATCCGGCGCGTGGCTTCGGGGTGCGCCTGGATCTCGGCGCGTTGCTCGGGGGTGAGCGGCGTCACCTGTCGGGCGAGGGTGTCCTGCAGCGCCATGATCGACAGGTTCATGGTGAGCGCGGCCTTCACGCCCAGTGCGGTGCGTCCGTCGCCCCAGTCCTTGCGGCGGCCGACCAGCGCCATCAGCATGGCGGTGTGCATGGCATGGCGCGCGCTGTAGCGCACCAGCGGGTCTTCGCTGCCGTGCACCATGTGGAAGATCGCCACGTCGGGATCTTCCCGGGTCAGGGCGACCAGTTCGGCGGCCAGGGGGTGCAGCGCGCCGGCGAAATCGCTGGCCTGGCGCGGCGCCATGAGCAGGGGTGTGAGCTGCGCGCACAGGGCCTCCCACGCGTGCCACTGCTGGACGGGCAGGTTGGCCGGCGGCGGGGTGCCATCGGCGTGATGGAGCCAGGAAACCAGCGAGAAGGGCGACGATGCGGGCATGGCAGCACCTTATGCGAGCCGGCTCGGCTTGCCCAGGGCCCCCGGCCACGTTCCGGCCGGGCGCGTGACGAACGGCACGCGCGAGGAGCCGATGGGCGAGATGCGGCTTGATGCACATCTGTGCACATAATCGCGGGCTTTCCCAACGAGACCGATACATGTCCCTTCTTGCTCCGATCAAGGCCACCTTTGCCGGGGTGGTGCTGGCTGTCAACACCCTTGTCGGCTTTTCGCTGATGATGCCGCTGGCCCTTCTCAAGCTGGTGCTGCCGCTGCGCGCCGTGCGCAGCGTGGCCGATGTGCTGCTCAACGGCATCGCAGAGAACTGGATCAGCATCAACAACGGCTGGATCGAGTTGGTCGGCCAGCGTGGGTGGGAGATCCGCGGGGCCGAGGGGTTCAAGCGCCAGGGCTGGTACCTGGTCAGCAGCAACCACCAGAGCTGGGTTGACATCCTCGTGCTGCAGAAGGTATTCAACCGCCGCATCCCGCTGCTGAAGTTCTTCATCAAGCACGAACTGATCTTCGTGCCGGTGATTGGCCTGGCGTGGTGGGCGCTCGACTTCCCGTTCATGCGCCGCAAGGGCGGGGCCTCGGCCCGTCAGGACCTCGAAGCCGCCCGCAAGGCCTGCGAGAAGTTCCGCGTGGTGCCCACTTCGGTGATCAGCTTCCTGGAGGGCACGCGCTTCACGCCGGGCAAGCAGGCGCAGCAGAAGTCGCCTTACCAGCATCTGCTCAAGCCCAAGACCGGTGGCATCGCCATGGCGCTTGAAACGCTGGGTGACAAACTCGAAACCCTGGTCGACGTGACCATCGTCTACCCGGACGGCGTGCCGACCTTCACCGACCTGCTGAGCGGTCGGGTGCGCAATGTCATCGTGACGGTGCGTCAGGTGCACATCCCCGAGAACCTGCACGTGGCCGAAGACGGCACCGATCCCCAGTACCGCCAGCGCCTGCAGAGCTGGATCAACGGACTCTGGGATGCCAAGGACGCCGAACTGTCGGCGCTGCGCAAGGGCCGTTGAGCCGCTTGCGGTTTCCGGCCGGTGCTCAGCGCGCGGCCGGGGCGCTCGAGGCGCCTGAGGCGGCCGATGCCGCCAGCGCGGCCTTCAGCGGTCCGCGCAGACGTGCATCGAACTCGGCGGGCGCCACGTACTGCAGCAGCTCCTTGCCTTCGGTGTCGAGCACCAGGTCGAGCCCGCGCGCGGGGTAGAGGTGGTGCACCATGTGGGCATTGCGCCGCACCTGCTCGGCGGCCGGGCCGAAACGCTGCTGCACCGCGACATCGTCCAGGTTGGCCGAGGGAATGAAGCCCAGTGCGGCCACCGGGGCAGCCAGCGCCTGCGCCATGTCGGCCGGGGCCAGCTGGTACTTGCGTGTGGTGCTCTCCATGAACTCGGCCTTCAGCGCCCGCTCGCGCAGGCCGCGGATGGCCTCGGGTGCCATGCGGGCCGTGATCACCAGCTTGCCGTTGATGAAGCCGGCCGGCGCCGGGTCGACATAGGCCTCCAGCGTGCCATCCTCTCCCGGCGCGGCGATCACGGCGATCTGCATCGTGTCGCCCCAGCGCTGGCGTGCATCGCCCAAGGTGCTGCCACCCGGCTGGCCCGCGGGCATCAGCGTCAGACCGAACACGCGGCTGCCGCCTCCGGGCAGCGCTTCGATCTGCCACGGCAGGCCGGTGGCCTCGGTCTGCGGGGCGGTGGCGTCGCCACGCTGGCCCAGGTAGACGATCAGGGCACTGAGGCCCAGGGCGGCGGCCACCATGGCCAGCACGATCTTGAACTGCTTCATGTCTTGTAAGAGGGGTCGATGCGGTCGAGCTTGCGGATGAGGGCCGGCCACGCGAAGGCGCCGCCCAGCCCGCCAGTCTGCACCTTCATCGCGTGCGAAACGCCTTCCACGATCTGCGGATTGACGTGCGTCAGGGCCGAGCCACCGCTTTGCGCAGCAATCTGGATCTGGCAGGTGCTCTCGAACACATACATGTTGAGGAAGGCATCGGCAATGGTGCGACCCACGGTCAGCAGGCCGTGGTTGCGCAGCATCAGAAAGCGCCGGTCGCCGAGGTCCGCCTGCAGGCGCGGCTTCTCGTCTTCGCGGAAGGCCACGCCCTCATAGTCGTGGTATGCCAGCGAGGCGAGCACGAAGGTGCTCTGCTGCGAGATTGGCAGCACACCATCGCGCTGGGCTGACACGGCCACGCCGGCGCGGGTGTGGGTGTGCAACACGCAGCCCGCGTCTTCGCGCACCGCATGCACCGCGCTGTGGATGGTGAAGCCGGCCGGGTTGACCGGGAAGGGCGAGTCGTCGAGCTTGTTGCAGGCCTGGTCGACTTTCACCAGGCTCGAGGCCGTGATCTCGTCGAACATCAGGCCGTAGGGGTTGATCAGGAAGTGGTGCTCCGGCCCGGGGATGCGTGCCGAGATGTGCGTGAACACCAGATCGCTCCAGCCGTAGAGCGCAACCAGCCGGTACGCGGCGGCCAGGTCGACGCGCAGCTGCCACTCTTCGGCGCTGACGCGGTCCTTCAGCGAGGGGATGTCGAGCGGGGTGCTGGCGGTGTCGGGCATGGCGGTCTCCGGTTGAGGGTGATCACAGTGTTCGCATCACGAGGCGGTGAACACCCCGTCGTGGGCCTGGCGCAGCAGGTTCTTCTGCACCTTGCCCATGGCGTTGCGCGGCAGTTCGTCGACCACGATCACGCGCTTGGGCACCTTGAAGTTGGCGATGCTGGCCTTCAGTGCGGTGATCACAGTGGCTTCGTCCGGGGTGCTGCCGGTTTCGGCCACGATCACGGCCACGACGCCCTCGCCGAAATCGGGGTGGGGCAAGCCGATCACGGCCGATTCGATCACGCCGGGCAGCCGGTCGATGTGGCTTTCCACTTCGGCCGGGTAGACATTGAAGCCACCCGAGATGATGAGGTCCTTGGCGCGCCCCACGAGGTGCACGTGGCCCTGTTCGTCAATGCGGCCCACGTCGCCGGTGCGGAACCAGCCGTCGGCAGTGAAGGCTTCGGCGGTCTTGTCGGGCATGCCGAGGTAGCCGATGAACACATTGGGGCCGCGCACCTCGACGTGACCCGGCTCACCGGTGCCCAGCGGCTGGCCCTCGTCGCCCACGATGCGCACGCCCACGCCCGGCAAGGGTCGGCCCACGGTGCCCGCGATGCGCTCGCCTTCGCGTGCGCGACACGGGTTGGAGCACAGCATGCCGGTCTCGCTCATGCCGTAGCGTTCCAGAACGGTGTGGCCGGTACGCGCGGCAAAGGCGCTGAACGCCGCGGGCAGCAAGGGGGCCGAGCCGCTGACGAACAGCCGCATGCCGGCGGTGGCTTCGGCGTTCAGCCCGTCGTGCGCAAGCAGTCGCCCGTACATCGTCGGCACGCCCATGAACACGGTGGCCTGCGGGGCGGCGGTGTCCGTGATTTGCGCCAGCACGGCTGCGGGCGAGAAGGCATTCAGCCAGCGCATGGGTGTGCCCGACAGCAGCGCGCAGTGCGAGGCCACGAACAGCCCGTGGATGTGGAAGATCGGCAGGGCGTGCACCAGGCAATCGTCGTGGCGCCAGTCCCAGTGGCGCAGCAGGGTGCGCGCGTTGCTCAGCAGGTTGCCGTGCGTGAGCATCGCGCCTTTGCTGCGCCCGGTGGTGCCCGAGGTGTAGAGGATGGCCGCGAGGTCGTCGGCGCGGCGGGGCACCGGTTGCTGCTCGTCGCCATACAGGCTCGCGTGGCTCAGCAGGCTGCCGCGGCGATCCGTGCCCAGCGTGAACAGGTGCTCCACCTGACCGTGGCCCGCCAGCGGGATCACCCATTCCTGGTCTTCCGGGCGGCACACCAGCACGGCCGGCTGTGCGTCCTGAATGAAGTACTCGAGTTCGGCTGCGCGGTAGGCCGGGTTGAGGGGCAGGTAGACGCAGCCTGCCCGCAGCGTGGCCAGGTACAACAGCAGGGATTCGACCGATTTGTCGACGTGGGCGGCGACCACTGGCGGTCGCCCGTCCACGCCCTGCAGATGCAGGCTTTGCAGCAGGTTGGCCAGCATGGCACTGGCCCGATCGAGGTCGGACCACGTGTAAATGCCGGCGTCGGTGAGGATGGCCGCATCGTCCAGGGTGGCCGGCCAGGCGGCGCGCAAGGCAGTGAACAGGTTCATGCCGTAACGGTAACGCATCGCGCGCACGGCACCGTGCGGGTCAGGCTACAGTCTGGGCGCTCTCGCCTCCATGGTTTCCCGCATGCCGTTGTTGCAGACCTTGCTTCCCTTGCTTTCTCGTCGCCGCCTCATCGGAGCGGCGTTGGCGATGAGTGCGCTCGCCCATCCCGCGCCTGCGCGCGCGGGCCTGCTCGACGACGTGCCCGTGGGGCTCGGCTTCGCGGCCTGGGATCTGTGCACCCGGGTGCTGGCCATCGGGGATGACGGCGGGCGGGTGCGCACACGCTACACCGGGCCCAAGGTCAGCCCGCTGCCCTGGATCTGGCGGGTGCGGCAGGGCGCGGATGAGGTCGAGGTCAAGACCTGGCTGCACGTGCCCGGATGGCGACGCCTGGCGGTGCACCGTCCCGGGCTGGGCTGCACGCTTCTTCCCCCGGGGGTGGACCGGGCCACCTGGTTGCGCACCAGTCCCGCCCTGAAGCCGCCGGTCATGTCGCTTGCGCCGGGTGCGATCCAGGCTGGCCGTCCCTGGCCCCAGGGAGACGGCCCGGCCGAGGCGCCGCCTGCGCACACGGCCTTGCCCATCGCGCTCGAGCGCGCGTCGGCTGCACTCTTCGCCGAAACGACGGACAACCCGCGTGCGCGTCAGAACACCCAGGCTGTGCTGGTGCTGCACCAGGGCCGCCTGATCCACGAGCGTTATGCGCCCGGTTATGGCCCTGACAGCCTGCTGCCCGGCTGGTCGATGACGAAGTCGCTGACCGCGCTGTGGGCCGGCGCCCTGCTCGGGCGGGGTGTGCTGGCGCTCGACCAGCCTCTGGGCCTGCCCGTGTGGGCCGGCACGGAAAAAGCGGGGATCACGTGGCGGCACGCGTTGAACCTCGCGCCCGGCCTGGCGTGGGACGAAGGCCACTCGGGTTTCAGCTCCGTCTCGGACATGCTGTTCTCGCACGGCGACCACGCGGCCTATGCCGCGGCCATGCCGATGGAGGCCGCGCCGGGCACCCGCTTCAACTACTCCACCGGCACCAGCGCCCTGCTGGGGGCTGCCATCCGCCACCGGCTGGGCGGTGACGCGCAGCGCGCCCTCGACAGCCTGTGGCAAGACCTGCTGGCACCGCTGGGCGTGCGCGCGGGCTTTGTCGAACCCGACGCCACGGGCACGCCGGCCGCCGGGGCGCGCGGGGTGCTGCGGCCGCGTGACTGGCTCCGGCTGGGCGAACTTGTGCGGCGGGAGGGGCAGTGGCAGGGGCGCACGGTGGTGCCGCCCGGCTTTGTCGCCTTCATGCGGGCACCGTCACCGGCCAACGCGGGATACGGCGCGGGCCTGCGCCTGTACGACCCGGCGCTGATGCCCGCCACCGTGCCGCGGGACGTCGCCTATTTCACCGGCCTGATGGGCCAGTTCATGGTCATCCTGCCGAGCCAGCAGCTGGTACTGCTGCGCATGGGCGTGTCGCTCGACAAGGAAGAGACACGCCGTCGCGTGTTCGATGCGGCGCTGGCGCTGGTGCGCGCCAGCCAGGAGCCGCGCGAGCCTGTGCTGGCCCAGGCCGCCGGGCGCTGAACACCCGGACCGCGCCGGGCTGCCTTTAGACGTTGATCGCCGCCACCGAGCCGGCCACCTTGCGCAGCTCGAACTTCTGGATCTTGCCGGTCGATGTCTTGGGCAGCTCGCCGAAGACCACGGCGCGCGGCGCCTTGAAGTGCGCGAGGTGCGCGCGGCAGTGCTGGATGATCTCCTCGGCCGTCACCTGGGCGCCCGGCTTGAGCTCGATGAAGGCGCACGGCGTCTCGCCCCACTTCTCGTCGGGCTTGGCCACCACCGCCGCGGCCATCACGGCCGGATGGCGGTACAGCACGTCTTCCACCTCGATCGACGAGATGTTCTCGCCGCCCGAGATGATGATGTCCTTGCTGCGGTCCTTGATCTTCACGTAGCCATCGGGGTACATCACGGCGAGATCACCTGTGTGGAACCACCCGCCGGCAAAGGCCTCCTGCGTGGCCTTGGGGTTCTTCAGGTAGCCCTTCATCGTGATGTTGCCCCGGAACATGATCTCGCCCATGGTCTCGCCATCGGACGGCACCGGCTGCATGGTCAGCGGGTCCATCACGCTGATGCCACGCTGCAGGTGGTAGGCCACGCCCTGGCGGGCATTCAGCCGGGCGCGCTCGCCCACGGGCAACTCGTTCCACGATTCGTGCTTCACACACACGGCGGCCGGGCCGTAGATCTCGGTCAGGCCGTAGACATGGGTCAGGTCGATGCCGAGCTGCTCCATGCCCTCGATCATCGCGGCGGGCGGCGCGGCGCCGGCCACCATGGCCTTCACACCCTGACCCTGGCGCAGGTTCAGGCCCTCCTTCAGCTCGGCCGGCGCATTCACCAGCGCGGCATGCACGATGGGGGCGCTGCAGTAGTGCGTGACGCCATGCTGACGGAACGCCTCGAAGATGGACTTCGGGTCGACGCGGCGCAGGCACACGTTCACGCCAGCGCGGGCGGCCACCGTCCACGGGAAGCACCAGCCATTGCAGTGGAACATCGGCAGCGTCCACAGGTAGACCGGGTGCTTGGGCATGTCCCACTCGAGGATGTTGGACACCGCGTTCGTCGCCGCCCCGCGATGGTGGTAGACCACGCCCTTCGGGTTGCCCGTCGTGCCCGACGTGTAGTTCAGCGCGATCGCGTTCCACTCGTCCGACGGCATTTCCCACGCGTAGTCGGCCTGCCCCTGGGCCACCAGCTGTTCATACGTCAGGGTGCCGATGCGTTCCGTCTTGCCGGTGTACAGCACATCCTCCACGTCGACCACCAGGATGGGCTCGCTGCGCGTGCGCAGTGCCAGCGCCTGGGCCATCACGCCGCTGAACTCGGGGTCCACGATGACGGCCTTGGCCTCGCCGTGGTCAAGCATGAAGGCCAGCGCCTCCGCGTCCAGACGGGTGTTGAGCGCGTTCAGCACCGCGCCGGCCATCGGGATGCCGAAGTGCGCTTCCACCATGGGCGGCGTGTTGGGCAGCATCACGGCCACCGTGTCGCCCACGCCAATGCCCTGTTGCCGCAGCGCGCTGGCCAGCCGGCGGCAGCGGGTGTAGGTCTGGCCCCAGCTCTGGCGCAAGGCGCCATGCACGATGGCCAGGCGGTCGGGGTAGACGAGGGCGGTGCGCTCGATGAAGGACAGCGGCGACATCGGCACATGGTTGGCCGGGTTGCGGGGCAGGTCCTGTTCGTAGATGTTCGGCATGGCGGGGTTCTCCTGACGGGTTTGCGCCCATCCTGCCCCAGTGGTTTCTGTCGCGCCGCGGGATTCCCCCTGTGTCAGGCTGGTACAGGTGCGCGGCAGGCGCTGTCCTGAAGCGACACGCAGCAATCAGGCCGCCGGCGAGCGACCCTGATCCTCGGGGATAACCCGAATGCGTGCGCCGTGCACGCTGACCACTTGCCCCGCGCGGATCTTGGCGGTCTTGCGCAGTTCGTCCTGTCCGTCCACCTGCACCAGGCCTTCGGCCACCATGGTCTTGGCGCGGCCGCCGCTCTCGGCCAGGCCGCAGGCCTTGAGCAGGCTGTCCAGCGTGATGAAGTCGCCGCGCAGGGGGAAGGTGATCTGTTGCAGGGGGGGCATGGTGAGCAGGGAAGATACGGAGTCGGGGTGTCGCGCAGAAACCCCACGGGCGGCCGGCATCAGGGCACAATGGCGGCTGATTGTGAGTTCGCGTGTTTTCACATTGGTCGAGACCGGTGTCACGCGGTGCCCATTGTCGCGCGGTGTGTTCCCCTGCAGTACAGTCCGCCCATGAAAAAGACCGACCTTGAAAAGAACAAGGGCCTGAAGATCATGGGTCAGATGCGCCAGGCGGGCTCCCCGAGCCGCTTTGGTGTTGCTGCCCAGGCCGTGCCCGACCGCCGTGAACAACGCAAGCTCGACCAGGCTGCGGGCCTGGTGCCGTTCGCGGTGAAGCTGCCTCAGGACCTGGTCACGCGCCTGCGTGAACGGGCCGAAGCGGAACACCGTCCCCTTCATGAGCTGACCGCGGCCCTCCTTGACGCGGCGCTCGCTGCCCCACCGGCCGACTGACCTGACGGAGACCCCCGATGAACCGCCCTGCGATGCACCTTGTTGATCCTGCAACCGGTGAATCCGATCCGGAGCAGATTCGTCGGGTCTTTGAATCCCAGCAGGCCACGGCCCTGGCCTGGCGGCAGTCGACGATTGCCGAGCGCATCGCGCGGCTCAAGCGCCTGCGCGAGGCCATGCTGGCGCGCCGCGAGGATTTCTACGCAGCGTTCGCCAAGGACTACCGCAAGCCGGTCGTCGAAGTGGAGGGCACCGAGTTCATGCCGGTGCTCGACGAGATCCGCCACGCCATCGGCAACCTGAAAAAGTGGGCCCAGCCGCGCCGCGTGTGGCCCACCATGACCACCGCCTTCACCAGTGCCTGGATCGAGTACCAGCCGCGCGGCCGCTGTCTCATCATCGCGCCGTGGAACTTCCCGCTGAACCTGTGCTTCGGGCCCCTGGTCTCGGCGCTGGCGGCGGGCAACACCGTCATCCTCAAGCCGTCGGAGATGACGCCGGCGGTCAGCGCCGTCATGGCGGAGGTGATCGCCAGCGTCTTCCAACCACACGAAGTGGCGCTGTTCGAAGGCAGCCTGCCGACCTCGCAGGCGCTGCTGGCGCTGCCCTTCGACCACATCTTCTTCACCGGTTCGCCGGCGGTGGGCAAGGTCGTGATGACGGCCGCGGCCCGGCACCTCACCAGCGTCACGCTCGAACTGGGCGGCAAGTCGCCCGTGATCGTCGACGAAACCGCCGACATCCAGGCCTCCGCCGAGACACTGCTGTGGGGCAAGTTCACCAACTGCGGCCAGATCTGCGTGGCGCCCGACCATGTGTTCGTGCACGCGTCCATCAAGGAAGACTTCGTCGAGGCCTGCCGCCGCGTCGTCGCCCAGCGCTTCGGCCGCACCCCCGACGCCGTTCGCCAGAGCCCCGACCTGACCCGCGTCATCAACCAGCGTCACACCCAGCGCATTGCCAGCCTGCTGACCGACGCCAGGGACAAGGGTGCGCGCGTGCTGGTGGGCGGCGAGGTCGACGTCAGCACCTGCTACATCGCCCCCACGCTGATCGACCAGGTGCCCGAGTCGGCCGAGATCATGCAGGAAGAGATCTTCGGCCCCGTGCTGCCGGTGGTGACCTACACCGACCTGGATCAGGTGGTGAACACCATCAACGCGCAGCCCAAGCCGCTGGCGCTGTACATCTTCAGCCGCGACAAACGCCGCACGCGCGACCTGATCGAGCGCACCAGCTCGGGCGGCGTGGCCATCAACCATTGCGTGCTGCACTACGCGCACGGCAACCTGCCGTTCGGCGGCGTCAACAATTCGGGCATCGGCAGCGCGCACGGCGAGTTCGGCTTCAAGGCCTTCTCGCACGAGCGGGCGGTGCTCAAGTCCGGGCCCATCATGCTGGCCCGGATGTTCTTCCCGCCCTACACCGGCCTCAAGCAGAAGCTGGTGCGCTGGACGGTCGACAGCCTGCGTCTGCCTTCGTTGTTCTGAACGAGGCGGCGGGCTCAGGCCGCGGCACGCCGCGCGTCTTCGATCGCCTCCAGCATCTCGAACGTCACTTCGGCCACCGTGTTCTCCTGGTCATCCAGGATCTGATAGAGCAGCTCGCCCGGTTGGGGCCGCATGCTGAAGAGCACGATGGCGTCTTCCGCGCCACCTCCCTCCCGGTGCGGGGTGGGGCTGGGCGGGCTCACCGTGTAAGAGCCCGTCGGCCGGCGCTCTCGCAGCGTGCCATCGGCATCGTGGATGCGGTGCTCGCCGGCGACCACGAACGTGTGGTTGAGGGCCAGATGCCGGTGCAGGACGATCTGCTCTCCCGCCTTGAAGCGAAAGAGGATGTCGGCGATGCGGCTGGCGCGGTCAAGGTGCTGGATCGCGAAGGAAAAATGAGGGAAATCGCCGAAGGGCTGCCAGTCGATGGTGTCCGGGTCGAAGTGGGGGTGGGCCATGGGTCGTCTCCTGGTGGGTTGCAAAGGCCGCGAGGGCCAGGGCATTGAAGCCCATGGCTCCCTTCCCGGCCAGGGCAGGGGCCCCGACGCATGCCGGGAGATTTGCCCGCTGCATCTTCAGGGGTGGATCAACCCTCCCCCGGGTAGATCTGTACGGCGAACCGGATGCCGGGCCACACAGCTATCCGATAATCCGAATGGTCGAGCCCCTGCTGCACTGGGCTCCGTGTGCAAACACAAGCTGGCGGGCTTTTTGCTATCGCTCACACCGTGGACATCTTCATTCAACAACTGATCAATGGCCTGGTGCTGGGCAGCATGTATGCCCTCGTCGCCCTTGGCTACACGATGGTGTACGGCATCATCAACCTCATCAACTTCGCCCATGGCGAGGTGCTCATGGTGGGGGCGCTGGTGAGCTGGACGGTGGTGACATCTCTGGAGGGCAGCGGCATCCCGGGCTGGGCGCTGTTGTCGCTGTCGCTCGTCATTGCGATGGCGGTGTGCATGCTGCTGAACATGGCGATCGAAAAGCTTGCCTACCGGCCGCTGCGCAATGCTCCGCGTCTGGCGCCGCTGATCACTGCCATGGGCATGTCGCTGCTGCTTCAAACGCTCGCGATGATCATCTGGAAGCCGGACTACAAGCCGTATCCGATTCTGCTGAACGACGAGCCCTATGAATTCATGGGCGCGACGATCAACCTCGTGCAGATCCTGATCCTGGTGGTCACTGCAGTGACGCTGGCCGGGCTGATGGCCCTGATCCACGGCACGAAGCTGGGCCGCGCCATGCGGGCCACGGCCGAGAACCCGCGCGTTGCGCAACTGATGGGCGTTCGCCCGGACCGCGTCATCAGCGCCACCTTCGCCATCGGCGCTGCGCTGGCCGCGCTGGCCGGCGTGATGTGGGCCGCCAACTACGGCTCGGTGCAGCACACCATGGGTTTCCTGCCCGGCCTGAAGGCCTTCACGGCGGCCGTGTTCGGTGGCATCGGCAACCTGGGTGGTGCCATGGTGGGCGGCGTCCTGCTGGGCATCATCGAATCGATGGGCGCCGGCTACATCGGCGACTTCACCGGCGGCGTGCTGGGCAGCAACTACCAGGACATCTTCGCCTTCACCGTGCTGATCCTCGTTTTGACCTTGCGCCCGCAGGGCCTGCTGGGTGAACGCGTTGCCGACCGCCCCTGAGGACCACGCCATGAACAAGAACCGACTGCTGCCCTTCCTGGGCGCCGCCGTGGCCCTGGCCGTCCTGCCCCTGCTGCTGCAGGGCGTGGGGGAGGCCTGGGTCCGCATCCTCGACACCGCGCTGCTCTACATCCTGCTGGCGCTGGGCCTCAACATCGTGGTGGGCTTTGCCGGCCTGCTCGATCTGGGCTACATCGCCTTTGCGGCGGTCGGGGCCTACCTGTTCGCGCTGCTGGCCTCGCCGCACCTGGCCGAGAACCTGCCGGCCGTAGCCGCCATGTTCCCCAATGGGCTGCACACGCCCATCTGGCTGGCGCTGCCGCTGGGTGCCGGCCTGGCCGCGCTCGCCGGCGTGATGCTGGGCGCGCCCACGCTGAAGCTGCGTGGCGACTACCTGGCCATCGTGACCCTGGGCTTCGGCGAGATCATCCGCGTGTTCATGAACAACCTGGATGCGCCGGTCAACATCACCAACGGCCCCAAGGGCATCAATGCGATCGAGCCCTTCCGTGTCGGCCCCATCAACCTGGGTGAGCCCTGGCACATCGGCAGCTTCACGCTGCCGCCCGTCACGCTGCATTACTACCTCTTCCTGGGCATCGTGATCCTCGCCGTCATCGTGTGCATGCGGCTGCATGATTCCCGTCTGGGCCGCGCCTGGATGGCCATCCGAGAAGACGAGGTGGCGGCCAAGGCCATGGGCCTGAACACGCGCAACCTGAAGCTGCTGGCCTTCGGCCTGGGCGCGACCTTCGGTGGTGTCTCGGGCGTGCTGTTCGCCAGCTTCCAGGGCTTTGTGTCGCCGGAATCGTTCAGCCTGCAGGAGTCCATCCTGGTGGTGGCGATGGTCGTGCTCGGTGGCCTGGGCCACATCCCCGGCGTCATCCTGGGCGCCTTCCTGCTGGCCGCGCTGCCCGAAGTGCTGCGCCACGTGGCCGGTCCGCTCCAGGCCATGACCGATGGCCGCCTGGACGCCGCCATCCTGCGCCAGCTGCTGGTGGCCGTGGCCATGATCGGCATCATGCTGGCTCGCCCGCGTGGCCTGTGGCCCGCCCCGGCGCACGAGGATCGCCTGATCCCGGATGAAGCCGCACTGAAGGAGGGCCAGGCATGAGCCGCTTGCTGCTGAATGTCGAGGGCGTGGCCAAGCGTTTCGGGGGCGTGCAGGCGCTCAAGGGCGTCGGCCTGAGCATCCCCGAGGGCCAGGTGCACGGTCTGATCGGCCCGAACGGCGCCGGCAAGACCACCTTCTTCAACATGATCACCGGCCTGATCCCCTCGGACCAGGGCCGCTTCGAGCTGGACGGCAAGCCTTACAAGCCGACCGCGGTGCACGAGGTGGCGCGCGCCGGCATTGCCCGCACCTTCCAGAACATCCGCCTGTTTGCCGACATGTCCGCGCTCGACAACGTGCGGGTGGGGCGCCACGTGCGTACCAAGGTGAGCTGGTGGCATGCCGTGCTGCGCTCAAAGTCCTTCCGCGACGAGGAAGCCGCGATCACGCGTGATGCCATGGCGCTGCTGGCCTTCGTGGGCCTGGACAGCAAGGCGCACCAGACCGCCCGCACGCTGAGCTACGGCGACCAGCGCCGCCTGGAGATTGCCCGCGCGCTGGCCACCGAGCCCAAGCTGCTGGCACTCGACGAGCCCGCCGCCGGCATGAACGCGACCGAGAAGGTGCAGCTGCGCGAGCTGATCGAGAAGATCCGCGCGCAGGGCCGCGCCGTGCTGCTGATCGAGCACGACGTGAAGCTGGTGATGGGCCTGTGCGACCACGTGACCGTGCTCGACCAGGGCAAGCTCATCGCTTCCGGTACCCCGGTCGACGTGCAGCGTGATCCCGCGGTGATTGCCGCCTACCTGGGCGAGTCCCACCTGCCTGCGTGAGGCCGCGATGTCGACTGTTGTGTCCGTGACCACTTCTGTGAGCGTCTCGATGACGACCACCACCCAGCCGCTGCTGGCCGTGCGCGACCTGCACGTGGCCTATGGCGGGATCCAGGCCGTCAAGGGTCTGAATCTTGATCTGCACGAAGGCGAGCTCGTGAGCCTGATCGGTGCCAACGGCGCCGGCAAGACCACGACCCTCAAGGCCATCTGTGGCCTGCTGCACCCGAGCGCGGGCGACATCCTGTACCAGGGCCGCAGCCTCAAGGGGCAGGGCGCGTGGGACTTGCCCGCCCAGGGTCTGGTGATGGTGCCCGAAGGCCGCGGCATCTTCACCCGCATGACGATCGACGAGAACCTGCGCATGGGCACCTACCTGCGCCAGGACGCGGACATCGAGTCCGACATCGAGCGCGTGTACGTCCGCTTCCCGCGCTTGAAGGAGCGGATGAAGCAGTTGGCCGGCACCCTCTCGGGCGGTGAACAGCAGATGCTGGCCATGGGCCGCGCACTGCTGGCACGCCCCAAGCTGCTGCTGCTTGACGAGCCCTCGATGGGCCTGTCGCCCATCATGGTCGACCTGATCTTCGAGGTGGTGCGCGAGGTGTCGCAGCAGGGCGTGACCGTGCTGCTGGTCGAGCAGAACGCCCACCGTGCGCTCGAGATGGCCGACCGCGCCTACGTGCTCGAATCCGGCGAAATGACGCTCAGCGGCCCCGCCGCCGAACTCCTGGGCGACCCGCAGGTGCAGGCCGCCTACCTGGGCGCCTGACGCGCCCAGGATCGCATCAGGCGAGGGCCGCGCGGATGCGCTCGCCCAGCGCCTGGATCTGCGCCATGTCGCCGGCAACCGTGGCGTGCGGGCGGCGCAGGTCGGCGATCGAGCCGGGGATGACGTGCACGTGGAAGTGCGGCACGCTCTGACCGGCCGCGGCGCCGTTCAGCTGCATGAGCACGATGCCCTCGGCGCCCAGCGCCTGCTTCTGCGCATTGCCGATGCGGCGCACCGTGCGCATCACGGCCTGGGCGGCCTCATCCGACAGTTCGAACAGCGTGGTGGCGGCCTCCTTCGGAATCACCAGCGCGTGGCCTTCAGCCTGCGGCATGATGTCCATGAACGCCAGGGTGTGCTCGTCCTCGTAGAGCTTGAAGCACGG
Organism: uncultured Aquabacterium sp.; assembly: GCF_947366995.1. Lineage (GTDB taxonomy): Bacteria > Pseudomonadota > Gammaproteobacteria > Burkholderiales > Burkholderiaceae_C > Aquabacterium. The sequence continues at coordinate 42,359 of NZ_CANBCC010000007.1, read as the reverse complement.
GATCTCGCCGCGCAGCATCTTCGCGAAAACGTTGTTCGTGTCGTAGGCCATCTGGTCTCCTCGTGTGAAGCGGTTCGGGTGGCTCAGGCGCCGAGCTTGTCGGCGGCACTCGTGAAAGCGTCGGCGTAGAAGTGCTCGGCGGGCAGGCCGGCGCGCGCGGTGAAGTCGCGCTGGGCAGCGTGCACCATGACCGGCGCGCCACAGGCGTACACCTCATGCGCCGACAGGTCGGGCAGGTCGGCCAGCACGGCCTCGTGCACGAAGCCCGTGCGGCCTGTCCAGGCATCTTCGGGGCGGGCGTCCGACAGCACGGGCACGTAGCGCAGCCAGTCGCTGCATTCGGCCGCCTGCTGTTCGGCCCAGTCGTGCAGGTAGAGGTCGGCACGGGCGCGGGCGCCCCAGTACAGCACGGTGGGGCGGCGGATGCCCTTGAAGCGCATGTGCTCGACGATGGCCTTGATGGGCGCAAAGCCCGTGCCCGAGGCGAGCAGCACGATGGGGCGCTCGGAGTCCTCGCGCAGGAAGAAGGTGCCGAACGGGCCTTCGACGCGCAGGATGTCCTTCTCTTTCATGGCGCCGAACACGTGGTCCGTGAACACGCCGCCGGGCATGTGGCGGATGTGCAGCTCCATCCCGTTGACGCCGGCTTCCTGCACCAGGTGGGGCGCATTGGCCATCGAATAGCTGCGGCGCTGGCCGTCCTTCAGGATGAATTCGATGTACTGGCCTGCGCGGAAGCCGAAGCTGTTGTTGGCCGGCAGCTGCAGGCGCAGCACCATCACATCGGGCGCCGCCCGCGTGAGGCTGGTGACGCGCGTGGGCATCTTCACCACGGGGTGGTCGCCCAGGCCCACCACCTGACGTGCTTCGATCACCAGATCGGTCTGCGGGGTGGCGCAGCAGGTGAGGATCCAGCCCTGGCTCTCTTCCTCGGGCGTGAGAGCTTTGGTCTGGTGCGCGCCGTGGATGACACGGCCTTCCAGCAGGCGGCATTTGCAGGAGCCGCAAGCGCCGTCCTTGCACCCGTAGGGCAGGCCGATGCCGGCGTGGATGGCGCCGCTCAGCACGGTTTCGTCACGCTGGACGTCGAACTGGCGGCCGCTGGGCTGGATGGAAACGGTCAGGCTCATGATGGCGATGGTGACGCAAACAACAAGCCCGGGTGGAGCCGGGCAGAATCGCGAAACCTCGATTCTCGCCCAGACTGCCATGCGTGCTCCTTCTCCTGTCCGTCCTGCCGTGTTCCGGCGCACCCGTGTGCTGGTGGTGGGGTTTGGCGATGTGGGGCAGCGGGCTGCTGCCATGCTGCCGGCGGGCCTGCGCGTGCTGGCGTTGACCTCGCAGGCAGCGCGCATGCCTGCGCTGCGCGCTGCCGGCGTGCGGCCGCTGCACGTGAACCTGGACGACCCGCGCGCCGTGCGCCGTCTCGCTGGACTGGTCGACCGCGTGCTGCATCTGGCCCCGCCACCCGGGCAAGGCCCCTCCGACCCTCGCACCATGCGTCTGTTGCAGGCGCTGTCGCGAGGTAGGGCACCGCGCACGTTGGTGTATGGCAGCACCACCGGGGTGTATGGCGATGCGGGCGGCGCGGAGTTCGACGAGACGCGCGCCGTGGCCCCCACCACCGACCGCGCGCGTCGCCGGGTGCACGCCGAGGCCGCCGTGCGGGGCTTCGGGCGCCGGCACGCCGCAGCCGGCACGCGCGCCTGCATCCTGCGCATCCCCGGCATCTACGCCCTCGACCGTGTGGGGGGCGATCCCCGTGAGCGGGTGCGCCGTGGCAGCCCGGTCCTGCGCCCCGAAGACGATGTGTGGACCAACCACATCCACGCCGATGACCTGGCCCGCGCCTGTGTGGCGGCCTTGTGGCGTGCGCGGCCGGGCCGGGTGGTGCACGTGTCCGACGACACCCGCCTGCGCATGGGCGACTACTTCGATTTCGTGGCCGACCGGTTCGGCCTGCCGCGTCCGCCCCGCCTGAGCCGGGCCGAGGCGGCCGCGGTGCTCAGCCCCATGCAGTTGTCCTTCATGGGAGAGTCGCGCCAGCTGCGCAACGCCCGCCTGAAGACCGAGCTGCGGGTGACGCTGCGCTACCCCGACGTGATGGCCGGCCTGCCCGCTCCTGGTTGAGGCACCCCGCTCGGTCAGGTGGGTGCGGGTCGATGCGGACGCCCGGGCTGAACGTTGGCTGATAAGGTGTGTGGTTTGTCACGGTTCGAAAATCGGAGGAGCACCCATGACAACCGCCCTTTTCACCTTGTCGCGTGTCTGCACGACCGTGGCCCTGGCCGCGGCCGCCGTGTTCGCCACCGCGCCGGCCCAGGCGTACAGCGAGCTGGTCGTGTTCGGCGACAGCCTGTCCGACAACGGCAATGCGCAGAAAGCCCTGGTGGCACGCGGTTTCCCGCTGCCCCTGCCGATCACGCCCTATGTGGGCGGGCGCTTCACCAACGGCCCGACGGCCGCCGAAGTGCTGGCGACGACGCTGGGCGTGACGCTGAACGACCGCGCCTATGGCGGCGCCTATTCGGGCACCGGCAGCAAGTTCAAGGACATCACCCCGCTGCTCAATGACACCGGCATGGCCGACCAGGTGAGCAGCTACATCAAGACGGCCGGCGGCCCGTTGAAGACCGATTCGCTCTACATGGTGTGGGGTGGGGGCAATGATTTTCTCGATGTCCTTATGCCCGGCGTGAGCAGCGAGACCCTGCAGGCCGTTGGCGCCCAGGCGATCAAGAACATCGCGGGTCACATCGGCACCCTGTATGCGGCCGGCGCCCGGGACTTCTTCGTGCCCGATCTGGCTGATTTCTCGTTCACCTACGTGGCACAGCAGCAGTCGGCCGAGGGGCAGGCGGCGCTCAGCGGGATGACGGCCAAGTTCAACATGGGCATGGACATGGCGCTCGACAAGCTGGAGACCAGCCTCAGCGGGATCACCATCCACCGCTTCGACACCAATGCCACGCTGAGAGCCTACCGCGCCGACCTCGTGGCCGACGGCGGCACGCTGACCGCGCGCTGCTGGGGCGGCAGTTATGCCGGGGTGTTGGCGTCGCCCGGTATGACCGCCTGCAGCAATCCGGACAGCCACTTCCTGTTCGACGGCGTGCACCCGACATCGGCCGTGCATCGGGCGATGGGAACGGCCTTCGCCGCCGCGGTGCCGGAACCGTCCGCTTCGGGGCTGGCGCTGGTCGGCCTGCTCGGTGTGGCTGTGATGGCGTCGCGCCGTCGCACGGGCGGCGCACCGGCCCACGCTGGCCACGGCGCCTGATCTGCGCTTTCGCCGGCCCGCGGCCTTATCGGCCGCTCGCCGGCGCGGGCGTCTTGGGCTTGTAGTGGCACCAGGTGGCCACGCTGCATTCCCAGCAGCGCGGCTTGCGGGCCTGGCACACATAGCGCCCGTGCAGGATCAGCCAGTGGTGCGCATGCACCATGAACTCGGCCGGCACCCGCTTGAGCAGCTTGAGCTCCACTTCCAGAGGCGTCTTGCCAATGGCCAGGCCCGTGCGGTTGCCCACCCGGAAGATGTGCGTGTCGACCGCCATGGTGGCCTCGCCGAAGGCCACGTTCAGGACCACGTTGGCGGTCTTGCGGCCCACGCCGGGCAGGGCTTCGAGGGCTTCGCGGCTGCGGGGCACCTCGCCGCCATGCTGCTCGATGAGCATCCGGCAGGTTTCCAGCAGGTGCTTGGCCTTGCTCTTGTACAGCCCGATGGTGCGGATGTACTCGCACAGTCCGTCGAGGCCCAGATCGAGGATGGCCTGGGGCGTGTTGGCCACCGGGAAGAGCCGGGCCGTGGCCTTGTTGACGCCCACGTCCGTGGCCTGTGCCGACAGCAGCACCGCGGTCAGCAGCTCGAACGGCGTGCTGTAGACCAGCTCGGTCTCGGGGTGCGGGTTGGCGGCCTGCAGGGTCGCAAAAAACGGCTGGATCTCGGCCAGCTTCATGGGCGTGGTCATCGGGGAGGGCGGCGTGGCAGCCGGGACAGATCAGAGGCGGGTCGGATTGTGCCTGCTGCGCCGTGCACATCACAGGATGACGACGGCATCCGGCAGTTCGTTGTCGTCGGCGTCGCCCTCGATGCGCGGGTAGTGGGCCCGCAGCAGGTCGCCCACGGTATTCACCGCCTGCAGCAGGCCGGCTTCCCACTGGCCGCCGCGCAGGGCCTGGCCCAGGCTGTCTGCCAGGGTGCTCCAGGTCTCGGGCGGCACCTTGTCGGCCAGGCCGCGGTCGGCCAGTACCTCAATGCGGTGCTCGGCCAGCAGCAGGTAGATCAGCACGCCGTTGTTCTGCGCGGTGTCCCACACCCGCAACAGGCTGAACAGCTCGATGGCCCGTGCGCGGGGTGACACCGCGCGACCCGGGCGCATCGGCCCCAGCCCGCCTTCAATGCATAGCCGCAGTTCGCCACGGTGGCGGCTTTCGCTCTCGCGCACCGCGGCTTCGAGTCGCTGCACGGCGGCGGGCGGAAGGCGGCGTTTCACGCTGCGGGCATCGAGCCAAGCGTGGCCCCACCAGCGGGCCAGGGGCGAGGGCAGCGGGGCAGGGCGTGATGTGTTCGTCATGGCAGAAGGGGCTGGAAGGATTTGCAAGGTACCGGCACAGCGGGCTTACCAGCGTCCCGACGCGCCGCCGCCGCCAAAGCTGCCGCCGCCGCCGGAAGACCAGCCTCCGCCGCCTCCACCACCAGACCAGCCGCCTCCACCGCCGCCCCAGCCACCGCCAGGCCAGCCGCCGCGCATGCCGCGACCACTGGAGAAGGCAACACCCAGCATCATGGCGAGCACCACCCCGACCAGGCCGAGCAGCAGGCTGCCGGTCACGAGCCACACCAGAGCACCCCCCACACCGCCCGTGGCCAGCGTGCCGAGCGTCTTGCCCAGCAGGGCGCGCAGCACGCCGCTTACGAAAGGCACGATGAACAGGCCGAACACCACCAGCATGTTGATGTCGACCCGCTCGTTCTGCGTCGACGTGCGGGCTTCGGGCAGGGGCAGGTTCTCGCCACGCACGCGGGCTTGCAGGTGCTCCACGGCTTGCGTCAGCCCGCCGGCAAAGTCGCCCGCGCGGAAGGCCGGCACGATCACCCCGTCGATGATGCGATAGGCGGCCAGATCGGGCACGGCCCCTTCAAGGGCGCGCGCCACCTCGATGCGCACGGTGCGGTCGTTCTTCGCCACCACGAGCAGCAGGCCGTCGCCCACTTCGCGCCGCCCGATCTTCCATTGATCGGCCACACGATGCGCGTACGCGGCGATGTCTTCCGGGTGGGTGGTGGCCACGACCAGCACCGCCATCTGGGTGCCCCGCTCGCGCTCGAATTGCAGCAGCTTGTCGGTCAGCCCGGCCAGCTCGGTGGCGCTCAGCGTGCCGGTCTCGTCGATCACGGGCGCCGTCAGCGCGGGCACGGCCTGCAGCCCATCCTTCCCCACGCGGGCGGGCGTTGTAGTGGGCGGCAGGTCGGCGCCGTGCACCGTGATCTCCGGCAGGGCACTCGCCGGCGCGGAGGCCGCAGGCGCTGCCTGGACGGCACCGGTCAGCAGGCCGACCACGAGGGTGGCGGTGCTCAGCCCGTTCCGTACGAGGGCTTGCATGGCACGGCTCACTTGGTGCCGAAGTCGACCTTGGGCGGCGTGGTGATCTGGGCCTCGTTGGGCACCGGCATGGGCGGCTTGGCGTCGTAGCCGAAGACCTTGGCCGTCAGGTTGGTGGGAAAGCTGCGCGCCAGCACGTTGTACTCCTGCACCGTCTGGATGTAGCGGTTACGGGCCACGGTGATGCGGTTCTCGGTGCCTTCAAGCTGCACGCGCAGATCCTGAAAGCCCTGGTTGGCTTTCAGATTGGGGTAGTTCTCGGTGACGACCAGCAGGCGCGACAGCGCGCCGGACAGCTCGCCCTGGGCCTGCTGGAACTTGCTGAAGGCCTCGGGGTTGTTGATGAGCTCGGGGGTGGCCTGGATGCTGGTGGCCTTGGCACGGGCCTCGACCACTTTGGTCAGCGTTTCCTGCTCGAAGTTGGCCTCGCCCTTGACGGTGGCCACCACGTTGGGAATGAGGTCGGAGCGGCGCTGGTACTGGTTGAGCACTTCGGACCAGGCGGCCTTGCTCTGTTCGTCCAGGCGCTGAAAGTCGTTGTAGCCGCAGCCGCTGAGCTGCAGTGCCAGCGCCCCTGCGGCGAGGGCGAATGCCGGGCGGCGCCAGCGGGTGAACAGGGAAGCGGAATCGAGTGAGGTGTGCACGGACAAGGTTCCTTCCTGGCGGGCCCCCAGGCCCGCAACCGGCCATCATGATGCACCGGATGGGCGCCACACAGGATGGAGCCGGTCAAACTGGCTGCAGGTTTTGCCAGCCGGACCCGGTTCAGTAGGCGACCATGGCCAGCGGCCCGCAGGACAGGACCTGGTGGCTGCGCGAGCGGGGGTAGCGGTCCCGCACGATCTGGATCGCGCCCATGGGCGTGTCCGCCATCACCTTCAGCACGCGTTTCACGGCCTGGTGAGAGGGGTTGATGACCACAAGGGTCGACACCTCGAAGAGGCGCAGGGCAGGTTCAATCGCAAGGTTCATCAAGGCGCGCATGGGTTCACTCCACTTCGTGCGGGCGACGGCGCAGAGGCCGCCCACCCCGATAGCATGCATATTGCGGGCCAGCAATGACAGCGGAATGACCCGCGACCCCGGGTAAACCTGCGTAAACCCGGCTGCCTCTCGGCTTATTGGCCGGCTTGACGGCGCCGACGTGCGCCCGCCACCACGCCCAGGCCGGCCAGCAGCAGGGCGACGCTTTCCGGTTCGGGCACGGCCGGGGTCAGGGCCAGGTTCTGCACAGCCAGCACGCTGGTGCCGTCGAAGCTGTTGACGTCGGTGAGGACGACGCCGATGCGCACCGAGCCGGCCTGTGTGAAGGTGTGGCTGACGTGCCGCAGGCCGAAGTCCAGCCAGTCACCCTGCAGGGTGCCGGCCGCCGAGGTATCGCCCAGACGGACGATGTCTTGGCCGATCACCAGCCAGGCGGCGTCGAACGTGGGCAGCGGGCCCGTGGCCAGCTGGCCGAACAGGCGCCAGTCAAAGTGCAATGTGTCGCCAGCGCGCACGTCGACGTTGGCGAAGGCGGCCGCGCCCTCGTAGGCGTATGCCGCGTTGTCCATGTCGTCGAACGCATCGCCGGGCAGGCCCATGTCGTGAGTCAGGGTGGCCACGTCGGCGGCGGCCGTGCCGCTGAGGTTCAGGGCGCCGGCGGTCAGCGGGGCGTCGTCTTCATACAGCGTGCTGGCCGTGCCGAGCAGCAGGGCAGGGCCGCCGAGGTCGATGGAGCCGAGGGCAGAGGCCTGGGCCACGTCGCCGAGCGTCAGCACGCCGCCGACGGGGGCGGCCATGGCCGGGGTGACAAGGGCGAGGGCAGCGGAGGCCACGAGGGCGCGCAGGAAGGGAGTGTTTTGCATGGTGTGGGTGCCTGGGGCAGGTCGGGTCAGTTCGGGAAGAGGCTTCACTGGATCAGGTCGCGGGCGGGCACGATCTGGCCGGCGGTCACGCCGCGCAGCGTGACCAGGGCCCGCGGGGCGGCGGAGCCGGCCGGGCCGTCGGTGTCGATGCGGATCTGGGCACCCGATGCGGTGTCCACGATCTGCACGCGGCCACTGGCCACGGCGTCCGTGCCTGCAGCGCCGATGGCGGCGAGCAGGGTACTCAGGTCGATGCGGTCGGTGCCCGGGGTGAAGTCCGAGATGGTGTCGAGCGCGTCACGCAGGCTGGCGTAGGCGAACACGTCGCGGCCGGCACCGCCGGTCAGCAGGTCGGCGCCTTCGCCGCCGGTCAGGCGGTCATCGCCGGCCGTGCCCACCAGCGTGTCACCGCGGGTGCTGCCGTTGATGGCCTTGATCAGGTTGAGCCCGATGAGCACCGGGTCGTGGTCCGACGAGCGGTACGGCGTGGCGCTGTAGAGGTCGACGCTGCAGCTCGTTTCGGTGCTGACGTAGCAGCCGGCCGTGGCGCTCGGGCGCTTGAAGTTGCGCTCGTAGTCGATGATGCTGGGCTCGTCGGCGTTGATGTGCCAGTGGGCCACACCGCTGACGAGGTGGGCAGCGTTCGACAGGGCGTGGTCGAGCGAGCCGGCTTCGCCATCGAACACGTACGAGTAATGCTGGCTGCCCTCGAAGGCCTCGCTGAGGTTGACCAGACCGGCGGCGGTCAGCACCTCCACGGGGTCTTCCTTGCCGTAGGCGTTGAGGTCGCCGATCACGACCACATCGTTGTCACCGGCCGTGGCGGTCACGGTCTGCATGAAGGCGAGCAGGCGGCTGGCCTGTTCCACGCGCTTGCCGTTCCAGCAGCCTTGGCCGTCGCCAGCATCGGCGTTGTCGGCATCACTGGAAGACGGGCAGCTGCCCTTGGACTTGAAGTGATTGACCAGCACGCTGAACTTCTCGCCATTGGGGGCGGCGAAGGTCTGAGCCAGCGTGGGGCGGCTGTTGACTTCGTGGGTGTCGCTCAGAGGGGCGCCAGCGGGCGTCACGGCGGCGGGCTTGTAGATCATGGCCAGACGGATGGCGTCGGTGCCGGTGCCCGCGGTGGGCAGGGCGATGCTGGCGTAGGTGTTGGCGCCCACTTCGGCGTTCAACGCATCGACCAGGTTCTGCACGGCGGTGTTGCCGTTGTTCTGGATCTCCATCAGGCCCACCACGTCGGCGTTCAGCGCGGCCAGTGCCTTCACGATCTTGGTGCGCTGGCGCAGGAACTCGTCGAGGTTGTCTGCGCCGCGGCAGTTGCTGGCCGACACCGCGCCGCCCAGCGTACAGCCCTGGCCGGTCTGGCCGGATGCTGTCTGGCCATTGGTGAAGGTGGTGAAGTAGTTCAGTACGTTGAAGCTGGCCACCTTCACGTTGCCACCCACGGCAGCGGGGGCGGTGGTGCGCACATTGGCACGGGTAAAGTTCACCGGCTGCGTCGGGTGGATCTTGTAGCTGGCCAGGCCGGTGTTGCTGCTGGTGGCCAAGCCGAAGTCGATGACGCCGGTCAGGCTGTCCACCGTGTCGCCGGCGCGCAGCGTGTTGTCGGCGCCGATGTAGGGCGTCTTCACCGGGTTCTGCGCACTGGTGCCGTCGTCCAGCAGGATCTGGCGCTGGGCGTTGCTGGCGGCCATGGCCAGGGCGTCGGCCGAGCCGGGGCGGTGCACGTTCGTGGGCTTGATCAAGCGGCCCTGGGCCGACAGCGTGACCTGACCAAAGCGGCCCTGGAAGTAGTTCTGCGAGGCCGTGAGCTGCGTGTCGATCGTGACCAGCATGCCCTCGTGGGCCTCGAGCTGGGCGCTGGTGGCCGGCAGGGTCAGCACCGTGGGCATGACCTGCTGGTTCTCGCCGACCACGGTGATGGCCGAGGGGCTCGTGAGCTGCGTGACCGTGCGGGTGGCGGTGGCCGGGTTGCCGGCTGCGCCGGTGTTGAACTCGGCCACGGTGCCGGTCAGCGTGATGGCCTGGCCCGCGGTCACGGTGGGCGCCGAGCTGGTGAACACGAAGATGCCGTCCGAGGTGTCGGGCAGCCCGTCACCGGTCGGGTCCTGCAGGTAGAAGCCGTTGTTCAGCAGCTTGGTGACCACGCCGCGCGTGCTGACCTTCTTGCCCACCAGCGGGCTGGTGGCGCCGTTGCCCTGGATCTGCGGGATCGTGACCGACTGGGAATCGGAGCCCGTGCCACCGCCTGTCCCTCCGCCGGTGCTGCCGCCGCTGCAGGTCTTCAGTGCGCTCCCGCTGTGGCGGGGCTGTGGCGTGCCGGTGGCGAAGTCGCTGGCGTTGGCGTTGGTGTCGGTGCAGCCATCGTTGGCGCGCAGCACCGCCAGGGTGGTGCTGGCCGACGGGGCTGCGGCACTGCCTTCGTAGAAGTTCGCCGAGCCATAGCCCACCAGGTCTTCGATCAGGGCCAGCTGGGCGGCGCTGCATGCGGCGCTGCCGCCGTTGCAGGCCAGACCGCTGGCGCTGTTGACCAGCGCCACCTTGCCGCCCGAGGCGCTGAAGTTCGGCCCGCTGGTGGGCGAGAAGTCCGCCGCCACGGGCAGCGGGGCGCCCAGGGTGCTGCTGGTGGGCAGGCTGACCAGGTAGTACTGGCCGGGTTGCACCGACACGGCGGGCAGGGCCAGCACGCTGTTGGAGGCAAAGGTGCCCGTGCCGGTGGCCGAGGCGTACTGCAGCGACAGGCCGGCCAGGCTGACGGGCGCGGTGCCGGCGTTGAACAGCTCGACGTAGTCGTTGCGGAAGGTGGGGGTGCCGCTGGTGGCTGCGCCACCGCCGTACACCTGGCTGATGACCAGGCCGCTGGACGAGGCGTGAGCCAGGCCGGCCAGGCCGAGCAGAATTGCGGCGCTCAAGGGCCGCTGGGGGGAGCAGGGCAGGGAGGGAATACGGAACATCTTGTACCTCAGCACGGAAAGTGGCTGAAGTCTGGCGGGGCACTGTGGCACCGCCATGGGGCACGGTCGCCCTTGATGTGGTCCGTTCGGCTCATGGTGCGTGACGGCACACGCCATCCACACCGGATTCCGGACGCGGCGTGCGTCCGACCCTGCAGTCCGGGGGTCAGTTCCCCTGTCGGCGGGCCCGGGCGCGAGCCAGGGCCGCTTCGATCGCGGCACGTTTGGTGTCGAGCACCACCGGGTCGGTCAGGCGCGACTCCTCGGCCAGATGGGCGAGCTTGTGCTCCGCCTTGGCAAGCATCCGCGCATCGTGCTCGACCTTCTCTCGTTGCAGTCGCACCGTGCGCCGCTCATACCGGGTGCGCGCCGCGTCGGCCTGCTGCGGTGTCCAGGCGGCCCAGCCAGTGGGTTCGGGGGCGGGGTGTGCAGGCTCCAGGCTGATGCAGTCGACCGGGCACACCGGAATGCACAGCTCGCAGCCGGTGCAGTCGGCCTCGATCACGGTGTGCAGGTGCTTGTTCGTGCCGATCACGGCATCGACCGGGCAGGCCTTGATGCACAGCGTGCAGCCGATGCACCAGTCCTCGTCGATGACGGCCAGCCGCAGCGGGCCTTCTTCACCGTGCACCGGGTTCAGCGGCTTGGCCGGCAAGCCGGTGGCCGCAGCCAGTCGGGCCACGCCCTCTGCCCCGCCGGGCGGGCACTGGTTGATGTCGGCCTCGCCCGCGGCAATGGCCCGGGCGTAACTGGCACAGTCAGGGTAGCCGCAGCGCGTGCATTGCGTCTGCGGCAACAGGGCGTTGATCCGGTCGGCATCCATGGTGGCGCCGCAGTCTACAGCCCCTGGCCACCGCCGCGCGTCGGCGGCGGCGTCCGGCCTCACTTGTTGTGGGCCAGGATGAAGCTGCGGATCTCCGGATAGGCCATCTCGCGCCAGCGGCGACCCGAGAAGATGCCGTAGTGGCCGGCGCCAATCACGTCGTAGTGCTTCTGGTTGCTGGACGGGATGCCGGTGCACAGCTCGTGCGCGGCGCGGGTCTGGCCGGCGCCCGAGATGTCGTCCAGCTCGCCTTCCACCGTCAGCAGCGCCGTGGTCTTGATGTCGGCCGGCTTGACGAGTTCGGGCACGCCCTGCGGGTTGCGCACCATCCACGTGCCGTTCACCAGCGCAAAGTCCTGGAACACCGTCTTGATGGTGTCGAGGTAGTACTCGGCCGGCATGTCGAGCACGGCGTTGTACTCGTCGTAGAAGGCACGGTGCGCGTCGGCGCTTTCTTCGTCACCACGCACCAGGTCCAGAAAGTAGTCGTAGTGCGAGTTGGCGTGGCGGTCGGGGTTCATGGCCACGAAGCCGGTGTGCTGCATGAAGCCCGGGTACACGCGGCGGCCGGCGCCCGGGTAGTTCTGAGGCACGCGGTAGATCACGTTGTTCTCGAACCATTCGAACGACTTGTTCATCGCCAGGTTGTTCACCGCGGTCGGCGACTTGCGGGCGTCGATCGGGCCACCCATCATCGTCATGGTGCGCGGGGTGGTCTCACCGCGGCTGGCCATCAGCGAAATGGCGGCCAGCACGGGCACGGTCGGCTGGCACACCGAAATCACGTGCACGTCCGGCCCGATCTTGCGGATGAACTCCTGCACGTAGTTGATGTAGTCATCGAGGTGGAACTCGCCGCTTTCCATCGGCACCATGCGGGCGTCCACCCAGTCGGTGATGTAGACCTTGTGATCCTGCAGCAGCGTGCGCACCGTGTCGCGCAGCAGCGTGCTGTGGTGGCCTGAAAGCGGCGCGACTACCAGCACGGAAGGCTGGGCGCGCAGCTTCTCGAGCAGGGCGCCGTTGTCGGTGAAACGCTTGAAGCGCAGCAGGCGGCAGAAGGGCTTGGCCTCGACCACCTGCTCCTGGATCACGACATCGGTGCCGTGCACGTTCACCTTGTTGATGTTGAACTCGGGCTTCTCGTATTCCTTGGTCAGGCGGTGCACCAGATCGAAGCCGGCTGCCACGCGCTGGGCGACAGGCAAGTGGGCCATCAGCGACAGCGGGTGGCTGTACAGCTTGGACGCCGCGCTCGCGAATTCGGAGAAGGGGCTGATCCAGGCGCGCTGGGTTTCGTAGATCTGATAGAGCATGGTCTTACCTCTGGTCGATGGCGGCGCATCTTTGTGAGACGCATCAGGCACCGGGCGATTCAATTGGTGCACTGCAGCATAGCGTACTTCGCCCCATCGTGACACGGGTGCAATTCCCTTGAGCCGATCAGGAAGCCCCCCCTCACCGTGCATTTTTCGGTTTGCCGCGGGTTTAACGCGGAATCGGTTGGTCGCGTTTCCTTCCCCTGGGTGAGGGGAACGCCCCCCACAGACGGGCAGTGCAACAGGGCGTGACGGTGGTGAAGACACGTTCGCCTCCCTACCATGGGTTGCAAATCGGAAAACCAAGGGAGAAATCACGTCATGCCTGCAGCCTCAGCCGTCTTTCGTCGCACTTCGCGCCCTGCGCACCGTCTGCTGGCCGTGGCGCTGGCGGCGGCGAGCGTCGCCGGGGGCGCCCACGCCGACGACGCCTATCTCAAAGGCCGCTTCGACCCGGTCGTGAACTGGCCGCTCATCCCGATCCACGTGGTTCTGTTGCCGGATGGCCGGGTGTTGAGCTACGGCACCGACGGCAAGGGCAACCAGACGGGCCAGTTCATCTACGACGTGTGGGACCCTGCCAAGGGCACGGACGCCGCCTCGCACCTGACGCTGCCCAACACCACCGGCACGGACACCTTCTGCAGCGGCCAGTCGGTGCTGCCGTACAGCGGCGCGGTGCTGCTGACCGGGGGCGACAAGACCGTCAACGGCGTGCGCAACTACTCGGTCAACGATGTCAACCTGTTCGACCCGGCCCGCACGACCCTGTACTCGGCCAACCAGCCCATGGCCTTTCTGCGCTGGTATCCCACGGTGCTGACCACCGCACAGGGCGAGGTGCTGGTGCTGGGCGGCCGGGCCGACCCGAACACCCCCGTGCCCACGCCCGAGGTCTACACCGAGGGCCGCGGCTGGCGCACCCTCAGCACCGCCGTGAGCGACGACGCCTATGGCGCCCGCAACTGGAGCTACCCGCGGGCTTGGCAGGCGCCCAACGGCAAGGTGTTCGTCGACACCATCTGGGGTGGCACGTTCTTCCTCAGCGCGGCCGGCACCGGCTCGGTCGGCCGCACGCCGCTCACGCTGTCGGCCACCGATTACTACCTGCCTGCGGTGATGTACCGGCCGGGGCGCATCCTGTCGCTCCGCACCTTGAACAAGGCGGTCGACATCGACCTCACCGCCGCCACGCCGAAGGCGACCAGCCTGCGCGGGGTGGGCCAGGACCGCTTCCATGGCTCGGCCACGGTGATGGCCGACGGCAAGGTGCTCGTCAGCGGCGGCTCGTTCGTGTCCAACGTGGCCTGGGGCGTGGCCTACGCCGCCAAGATCTGGAACCCGGACACCCGTGCGTGGGCCACGGCTGCCACGGCCAAGCGCATGCGGCTGTATCACTCGGTGTCGATGCTGCTGCCCGACGGGCGGGTACTCACCGGTGGCGGCGGCGCGCCGGGCCCGCAGACCAACCTCAATGCCGAGGTCTACAGCCCACCCTACCTGTTCGAGCGCAACACCAGTGGCCGCCTGGCCGTGCGCCCGGTCATCACCGCCATGCCGGCCACCGCGGCCTTCGGCAGCACGCTGACCGTCGGCACCAACGTCACGGGCGTCAGCAAGGTCACGCTCGTGCGCACCGGCTCGGCCACCCACACGGTGGATTTCGATCAGCGCCTCGTGCCGGTTTCGCACACCACCAGCGGCACGACGGTCAACGTGACGATGCCGTCCGACCCGAACCTGGCGCCACCGGGGTACTACATGCTGTTCGTGTTCAACAGCGCGGGTGTACCGTCTGTGGCCAAGGTGCTGCGTCTGGGCTGACGTTGTCCTGACGCGCAAAAGGAAAGGGGCCTGCAAGCAGGCCCCTTGTCACGTCAGGGCAGGCTCAGAGAATGAGCCTGCTGGCCGTTCAAGCCGTGCGACGACGGCGCGCGACCAGACCGGCCACGCCCAGGCCGGCCAGGGCCAGCGCGGTGGTGGTGGGCTCGGGCACGGCCGCGATGGTCAGGTTGTCGACCACGAAGCTGCCGTTGACCAGGCCAAAGCCGTAGATGTCGGCCTGGGCGCGGTGGAAGCCCACGAACACGCCTTCGTCGTAGCCATCGGCCGCGGTGTTGGGCGAGACGCTGAAGCTCTCGAGGGTGTTGCCGTCCATGTCATAGGCCACCACCAGCATGCTGTTGTTGGTCTTGCCATAGCCCTGGAACTGGTTCACGAAGGCGCCCACCGACGACACCGGGGCGGCGAAGCTGAAGCCCACTTCGCCACGCGGGGTGGTGAAAGCGGTCGACACGAAGTGACCGTCGTGGTCGGGGGTGCTCGCGAAGCCCGTCCACAGGCCGTTGTCGCCCAGGTCGAAGGCGTTCTGGCCGACCACCACGTTCGGCGTGGCCGTCAGCGTCACGCCGTGGCCCAGGTCCAGCGCGCCGGCGGTCACCAGGCCGTCGAACTCGTTGAACGTGATCACGGTGCCGGCGAACGTGGCGGTGGGGGCGACGATGGACGCAGCGTGCGTCGACAGGGAGGCGGCCAGCAGGGCGGCCGCAGCAAGCAGTTTGGAAGTCATGTGCAAACTCCGGTTGATGTGCAAGGGAGGGATCACGAGCCGATCACGCCGCCGTCGTCCTTGGTGATGACCACCACGGACGAACGCGGGCGGCCAGCGGGCAGCGGGGTCACGCCATCGGCCTCGACCGTCCACTGGTTCTGCGGCCAGTTCGAGAACTGCGTCGGGTTGGCTGCGGTGCTGTCTTCGCCCGGGTGCTGAACGCCCACGAACAGGGTCTTGCCGTCCGGGGTCATGGTCACGCCGGTCACTTCGCACTTGTTCGGGCCCGTCAGGAAGCGGCGGGTCTCGCCGGTGTTCGGGTCACAGCACACCATCATGTTGCCGCCGATGTGGGCGAAGTCGCCCGAGCCATCGCCGATCTGGTCGGTCTGCACCCACAGGCGGCCGAACGGGTCGAACCACAGGCCGTCCGGTGCACCGTAGTCGGCGCTGCCGTTGGGGGTGTCGACGATGTTGCCGACGTAGTTGGCGGCATTCGACTTGGTGGTCTGCGTGTCGCCGGCCTGGGCGAACAGGTCCCAGTTGAAGCGGGTGGCGCGCACGGTGCGGCCGGCTTCGCGCCAGCGGATGATGTGGCCGTAGACGTTGTCGGCGCGCGGGTTGGCGGCGTCCACCGGCGGGCGGGCCGAGGCGGCGGCCGTCGAGCCATCGGCGGCGTTGACCGAGGCGGTGTTGGTGCCGCGACGGTTGTTGTTCGTCAGCGTGCAATACACCTCGACTTCCTGGAAGCCGTTGATGCGCGGACGGGCGCCCGTCCACTCGGGTCGGTCCATCATCGTGGCGCCCACGGCATCGGCGGCCATGCGGGTCTTGATCAGGATCTTGGCCTGCACTTCGGCGTCGTTGGCGCCCGCGAAGTTGGGGTTGTCGCGCAAGGCCTTGCCGTCCACGCCCAGGGTGTCGGGCGTCAGGGCCAGCCACTGGCCGTTCAGGTCGCTGTCGAAGCGCGCCACGTACAGCGTGCCGCTGTCCAGCAGGTCGCGGTTGGCGGCCTTGTTCGTCGGGTTGAACTTGCCCGCGCACACGAACTTGTAGATGTACTCGTTGCGCTCGTCGTCACCCATGTAGAAGGCAACGTTGTTGTCGGCGTCCACCACGTACTGGGCGCTCTCGTGCTTGAAGCGGCCCAGGCCGGTGCGCTTCACGGGCGCGGCGGTCGGGTTGAACGGATCGATCTCGACCACCCAGCCGAACAGGTGCGGCTCGTTCGGGTTGGTGTTGACGTCGAAGCGCGGGTCGGTCTCGTGCCAACGGTAGCCGAAGCCGGCGGCGCTCACGCCATAGCGGCGGTTCAGCTTACCGATCTCGGTGGTGGCGCTGGTGTCCACGGCCGTGGTGCTGCCGAAGTTGCCGTTCCAGTTCTCTTCACAGGTCAGGTAGGTGCCCCACGGGGTGATGCCGTGGGCGCAGTTGTTGATCGTGCCGTAGGCCGTGAAGCCGTCCAGCATGCGGCCGGTGGGCACCGAGGCGCCATCGGTGATCGTGAACTCCTTGCTGCGCATCAGCGGGTGGCCGGCGGCCGGGCCCGAAACGCGGGCCTTGGTGTTGGCGGTGATGCGACGGCCGTAGGGCGAGTTCTTCACCACGCTCCACTTGCCGTTCACGCGGCGGGCTTCCAGCACCGACACGCCGTGTGCGGCCTGCGATTTGCGGGTCTTGGCGATGCTGTAGCCGGTGCCGACCTGGCCGTCGGGGAACAGCACTTCTTCGTGTGTGTACTCGTTGTTCACGCACAGCACGCCGCGATCGCTCGAAGGCAGGCCGTTGGGGCCGGTGAACGGGAAGAAGTGCATGCCGTCGTTGTGCATGCCGAACTGCTTGAGCTGCTGGGCGGCGGTTTCGCGGGCGTCACCGGCGAAGGCGGTGCCGCCGGGCATGATCGGGTCGCCCCAGGCCACGAACACCTGGGCGCTGTAGCCCGCCGGCACGGTGATGCGGTCGATCACCGAGGTGGCCACGCCGCCCTGGGCCATGTTGGCCGCGCGGGTGTTGGCCGGCACCGATTCAAAGCCGATGCCCGGGAAGCCAACGCTGGCCGGTACCGGGGCTGCCTGTACCGACGACACCAGGCCGCCCAGGGTCAGGCCGCCGGCCGAAGCCAGCGCGGTGGCGCCCATGCCGCTCTTGACGATGAACTGGCGGCGGCTGGTGTCAACGTGGGCGATGACGTCAAGAATCGACGGCGAGGCCGACTCGGCCAGCGTCACGTCGTTCGTCGGATGGGAAGCACCCTTCATGTGGATCTCCGGTGGGGTTGAGCAGAAGCAGCTCACTATCCCCAGCGGCCGTGACACGGTCGCTTACACCTGACGGCCGCCTGTGATCCGAACGGGCCATTCGGGATGCCATGCGGAATGCGACCCCTCGATCCCGGGGGCACCCCGCCGCTAACATCGCCTGCATGAGCCCGAACCGCACCCTGCCTGTCGCGCTGGCCGCCTGCCTGGCCACCACCCTTGCCGCATCCTCGATGGCCGCGCCCCCGGTCGTCCAGGGCCCTGAATCCGTGGCCGACTGGCATGCCGCCGGCGCCCGCTTCATCCAGCAAGGCCACCGGCTGAAGCCCATCACCGGCCGCGCCCGCAACGTCATCCTGTTCGTGGGCGATGGCATGGGCATCTCGACCCAGACCGCCGCGCGCATCCTGGAAGGCCAGCAACGCGGTCAGCCCGGCGAAGAAAACCGCCTGGCCTTCGAGACCTTCCCGTACTCGGCCTTGTCCAAGACCTATGCGTGGGACCAGCAAACGCCCGATTCGGCCCCGACCATGACGGCGCTGATCACCGGCTACAAGACGCGCGAAGGCATGCTGTCCGTCAACCACTTGACGCCGCGCAACGCCTGCGACGCCCGCGTGGTGGCGGCCCACGCCGTGCCCAGCCTGCTTGAAATGGCGGCCGCGCGCGGCAAGGCCACCGGCATTGTCTCGACCGCGCGCCTGACGCACGCCACGCCGGGCGCCACCTATGCCCACACCGCCGCGCGCGACTGGGAATCCGATGCCGAAGTGACCGCCGCCTGCCCCGGCCACGCCACCCCGGTGAAGGACATTGCCCGCCAGCTGATCGAGGCGCCGCCCGCCGTGCGCCAGAACCTGAAGGTGGCCCTGGGCGGCGGCCGCAGCATGTTCATGCCCCGCGGCGTGGCCGACCCCGAATACGCTGCGCGCACCGGCCGCCGCCTGGACGGCCGCGACCTGACCGCCGAATGGGTGCAGACCCGCGGCCCCGGCGCCCGCTACATCTGGAACCGCGCCGGCTTCGACGCGCTGGACGTGCGGCACACAGGCCCTGTGCTGGGCCTGTTCGAGCCCTCGCACATGCAGTACGAGGCCGACCGCCCCACCGACCCGGCCGGCGAGCCCTCGCTGGCCGAGATGACCGAGAAGGCCATCCGCCTGCTGCAGCGTGAACGCCGGGGCTACTTCCTGATGGTGGAAGCCGGCCGCATCGACCACGCTCACCACGCTGGCAACGCCCGCCGCGCGCTGCAGGACACCATTGCCCTGTCAGACGCCGTGCGCCGCGCGATGGCGCTCACGCGTGAGGCCGACACCCTCATCGTCGTCACGGCCGACCACAGCCACACCTTCACGATGGCCGGCTACCCCCACCGCGGCAACGACATCCTGGGCCTGGTCAAAGGCGTGCCCGACGAAGACGGCCAGCACCCCACCGTGACCCTGGCCGACGACGGCAAGCCCTACACCACCCTGGGCTACCAGAACGGCCCCGGTGTGACACCGGCCACGCTGGCCGCCGGCGCCCGGCCCGACCTGAGCCGGGTGGACACCACCGCGCTGCCCTTTTTGCAGCAGGCCGCCGTGCCGCTGCAATCGGAAACCCATGGCGGCGAAGACGTGACCATCTGGGCGCGCGGACCGCGGGCCCACCTGGTGCGCGGCAGCATGGAGCAGAACTGGGTTTTTCACGTGATGCGCGATGCGTTCGGGTTCTGACGCGGTGCGCCGGCTGGCCTGGGCGCTGTGCATGGCGTGGGCGCTGGGCGCGCCCGCCGCGTGGGCCGATGACACCGTGGTGCTGAGCCGCGGCGACACCGCCGAAGTGTGGCGGCGGGATGCGCGCGGCGAGGTCACGCTGGAGCGCGTGTTCCATGCCGACCGGGCGGTGGTGCATTACTCCGCCGGGGAATTGCGTGCCCTGGGTGTGCAGGTGGATTGGGTGCGCCTGCAGGCGGTGGGCAAGCAGGGGGCACCGGTGAATATGCAGGGGCCGCCGTGGCGGGATGTGGCCGTGTACCGGCAATTGGATGCAGCCGATTTTGGCGACATGCCGAAAGACCCGGTGGTGCGCAAAGCCAGCCGGCTGGATGTGGGGGCAGGGTGGCGGGTGGAACACGGGCACGAACACGCGGGGCCCGGGGAGTGAGGGTGGCTGTTTGGGTGATGGACAGGTGGGGTGGCGGTTTTTAGGATGGGGAGTTGGGGTGTGGGTTAGGTGGGCTAAGAGGGGGAGGGAAGGGGGATGAGGGTGGCCAAGTTGTTGTGTTTGAGGCGTTTGGCGCGGTGGGGCCAGTTCTGCGCTTTTGGCTTAGGCCAACGCGGGTGTGGGCGCTAGGTTGCCTAGTTTGCAGGTAGGCATCACAAGAAAAAGGGAGCATCTAAGTGGAACTTGTCACCGGTCAGTCTGTTTACTACAGCAACAAAAATCATCTGCCTCTTGAAGATGTAGCTGAGTCGTTGCTTGCGCTTAAAGCAATTATCGAAGCAACGCCTGATGTCCTTGAACGGCTGCAACCAGGCTTGCACATTCAGAAGGTCAACGTATTCGTCAATGAAATCAAAGCCGGCAGCCTTTGGGAAGACTTGGTTGTCAAGTTTCTCTTTGGCAATCAAGAGAAGCTGGACAACAGCCTCCAATCGCTGCGGCAGGACATTGGCGTAGATTCACTCATCTCCAACAAAAAACTAGTTGGCGCAATCATTGGTGCGCTGATCACTGGTGGAGGCATTCTCCTTCTTAACAAGCTCAAAGGACCAGAAGAGCAAAAACAGGCGCTTCAAGGCAGTCAAAACGTGTTCATCCTCAACGGAGCAAACATTGCTGGCGTAAACGAAGAGCAATTTCGCTCAGTCATCCAAGGAACGCTCGCGAGGAATGAGCATCTTCCCAAGGAAGCCGTCAAAGTCGTCCGGCCCGCTAAACGCGAGGGTGAAACATTCATCGTGCTCAACCAAGACCCGCAGACCACGATCGACAACTCTGCAATCAGGGCCATGCCGACGAGCCCGCCAGACGATGAGCCTCCAGAGGCCATCGATGACTTCTATGACGTCGAAATTCAAATACGCGCAATCGATCTCGATAGCACCAAGAGAGGGTGGGCTGCTGTCGTTCCAAGCATCAGTGGCCGCCGAGCAAAAATGCACCTTGATCCGCACATCAAGGTTCACGACTTGCTGGGAAAGACAGCAATCAACGGCGACATAACGGTCATCTTCCGCTACGACGACACGGGGGCAAAGGTCCCAAATCTAATATTCCTTCGTGAGCTAAAAAAATGATGCCTAACTGGTCGGTCAAGCGGACGCCAACAAGGGCCATGGCTTCGCTATTGTCCTGGCCCTTGTTGGTGCCCTTCAGTCGCTGCGCTCCTTCCGGCGCCGCTTACCTTGGGCGTTAGCCTCACGCCTTGCCACGTCACGCAAACAAAGAATTAGGAAACTCAATGGGCTTTGATCTGGACAACAGCGAAAAGATTGCCTCGCTTATAGCAAGCGCCATTGCCATCGGTGGATTTATCTTTTACAAGTGGCGGAACGACAAGTCCGACGCCTCATTTCCTCACCCAACAAATACAAATACGCAAAACATAACACTAAACGTAGGCCAGGGACTAATTGACGAGCCGAAAGTCGATCAAGCAAACATTGCGACCATCAAGAATGAAACGAGCATATTGTTCATTGACGACGACAAAGGCTTTAAAATTGTGGGAATTCTAAAGAAAATGGGGTGGCTACAAACAAAGCTTATCAAGGACGTTCAATCAATCGATGACCCCAACATTCTTTCGGCCAATGTCCTGTTCATCGATATACAAGGAGTTGGCCGTCAGATGCAGCTGAAAGATGAAGGTCTCGGCTTGGCTCTTGCAATCAAGCGTCGCTATAGAGACAAGAAAGTGATCATCTACTCAGCCCAAGAAGAGGGCAAGAGATTTGATGAGGCCCTGCAAGAGGCAGACTACAGCCTCCCCAAAAATGCAGAACCAATTCGCTTCGAGGAAACAATTCTCAAAGTGCTGAAGAAATGAAAGATGCACATTTCTGGCTCAAAAGAAACGGGAGCCCAAAAGCGATCATCAACGAAATACCGGAAGATTGGCTAACAGAGATAAAGAAGGCGATACCCGGCTCAAGCGGCAATACAAAATTTCACATATCAGGAAAACAAGCGAGAATTGCAAAAATTCAAAGCGCTTCGCACACCATATTTGCATTAGCCTTCGATGAAGACCGAATAAAAAGCAAGCGTATGCTTGCAACTGAAGCCGCGACGCTGATGGCCATCGCTGAAGAGTTTGAGCAGAAAGCAATGCTTGCCGCGAAAAAAGAAGAAGCGCACACGAAGCGGCTTATACACAACCTCAAGAGTCTAACTGCAAAGACAATGCAGGAGATATTTTATGTGGCGCGGCAGGACAACATGCTTTCCTATGGCAAGCGCGCAAAAGACTATGTAAAGGATGAAATAGTAAGGAACCCTGATGATGCAGCTTCGGCCTTCATTTCAATATTGAAGCATCAAGCCGCACAGAATGCTGAATTTTCCGCCTTTAACAAGTTAAGCGGAGATGTCGGCCAGATCAAGAAGGAAAGTCATTCAATCCATAAGGTGCTGATGAATGTCTTTTACCTGTTTTTCGGGGATTTCACAGACAAAGGGGTAACAGTGGATGTTCAAGCTACCCAGGCAAAAGCGGTCTTCGACTATGAATCAATCCATGTTTGCATCTATCACATTGCGGAAAACTCTGCCAAATATATTCGCCAGGGCGGAGCATTTTCGGTGAGTACATCAACATCCCCGGACTCCATAGAAATAATATTTGAAATGGAGAGCCTCGCAATAAATCAAGACGAATCCGAAAAGATATTTTATGAAGGGTACTCCGGGTTCAGGTCCGTGCGAGACGGACTACAAGGGTCAGGCATTGGCTTATACATTGCAAGGCAACTGGCCAGTATAAACGGCGGACGGCTATCGGTGATTGCTGGAATTCCAAAGTTGCGGGACCCCGATTACGCCAGAAATCGGTTCATACTCTCAATTCCGCGAGCATAGTTTTCTCTATTCGAGAATGGGCTAACTGACGGTTCAACGCGGACGCCAACACTGGCCATGGCTTCGCCATTTTTATGGCCAGTGTTGGTGCCCTGCGCGCTTCGCGCTCCGGCGCCGGTTAACCTGGGTGTTAGATTCTTCTCTCTCTTCGAAATGACAACCATGCGAATAAAGCCATACCTCGTGCCCGTGGTCCTGTTCGCACTCGTTGGCCCGGGCATTGGCACGCTGGTCTTCTTGCTTTCCGGCACCGGTGTCATTCCACAGCCCACCGCCATCGGTCTTATGCTGGCGTTCGGTTATGGCATCGGGATCGTTCCGGCAGCCTTGGGCGGTGTCATTTACGTGCTCATGTGGAACGCAAGAGCCTTCCTGAAGGGCCTTGGCATCAATGAGTTCGGCGCGCTGCTCGGATGCGTGTCTGGTGTCGCCGCACTGACGATGTTCTCAATGGCTGTATCCGGAGCACCACTGCCCCGATCGCCGGTCTTCTACGTCATTCCCCTGGTCGCTGGCGCGGTTTGTGGATGGCTGGCCGCCCCGATGCGAGACGAGGCATACGGGTGGGAAACTTTTGAGCCGCGATACTGATCCATGCAAGTCATCCGCCCCAAGGACTTCCTGCCGGAACGCGCCTGGCAGGCGCTCGACATCGCCAACATCCAGGGCACCACGGTGCGGCTGCACTGGACAGACCAGCCGTACAAGTGGCATGTCAACGATGGGGAAGAGGTGTTCGTCGTGCTGTCTGGTGAGGTCGACATGCACCACCGCAACGCGGGCACAGAGCAGGTTGCCCGACTCAAGACCGGCGATGTCTTTTATGCTTCAACGGGCTGTGAACACGTGGCCCACCCCGTCGGCGCGGCTCACGTTCTGGTCATCGAGCGCGAGGGCAGCGTCTGATCGCCTCCGGGCCAGCGCGCCTTTCCCATCCCACCATGACCTGGACATCCCACTTCATTCACCTGGCTGCCTATAACCAATGGATGAACCGGAAGCTGTACACCGCGGCGTCCGTTCTGTCCGATGAGCAACTGGCACAGGATCGCGGCGCCTTCTTCGGGTCCATCCTGGGAACCCTCAATCACATCGCAGTGGCTGACATCCTGTGGCTCAAGCGCATGGCCCTTCGCCTCCCCGGCCTTGCGTCCCTGGCGCCCTTGCAAGACATGCCCGAGCCCACGGCGCTCGATCAACCGATCTGCGCTGACTTTGCCGCGTTGACAGACCTGCGGGCATCCCTGGATGACGTGATCGTCAACCTGAGCAAGGCGCTCTCGCAAGAGGATCTGGACGCGCCGTTTGAATACACCTCGACCAAGGGCATCCAGAGCAAGAAGCGCTTGGGTGAGGTGCTGTTGCACTTCTTTAATCACCAGACCCATCATCGGGGGCAGGTGACCACGCTGTTTTCGCAACTGGGCATCGATGTGGGCGCCACCGACCTCATCGTCCTCATTCCGAACCAGCCATGAAGCCGGTTCTTCATCACCGTGCCAATGCGCCGGGGCCTGACCCGGTGCCAGATTCCATCAGGGATGACCGACCATGACCATGGCAGCCAACATCGTGACGGCGCTTGTGGCGCTGCTCCATTTCTACTTTCTCGTGCTGGAAATGTTCTTGTGGACAAAACCGGCGGGCCGCAAGGCTTTCGGGCTCAGTGCGGAGCAAGCGGAGGCCACCAAGGTGCTTGCTGCCAACCAGGGGCTGTACAACGGGTTTCTGGCCGCTGGGCTGGTCTGGGGCATTGCGCTGGGTAGCGCAGGCACGCCGGTGAAGCTGTTCTTCCTCGGCTGCGTTCTGATTGCAGGCATCTACGGCGCCCTGACGGCCAGTCGCAAGATTCTCTTCATTCAGGGCATGCCTGCTGCTGTGGGCATCGCGCTGGTCGTGCTCAGCTGAAGCCGTCCGTTCAGTGCCCGTCCCGATAGTGCGGCAAAGGCAGCGAATGGATGGTGAAACGCTTCTTCGTGTTGGCGCGCTCTGCGTCTTGCTGGCGTCAGCCGAGACCTTGCATGGCATCGTCAGAACCGTGTGGATCACACCCCGCATCGGCAAGGAACGGGCCCTCAAGCTCAGCGCCGTCACCGGAACGATGCTGGCCTTTGCCTTGTGTCTGTGGCAGGTTCCCGGGATCGGCCTTCGCTCGCCCGTGGCGCACCTGGCGTTGGGCCTGGGGTTGTCGCTCTTCATGGCAGCGTTCGATGTGGGCGTGGGCCGCTTGCTGATGCGCAAGCCATGGCGGAAGATCTGGCTGGACTTCAAACCCCGTTAAGGCAACCATCTGCTTTATGGCCTGGTCTGCCTCGGCTTCATTCCGCTGGCGATTTCGCTACTGCAATCACGCGTACCACCATGAAACTCTTCATCGATTCGAACCACCTGTCTCCCTACGCCATGTCGGCGTTCGTCGCCCTGCGCGAAAAGGCCATCCCGTTCGAATTGGCGCTGGTCGATCTTCAGCGCGGCGAGCATCTGGCTGCGGGCTATGCCGGCGTCTCCAGCACGCTGCGGGTGCCCACGCTCAGCCACGATGGCTTCAACCTGTCCGAGTCTTCGGCCATCTGCGAGTACTTGGAAGAGGCGTTTCCCGCCACGCCCATCTACCCGGCCAACGTGCAGGATCGGGCCCGGGCGCGCGAGATCCAGGCCTGGCTGCGCAGCGACCTGATGCCCATCCGCTCCGAGCGCACCACCGAAGTGGTGTTTCTGCGCACGCCGGTGCCGCCCCTGTCTGATGAGGCGCGGGCGGCGGCCGAGCGGCTGTTCAAGGCAGCCGATGGCTGGCTGCGCGAGCACGGCAGCACGCTGTTCGGCACATGGTGCATTGCCGACACCGACCTCGCGCTGATGCTGAACCGCCTGGTGCTGGCCGGCGACCCGGTGCCCGAGCACCTGGCCCGTTACGCCAACGAGCAGTGGCAGCGCCCCAGCGTGCAGGAATGGGTCAACACGCCTCGGCCTGCCGCGCGCACAACCGGCTGATCGCCACCCCCCACTGCCGATCTGCGCCGGGGCTGGGAACGCAGGGCAAGCGCCGTTCCGATGTGCGCCCCTACGCCTAGGGATATCGCCCGCCCGCCCGCTTCCTAAACTTGATCGGCAGGGGCCGCCATCCCGGCGGCCGAGGGGCACGCGATGACAAGAGCATTCTCCAGCGTCAACCTTTTGCCGGGCCTCATCGTGGGGGTCGCATGGGTGCTCGCCTCCGGCGCGGCCTCCGCTCAGGCGCTGCAAGCCTACGCCGGGGCCGTAGCCGGCGTGGCGCAGGGCACCGGCCCCTTCGCCTGCGCCACCAGCGGCCCCACCATCGGCGACGGCTGGTTTGCCGGCCTCAGGATGCCGACGGAGGGCTTTGCGGGCTGCAACCTTCAGGGCGGCATCCAGAACCAGACGGGCACTGCGGGCCCGCTCACCGCCACGCAGACTGCGGCGGGGTCGGTCAGCGGGGGCAGCTACACCGGCAGCGCCATGGCCAGGGCGGGGTACTGGAACCTCGGCGCAGTGGCCGAGGGCACCATGACGGGCAGCACATCGGCCTTCACCTACCACCAGTCATCTGCCTTTGCCCGCTTCAGCGTGCCTGTGACGTTGATGAGCAGTGGCATTGCAACCGGCTCGCCCGGGCAGGTCAACTTCCGCTTTCTGGTCGAAGGCCTGATGGGCAGCCTGCCCAACGCGCCCTATACGCAGCAGGGCGACGTGCGCCTTGGCATCCGGGTCAATGGCTCGCCGGCCGGCACCTGGAATGCCTTCATGGGCACGGTGGTGAACGACGGCGAGCCTTACCTGCGCGGCGGTAGCACCGGCCTGCCGGGCGGTTTCGTGACTGCACCGGGCGCGTTCTCTGGCTCAGCAGAGGTCACCACCACCGCCAATTTCGCGATGCAGTGGGGCGTGCCCTTCGAAGTGGAGGTGGCACTGTTCACCGACGTGTATCCGTGCTGCCTGGGTGCATCGATCACGTCGGACTTCAGCCAGACGGCGGCACTGACAGGCATCGAGGCCTATTGGCAGGGCGGCCGCGTGACCGACTTCACCGGCACCGACGCGGTGGGCAACGTGCTGGGGCCCAATGGCGTTGTGCCGGTGCCCGAACCCGCCAGCACGGCCCTTGTGATCAGCGGGCTGGCGTGCGTGGCGGCCATGGTGCGCAGGCAACGCGGTCGCCGTCCTGCGCTTGGGTGGCGGTGATCCGGCTATGCTTGGGCCGGGTTGTCCCACCAAGCCATGTTCCAACTCCGTACCCGCCGCGATCTGGTCTTCTTCCTCGTCATCTGCACGCTCATCTTCGGCATGGGCTTGCTCTTTCTGGCGCGGCCGCCCCAGCCTCTGCCGGATGAAGCCAGGGCCTATCGCGCGGTGGGCGGCACCTTGCATGAAATCACCGCCACCAGCGCAGGACGGCGTGGCGACTGGGTTCAGTTCCGCGTCGCGAACGACGCACGCACCTTCGAGCTGAACCACCTGGGCGCCGCCGAGCAGGCCGCTTCCTGGCGGCCCGGGCAGACGGCGCTGTCCTTCTACGTGCTGCAGCCCGAGGGCGAGCCTGGCGCCGAGCTGCCGGTGCGGGCCTACGGCATGGTGGTGGACGGGCATGCCCGCCGCGCGCTGGCCACCGACATCGCCTCGGCCAACGCCGCCGTCTACCCGTGGGTGGGGTTGTTTCCCCTGGGGCTGGGCTTGCTGGGGTACATCGTGGCTTTCTTTCGCTGGCGGAGTCTGCCCGCCGCCTGAGCCCCATGCGCCTGCTTGCCTACCTCTGGGCCCTGCCGACCACCCTGGTGGGCGCGGTGGTGGCGCTTGTCTGCGTGGCGTTTGGCGCCCGCGTGCAATGGGTGCAGGGCGCTTGTGAGGTGCATGGTGGCCGGCTCGGGCGTTTTGTGGCCCGCGCGCCGGCGCCGTTCAGCTTCAGCGCGATCACGCTGGGCCACGTCATCCTGGGCGTCAGTGCCGCCGAACTGCGCCGCGTGCGCCGCCACGAGCATGTTCACGTGCGCCAGGCCGAGGTGTGGGGGCCGTTCTTCCTGCCGGCCTATGTGCTGGCCAGCCTGTGGCAGTGGCTGCGTGGCCGGCGCATGTACCTCGACAACCCCTTCGAGCGGCAGGCCTACCGGGCAGAAAGCCGCCCGGACAGAAAAGATGCATCGCTTTAGAATCCGGCGATCGCAGCCCCCCATCGCCTCTCGTCATGAAGTACGCCAGCATCGTTTTCGCCCTGTGTGCCGCCGTGGTCGCCCTGAACGGCTGTGCCGTCTATACGCCGAACGCAGCGGTCGTCGTCGACCCCCGTGGGGTCGTGGTGCCCGCAGGGCAGGGGCAGCATTGCCCACCGGGGCAGGCCAAGAAGGGCAACTGCTGAGCAGGCGCTCGGCAAGCCAACAAAAAGGGCTCCCGCGGGAGCCCTTTGTCTTGCTGTGAAGGCAGCCTCGTCAGGCCGCCCCGTTAGCCGATTTACATCACGGCCTTGATGGCGGCGGCCACGGCCTTGATGTTGCCGGTGTTCAGCGCGGCCACGCAGATGCGGCCCGAATCGACACCGTAGATGCCGAATTCGGAACGCAGGCGCTGCATCTGGGCGGCGTTCAGGCCGGAGTAGCTGAACATGCCCTTCTGGCGGGTGATGTAGCTCAGGTCGCCCTGCACGCCAGCGGCGGTCAGTTCGTTGACCAGGGCGGTGCGCATCAGCTTGATGCGGTCGCGCATGCCGGCCAGCTCGTCTTCCCACATGGCGCGCAGCTCGGGCGTGCTCAGCACGGTGGCCACCACCTGGGCGCCGTGCGTGGGCGGGTTCGAGTAGTTGGTGCGGATCACGCGCTTGAGCTGGCTCAGCACGCGGGCGCACTCTTCGGCGGTTTCGCTCACGATGCTCAGGGCGCCCACGCGCTCGCCGTACAGCGAGAAGCTCTTCGAGAACGAGGTGGACACGAAGAAGCTCAGGCCGGCTTCCAGGAACTTCAGGACCACGGCGCCGTCTTCGGCGATGCCGTTGCCGAAGCCCTGGTAGGCCATGTCGAGGAAGGCGACCAGGCCCTGGGCCTTGACCACGTTGATGACTTCGTCCCACTGGGCGTCGGTCAGGTCGTAGCCGGTCGGGTTGTGGCAGCAGGCGTGCAGCACGACGATGGTGCCGGCGGGCGAAGCCTTCAGCTTGGCCAGCATGCCTTCGAAGTTGATGCCGCGGTTGGCTGCGTCGTAGTACGGGTAGGTGTCAACCGGGAAGCCGGCCGATTCGAACAGGGCGCGGTGGTTTTCCCAGCTCGGGTCCGAGATCAGGACGGTGGCATTGGGTTGCAGGCGCTTGAGGAAGTCGGCGCCCAGCTTCAGGCCGCCCGTGCCGCCGATGGCCTGGGCCGTGGCGATACGGCCGCCCTTGACGGCGGGGTGCTCGGCACCGAAGACCAGGCCTTGCACGGCCTTGTCGTAGGCGGCAATGCCGTCGATGGGCAGGTAGCCACGGGGCTTCAGGGTCTCGGACATCTGCTTTTCAGCAGCGGCCACGCACTTCAGCAGGGGCAGCTTGCCCTGATCGTCCGTGTAGACGCCCACGCCCAGGTTCACCTTGTTGGGGTTGGTGTCGGCATTGAATTGTTCGTTGAGGCCCAGGATGGGGTCACGGGGAGCCATTTCAACGGAAGCGAACAACGAGGCCATGCAAGCAGTCTCCGGTCGGTTGCGGTAATCTGAAGGGTCTTGTCCCGAGGCTTGTGGCCACCTCTGTAACGAAAGAGGAATCGGGCAAACCCTTTATTTTATTCCCACTGTGGCCCTCATGTCAGAACCAAGTCAACGCGAAGCCCGCACACGGGGTGCGGAATCCACGGCGCAGGGGGATGAGACGGGGGCACCGGCGGGGCAGTTCGTGTCCTTCCCCGACTCGCCCTTCGAGCTGTTCCAGCCCTATCCACCGGCGGGCGACCAGCCCACGGCCATCGCACAGCTGGTGGAAGGCGTGGAAGACGGACTGAGCTACCAGACGCTGCTGGGGGTGACGGGTTCGGGCAAGACCTTCACCATGGCCAACGTGATTGCCCGTGTGGGGCGGCCGGCCATCGTGTTCGCGCCCAACAAGACGCTGGCGGCGCAGCTGTATGCCGAGTTCCGCGAGTTCTTTCCGAAGAACGCGGTCGAGTATTTCGTCAGCTACTACGACTACTACCAGCCCGAAGCCTACGTGCCGCAGCGCGACCTTTTCATCGAGAAGGACAGCGCCATCAACGAGGCCATCGAGCAGATGCGGCTGAGCGCCACCAAGAGCCTGCTGGAGCGGCGCGACGTGGTGATCGTGGCCACCGTGTCGGCCATCTACGGCATCGGCAAGCCCGAGGACTACACGCAGATGCGGTTCATCGTGCGGGTGGGGGACAAGATGGACCAGCGGGACGTGATCGCCCAGCTGATCCGCATGCAGTACAAGCGCAACGACATGGACTTTACGCGCGGCACCTTCCGCGTGCGGGGCGACACGATCGACATCTTCCCGGCCGAACACAGCGAGCTGGCGCTGCGTGTGGAGTTGTTCGACGACGAGGTGGATGCACTGTCGCTGCTCGACCCGCTGACGGGCAAGATCCGCCAGAAGATCCCGCGCTTCGTGGTCTACCCCTCCAGCCACTACGTGACGCCGCGCGAGCAGGTGCTCAATGCCATTGAGGGCATCAAGCACGAGCTGAACACCCGCGTGAAGGAGTTCGTGGCCGCCGGCAAGCTGGTAGAGGCGCAACGGATCGAGCAGCGCACCCGCTTTGACCTCGAAATGTTGCAGGAGGTCGGCCATTGCAAGGGCATCGAGAACTACACGCGGCACCTGTCGGGCGCCAAGCCGGGTGATCCGCCGCCCACGCTGGTCGACTACATGCCCAGCGATTCGCTGATGTTCCTGGACGAGAGCCACGTGATGATCGGCCAGCTGGGCGGCATGTACAACGGCGACCGCGCGCGCAAGACCACGCTGGTGGAGTTCGGCTTCCGCCTGCCTTCGGCGCTCGACAACCGCCCGCTGAAGTTCGAGGAGTTCGAGCGCAAGATGCGGCAGGTGGTGTTCGTGTCGGCCACGCCGGGCGATTGGGAGAAGGCGCACACCGGCAATGTGGTCGAGCAGGTGGTGCGGCCCACCGGCCTGCTCGACCCGATTGTGGAAGTGCGCCCGGCCACGCACCAGGTGGACGACGTGCTGCAGGAAATCCGCATCCGCGTCGAGAAGAACGAGCGCGTGCTGATCACCACGCTGACCAAGCGCATGGCCGAGCAGCTGACCGACTACCTGACCGAGAACGGCGTGAAGGTGCGCTACCTGCACTCCGACATCGACACGGTCGAGCGCGTCGAGATCCTGCGCGACCTGCGCCTGGGCACCTTTGACGTGCTGGTGGGCATCAACCTGCTGCGCGAGGGGCTCGATATCCCCGAGGTGTCGCTGGTGGCCATTCTGGATGCCGACAAGGAAGGCTTCCTGCGGGCCGAGCGCAGCCTGATCCAGACCATCGGTCGGGCCGCGCGCAACCAGAACGGCATGGCCATCCTGTACGCCGACAAGATCACCGAGTCGATGCGCAAGGCCATTGGCGAGACCGAGCGGCGCCGTGCCAAGCAGATCGCGCACAACGAAGCGCTGGGCATCACGCCGCGCACCGTGAACAAGAAGGTCAAGGAGCTGATCGACGGCGTGATGTCCAACGCGGCCAAGGACGACCTGCGCGCGGCCGAGGCGCTGGCCAAGTCGATGGAAGGCGCGGGCGCCCTGTCGGAGAAGGACCTGGGCAAGCGCATCAAGCAGCTGGAAAAGGACATGCTGGAAGCAGCCCGGAATCTGGAGTTCGAAAAGGCCGCGCGCCTGCGCGATCAGCTGGCCTTGCTGAAAGAGCAGGCGTTTGGCGCCCCGGGCGGCGACCACATCGTGCCCATTCAGGCAGCCAAACGGGCGTGATCTGTCCGGAAGACGGGGCTGTCTCGGTGGTGTCATGAAACCATCACCGAGGTGTCACCCATGTGTGGTTACTAATCTGCGGGCTCCTCACCGCAGTAACCACGCAGTCATGAACAAACGAACCGACCTGTCCGTCCCCGATTTCGACAACGAAGATTCCAACACCACGAACAACCCGACGTTCGATGCCGTGCTTCAGGCGCGCCTGAGCCGCCGCAGCATCCTGCGTGGCAGCCTGGGCACCGCGATGACGGCGGCCTTCGGTGGCCTGTCGCTCACCGCGTGCGGTGGCGGTGGGGGCGATGACACCCCGGCGACGACCGCGCCGGCCGGCTCCACGGAACGCCTGCTGGCTTTCGGTGCTGTGGCCAAGACGCTGGCCGACACCGTGACCGTGCCGGCCGGCTACACCGCCACCGTGGTGCTGGCCACGGGCGACCGCCTGTTCTCGGATGTGCCCGCCTACACCGACGACGGCCTGAACACCCGTTACGACCGCCGCAGCGGCGACTGCCACGACGGCATGGACTACTTTGGCCTGTCGGCCACCGGCACGCCGGACGCCAACAGCAGCGACCGTTGCCTGCTGGGCATGAACCACGAGTACATCACCCCGCTGTTCCTGCACGCCAACGGGCCGACCGCTGGCGCGAACCGCGTGGCTTCTGAAGTCGACATCGAGGTCGACGCCCATGGCGTGGCCATCACCGAGTTCAAGAAGACCAATGGCAAGTTCGCCCTGGTGCTGGATTCGGCCTTCAACCGCCGCATCACCGGCCTGACCGAGATCGAGATCGCCGGCCCGGCCCGTGGCAACGCCAAGCTGGTGACGAAGTTCTCGGCCGACGGCACCAAGACCCGTGGCACGCTGAACAACTGCGGCACCGGCAAGACCCCGTGGGGCACGCTGCTGACCGGTGAAGAGAACTGGGCGGGCTACTTCAAGCGCACCGCGGGCGACGCCACCAACCGCGCCACGGTGCTGGGCGCAGACGCCAACGTGGCACTCAACCGCTATGGCCGTGGCGAAGGTGCCAGCCGCTACAACTGGGAGACCGCTGGCTCGGACGACAAGTACGCGCGCTGGGACATGACGCTGAACCCGGCCGCGGCGGCCGATGGCAGCGAAGACTACCGCTTCGAGATCAACGGTCAGGGCTACATGACCGAAATCGATCCGTACAGCGCCACCTCGGTGATTAAGAAGCGCACCGCCCTGGGCCGCTTCGCCCACGAAAGCGCAGCCTTCTCCAACCCGGTGGTGGGCAAGCCGCTGGCCGTCTACATGGGCGACGATTCGCGTGGCGAGTATGTCTACAAGTTCGTGAGCACGGCCACCTGGTCTGCTGCCGATGCCAACCCCGCCAACCGCGTGGCCACCGGCGACAAGTACCTGGACAGCGGCAAGCTGTACGTCGCCAAGTTCAACAGCGATGGTTCGGGCGACTGGGTCGAGCTGAGCCTGAACAACCCGACCGTGGCCGGCTACACCACCTACGTCTTCGATGACGAGGGCGATGTCGCCATCCACAGCCGCCTGGCAGCCGATGCCGTGGGCGCGACCAAGATGGACCGCCCCGAATGGTGTGGCACCCACCCGACCACGGGCGAGGTGTACTTCACCATGACGAACAACAGCAACCGCCGTGTCAGCCCCACCGGCAGCCAGCTGGGTGTGGACGCCGCCAACCCTCGCGGCTACACCGACATCAAGGGCGTGAGCACCACCCAGTCGGGCAACGTCAACGGCCACATCGTGCGCATCAAGGAAGCCGGCGGCGAGCCGGGCGCGCTCACCTTCACGTGGGACGTGTACCTGTTCGGTGCCGAATCGGCCGCTTCGCCCACGCTGATCAACCTGTCGAGCCTGACCGACGACCAGGACTTCTCCAGCCCGGACGGCCTGGTGTTCAGCAAGGCCACCGGTATCTGCTGGATCCAGACCGACGACGGCGCCTACACCGACGTCACGAACTGCATGATGCTGGCGGGCGTGCCGGGCACGGTAGGTGACGGCAGCAACGTGACGCTGAACTACGGCGCGACCTCCGTCACGACCAAGGTGGGCAAGAAGCCGACCGAGTCGACGTTGAAGCGCTTCCTGGTGGGGCCGTCGCAGTGCGAGATCACCGGCCTGGCTGAAACGCCGGACGGCAAGGTGATGTTCATCAACGTGCAGCACCCGGGCGAAGACACCACCGACGTGAACAACCGCAGCACCTACGGCAGCCACTGGCCCGGCAACTCGGGTTACGGCGCAGGTGGCAACACGGCGCGTCCGCGTTCGGCCACGGTGATGATCACCAAGGACGACGGCGGCCGCATCGGCAGCTGAGCCACGCGGTTAGCGTCTTGAGCGAAGAGGGCAGTGGGTGGGCGTGAGCCCGCTACACTGCCCTCATGCGTTTGGCCCCGCCTTCATCACCGCTGCGTCGCGCCCGCTGGCTCGCCCCGCTGGTGCTGGCCTGGGTGTGCGTGGCCGTGCTCGCCCCCACGCTGACGCGGCTGCTGCAGTCGGCGGCCGGTGTGCCTGTGTGGCAGGTGGTGTGTGGCAGCAGCGAAGCCCACCAGTCGGTGCGCCTGATGCGGGTCGATGGGGGCGGCGACGAATCCCGTGCGGCCCTCTATGCGGCCCAGGACGATTGCCCGCTGTGCGGGCTCCAGCACGCGGGGTGGGCCCCGCCGCCCGCGGTGCCCCGGGTTCCGGTGTGGCTCGGTTCGGGCGGGCACCTGCCTGCCTTGTTCCTTCAGGCGCCGCGGCCGCTGTTCGCGTGGGCCGCGCCCTGGTCCACAGGCCCACCCTTGCAAGCCTGATGTGCGCCGCCCCGGGCGCGGGTGCCTGGGCGCTGGCGTCTGCTCGCCGTCATGCCGGCTGTTGCCGACTGCATGACCGCGCTCGACGCGACCGCCGGCCCACGAGGCCGCCCCCGGTCCGTGGCCATTCAGCTTGCTACCACCATGTCCATTGCCTCTTGCCGCATCACGGCCCTGTGGGCCGCCGCGCTGCTCTCCATCCAGCCCATTCGGGCGTCTGCCGCCGACCCGGCAACGCCTTCCTCGCCTTCTGCCGACCTGGCCCCGGGTGACGCCGGCTCGCTCACCCTGGGCCAAGTCGGCGTCACGGCCAGCCGACCCAGTCTGCTGGCCAGCCGGCGACTGGCCGCGTCGGTCGACCTCGTCAACGCCGACGTGATCCAGGCGCGCAGCGTCGACCAGTCATGGGAGTTGTTCAGCGCCGTGCCGGGCGTCATGCTCACCGAGTTCCGTCAGGGCACCACGTCCGGCAAGCCCTCCTTCCGCGGCTTCAACGGCGAAGGCAACATCAATGCCGTCAAGCTGCTGATCGATGGCATTCCGTCCAACAGCAACGACGGCAACATGCCGTATCTGGACATGGTGTCGCCGCTGGAGATCGAGCGCATCGAGGTGGTGCGCGGCACGAACGATCCCCGCTGGGGGCTGCATGCCATCGCCGGCCATGCGCAGGTCATCACGCGGCAGGGGGGCAACGACGGCGCGGCCCGTGTCAGCGTCGGGCAGTTCGGTGCCGGCGAGGTGCAGGTTGCCAAGGCCTTGCAGACCGATACCGGCTGGCAGCAGAACTACTTTCTCGGAGTACGCCGCAGTGCGGGCTACCGCGACCACGCAGAGAGCGACAAGCGCACCTTTGCAGGGAAGTGGTTCTACGAGCCGCAAGGCCTCGGTTGGCGGGCTGGGCTGGTGGCACGCAGCCATGAGGCCCATGCCGACGAGCCCGGATACCTGACGCGGGCGCAGCGCCTTGCCGACCGCCGGCAATCGGCCGCATGGAACGCCACCGATGACGACCTGCGGCGCATGAACCAGCTGAGCCTGCACGCAGAAGGAGAGGGCGCGGGCGGTGTCACCTGGTCGGCACGCGCCTGGCGCAACGAACTCGACGATCGCCGCTACGTGACCTTCTCGGGCAGCGTGAGCCAGCAGGAAAGGCGGGTGCAGGAAACCCACCGCGGCATGCTGGGCAGCGTCACATGGCGGGTTCACCCCCTGCTGCAGCTTGAGGCCGGGGTGCAGCGTGAGTGGCAGGACAACGCCAGCCTGCGCTACCTCACCGCAAGCCAGCAGCGCCAGAGCCAGACGCGCGATCAGGCCTTCGCGCTCGACAACACCGGGGCATATGTCCAGGCCGTGATCAAACCTCATCCGGCATGGACCGTCTTGCCAGCCTGGCGAGTCGATCGCTTCTCAGGCAGCCTGCGCGATGGCCTGAACGGCCGCACGCTGGGCATCAACGACTACGGCAACATCCGGCAGCCCAAACTGAGCGTGGTCTATGCGCCCGTGAAGGCGCACAGCGTGTATGCCAACTGGGGTCGCACTTTCCAGATCGGCGTGGGCGCCGCGAGCTACCTTGTGCCCCCGCGCACGACGGACCTCGCGCCCTCGATCAACGAAGGGTGGGAGCTGGGCTGGAAGTTCCGCGTGGCCGACTGGCTGGAGGGGCGCCTGGCAAGCTGGACGCAGATCGCCTCGGACGAGGTCTATCGCCGCTTGAACGACCCTTCCAACGACTCCGCCAACCTGGGCCGCACGCGGCGCGACGGTCAGGACCTGCAGCTCAACGCCCGTTTGCAGGAGCGCCTCAGTGCCTGGGCCAGCCTGACGCTGCAGCGCGCCCGCATCGTCGACCCGGACCCCTCCGCGCCCCTGACCCGCGGCAAGGAGGTGGACCACGTGCCCCATGCGCTGGCAGCGCTGGGCTTGCGCTGGCAGCCGCGCGATGACTGGGAAGGCACACTGGCTGCCCGGGCACAGAGCAGCTACCACCTGGAACAGAGCAACAGCCACGGCCGATATGGCCAGTTCGTGGTGGCCGACCTGCAGGTGCGTCATCGCTGGTCACCCACGCTCACCCTGGATCTGCAGGTGAAGAACCTGTTCGATCGTCGGCATGAATACGTGTGGTGGGACGGCAGCCAGAGCTTGCATGCGCCGGCCGATGGCCGGGCCGTGACGCTGGCCGCGCAACTGGGCTTCTGACCATGCACGGGATGCGCAAAGGTGCGCCTGGCAATCGGGCGCGGGGGCGGTGGATGCAGATCCATCGCTGGCTGGGGCTGGCCTTGCTGGTGTTCTGGGTGCTGATGGGCTTGAGCGGCAGCGTGCTCGTGGTGTACCGCGAGCTGCTCAACGCAGGTCGACCGGTGCCGGCAGCGCACGGGCAGCCCGCACCCGTCGATCTCGACGCCGTGCTGACGACGCTGCACGCCAGCGAGCCCACGCGCGATGGCCCCTGGCGCATCGAGTTGCCGCTGAATGCGGGCGACCCCGTGGTGGTCCGCTACCTGCACCCCGCTGAAACCCGCGGCCAGAGCTTCGCGCCGCGCATGGTTTGGCTGGACACCGCCGGGCAGCGCGTGCACCACACCGCCTTCTGGGGCCAGGAGCCGTGGACCTGGCTCTACGACCTGCACTACAGCCTGCTGCTCGACACGCCGGGGCGGCATGCCGTCGGTGTGCTCGGCGTGCTCATGACGGTGTCGCTGGTGAGCGGGCTGGTGCTGTGGTGGCCCCGCTCGGGGCGATGGGCCCAGGCGTGGTCGTTCAAGCGCGATGCCGCTCCGGAGCGCCGCGTGTACGACCTGCACAAGCTGGCGGGGGCCGGCGGGGCCGTGCTGTTGCTGATGCTGTGCCTGACCGGGGTGCTGTTGACCTGGCAGCGTCAGATCACGCCCTGGCTGAACCACGTGTCGCCGGTGTTCCAGCCGCCGCCGGTGCAGGTCAGCGGTCTGCCGGTGATGGCGCTGACGCAGGCGGTGAACGTGGCGCAAGGCATCTTTCCCGGCGCGCAGCCCCGCTGGGTCGAGTCGGCACCCCGCGCGGGCGGGCTGTTGCGGGTGCAGTTGTGGCAGGCGGGCGAGCCCAGCCGGCGGTTTCCGCGCACCCAGGTATGGCTGGATGCGGCCACCGGCGAGGTCATCGGCGTGCGAGACGGCTTGAGCGCCGGTGCTGCCGACACGTTGTTTGCCTGGCTCCACCCCCTGCACAACGGCGAAGTGGCCGGCTGGCCGGGGCGCATCCTCATCCTGCTCAGCGGGGTGCTGCCGCTGTTGCTCGGCGTGACAGGATTCTGGCGGTGGCGGCACAAACGCCGTGCCGCGGGCGTGCAGGCAGCGCGGCGCGTACATGGCCGCACTGCGCACACTGACTGACGTTGTGCAGGCCCGCACGCGGGCGTACAGTCGTCCTCCGGTCATGGCCCGTCGCGGTGGTGGGCCAGCCGTTCAGGCAGGAGTTCCATCATGGACAAGCAACTGCATCGCCTGGACACCCTGTGTGCCCGCGACCCGCAAGGACGTCTGCACACTGTGCACGCCTTTGAACACCTCGTCAGACTGCCGGTTGGCTCCGACCCGTTCGGGCAATGGGAGCCGACCGGGCTGGTCGAGTTCCGGCTCGCCAACGGAGAGCGGCTCGACATGCCCGAAGAGGGCGTGTTTGTGGCGCCCGGCCGCGACCTGCGTCTGACGCGCGTCGAGCGCGCACAGCAGGCGGCCTGACCTCGGCTGACGACTTCACCCTCGGGATCGCCATTTGCTGGCATGCAGGGGGGGCCTGACGCGACCATTGAGTCAGGCTATCGGCGCAATCGACATCAATTGCAGGGGTAACCCCGCATGTGTAGTTGACAAAAACAGTGGGGATCTCTATAATCGAGCTAATCACTCGGAAATAGGGTTATCCGGAACTGGCAGTGATCCTGCTGGGTCGCACGACGGTCACCTGGGCGTCTCCCGCGCCTTTCCGAGTTCCTGACCAAGGAGTTAGCCATGCGTTTGACGACCAAAGGCCGTTTTGCGGTCACCGCGATGATTGACCTGGCCCTGCGCGAGCACACCGGCCCGGTGGCCCTGGCGGCCATCAGCCAGCGCCAGCAGATTTCGCTGTCCTACCTCGAGCAACTGTTCGGCAAGCTGCGCCGCCATGAACTGGTGGAAAGCACGCGGGGCCCCGGCGGCGGCTATTCGCTGGGCCGCAAGGCCGAAGACATCACCGTGGCCGACATCATCGTCGCGGTTGACGAGCCCATCGACGCCACCGGTTGTGGCGGCAAGGAAAACTGCATGGGCGACGACGGCGGCCGCTGCATGACGCACGACCTCTGGACGGCGCTCAACAACAAGATGATCGAATACCTCGACTCGATCAGCCTGAAGAAGCTGGTGGAAGACCAGATTGCCAAGGGTGTGTCGGTCGAAGCCCAGCCCATCAAGCGCGCGATTTCCACGCAGCCGGTGGTCAAACCGATCAAGGTCACCGCCCCGAATTCCGTTTTTGCGCTCGGAGCGGCCCTCACAAAATGAGGGCCTTGGCCGCCGCCGGTGCCTGCCGGCGGACGCCAGACGCGATAATCGAACGTTTTACGCTGCCCCACAGCCCACAAGAAGAACCAGCGACGTGTGCGCCGTCGGCCGATGGCCGCAGGTGCCCTGGCGCCAGCCTGTTTGAGTCCCCATCATGGACATGACCCCGCACTTCCCGATCTACATGGACTACGGCGCGACGACCCCGGTCGACCCGCGCGTGGTGGACGCCATGATTCCCTGGCTGCGTGAGCACTTCGGCAATCCGGCGTCCCGCACCCACGCCTACGGCTGGGAAGCGGAAGAGGCCGTCGAGAAGGCCCGCGTCCAGGTGGCCGACCTGATCGGTGCCGACCCGCGCGAGATTGTCTGGACTTCGGGTGCCACCGAGTCGAACAACCTGGCCATCAAGGGCGCCGCGCACTTCTACAAGACCCGCGGCAAGCACATCATCACGGTCAAGACCGAGCACAAGGCCGTGCTCGACACCGTGCGTGAACTCGAGCGCCAGGGTTTCGAAGCCACCTACCTCGACGTCAAGGAAGACGGCCTGCTGGACTTCGACGTGCTGAAGGCCGCCATCCGCCCGGACACCATCCTCATCTCGGTGATGATGGTCAACAACGAGATCGGCGTGATCCAGGACATCCCGGCCATCGGCGCGCTGTGTCGTGAGAAGGGCATCGTCTTCCACGTGGACGCCGCCCAGGCCACCGGCAAGGTCGAGATCGACCTCAACACCCTGCCGGTCGATCTGATGAGCCTGGCTTCGCACAAGACCTACGGCCCCAAGGGCATCGGTGCGCTGTACGTGCGCCGCAAGCCGCGCATCCGCATCGAAGCGCAGATGCACGGCGGCGGCCACGAGCGTGGCATGCGCTCGGGCACCCTGCCCACGCACCAGATCGTCGGCATGGGCGAAGCCTTCCGCATCGCAAAGGAAGAAATGCAGGCCGAGAACGCCCGCGTGCTGGCCCTGCGCCAGCGCCTGTGGAATGGCCTGCAGGAAATCGAGCAGATCTTCCTGAATGGCGACCTCGAGCGCCGTGTGCCCCACAACCTCAATGTCTCGTTCAACTTCGTCGAAGGCGAGTCGCTGATCATGGGCATCAAGGGCATCGCCGTGTCGTCGGGCTCGGCCTGTACCTCGGCCAGCCTCGAGCCCAGCTATGTGCTGCGCGCCCTGGGCCGCAGCGACGAGCTGGCCCACAGTTCCCTGCGCATGACCATCGGCCGCTTCACCACCGAAGAAGAAATCGACTTCGTGGTGACGACCCTGAAGGAGCGCGTCGCCAAGCTGCGCGAGCTCTCGCCCCTGTGGGACATGTACAAGGATGGCATCGACCTGAA
This sequence comes from uncultured Aquabacterium sp., assembly GCF_947366995.1. Lineage (GTDB taxonomy): Bacteria > Pseudomonadota > Gammaproteobacteria > Burkholderiales > Burkholderiaceae_C > Aquabacterium. The sequence continues at coordinate 2,306 of NZ_CANBCC010000007.1, read as the reverse complement.
CACCATTCAGTGGTCGGCGCACTGATCGAACCGGAGTATCACCATGGCATACAGCGACAAGGTCATTGACCACTACGAAAACCCCCGCAACGTGGGCTCGTTCGACAAGGGCGACGAGTCGGTCGGCACCGGCATGGTCGGCGCCCCGGCCTGCGGCGACGTGATGAAGCTGCAGATCAAGGTCAACCCGTCCACCGGCGTGATCGAAGACGCCCGTTTCAAGACCTACGGCTGCGGTTCGGCCATCGCGTCGAGCTCGCTGGTCACCGAATGGGTGCGCGGCAAGACGCTGGACGAGGCGCTCGAGATCAAGAACACCGCCATCGCGGAAGAGCTGGCCTTGCCTCCGGTCAAGATCCACTGCTCCATCCTGGCGGAAGATGCGATCAAAGCCGCCGTCAACGACTACAAGGCCAAGAATGCAGGCTGACACTGCCACCGCTGCTTCGTGCACCAGTGGCCCGGGCAACGGGCCGCTCGCCGAGATCGCCCCGGTCTCCGAGACCATGTCCGTCGGTCTCACCGAGGCGGCCGCACGCCACATCACCCGCTACATTGCCCGCCGCGGCAAGGGCGTGGGCGTGCGCCTGGGCGTCAAGACCACCGGCTGCTCGGGTCTGGCCTACAAGATCGAGTTCGCCGACGAGGTGAACCCGGAAGACCAGGTGTTCGAGCAACTGGGCGTCAAGATCATCGTCGACCCCAAGAGCCTGCCCTACATCGACGGCACGCAGCTCGACTTCGTGCGCGAGGGCCTGAACGAAGGCTTCAAGTTCAACAACCCCAACGAGCGCGATCGTTGCGGCTGCGGGGAGTCCTTCCGCATCTGAGGTGAGGGCATCCGGGCTCCCCGTGCGCGCGTGGCGCCGGGATGGCCCGCCCGCACCGGCAAGGCAGTGCCTTGCGTCGGATGAAGCCCCACCCTGTGGTGGGGTTTCGCTTTTTCGACCGGACAGGTTTGTGGCCATGAACATCGACGCCGACGACTTCACCCTCCTGGGCCTGCACAAGGCCTTTCAGCTCGACCGGGCGCAACTCGATGCTGCCTGGAAAGCCCTGCAGGCGCAGGTGCACCCCGACCGCTTTGCGGCCGATGGCGCCGCGTCGCAGCGCATCGCCATGCAGTGGGCGGTGCGCGTGAACGAGGCCCACCAGCGTTTGAAGGACCCGCTCAAGCGGGCGGCCTATCTGTGCGAGCTTGCCGGCGTGCCGGTGCAGTCCGAGAGCAACACGGCCATGCCGGGCGACTTCCTCATGCAGCAGATGCAGTGGCGCGAAGCGCTGGAAGAGGCCGACAACGTCGACGCCGTGCAGACGCTGGCCGACGAGGTGTCGGCTCAGCGCAAGGCGCGTCTGGCCCGCGTCACCCAACTGCTCGATGTCGACGGCAACCCCGCCCAGGCTGCTCAGGAAGTGCGCGCCCTCATGTTCATCGACCGTCTGACCGACGAGATCGACGCCCGCCTCGAACGTTACGAAGACGGTGCGTGAGCACCGCAACCGCCTCATCCCCATGGCCCTGCTGCAAATCTCCGAACCCGGACAATCGCCCGACCCCCACCAGCGCCGCATCGCGGTGGGCATCGACCTGGGCACCACCCACTCGCTCGTGGCCGCCGTGCGCCACGGCTCGGCCGAGTGCCTGCCCGATGAACAGGGCCGCGTGATCCTGCCCTCGGCGGTGCGTTATTTCACCGACCCGGCCAACGGCCAGGTGCGCCGCCAGATCGGCTTCGACGCGCTGCACGCGCAGGCCGAAGACCCGGTGAACACGGTGGTGTCGGTCAAGCGCTTCATGGGCCGCAAGCTGGCCGACCTGGGCGACACCAGCCGCCTGCCGTACCAGCTGGAAGACGCACCCGGCATGGTGCACGTGAACACGGTGGCCGGCAGCAAGAGCCCGGTCGAGGTCTCCGCCGAAATTCTGGCCAGCCTGCGCCAGCGTGCCGAAGACACCTTCAACGACGACCTGTTCGGCGCGGTCATCACCGTGCCAGCCTACTTCGACGACGCCCAGCGCCAGGCCACCAAGGACGCCGCGCAGATGGCCGGCATCAACGTGCTGCGCCTGCTCAACGAGCCCACGGCCGCCGCCATCGCCTATGGCCTGGACAACAGCGCCGAAGGGCTCTACGCGATCTACGACCTGGGCGGCGGCACCTTCGACATCTCGCTGCTGCAACTCAGCCGCGGCGTGTTCGAGGTGGTGGCCACCGGCGGCGATTCGGCCCTGGGCGGTGACGACATCGACCATGTGCTGGCCGACCATGCGCTGGCCCAGGCGCAGATGCAGGCGGTGACGCCAC
>NZ_CANBCC010000006.1 GCF_947366995.1 uncultured Aquabacterium sp. | reverse complement strand
GGGGCATCGGCGAAATCGGCGCGCGGATCGGGCTCGGGCCGACCAGCTCGGGGTGGTAGGCATAGCGCCCGAAGTGCAGGATCTGCATCGCGATCTTGCCGCCGGCCGCGTGCACGGCCTCGGTCACGACGCGGTGCTGCGCGGCCTCCTCTTCGTTGGCCAGGCGGGCGCCACCCGGATAGGGCCGGCCCTGGTCATTGGGGGCGATGCCACCCGTCACCATCAACGCCACACCGCCCCGCGCCCGCTCGGCATAGAAAGCGGCCATCCGTTGGAAGCCGTTCTTGGCCTCTTCCAGCCCCACATGCATCGAGCCCATCAGGACACGGTTGCGCAGTGTGGTGAAGCCCAGATCGAGGGGTTGAAGCAGGTGGGGGTACGCGGTCATGGGGTCTCCGGCAGAAAGGTCTCGATGCAACCAGTTGCATAGCGGTGCACGACTCTAATCGAGTCGCCGACAACATGCAACTGGTTGCATACCCGCACCGGCCCGCTACACTGGCCGCATGTCGCTCGCCCATGCCCTGCTGACCTCGTTGCTGGAAAAACCGTCCTCGGGCTACGACCTCGCCCGCCGCTTCGACAAGTCCATCGGCTTCTTCTGGCACGCCACCCACCAGCAGATCTACCGCGAGCTGGCCCGCATGGAACAGGCCGGGTGGATCGCTTCCGACGCCGCGCCGGACGGCGGCAAGACCCGCAAGCGCCTCTACCAGGTGCTGCCCGCCGGCGAAGCCGCGCTGCGCGCCTGGGTGCGCGAACCCACCGAGCCCACCGACCTGCGCGACGAGCTGATGGTGCGCCTGCGCGCCGACGCCGCCATCGGCCCGTTGGGCCTGGAAGACGAGCTGCGCCGCCGCATGCAGCTGCACCAGACCCGCCTGGCCGCTTACCGGGCCATCGAAGCGCGCGACTTCCCGCCCGGCCACCCCGCCACGCGGGAAAAGCGCATCCAGCATCTCATCCTCAAGACCGGGATCATGTACGAGGCCAGCTGGGCCAATTGGTGCGAAGAGGCCCTCGGCGTGCTGCAGCAGACGGCCTGACGCGCGCCTGCGCGCCCGCTCACCGTGTCAACGGGGGTGGTGCCGCCACCAGCGCCATCCAGCTTACCGGCATGCGCAAGTCCATCGCCGGGATGCGCAGTGCGAGCGGCGCCACCGGCCCCTGCAGGGTGAACAGCGTCTCTCGCGTCAATGCGGCTCGCAGCGGCGCGTCCAGTTCGGGCCGCAGGCTCCAGCTGGCCTTCAGGGGAACGATCAGGTCCTCCGGCCAGCGACCACTCACCAGCACGTCGAGGTCCAGTGGCACCTGCGTGTCGACTGGCACCTTGAACTGCACCGGCAACACCAGCTGAACCGGCACCGTCACCTTGAAGGGCGGCAACCACCGAACCACCGGCACATCCAGCGACACCGGCGCCGACACGCGGACCTGCTGGTCCACCTGCACCACTGTGTGCACAGGCAGCACCGTCTTCAACGCGACACGGGCCGACAGTGCATCCTCGAAGCGCACCCGCACCCGCTGATCCACCTCCAGCGGCACCCGGGGCGACGCCTTCAGGCGCGACGTCAATGGGCGATTCACTGTCGCCGCGGCCTGCAGACCGGCTGGCAACGTGAGCGTGAGCGGCTGATCCCGCAGCGCGAGCCGCACTTCGGCATGCCGCCAGAACAACCACGCACCCATGGCCATCAGGGCCAGCCAAACGGTCAGCACCAGCAGCGCCACCACCACCATCTGAGGACGTGTCACCACACGATGCCAGCCCGATGGCGCCCCTGTGTGGCCCGTCATGGCACAGGGGCACCGGTGGGCTCCGGCCCTTTCAAGCTGCCAATGCTCAGGGCCTGGAACGGCAGGGTCAGATCCAGCTCGGCCAGCCCGGCGCGCACCGTCTGCTGAGGAAAGCGCAAACTCGCCTCCACCGGGCGCGACAGCGGCAGATGCAGCACCTCGCGCACCGGCACACGGGCTTCGATCACGGTGTCTATGCGGGTGCGGATGGGTTCGGGCAGGCTCACCCGCGCCGGCGCCTGCAGCACCACGGGCAACCGTTCGCGCACCGGCACGATCACGTCGATCGGCACATCGGCCTGGATGGGCACACGGCCCCGGATGGGTAGGTTCAGCGTCATGCCCAGCACCCGGGTCTGCACGCGGGTGTCCACGTCCACGGACTGGTCCAGCCGGATCACGGTCTTTACCGGCACGTCCAGCGCGATGGGCACCGTCGTGTCCAGGCTCACCACCAGCGGAATCTCGTCGTCGATCGGAATGGACAGTGCCTGCTGGATGGGCACGCGCACCGGCAGCGTCTGGTCGATGCGCACCGTCACGCCCTCGGCCACGGTGGCCCGTACAGCGAGCGACTCGGGCAGCAGCACGTCGGCCTGCTGTTCGCGCAGCGTGACACGGGCGGCCAGGTGGTGCCACGCATACGCTGCCACGCCGACCGCCACGGCCGTCATGGCCAGCACCAGCACGATCGACGTCAGGATCAGCGCCCGCCATGTCACCACACGACCACCCGCCGCCGGGTCGCCAGAAGGCGACGGCGACGCGGGCACGGGATCACGGGACACATCGGGCTGCACGCGGACACTATGCCACGCATGCCGGTATCATCCGCACGCCTCGCGCACCGTGTCCGCGCGATGTTCCCTCAGCCAGACGGCGCCCTGCACGCCGCGTGACCATGGACTTCCAGCTCACCGACCGCGAATCGGCCCAGGCCATGTTCGCCCACTTCCAGCGCCAGGCCGCCCAGAAGGGCGTCACCCTGCGCGAACCGCCCCCCGAGCCCACCACCTGCTGCGGCCGTGGCTGCAACGGCTGCGTCTGGGAAGGCTTCTACACCGCCGCCAACGACTGGTGCGACGAGGCCATGCTCGTGCTCAGCGACTGAGCAGGGCCGAACCCCGTCACCCCGGCCCGCCATCACGCCACCTTGAAGCGGAAGGCACCGTCCTTGGCCGCGCTCACCTTGATGCGCTGGATGGGCTGCCCCTCGGCCATGCGAGCCAGCACGCTTTCCGCCACTTCGGGCAGCAGGCTGCCATTGAGAATGTGGTCCACCGCCCGGGCGCCCGTGTCCACCTCGGTGCACCGCGCCAGCACCGACTCCACCAGCGCGTCGTCGTAGCTCAATTCGGCCTGGTGGTTGGCCGCCACGCGGGCCGCAATCCGATCCAGCTTGAGCTTGATCACGTCGACCAGCACTTCGTCGTTCAGCGGGTAATAGGGCACCACCTTGGTCCGCCCGATGAAGGCCGGCTTGAAGGTCTTGTAGAGCACCGGGCGCAGTGTCTCCGCCAGTTCGTCTGCAGCCGGCATCTCGTCGACCGACCGCATCACCGGGCCACCCAGTTCCTCGTCCTGCCGGAAGCACGCGTTCATGATCTGCTGTGAGCCCGCGTTCGAGGTGAGGATGATCACCGTGTTGCGGAAGTCGATCTCGCGCCCCTCTGCATCGTCCATCACGCCCTTGTCGAACACCTGGAAGAACATCTCCAGCACATCCGGGTGCGCCTTCTCGACCTCGTCGAGCAGCACCACGCTGTAGGGCTTGCGGCGCACGGCCTCGGTCAGCACGCCGCCCTCGCCATAGCCCACATAGCCGGGCGGCGAGCCCTTCAGGCCGCTGACGCTGTGCGCCTCCTGATACTCGCTCATGTTGATGGTGATGAGGTTGCGCTCGCCGCCATAGAGGATGTCGGCCAGCGCCAGTGCGGTCTCCGTCTTGCCGACGCCGCTGGGCCCCACGAACAGGAACACACCCTTGGGCTTGTTCGGGTCCTCGAGCCCGGCGCGGGCCGTGCGCACACGCTGCGCGATCGCAGCCAGCGCGTGGTCCTGGCCGATGACGCGCTCCTGCAGCGTCCCCTGCAGATTGCGCACCGTGCGAATCTCGTCCTTGACCATCTTGCCCAGCGGGATGCCTGTCCAGGCCGCCACGATCTCGGCGACCACGTGACCATCCACCTGCATCGGCACCAACGGCGCCTCGCCCTGCAGCGCGGCCAGCTCGGCCTGCTTGCCGGCCAGCAACTCATGGTCGGGCGACGCCGGGCTCGCCTCCTTCTTGCGCGACTTTGCGGCCTTGCTCGTGCCCTCGGGCACGGTGGCCTCTGCAGCGGTCGTGGCCAGGCCCGCTTCGGCGGACGACAGGCCACCGGCCTGCTGCTCCAGCTTCGCGCGCAGCGCCTGAATGTCGGTCACCAGCTGCTGCTCATGGCTCCAGCGGGCCTCGTCGGCCTGCAACTGTTGCACGATGGCGTTGCGCTCGGCCTTCAAGGCGTCGAGGCGATCACCATGCCGGGCCCCGATCGTGGCCTCGCGCAGCAAGGCCGCCGCCTCCGCGTCCAGACGTTCCAGACGCTTGCGCGCCTCCTCGATGCGGGCCGGCGTGGCGCTCTGGCCCAGCGCGACCTTGGCGCACGCAGTGTCCAGCACGCTCACGGCCTTGTCCGGCAGCTGCCGACCGCTGATGTAGCGCGCCGACAGGCGCACCGCCTCCCGAATCGCGCCGTCCAGCAAGCGCACGCCGAAGTGCTTTTCCATCAAGGGTGCCATGCCGCGCAGCATCGCGCAGGCAAGCTCCTCGGACGGCTCCTCCACTTTGATCACCTGGAAGCGCCGCGCCAGCGCTGCATCCTTCTCGAAGTACTTCTTGTACTCACCCCAGGTCGTCGCCGCGATCGTGCGCAATTCACCGCGCGCCAGGGCAGGCTTCAGCAGGTTCGCTGCATCGTTCTGCCCCGCCTGGCCGCCCGCACCGATCATGGTGTGCGCCTCGTCAATGAACAGGATGATCGGATGCGCGCTGCGCTTGACCTCGTCGATCACGTTCTTGAGGCGGTTCTCGAACTCGCCCTTGACCGACGCGCCCGCCTGCAGCAGGCCCATGTCGAGCACATGGATGGCGACCCCTTGCAGCGGCGGCGGCACGTCGCCCTCGGCCACACGGAGGGCCAGCCCTTCCACCACCGCCGTCTTGCCGACGCCCGCCTCACCCGTCAGGATGGGGTTGTTCTGGCGCCGGCGCATCAGGATGTCGATGGCCTGTCGAATCTCGGCGTCGCGACCGATCACCGGGTCCACCTTGCCTTCGCGCGCGCGCTCCGTGAGGTTGGTGGTGAACTGGTCGAGGGCGGGGGTCTTGCCGCTGAGGGCATCGGTAGCATCCGCCTCCTCGGCACCCCCCTCCCTGTCGTCCTGCTGCGCCGAGCGGGATGCGGCCGGTGTCACCGCCTCCGTCGAGCCGCGGGTCACCTCGGCCAGTCGGTGCTTCAGGTCCTCCAGCGGAAAGCGCGCGAACAACCGCGACGTGCGGTGCGCCAACTGGCTCAGCGTGGGCTCGGTCAGCAGCGCCAACAGCAGATGCGCACTGCGGATGCGGGCAACAGCTGATTCAAGCGACGCGATCAACCAGGCGTGCTCCAGCAGCACCGGCAGGTGCGCCGAGAACACAGGCGTGCGCGTGTTCCCCGTCTTGAAGCCAGCCAGCTCGGCCTCGATGTCACGCTGCAACTCGGTGAGCGACACACTGGCCCGCTGAGCGAGCACCGCGAGGTCGTTGCCCGGCTTCTCCAGCAAGGCCAGCAGCAGGTGTTCGATGTCCACTTCGTAGTGTCCGCGGCCCATGCACAGACTGGCGGCCCGCTCGGCCGCCTGGCGCGTGGCGTCGTTCAATTTCGAGATGAGGGTCTTGAGGTTCTGGCTCATGGCAACGGGGTCCTTCCCTGGTCCTTGTGTGTTCTTTGTTCTGATGCATCCCGCCTGGCTCAAGCGGGATGAAGCTCATAGCGGATGTCCCCGCGGTCTGCAGTGGATGGGCGGGTCTGCAGAAACGTGTCCCAGCCGAGGCGGCTGCGCGTGCTGTCGCGGCCCGAGTGCAGCACGGTCGGCTCGATGTGCGCGCGGTCCAGTCGCAGGCGCACCTCGAAGGTCAGCCCGGTCCCGAAGCACAGCGTCAGCCACTGTGACAGCGCGCGCGCTCCGCGGCTCTCCGGCAGAAACCCCTGCAGGCGGGCGTGCGGCAAAGGGCCCAACTCCACGCGCAGGCACAGGTTGCGCTGCCAGACCCGCTCGCCCAGCAGCGCGGACTTCCCCAGCACGCCCTGGGTGCGTTGTCCAGCCACCTGCACGCCGAGCCGCGCTCGGGCGAGCTCGGGCAAGGCGTACCAGCGGCCCACGAACTGTTCGATGTGCACCGGCAAACCGAAGTACTCAGCGAGCACGCGCTGGGCCTGCACAGCCGACCACCGCTGGTGCCGCAACGCCCCGCCGTAATACGCGAGTGCCTGGGCCGAAATCGCAGGTACTCGCTCCGCTCCGCCCCGTGGCCGCTCCCCCACGGCATTCAGCCCACCCAGCGACAGGATCATTCGCCGGAAGCGACGTGGCGCCGTCAGCTCCAGATCGATGGGCAAGCGGTGCTTTCGCCACGCGTCGTAGAACAGCACGACCGAGCGGTGCGTGAACACATCGAGGAACGCGCGGGCTGCGGTGTCCTTCTGGTACAGCTCACGCTGCCCGATGGCCTCGGTGTAGCACAGCGGCAAGGCGCCACTCACGCCCAGCAGTCCCATGAAGGCAGGCGTGACCTCGACCCGGTCAATGGCGGTGGCCGGGATCGCACCCAGGTCGGCGAAGTTGTCCTCGCGAGCGTGCACCACCAGCGCCTCGATGTCGCTCGCTGGGAACGACAGCGAAACGGCATTGCGGAAGCGAACCCGCGCCAACCCGCGCCCCGCTGGGAACCCGCCGTCCAGCCAACGGTCCAGCAACCGCACGGCCTGCAGGAAATCGAACTGCTGCGGCTGCTGCAGCAGTTGGTGGATCACACCAGACGTTGAGCGCCGCTGCGGGGAGGACATGACACCAGAACTTCCTGGGTACGCGCGGCCAGCACGGTGAGCTGGGTGAAACTGTTGGCGTGGGCATACAGCCCGAAGAACCGATCCAGGACTTCAGCAAACAGGCCAAGTCCCGCCCCGACGAAACGCTCCTCATCGACAAACAGCTGGACTTCCGTGCCCTTCACGAACGAGGCAAATGGCTCGCCCGGGAGCCAGGCCGTCGCATCGCGACACCGGAGGTCTTCGAGGCCATCGATCATGCCCCGCACACCCGATGCGCGGGCGAAGTCATAGAGGCCCAGCATCTCACGCAGGCCTTCGGCGCCCCCGGACGCCAGCGACAGATGGTTGAGGGACAGATGCGAGATCAAGCGCCACAACATCCCGCCATGCCGATGCAGCCGCACGCTGGCCGTCGGCTTGCGCAGCAGGCGGATCTCGCGCGCCGGACCGCCCCCTTCCATGAACAGGTCGCCCCCCTGCAGGCCGAAAGGCAAGAGCGATGGCAGATCGCGGTTGGTCGCCAGCACCGTCAGCGAAAGCGTATCGATCTGCGGCGCGGCGGGATTGAAGGCCTGATCCACCAACGTCAGCTCCGTCTCGTAACCCGGGCTCTGCTCAGCCAGGTCCTCGTCGCGACGGACATGCCAATAACACCGGGGAGCGCCCTCATCATCGGCCTCGTCGTCGCCGTGGCGGAACGAGAACATCGGCCCGAAGGCCTCGACCGCCTCCCCTTCCGCCGTTTTCCTGACCCGGAACACCTTGCGGATGGTGTGAACCTCATAGGCAAAAGCGCGCCGACTGTCCACCACGACCGGATAGGACACCGTCTGCTGCGTGATGCGGATGGGATCGGCGTGCTGCTCGAACAGGTTGACGACCGGCGTGCAGCCCAGCAAGAGGTTGCGCTCCGAACTCATCTCGAGCAAGCGCGATGCATCCGAGTCGCTGCGAATGCCTTTCATCAGCAGATGGACGGTCAAGCTCCGCGCGTCGGACTCGCCAGCACCGGAGACAGCGCCAGCAGGGGACGACACCGGCAGGTCGACGAAGTTGAACTTCTCGGGAAAGACAAAGTACTCGGTGAGCAGCCGATAGGCGTCGTGCGTTCGCGAGTCGAACGCCACAAGCGGTTCGTCCGGATCGAACCCCGCCTGCTGTGGTCGGGCGTCCGATGCCATCGGCTGCCACACACCATGGTCACCCCATTGCACCATCATGCTCGCGACGTTCCGACACAGGGCCTCGCGCAAGGCGACCACCAGCGAAGGCTCACCGTCGAGATAGAAACGCAACGGTCGCGTCAGGACATCGGGCCAGGCCGCCTGAGGTGACGACAAGGACAGACGTACCGAGAGCACGGACGTGACGCCGGCTGGCAGGGGCGTGCCGGGCGGCGCCTTCACCGCATTGCGATAGATCGCCGACTGGACCACCAGCGGCAGCAGGGTGACGTCCTTGGTGGTGCGAAACCGGCACGCCACGCCCTTGACGGGACGGCTCTGCAGGCTGGTGCCTCGCCCCACCGTGATCGCTCGGGTGAGCTGCCCGGCCGCCGCGCCTTGATCGAAGCGCGCCACCGAGCACGAAGGGAACGGCCGGAGGTAGTGGGGGTACAGCACCTCAAGCATGGACTCGGTGAACAGCGAGAAGTCGTCGTCCAACCGCTTGTGGATGCGGGCGGCCAACAAGGCGAACGACTCGATCATGCGCTCCGCATGCGGGTCACTTGAGACGCCGTCACTCAGCTCGAGCCTGGCAGCGATCTTCGGATAGGCGCGCGCGAACCCCGACGCCCTTTCGCGCAGAAAGGTCAGCTCACGTTCGAAATGGGGGACAAGGCTCTTCATGCGGGTCCGGCGCCCTGTTGCACGCTGAAATTCTGTTTGGACGAATCCATGACGGCTTCGAAACTGATCGGCTCGCGCGCATCGCCGACACGGAGTTCGGCCACGACGTCGAAGCCCCAGCGCCCGGCAATCAGCGATGTACCCCGGAACCGCACCTGCACATGACGCAGCCGGTGCTCGTGGGCCAGGATGGCGCGCTCGATGCTGCGGCAGACCTCGTCCATCTCGTGCGTTCCGTAGGTGGTCACGTGTGCGAAGTCCGTGAGGCCGAAGCCTATGACTGAACGGGCAGCAAGGCTGTACTGGGCGCCGGCAAGGAACAGCGCCTGTCGGGCGTTCAGGATGTTCTCGACATCGCGCGCCACCTGGGCCTTGATCTTGTCGATGCCGACCAGCCCGCCCGGCCGATGTTCGCCCTCGGCGGCCAAGAGGCGATCCCAGATGCTGGGCGGGAACTGGTCAGGCATGGACAAGACGGGGGCTGCGCCCCCGGACTCCATCAGGAGTAGGTGGTGGTGTTGGTGGCCAGGTTCCAGGCGCACGACACGTTGGTGTGACCGACGGTGCCGTCGATCTTCACCTCGTCGTACGACCAGCGGATGGCCGAGTAACGCAGCGAGAACGTCTCGGTCGGCAGGCCTTCACCGCCAACCTGCGGCGTGACGCTGGACACCAGCACGTTCTTCATTTCGATCAGCAGGTAGCGCTTGCGCTGCAGGCCGCCGTTGTGCTGCCCGGCCTGGTTTGCCGTGCTGGAGATCGCACGGTAGAAGTAGACCTTGACTTCTTTGAAGATGGTGCCGGCCGAGCAGGCCTGCAGCAGCTTCGGCGTGGCAGCATCGATGTCCTTGGTGAACACCATGTCGGCGTGCTCGCAGCGCTCGGCCGAGTGACCACCGGCCGTCGATGACGTCGCCGACTTGGGCTGGCGCACGGTCTGCGTCCACGAGCTCACCTCGAGCGTCGGCTTGGTGTTCTTCGCGGTGGGCGATGCTGAGCCGTGGTCCTTGTCACGGACGTCACCGATGACGTCCGAGCCCACGAACTCGACAAAGATGTCCTTTGCCATTCCTCATTCCTCCTGTGTTTGATTAACCGTTGGAGCCGGGCAGCTGGGCGACCAGGCGCAACGAGATGGACAGCTCGTCCAGCTGGAAGTGCGGACGAACAAACGAAACCGCCCTGTACACCCCCGGACGTCCGGGTACTTCTGAAACCTGCACTGCGGCCTCGGCCAGCGGATAGCGCGCCTTGGTTTCCTGCGAGGCGGCCTGGTCTGTCGTCACGTACTGCTGCAGCCAGCCGGTCAGGTAGGCCTCGATCTCGCCCGGCGAGGCAAAGCTGCCAATCTTGTCGCGCATCATGGACTTCATGTAGTGCGCAATGCGGCAGACCGCAAACATGTACTGCAACTGGGCCGACAGCACGGCGTTGGCGCTGGCGGCATCCGAGTCGTACTTCTTGACCTTCTGCACCGACTGCGCTCCGAAGAACGCGGCGTAATCGGTGTTCTTGCAGTGCACCAGGGGGATGAAGCCGAGGTCGCTCAGCTCCTTCTCACGGCGGTCGGTGATCGAGATCTCCGTGGGGCACTTGAGTGCCACTTCACCATCGTCGGTCCGGAAGGTGTGGGTGGGCAAGTCCTCCACCAGACCGCCGCCTTCGACACCACGGATGGCAGCACACCACCCGTAGCTCTCAAAGGCATTGGTCAGGCGAGCCGCAAACGCGTACGCGGCGTTCACCCACAGATAACGCTCGTGGTCGGTGCCATCAGTGCGCTCGACGAAGTTGAAGCCTTCACAGGTCACACCGTCCTTCGGATCAAATGGCTGACGCCCCAGAAAGCGCGGCAGTGTCAGCCCTACGTAGCGGGCATCTTCGGCGTCACGGAAGGACTTCCACTTGGCGTATTCCACCGTGTCGAACACCTTGGCCAGATCACGGGGCTTGCCCAGGTCCGTGTAGGTCTCCAGACCGAACAGCTCCGGCGATGCGGCCGATACGAAGGGTGCATGCGAGGCGGCTGCCACGTGCGACATCTGCTCGAGGAAGTACATGTCCTCCGCGCCACGGCCGATTTCGAAATCGCCAATCAGGCTGGCAAACGGCGCACCACCGAAGGTGCCGAACTCTTCTTCATAGACCTTCTTGAACAGCGCCGACTGGTCGAAGTCGATGGCCGTCTTGAAGTCTTTGACAAGCTCCTTCTTGGTGGCGTTGAAGACCTTGATCTTCAGCATCTCGCCCGTCGAGGTCTGCTTGCACAGATAGTGCAGGCCCGTCCACGAGGACTCCAACTTCTGGAACTCGGGGGCGTGCATGACCTCGCTGAGCTGCATCGAGATCAGCTGGTCAAGCTCGGCGATGCGTGCATCGATGGTGGCCGAGAGGTTGTCGGACACCGTGACCGTGCCCTGCATGACTTCCTTGACCAGCTCGGCAATCAGGTCCTTCGCACGGGCGTGCTCGGTGGTGGTCTTGGCCACCTTGCTCTTGGCGACGATGTCGTCGAGCAGACTGGTCGACTCGACCACGGCACCGGTCTGTGCCTGCAGTTGTGCGCTCATGATGTCACTCCCCGCCCTGCTGGGTTTCTTCGCCCAGTTGCTTGAGCTTCTCGGTGTTGTTGAGCACCTCCCCGAGCACGTCTTCCAGCTTGTCGTTGCCAGCCAGCTTGTTTCGCAGGTCTGACAGCTTGCTGCGTGCCTCCAGCAGCTTGCGCAGCGGCTCGACCTGCTCGACCACGGCTTCAGGCCGGAAATCGTCCATCTTCTTGAACTCGAGGTTCACGGCGAACTCGCCGCCATCGGGGCCAAGCTTGTTCTTCACACGGTAGCTGGCGCGCGGCGCCATGCCAGCCATCACCTCGTCGAAGTTGTCCAGATCGACGTTGACGAACTTGCGGTCCTTCAGACGGACCTGCGGCTTGTCAGGGTCGGGCTGACCCGTGAAGTCGCCCATCACGCCCATGACGAACGGCAACTCCTTCTGCTCGGTGGCGTCACCGATTTCGACGTCGTAGCGCAGTTGCACGCGGGGGGCACGGACACGTCCGAGACGGTCCTGCACACTGTCTTTCTTGGCCATGACAAGGCTCCTTCCTGGTCTGTTTACTGCAAGGCACCAAAGGGGTTGCTGCGCGCGCCACCGGCAGGCGGGGCGGCAGGCTTCACGCCGGCGGGTGAGGGCGCTGCGCCCATTGCCGGCGCCTGAGTACGGTTCATCACGGCGGCCTGCGGGCGGTAGGCAGAGCGATTGCCACGCGGCTTGGCCGGGGGCTCAGCAGGGCCGGCGACCGGCGGGAGAATGGGTTCGCCCAGCGCCTCGCGGATGATGCGGGCGACGCTTTCGGCTTCGCTGCGCGTCGAGCCGGTCACCTCGTTGGCCTTGCGCAGTTGCTCGAGCGCCTCGGCACTGACACGCAGGCCACTGACGGCGACAATGCTCTTCGCGGTGAGGTCGTTCACATCGCGTTGCAGCACTTCCTGGGCTTCGGTGATGGCCAGCCCGTACTGGCGAGCCTCGAAGTGAATCTGGGCCTTCTTCAGCCAAGGCTCCTTGGCAGCCGGATCGGCCTTGATCGCCGCATCGAGGTGCTCGATGGCCTTGTCGGGCTGGCCTTGCTGCTGGGCCTTCTCGGCTGCAGCGAGCTTCTCGTTGACCTGTTCCTGCACGGCCAGACGGGCACTCGCCTCATCCTGCTTGCGGACAGTGCCGCAGCCCGTCAGGCTGGCAGACAACACGAGAACCCCGACCGCGCAGCCCATGCCGCGGCGAATGCTGTACAGCTTCACACCTTGCTCCCTGAATCGTTTGACTTGACTTCTGTGCCGGCCTGCTCTTGGGCAGCGCCTTGATGGCTGGCCGGATTAGAGCCGAATTCGATTGGAGCGCCTGCCCTCTTCCGGGGGGTGTTTACAGACTCTTTCAATCCGTTTCATCTCCACTGCCCCCTGGTGGGGGGAGTGGACTCGGACTCGAAGGCGGGGCTCTCTACACTACCGCCCGGCGAAGGGCATTGGTCGCTCCGTCCACAGAAGTCATGACAACAGGGAGAAGCCGTACGACGGGCTGGTGCGTCGCCGCGCTGGTCACATCCGCGCTGCTGGGCGCCTGCAACTCTGCCCCGCAGGCACCGGCCATGCCAGCCGCGCCGGAGTCGGCACAGGCTCAAGCGCTGCCATCGACTGACAAGGCCGGGCTGCTCGATGCCATCGGCAACCTGGGCAACAAGGCGCTCGAGAGCGTGGGGCTCAAGCAGCCAGCGCCGCCGGAATTGCCTCAGGTGCCCGATAGCGCGCTACCGGACTGGCCCGTCAGTCTGAAGCTGCATGCGAGCGACGCTTTGAACGTGACGCCGAGCGGACAGTCGCTGGCCGTGCTGGTGCGCGTCTACCGACTGAAAAGCCCCGATGCCTTCCTGCAGGCACCGCTCGGTGTGTTTGGCGACGCGGGCAAGGAGAAGGAAGCGTTCGGCGAAGACCTGCTCGGTGCACGAGAGATCCAGCTCGTGCCGGGCCAGCGTCACGCCTCCACCGAAAAGGTGGCGCGGGATGGCCGCTTCCTTGGCGTCGTGGCGCTGTTCCGCAAGCCGGCCGAGGGCCGTTGGCGCTATGCGTTCAGCACACCGAAGGCGGCATGGTCCGGCCTGCATGTCGGGGTGCATGCCTGCGCCATGAGCGTGCAGGTCGGCGAGCCCCTCGGCACATCTGCCCCTGCCGCGCGCTCGGTCGCCGTCCCCTGCCCATGACGGCGCCCCATCGATACGAACCGAAAGGAACCGCGTCTTGATCCCGACTCCGAAGATCCTGTGGGGCGAAGGCCTCTTTCTGCGCCCGCAGCATTTCCAGCAACAGGACGCTTACCACGAGTGGCGTCTCGCGCAGATGACGCGTGCACTGCATCCGTATGCCTGGGGTGTCCAGCACATCAAGGTCGATCCGGATGCACTGCAGACTGGCCTGCTGCGCCTGCTCGAAGTGCGCGCCATCCTGCCGGATGGCGAGCTGTACAACGCGCCCGGTGATGACGAGCTCCCGCCGCCCGTGGCCCTTAGCGCGCTGGGCGATGCAGCCGACACGCTGGCCGGCGAAGCTGTCTTCCATCTGACGATGGCGCCGCTGCGTGCGCAGGGCACCAATGTGGCCGCATCCCGAGACGAGGCCGACACAGCGGTGCGCTACTTCCGCGAGGGGCGGCAGGTGGGTGACGCCTACACCGACGCGGTCTCAGCGGAGGTGGTGGTGCTGCGCAAGTCGGCACGCCTGCTGCCCGACGTGGCACCGCGGGCTCATCTGGTGAGCCTGCCCTTGCTTCGGCTCAAGAAGACCTCGACCGGCGGGTTCGAACTGGACGGCCGCTTCATGCCGCCGTGCGCCAGCATCCAGGCCTCACCCGCGCTGTTCCTGCATGTGCGGCGATTGCTCGACGTGCTGCAGGCGAAGGTGGACGCGCTCTACGGCCTGCACCGGGAGCCGAGCAAGAACATCATCGAGTTCCGCTCGGGCGACGTCGCCTCGTTCTGGCTGCTGCACACCGCGAGCGCGGCCTTTGCCAGCCTGTCCCACCTGGCGCGGCACCCGGCCCTGCATCCCGAGCGGCTGTTCGAACGCCTCCTGGAGCTGGCCGGCGCCCTGCTGACCTTTTCCAAGGGTTACACGCTGGCCGACCTGCCCGCGTACGATCATCTCAATCCGGGCCCCGCGTTCAACCGACTGGACCAGATCGTTCGCGAGCTGCTGGAGACCGTGATCTCCACGCGCTACTTCGCGATCGCCCTGAACGAAGTGCAGCCTTCGTTCCACCAGGGGCGCCTGGACGCGGAGCAAATCCAACAGCAGACGCAGTTCTACCTTGGTGTGTCGGCAGCCATGCCGCCAGCGGAACTGGTCGATGTGGTGCCGCACCGCTTCAAGGTCGGCGCACCCGACGACGTCGAAAAACTCGTGCTGTCGGCCATGCCTGGCGTGCGACTGGTGCATGCGCCCCAGGTGCCCGCTGCCGTGCCGGTGCGCCCCGGAAGCTACTACTTCACGCTGGAACCGCGCGGCATGCTCTACGAGCGCATGCTGCGGGCCCAGGCCCTCACCATCTATGTGCCCGCCGGCATCCAGGATCTGAAGCTGGAGCTGGTGGCGGTCAACGCCTGACCTGGGGAACCGCACCATGTCGCCTTCTTCTGCCATGCCCACCCTGTTCGATGGCGCCCGGGCGCCCTCCCCGCGCCATGAGGCGGGCACATCGAGCGAGGCGACCTGCCTGCTCGACCTGATGTACGACGGCTTCTACCTGCTGTTTCTGCTGAAGGCCAAGCATGCACCGCTGGACGCCGACTCCTTCCGCGAGCGCATCAAGCAGTTCCTTACGGCCTTCGAGCGCGGCGCCACGCGCATGCAGGCCGATGCCGAGGACGTGTACGCCTGCAAGTACGCTTTCTGTGCCACGGTGGACGAAGTGGTCCTGATGTCCGGCTTCAAGGTGCGCGATGCCTGGCAGCGGCTGCCTCTGCAACTGCAGTTCTTCGGTGAGCAGCTGGCCGGCGAGCAGTTCTTCGAGCGACTTGAGACCTTGCGACGCGAAGGCGCACCGCGCGTGCAGGCACTGGAAGTGTTCCACATGTGCCTGCTGCTGGGCTTCCAGGGCAAGTACCTGCTCGAAGGCACGGAGAAGCTGAACTACCTGACCGCGCGCCTGGGTGACGAAATCGCCCGCATGAAGGGCCAGGGCGCGGCTTTCGCGCCGCACTGGGCGGCACCCGACAAGGTGCAGAACCAGCTGAAGAACGAGGTCCCGCTCTGGGTGGTCGGTTCGGTGTTCGGGGTGATGGCCCTGGCTGGCTTTCTGGGCCTGCGATGGCAGCTGACCGAGCAGACGAAGCAGCAGCTCGGCCAGCAACATCACATCGTGCAAATGGCGCCCCAGGTGGCGCACATCACGGTCACGCTGCCCTGAGACCGGTCAGTCCGCAGGGTCGGTGTCGGTGCCGGCGCGGCCATCTCCCAGCATGGCGCGCAACTGGTTCAGCCGGTCGCCAATCTTGATCTCCAGCCCGCGGTTCACGGGCTGGTAGAAGGCCTGAGGGGCCATGCCATCCGGGAAGTAACGCTCGCCCGCGGCCACGCCTTCGGGCTCGTCATGGGCATAGCGGTAGCCGTCTCCATGGCCCAGCTGCTTCATCAGCTTGGTGGGCGCATTGCGCAGGTGCATGGGCACGGGACGGGTGGTGTCTTGCTTGACCCACGCGCGCACGGCCTTGTACGCCGCGTAGGCCGCATTGCTCTTGGGCGCGATGGCAAGGTAGATCACGCATTGAGCCAGCGTCAGTTCGCCTTCCGGTGAACCCAGTCGCTCGTAGGTCTCGGCAGCATCCAGCGCCATCCGCAGGGCCCGGGGGTCGGCCAGACCGATGTCCTCGCTCGCCATGCGGATGAGCCGCCGCACGATGTAGCGCGGGTCGACCCCACCGTCCACCATGCGCACGAACCAGTACAACGCCGCGTCGGGGTCAGAGCCCCGCACCGATTTGTGCAGTGCCGAGATCGTGTCGTAGAACTGGTCGCCGCCCTTGTCATAGCGACGCAGCTGTTCGCCCAGGGCCTTTTCGAGCTGGGGTTCATCGATTTCCTCGACGCCCCTCAGCATGGCAGTCAGCGTCTCGTAGGTGTTGAGCACACGGCGGGCGTCGCCGTCGGCATAGGCGATGAGGCGAGTGCGGGCGGCCGGGGTCAGCCTTGGCCCTGCCAGCGCAGCCTGGCCCTTGTCCAGCAGGGTCAGCATGGCGCCCTCATCCATGGCCCGCAGCACGTGCACCGTGGCGCGCGACAGCAGCGCAGCGTTGACCTCGAAAGACGGGTTCTCGGTCGTGGCGCCAATGAAGGTGAACAGGCCCGACTCGACGTGAGGCAGGAAGGCGTCCTGCTGCGCCTTGTTGAAGCGATGCACCTCATCCACGAACACGATCGTGCGCCGGCCAAGGTGACGCACGGCCTGCGCCTGTTCCACCGCCTCGCGGATGTCCTTCACCCCGCCGAGGACCGCCGAGATGGCGAGGAACTGCGCATCGAACGCACGCGCCATCAAACGCGCGAGCGTCGTCTTGCCCACCCCGGGCGGGCCCCACAAGATCATGGAGTGCGGCTGGCCTGACTCGAAGGCCACGCGCAGAGGCTGGCCGGGGCCGAGCAGGTGATCCTGCCCGACCACGTCGTCGATGGATTGGGGACGCAGGCGCTCGGCCAACGGCGTGCCGACCGCGTGCGTCGGCGCGGCCGCGGTATCCGGCGCCGGGATGGCAGCAGGACGGCCCTGGCCACCGGGATCCGGCAGATCAAGTGAGAGGCTCTCTTGCATGACGGAATTGTCGCAGGCCGCCCCACCGTGCTGACAGGAGGGGGACTGGACAAACCCTCGGTGCGGTGCCACAATAGATGATTCTTCGCTGTGCCAGCCCTTTATGGGCGGCCGATGAGGAATCTGAGTACATCCCCTCTGACCTTTTTCAAGCCGGGCACACACCGTCGGGTGTCTGCCAGTCAAGGTAGCCGGGTCGTGCGACGTCTGCTTCACCAGAAGCGACCACTCTACGGAGTGCACGGACCACAGCTTCAGCACACGTGTCTTGAGTTCCGGTTGGCGGCGATGCCGTCGCTTTCAAACCGACTCACCGTGACCCGTCACGCGCTGCATGCGCCTGTCACGAAGTACGGACACGAATCCCAGCGACCCACCCCGGGCCAGGCCCGTCGACCCGCAATCGGGTCGCGTCCTGGCTTGCGCGACATGCTGCCCATCGGGCCGCAGGTTGTGCCTTGCATTGCTTGAAAGAACACATGTCCCAAGATCAAACAAACCAGAACAGCGTCGACTCGCAGCTCGAAGCCCTCGTTCGCCGCATCGAAAGCGATTTCGGCGTCGAGCCGCAGGCTGACGCCGTCGAGACGCCCGAAGGCCCGACCTTTGCCGACCTCGGCCTGAGCGCGCACCTGGTGCACGCCCTGGCCGATTCGGGCTACACCCAGCCGACCAGTGTGCAGGTGCAGGCCATTCCGGCCGCCCTGAACGGTGCCGACCTGCGTGTGGCTTCGAGCACCGGCTCGGGCAAGACCGCCGCCTTCATGCTGCCGGCGCTGGAGCGCATCGTGGCCGCCCGTGGCGACAACGCCAAGCGCCGCGAAAAGGGCAAGGTCCACGGCCCGCGCGTGCTGGTGCTCGCCCCGACCCGCGAACTGGCCCTGCAAGTGGCCAAGGCCGCCACGACCTATGGCCGCCACCTGCAAGGCCTGCGTGTGGCCACGGTGGTGGGCGGCGTGCCGTACGGCGCTCAGCTCAAGGCCTTGAAGGGGCCGCTGGATGTGTTGATTGCCACCCCCGGCCGTCTGCTGGACCACCTGGGCACCGGCGCCGCCATCCTGTCCAATCTGGAAGTGCTGGTGCTGGACGAAGCCGACCGCATGCTGGACATGGGCTTCATCGAGGACATCGAGCAGATCGCCGCCGCCACCCCGGCGGAGCGCCAGACGCTGATGTTCTCGGCGACCTTTGCCGGTCACGTGGGTCAGCTGGCACAGCGCCTGACGCGCGATGCCCTGAGCATCGAAGTGGCCTCGCACACCGACAGCCACGACAACATCGAACAGCGTCTGCACCTGGCCGACTCGCTGCACCACAAGAACGACCTGCTGGACAAGCTGCTGACCGCCCGCGAAGTGGACCAGGCCGTGATCTTCACGAGCACCCAGCGCGACGCCGACATCCTGGCCGACCGCCTGGCCGACATGGGCCACGCCGTCGCCGCACTGCACGGCGGCATGCCGCAAGGCCGCCGCAACCGCGTGCTGCAGGCACTGCGTTCGCGCCAACTGCGCGTGCTGGTGGCCACCGACGTGGCTGCCCGTGGCATCGACGTGCCCACGATCACCCACGTGATCAACTACGGCATGCCGATGAAGCCGGAAGACTACGTGCACCGCATCGGCCGTACGGGTCGTGCCGGTCGCTCCGGTCTGGCCGTGACGCTCGCCGAGCGCCGCGACATCCCGATGGTGCGCCGCATCGAACGCTTTACCACCCAGCGCATCCCTGAATCGGTGATCGAGGGTCTGGAGCCGACGACGAAGATGCACGCCGACCGCGGCGGCCCTCGTCGCGACAAGCCGATGCCCGGCCACGGCCGTCGCGATGACCGCGGCCCCCGCTTTGGCGGCAAGCGTGAAGGCGGCTGGGGCGAGCCCCGCGGCTTCGGCGCTCCGCGTGAGGAGCGTCATGGCGGCGAGCGCCGCGAGTTTGCGCCGCGTGAAGAGGGCTTCAGCCCGAACCGCGAAGCACGCTTTGCACCGCGTGAAGACGGCCCGCGTGGTTTCGGCGGCGATCGCTCGGGCGACCGCGGTGGCTTCCGTGGCGAGCGCAAGCCTTTCGGCGACCGCCCGCAGGGTGACCGTGGTGGCTTCGGTGGCGGCGAACGCAAGTTCGGCGGTGATCGTCCTGCCTTTGGTGGCGACCGCCCCCGTACGGACCGACCGTTTGCCGATCGCCGTGAGCGCGGTGCTGATCCGTTTGGCGACCGCCAGGGCGGCGACCGTCCGTTTGGTGACCGTCCGTTTGGTGACCGTCCGCAAGGCAAGCCGTTCGGCGGCAAGCCCGGCTTCGGTGGCGATCGCTTCGAAGCGCGCGGTGAAGGCCGCCCGTTTGGCGACAAGCCTTTCGGTGGCAAGCCCGGTCACGGCAAGTTCGGTGACAAGCCCTCGTTCGGCGGCAAGCCGGGTGGCTTCAAGTCGGGCCCGAAGCCGGGCTTCGGCGGCAAGCGCCCCGGTTTCGTCAAGCGCGAAGGCTGATTGAAGTGCCTTGCAGAGGCTCACGCTGTGAGCCTCTGACCAGCCACAATGAGGGCTGGTTCAACAACATACAAAGATTCAAGGAGTGGCGCGCCCTTGACGCGTCATGACGGACAGAGGCCCGGCCCCACGTGGGCCCGCCCTGCCCGCTCGTTCAAGGCTGGTTCAGCACGTCGGCGCCCGCTGGCGGTGTGAACTGGAAACGGCCGGCCGCCAGGGTCGGCTTCGAATCGAACTGCGTGAAGTCCAGTCTCGAGCGCTGCCCGAAGGCATCCAGGATCTCCAGGGCCGTCAACTGACCGCCCCGGAATCCGACGCGCACGGATTGGAATTGCCCCTCTTTGTGGCGCGGCAAGGCCTCCACCCATTCCATCGAGTTCGTTGCCTGTTGAGGCGTCGGGGTCGCGGTCGCCGCACCCGACGAGGAAGCAGCAACGTTCTTGAGGGTGAAGTCCTTGTCCAGCGACGCACCGGCCAGCAAGGCCGCTGGCGTGGCCCCCAAGGCCTGGCTCATCGGACGCACCGTGACCTGGTTGAGGTCGGTGTCGTACAGCCATACTTGCTTGCCATCGCCCACGATGAGCTGCTCGGTGGGCGCGGTGTAGCTGAAGCGGAAGCGGTTCGGGCGCTGGAACTCCAGCGTGCCGCGCGACTGTCGGCTCTTCTTGCCATCCGGCGAGGTCACGGTCTGCACGAAGCTGCCGCGTCCGGCGTCCACGTCCTTCACGAAGGCGCGCAGGGCCGCCACGGCATCGGCCCGGGCCGGCTGGCTCAGCATGAGGCTGGCGGCCGCCACGGCACCGATGGTCAGCATACGGGTCATGGACATCGGGGCAAGGTGCATCATGTGCGTCTCTCTGGTGGTGGCCATCAGGCCTCGTCCCACGGCGCCGAGGTGGCGCCGCCTTCACCGCCGCGCGCCGGCGTGATGATTTCGCGGTTGCCGTTGGTTGACATCGACGAGACCAGACCCGACTTTTCCATCTGCTCCAGCAGGCGGGCCGCCCGGTTGTAGCCGATGCGCAGGTGCCGCTGCACCAGCGAAATCGACGCCTTGCGATGCTGCAGCACCACGGACACGGCGTTGTCGTACATCGGGTCCTGCTCGCCATCGCCGCCGCCTGCGGGCGAACCGTCGAGGTTGCTGCCCTCGTCGCTGAGTGTGCCGCCTTCGAGGATGCCCTCGATGTAATTGGGCTCGCCCTGCGTCTTGAGGTACTCGACGACACGGTGCACTTCGTCGTCGCTGACAAAGGCGCCATGCACGCGGATCGGCAGGCCGGTGCCCGAGGGCAGGTACAGCATGTCGCCCTGCCCCAGCAACGCTTCCGCGCCCATCTGGTCGAGGATGGTGCGGCTGTCGATCTTGCTGCTGACTTGGAACGAGATGCGCGTCGGGATGTTGGCCTTGATGAGGCCGGTGATCACGTCGACCGAGGGGCGCTGTGTCGCCAAGATCAGGTGGATGCCGGCCGCGCGGGCCTTCTGGGCCAGACGCGCAATCAGCTCTTCGATTTTCTTGCCCACGACCATCATCAGGTCGGCCAGTTCGTCGATGACGATGACGATGTGCGGCAGGCGGTCGAGTGGTTCCGGCTCGTCGGGCGTCAGGCTGAACGGGTTCGGAATCAGCTCGCCACGGGCCTTGGCGTCTTCCATCTTCTTGTTGTAGCCCGCCAGGTTACGCACGCCCATCTTGGACATGAGCTTGTAGCGCCGCTCCATCTCGCCCACCGCCCAGTTCAGGGCATTGCTGGCGAGCTTCATGTCCGTCACGACCGGGCACAGCAGGTGCGGGATGCCTTCGTAGACGCTCATTTCGAGCATCTTCGGGTCGATCAGGATGAGACGAACATCGCGCGCTTCGGCCTTGTAGAGCAGGCTCAGGATGGTGGCGTTGATGCCCACCGATTTGCCTGAGCCGGTGGTGCCGGCCACCAGGCAGTGCGGCATCTTCGCCAGGTCGGCCACCACGGGTGCACCCACGATGTCCTTGCCCAAGCCGATGGTCAGCATGGACTGGGCCTCATGGTAGACCTGCGAGCCGAGGATCTCGGTGAGGCGGATCATCTGGCGCTTGGCGTTGGGCAGTTCCAGCGCCATCAGATTCTTGCCGGGAATGGTCTCGACCACGCGGATGCTGACCAGCGACAGCGAGCGCGCCAGGTCCTTGGCCAGGTTCACGATCTGCGAGCCCTTGACGCCAGTGGCCGGCTCGATTTCGTAGCGCGTGATGACCGGGCCCGGCGAGGCCGCCACCACCCGCACCTCAACGCCGAAGTCCTTCAACTTCTTCTCGATCATGCGCGAGGTCATCTCGAGCGTCTCAGGCGTCACCGTCTCGATGCGGCCCACGGTGGGGTCGAGCAGGTCGATCTGCGGCAGCTTGTTGTCGCCCATCTCGGCAAACAGAGGCTTCTGCTTTTCCTTGGCCACCCGGTCGGACTTGGGCACCTCGACCACCGGCTGCTCGATGATGATGGGGATGGGCTCGGCGGGCAGCTCATGGCGCACCTCTTCGACCACGCGCTCCCGCTCGATGGCGGCCTTCTCGCCGATGCGGATGTCTCGGGCCTCTTCACGGCGGGCCTCGCGTTGCTGGCGCAGGCCGTCGAACAGCGCGCCGATGCGCTCGGCCAGGTCCAGCCAGGAGAAGCGCAGGGCCATGGCCGTGCCGGCCACCAGCAGGGCAATCCAGACCACGCCCGAGCCGTTGAAACCCAGCCAGCGCTCGCCCAGCTGGCCCAGCGTCATGCCCAGGATGCCGCCCGCGTGAGCGCCGGCGAGCACATCTTCGTGGCGGTACAGACGCGACCATTCGAGGGCCGTGCTGGCTGCCAGCAACAGCACGACACCGGCGCCAAAACGCCACGGCGAAAACGAGGTGGCGGGGACACTGCCGCTGACGCTCGCATCACGGCGAAGCCAGCGCGCCAGCGCCCCCAGCCACACACGGGCGCCGATCAGGAGCAGCCACCAGGACGATTGGCCCAGCACGAACTGCGCGAGGTCGGAAGCGTAGGCGCCCAACTGCCCGGCCCAGTTGGTGGGCTCGGTGTGGTGACCGGAGGTGGTGAAGGCGGGATCGAGCCGGTTGTGGCTCAGCATCGCCAGCAGGAACAGCAACCACACGACCGCGCCAATGAGCAACGCGGCCTGAAAGCGGAGCGTGTGCTCGGGCGGGGTGGTGGACTCGGGGGGGCGGGCCAGGGAAGCGGCCATCTGCGCGCGGTGCAGGCGGCCGGAGGCACGGGCCGGCGCGGCACCCGGCTCACTGCGGCGCTCGCCCCCACGGGTGGCAGCGCCCTCGGTGCGGAGGGATCCCAGCGGAAAAGTCATCCCTGCATTGTGGCGGCATTTCAGTGCGCTTCAGCCTGCAGGCAGGCGCACGAAAACACCGTTACACGCACGCCGTGCGCGTCGGAGGCGCACCCGCTCAGGCGGTGGCGGCCAGGCGGTCCTTCAGCACGACGCTGCCGGTTTCTTGCGTCTCGATCAGGCCACGCTCTTCGAGGTCCTTCATCACGCGGCTGACCATCTCGCGCGAGGCCCCGACGTGCTTGGCCAGATCCTGACGCGAGACCTTGCCGCGGATGATCTTGGCGCCGTCGTCATCGTCGGCCATGTCGAGGAGTGCGCGGGCCACGCGGCCGTAGACATCGAGCAGCGCCAGCGACTCGATCTGCCGGTCGGCGTTGCGCAGACGCTGCACCAGACCGCGCAGGATGGCGTAGGACAGCGAGGAGTTCTCGGGCAGACAGCGGGCAAATTCCGCACGGCCCAGCACCAGCACGTCGGTCTGGACCTCGGCACGCACGGTGGCCGAGTGCGGCTCGTTGTCGATCAGACTCATCTCGCCCAGGTAGTCGCCGGCTTCCAGGACAGCCAGGATCACCTCACGGCCGCGTTCATCGGCTGCCACGACGCGCGCGCGGCCGTTGAGCAGAATGAACAGCGAATTGGTCTTGCGACCGCGCTCGACGATGAGTTCGCCACGGCGATAGCGGCGCTTGACCACGCCTTCCGCGATGGACTCGGCCTGCGCCGGGGTCAGCATCGAGAACAGCGGGACACGCCGGATCAGATCAAGATTGGACAACATGGCCATGGCGGCTCCTCTTGGGTTTAAGACGACGAAGGCCTGTCAAGGAAAAAGGTCGGAAAAGGTCGAAATCACCTGTGCGTGCCTGTGACATACAACCGTCTCTACAATTTTCGGCACGTGTACGGCAGTTTTTAGCACTTTATGAGCTCCCACGAGGAGCGCAAGCCCGGAATTTCCGGAGGCTGCCGGCAAAGTTCAGTCCCAGACAACGAAAGGCGATGCCATGACGACCCCGCAACACAGCCAAGTTCTCATCCTCGGCTCCGGCCCTGCAGGCTACACCGCCGCCATCTATGCGGCCCGTGCCAACCTGAAGCCGACCCTGGTGACGGGCATGGCGCAGGGCGGCCAGCTGATGACGACAACCGAGGT
The DNA here is from genome assembly GCF_947366995.1 of uncultured Aquabacterium sp. GTDB lineage: Bacteria > Pseudomonadota > Gammaproteobacteria > Burkholderiales > Burkholderiaceae_C > Aquabacterium. Next base: position 68,179 of record NZ_CANBCC010000006.1, on the reverse strand, counting down.
GGACAACTGGCCGGCCGACGCGAGCGGCGTGCAGGGCCCGGAGCTGATGCAGCGTTTCCTGCAGCACGCCGAGCGTTTCAACACCCAGATGGTGTTCGACCACATCAACACGGTCGACCTGTCGAAGCGGCCCTTCACCCTCAAGGGCGACGCCGGCACCTACACCAGCGACACATTGATCATCGCCACCGGCGCATCGGCCAAGTACCTGGGCCTGCCCTCGGAAGAGGCCTTCATGGGCCGTGGCGTGAGCGGCTGTGCGACCTGCGACGGCTTCTTCTACCGTGACGAAGTGGTGTGCGTGGTGGGCGGTGGCAACACGGCCGTCGAGGAGGCGCTGTACCTGTCGAACATCGCGAGCAAGGTCCACCTGATCCACCGTCGCGACAAGTTCCGCGCCGAGGCCATCATGATCGACAAGGTCATGGAGAAGGTGGCTGCCGGCAAGATCGAGCTGCATCTGTTCAACGTGCTCGACGAGGTGCTGGGCGACCAGACCGGTGTGACCGGCGTGCGTCTGAAGAACGTTGACGATGGCAGCACGAAGGAGCTCGCGCTCAAGGGCTGCTTCATCGCAATCGGCCACCACCCGAACACCGACATCTTCCAGGGACAGCTGGAAATGAAGGATGGCTACATTCTCACGCAGGGCGGCCACAATGGTTTTGCCACGATGACCAGCGTGCCGGGCGTGTTTGCCGCCGGCGATGTGCAGGACCACGTGTACCGCCAGGCCATCACCAGCGCAGGCACCGGCTGCATGGCGGCGCTCGACGCACAGCGCTTCCTGGAGCAGTCTTCAAGCTGACCTTTGCCAAGCCGGCGGAATCTGGCTATAATCTCGGTTTTGCCAATTTCGTCCCGAAACGACCGGGCGCCGATGCTGTTGCAAGACAGTTCAGGTGAGCGGCGACGTCGGAAGGGTGAACCACCAAGGCCTGCAGCCCCGAAGCAGCCGGCCCTGCTCTGGTCACCGAATCGCAACACAAGCGCATACAGCGAACGGAGAAGCGTCATGGCACGCGTCTGTCAAGTCACGGGCAAGGGCCCGATGGTCGGGAACAATGTTTCCCACGCCAACAACAAAACCAAGCGTCGTTTCCTGCCCAACCTGCAGTACCGCCGCTTCTGGGTCGAAAGCGAGAACCGCTGGGTGCGTCTGCGCATCAGCGCCGCCGGCCTGCGTCTGGTGGACAAGGTGGGTATCGATCAGGTCTTGGTTGACCTGCGCGCCCGTGGCGAACTGTGATCGGAGACTGAACCATGGCTGCTAAAGGCGGACGCGAAAAGATCAAGCTGGAATCCACTGCGGGTACCGGCCACTTCTACACCACGGCCAAGAACAAGAAGACCACGCCCGAAAAGCTGGAATTCATGAAGTTCGACCCCAAGGCCCGCAAGCACGTCCTGTACAAGGAAGTGAAGCTGAAGTAATTCAGCGCGAGGCACCTGCTTCAAGAACCCACCCTGGCGAAAGCCTCGGTGGGTTTTTTCCATGGGCGATCAGGTAGCGCCAAGCCGCACACTGCGGTGGCACTCGCGAGACCCCTCCCGGCCACGATCTGCAACGCGGGCCGACGTGGCCCGTGCCGTGTGCGGCCAGAACGGAACACCCAAGAAAAAGCCCCGCCGAGGCGGGGCTGGTGTGAGTGGTGAGAGCGTGGCCGCGGCGTCGGCGCCGATCAGGCGTGGGCAGCGCGGAGCTTGCGCGAGAAGTCCTGCAGGGCCTGGATGCCGCTCTCTTCGGCACGATGGCACCAGTTCTGCAGATCGGCCACCAGTTGCTCGGCAGACACGTTTGTGCGGGTCCAGAGTGCGCGCAGTTCTTCGCGCATGGCGATCAGCTTGTCCAGGCTGGGGTTCGCGGCGCGGGCTTCGGCCACCTGGGCCGACATTCCTTCCGGCATCTGGTTTTCGTCGCGGTGCATCCAATGGCGCACGCGCTGCAGCTGGATGGCTGCCGATTCTTCGCCTGCGGCCTTCAGACGCGTCAGCTCCGCACGGCAGGCCAGACGCACTTCGCGGGCGTAGCCGGCCATGAGCTCGTAGCGGTTGGCCACGATGGCTTCCAGCGTCTTGGCATCGGCCACGGGCTTGATGTCACCCAGCTGCAGTCGCGGCGGCGTCTTGCGCACCTTGGCCAGACCCAGCATTTCCAGCCCGCGGATGTAGCCCCAACCGATGTCGAACTCGTAGGGCTTGACCGACAACTTGGCCGAGGTCGGGTAGGTGTGGTGGTTGTTGTGCAGTTCCTCGCCGCCGATGATCAGGCCCCACGGCGAGATGTTGGTGGAAGCGTCCGGCGCCTCGAAGTTGCGGTAGCCCCACCAGTGGCCCAGCCCGTTGATGATGCCGGCCGCCGTGATCGGGATCCAGGCCATCTGCACAGCCCAGACCGTGATGCCGATGGCGCCGAACAGCGCCACGTCAATCAGCAGCATGGCGATCGGACCCCAGTTGTTGCGAGGGGTGTAGAGGTTGCGCTCCAGCCAGTCGTCCGGCGTGTTGTGGCCGTACTTCTTGAGCGTCTCGGCCTTCATGGCCTCGTCCCGGTACAGCTCACGGCCTTCGAGCAGCACCTTCTTGATGCCGTGGGCCACGGGGCTGTGGGGGTCTTCGGCGGTTTCACACTTGGCGTGGTGCTTGCGGTGCACGGCCACCCATTGCTTGGTGACGGTGCTGGTGGTGAGCCACAGCCAGAAGCGGAAGAAGTGCGAAGGGATGGCATGCAGGTCCAGCGACCGATGCGCCTGAGCACGGTGCAGGAAGATCGTGACCGATGCGATGGTGACGTGCGTCACCAGCAGCGTGAACAGCACGATCTGCCACCAGCTCGCGTCGAGCAGGCCTTGGATGGCCCATTGCACGAGGCCATCGTGCAGCGAGCCGGAAATCAGGGAATCGGACATCAGGGGGACCTTTCAGCGGGACCGAAGATTGTAGGCGCCCCTGCATGACCGGCCCTGTCTCAACACAAGAAGCCGCCACCCGACCAGGGGAAGGCCGGGTGGCGGGGTGTGCCGGGGGTCAGTCGACCGTCAGCACGACCTTGACGGAACCGTCGACAGCCGACTTCTCGATGTAGCCGATGGCGTCCGGGTTGGAAGCGACGAACTTCTTGACCTCGGCCGCGCTGCCCAGTTCCTTCGGAGGTGTGGCCTTTCCGGAGAAAGTCAAGCGCGCCCAGGTGGCCTTGACCTGTGCGGAGGTCTTGCCGGCGGCCTTGCTGTAGAACTGTTCACGCACGGCGCTGGATTCGGGCAGATCGGTGGGCACGGCAGTGCCGCCGGACGGCAGCGTGGCGCTCTTGCCGAGGAAGATGGCCGAAACCTGGTCCGCCGTCATGGACGCCAGCGGGCTCTTCGGGTTGACGATGATGGCCACTTCAGCGGCGGCGAACTGGGCGGCGCTCAGCAGACCAGCGACCAGCAGGGTCTGAAGGGTGAACTTGGTTTTCATGTGATTGCTCCCTTCGGCTTAGAACACAAAGTCCATCGAGACGGTGAACACATTGATGTCCTTCTTGTTGGCCAGGAAGGACTGTGCCGATGCCGTCGCCGGATCTGCCACCAGGAACAGGCCGTTGGAGTTGGCCGGCTTGCTCACGCGGTCGTACTGGGCCTTGAGGGCCACGTTGCGCACAACATCCCAGCGGACGCCGACGCTGGTGGTGCGCTGGCTGATCTTCTGGGTGTTGAGGATGCCTTGCACGCCACCGACCACGGCGGCGCCGAAACCAGGCGCACCAGCCGGCATGGCGGCGTTCGGATCGTCCACTTTCAGTTTCGAGAACGAGACGTACGGCAGCACGGAGCCGATGCGGTAACCACCCAGGACATACCAGCCCGTGGTGTCGGCGATGTAGCCCTTGTTCACCTTGCGCCTGGTGAACTCGGCCGCCGCCACGACGTTGTCGCGGTCGACCGTGAAGCCAATGCCGCTGAAGGTGGCCTTGGTGTCGTCGGTCGTGACGGCATCAATCACCTGCTGGGCGGCAATGGCGGTCGCGCCGCCGGCAGCCAGGGCGGGGCTCACGCCGTTGATCAGTTGTTGCGCCAGGGCTGACTTGGTGGTCAGCTTGCCCTGCATGTGGCCCACGCGCAGGGCGTAGCCCGACGAGAACTCGGCCAGCACGTTGAGGCCCACGGCGTGGTCGATGCGCACTTCGGTCGGCGGCACGGCAGCACCGCTGCGGCGCAGTGCGCTGGAGAAGTCGGATTTGGCGTTACCGGCCCACAGGGTCGAGGTCAGCGTGACACTGCCCACGTCGAGCTGGTAGGCGGCGTCGGCGCCATCGAAATAGCTCACGGGCACCTGGCCGTACACGTCCAGGTTCGGGCGCACGGTGGTGTTGGCGTAACCGACATCACGGAAGTCGGAGACCATGAAGAACGGCGCGCCCATGCGGCCGCCACGCACGCTCAGCGCCGAGGTGGGCTGCCACTTGGCAAAGACCCATTCCGGGTTGGGCACGTACTCGCCATCGGCGTCGTACTTCATCATCAGCTGGGTCGTGGCCGACAGCGTGGGAGTGAACTTGTACGAGCCCTGCAGCGCGATCTTGCTGTCGGGATTCAGGCTGGCCTTCTTGTCTGCACCACCGCCCTGCCCCGGGTAGTTGAACAGCGCATCATTGGTCGACGTCCGCGACACGCCGAGCGTGCCGAAGCCGGAAAGACGGAACTGGCCATCGGGCGAGGTGTAGTCGGCGTGCGCGGTGGCACAGGCCGCGAGCACGGCCAGGGTGACCGGCAGACGGACAAACCTGAATTGAGTCATGAAAGCTCCTCAGTGACGAGAGGTGGGTGGATCTACCCAGCGGCGTGCGCCGCCCGGACAAAGGTGCCGCTTGTTTTTCTTCTGAAACAAGACGTGACCTTCGTATCGCCACTCTGGAGCGAATCTTGAGATGTGAAAGTCCGAATAGGCGTGACAAATGCCACCGTTTCGAACGGTCGTTCGTTTTAATTCAGGCGAGCTGACGTGTCAAAGCAGCTTCAGCCAGATTCTGGACGTGCTCCGCCAGGGCGCGTCGGTCGGCGTGCGTGGCCCGCATCGGGGGCAGCACTTCCACATGAACCGTCAGACCGCGCGCCGTGACCACCCACCACAGCGACTGCAGCAGAGTGGTGCTGCCGACATAGGCCGTGGAAGGGCTCACCGCGTGATGCGGGTCGCTGTAGCGCAGCACGATGGGCTGCACCGGCACATCGGCATCGATCGCGGCCTGAAAGAGATTGGGGTGAAATGGCAGCACGCCATGGCCCGTGCCTGTGGTGCCTTCGGGGAACACCGCCACGGTGTCGCCGCTGTGCAGGGCTTTCGACATCACGCCGAGCACCCGCATGGCATCGCGTCGCCGCTCGCGCACCAGATACAGCGTCCCCGCCGCGGTGACGAGGCGCCCGAGCAGGGGCCAGTCTCCCACCTCGGCCTTGGAGATGAAGCGGGCGGGCTCGGTGGCATTGATGGCCACGATGTCGAGCCACGAAATGTGGTTGGCCACGATGAGCTTGCCGCCCGGCCGCGCCGTGCCCGTGACCTTCACCGTGATGCCGAGCAGCTTCAACAGGCGGCCCGACCACGCGATGGTAAAGGCACGTCGACGTGCCGCGTCGTAGCCGGGCCACCACGTGTAGGCCAGCGCGAGCGCCCGCAGGACGTGGGCTGCCACGCACAACAGGCGCCACGGCGCGAGCGCCACCCCCAACACGGTGAGGCGAGGGGCCGAGACAGGGGACAGCGGGCGCGCGGAGAGGCTCATCTCAGGCTGACGCCGCCTCGGCCTCGTGTGCCACCTGCCCGGCCACCAGCGTGAGGCGCACTCGCCCGGCCATCTGGAAGCCGGTGTCCTTGAACGCAAACGGCGTGTGCTTGCCCTGGCTGACGAGTGCCTCGGGCGTCACGGTCCAGCGTGCGGTTGGGTCGAACACCACCACGTCGGCCACCCCTCCCGCAACCAGTTGCCCTGCACTGCTGGACAGCGAGCCGATGGCGTCGCCCAGCACCTTCACGGGCCCCAGGGTGACGGCCGCGAGCGCCCGACGCAGGCGCTCGGAGTCGGGCTGGTCCTGCTCGTCGGCACCGGCCCACTTGAGCGCGAGGCTGAGCAGCAGCTCAAGGCCTGTGGCGCCGGGCTCGGCTTCGCCGAAAGGCAGCATCTTCTCGTCTTCGCTGACGGGCGTGTGGTCGGACACCAGCGCGTCCAGCGTGCCATCGGCCAGCGCGGCGCGCAAGGCATCGCGGTCACGGCCCTGGCGCAGTGGCGGGCTGACGCGCATCGCCGGGTTGAAATAGCCGATGTCCAGGTCGGTCAGCATCAGGGAGTTGATGCTCACGTCGGCCGTGATCGGCAGGCCCTGGGCTTTGGCCCGGCGCACCAGCTCGACGCCGGCCGCGCTGGACAGCCGGCACAGGTGCACCCGGGCGCCCGTGGCGCGGGCCAGCTCGATGATGGTGTGGAGTGCGATGGTTTCGGCGGCCACCGGCACGCCGGACAGGCCGAGGCGTGTGGCCACGGGGCCGCTGGCGGCCACGCCCTTGCCCAGCCAGGCGTCATTCGGGCGCAGCCACACGGTGTAGCCGAAGGTGGCGGCGTACTGCAGCGCGCGCTGCAGCACCTGGGTGTTCTGGATGGGCACCTCGGCCTGCGAATAGCCGACGCAGCCGGCCTCGTGCAGCTCGGCCATCTCGGTCAGGTTCTCGCCCTTCAGGCCGCGGGTGAGCGCGCCCAGCGGGAACAGGCGGCAGCGGCTCAGCTTGCGCGCGCGCAGTTTGAGCATCTCGACCAGGCCGGGCTCGTCGAGCGCGGGGTCGGTGTCCGGCAGGCAGACCACGCTGGTGACGCCACCGGCTGCGGCGGCCGCCAGTTCGCTCTCCAGCATGCCTTCGTGCTCGTGGCCGGGCTCGCGCAGGCGGGCAGCCAGGTCCACCAGGCCGGGGGCCACGATCAGCCCGGTGGCGTCGATGGTGCGGTCGGGGGCGAAGTCGGCGTTGACCTGACCGATGGCGGTGATGCGGCCTGAGGTGATGGCGAGGTCACCGACCTGGTCCAGGCCGGAGGCGGGGTCGACCAGGCGGCCGTTCTTGATCAGGATCTTGCTCATGCTTCGTTTCCAGCCAAGATGGACATCACGGCCATGCGCACGGCGATGCCGAAGGTGACCTGGGGCAGGATCACGCTCTGCTTGCCGTCGGCCACGGCGGAGTCGATTTCGACGCCACGGTTGATGGGGCCGGGGTGCATCACGATGGCGTCGGGCTTGGCCAGCGCCAGCTTCGCCTCGGTCAGGCCGAACTCCTTGAAGAACTCGCCGGAGCTGGGCAGCATGCCGCCATTCATGCGCTCGTTCTGCAGGCGCAGCATGATGACGACGTCGGCATCCTTGATGCCTTCTTCCATGCTGTGGCACACGCGCACGCCCATCTCGCGCAGGTCACCGGGCACCAGCGTGCGCGGGCCGACCACACGCACCTCGGGCACGCCCAGCGTGGTCAGCGCGTGGATGTTGGAACGGGCCACGCGCGAGTGCACGATGTCGCCGACGATGGCCACGGTGAGGTTGGTGAAGTCCTTCTTGTAGTGCCGGATCGTGTACATGTCCAGCAGCGCCTGCGTGGGGTGCGCATGGCGGCCGTCGCCGGCGTTGACCACGTGCACATGGGGCGCCACGTGCTGGGCGATCAGGTAGGGCGCACCGGATTCGGCATGGCGAACGACGAACATGTCGGCGGCCATGGCGCTCAGGTTGGCGATGGTGTCGAGCAGGCTCTCGCCCTTCGACGCCGACGAACGCGCGATGTCGAGGTTGATGACGTCGGCGCTCAGGCGCTTGGCCGCGATCTCGAAGGTGGTGCGGGTGCGGGTGCTGTTCTCGAAGAACAGGTTGAACACGCTCTTGCCGCGCAGCAGCGGCACCTTTTTGACCTCGCGGTCGTTGACGCTCAGGAACTGCTCGGCCGTGTCCAGGATCTGGTGGATGATGGCCTTGGGCAGGCCTTCGGTCGACAGCAGGTGGATCAGCTCCCCGTTGCTGTTGAGCTGCGGGTTGCGTTGGGGTCTACGGATGGTCATCAAACCCTCTCGAAATGGAATTGGAAGCGGCCGTTGTCGTCGCGGACCAGGGCGACGCGCTCGCTGTCGGGCAGCGTGATGCGGGCGGCAGACAGCGCCGGCTCGAAGGGCAGCTGGCGCCCTCCGCGGTCGACCAGCACGGCCAGCGTCACGCTGGCGGGGCGGCCGAAGTCGAACAGCTCGTTGATCACGGCGCGGGTGGTGCGACCGGTGTAGATCACGTCGTCGATCAGCAGGATGTGGCGACCCTCGACCTCGAACGGCAGGTGGGTGGCATCCTTGCCGAGGGCCATGCCGCGCGAGCCGAAGTCATCGCGGTGCAGGGCCGACGAGATCACACCATGCGGCGTGGCCAGGCCCAGGTCCTTCTGCAGGCGCTCGGCCAGCCAGGCCCCGCCCGACCACACGCCCACCAGCACCGTGTCGGCTGTGACGAGGCGGCGGACGCCGGTCAGCAGGCTGGTGTACAGGGCCTCGGCGTCGAGGGTCAGGGACGAGGTGGTGGCGCTCACGTGGGCTGCTCCGTGCTGGAAGAGAGGTCGTTGAAGAACTGCTGCAACAGGATCGCGGCCGAGGCAGCATCCAGGTCGCGCGCGCCGCCAGCAATGGCCTCGGCCGTCGAATAGCGCTCGTCGACCTCGTGCACCGGCAGGTGGAAGCGCCCGCTGAGCTGGCGACCGAACTTGCGCGCACGCACGGTATTGTCATGCTCCGCGCCATCCGGATGGTAGGGCACGCCGATGACGAGCGCGTGAGGCTGCCACTCGGCCACCAACGCCGCAATCTGCTCGAAACGGGCCGCGCCTTCGGCCGCAATCGTGCGCAGCGGCTGGGCCTGGCGGGTGTAGGAATTGCCCGTGGCGACGCCCACGCGCCTGAGCCCGTAGTCGAACGCGAGGAAAGTCAGGACGCTGCCCGTGGCGACGCCCACCCGGCCCTTCCCGGGGCCTGCTGCCAGACCGGTCATGCGTGCCCGGCCTCGCCCATCAGGAAGTGACGGTCCACCCCGAGCAGCGACAGGGCGCGGTCGTAGCGCGCCTCCACCGGGGTGTTGAAGATGATGTCCGGGTCGGCCGGCACGGTGAGCCAGCCGTTTCGGGAGATCTCGTCTTCCAGTTGTCCGGCGCTCCAACCGGCGTAGCCGAGCGTGATGAAGACCTTGCGCGGCCCGGCGCCGTTGGATATGGCTTCGAGCACGTCGCGCGAGGTGGTCATCTCCAGCCCTCCGGCGATCTTCATGGTCGAGCTGTAATGCCCGCCCTCCTCGTCCAGGCTCTCATGCAGCACGAAGCCGCGTTCGGTCTGCACCGGGCCACCGAAGTAGACCGGCGTGCTCGCAAGGTCATCGCGATCAAGGTTGAGGTCGACCTTCTCGAACAGGTGGCGGAGATCGATCTCGATCGGCCGGTTGATCACCAGGCCGAGGGCGCCCTTCTCCGTGTGCTCGCACAGGTACACCACCGCCCCGGCGAAATGCCCGTCCATCATGCCGGGCATGGCAATGAGGAACTGGTTGGACAGGTCGATCTGGCGCGCGGGGTCTTGAGACATGCTTGCGATTTTAGTCGTCCCGAGGTCACGGTGCCCCATCGTCGATGAAATGGGCCTGCCGGCGTGTCACAGTGCTGCATCCGTCATGCCGCCCTCGCCGTCTCATGAGTGAACACCTGGAGTCCGCCCTCGTCTGGTTCCGCCGCGATTTGCGCAGCCATGACCACGCCGCCCTGTTTCATGCGCTGAAAGCAGCGCGCAAGGTGTGGTGCGTCTTTGTCTTCGATGACACCATCCTGGCGCCGCTGCCCCGGGCGGATCGGCGGGTCGCCTTCATCCGGGAGAGCCTGGTGGAACTGGATGCCGCACTGGCCGGACTGGCGGCGCCTGCACTGCCCGCCCATGCGGCCACAAGCGGACAGCACGCCGGGCTGATCGTGCGCCACGGCAACCCGGTGCAACTCATTCCCGCGCTGGCGGCCCAGCTGGGCGTACAGGCGGTGTACGCCAACCACGACGACGAGCCCGACGCCCTGGCCCGCGATGCCCGCGTGCGGGGCAAACTCAGCGACCTCGGGGTGGCGCTCTACACCTCGAAGGACCACGTGGTCTTCGAGCGCAACGAGGTTCTGACGGGCAACGATTCGCCTTATGGCGTCTTCACCCCGTACAAGAACGCGTGGTTGAAGAAGCTCGACCCGTTCTACGTCAAGCCCTACCCCATCGCCCCCCATGCCGGGCGACTGGCGCCGATCCCACCGGCCGTGAGCCCCATCGGCGCGCCCCGGGTGCCCACGCTGGGCGAGATCGGCTTCGAAGACCCGGGCGAGCTCAAGGTGCCGCCCGGCATGAGCGGTGCCCAGGCCCTGCTCGACGACTTCCTGAGCCGCATCGACCGCTACGACGAGACGCGCGACTTCCCCGGCGTCAAGGGCCCGAGCTACCTGTCGACCCACCTGCGCTTCGGCACCGTGTCGGTCCGGCAGCTCGCGGGCCTGGCCTGGGAGCGCATGCAGGCCGGCTCGGCTGGCGCGCAGACGTGGCTGTCGGAACTGATCTGGCGCGATTTCTATCACCAGATCCTGCACCACCACCCGCATGTGGTCGGCCATGCCTACAAGCGCGAGTACGACCGCATCAAGTGGGCGCACGGGGCGAAGGCAGAAGCCCACTTTCAGGCCTGGTGCGGCGGCCGCACGGGCTACCCGCTGGTGGACGCGGCCATGCGCCAACTCAACCAGACGGGCTACATGCACAACCGCCTGCGGATGGTGACGGCCAGTTTCCTCGTCAAGGACCTGGGCATCGACTGGCGGCGCGGCGAAGCTTACTTTGCCGAGAAGCTGCTGGATTTCGACCTGGCAGCCAACAACGGCGGCTGGCAATGGGCGGCCTCCACCGGCTGCGACGCCCAGCCCTACTTCCGCATCTTCAACCCCATCAGCCAGAGCGAGAAGTTCGATCCGCAGGCGCGCTTCATCCGCCGCTACGTGCCCGAGCTGGCCGCCCTCCCGGACGCAGCCCTGCACGCCCCGTGGCTGGCGCGCCCGGCCGATCTGGCCGCTGCCCAGGACGTGGTGCTGGGACGCGACTACCCGCACCCCATCGTGCAGCATGACGAAGCTCGTGCCGAGACGCTGGCGCGTTACGCGGTGGTGAAGGAAGGAACGGAGCCCGGCCGCGCCGGCGCCCGCAAGACCCCGGCGCGCAAACGCGCGAAGTGAGCCCGGCGCACAGGCAGCCGTGGCCGGTCAGAACAGCTCGACGTCGCCGATGTGCTGCCCGTTGTCCGTCAGCAGGCCCGAGCGCACCAGCGACTCGAAGCCCACTACCCGGTTGCGCCCCTGGTGCTTGGCGAGATAGACCGACTGGTCGGCGCGCGAGAACGCGGCGTTGGGCGTGTCCTGCAGTTGCACCTCGGTGAAACCGATGCTGACCGTGACCCGGCCAACCTGCGGGAAGGCGTAACCCTCGACCAGTTCGCGGAAACGCTCGAAGGCGCCGAAGGCATCGGCCTCGGTGCCGCCGCGCAGCAACACCACGAACTCTTCACCGCCGAAGCGGTAGAGCCGGTCGGAGTGGCGAAAGGTTTGACGCATGATGCGGGCCAGCAGCACCAGCACCTCGTCACCGATCAGGTGGCCGTAGCCGTCGTTGACTTTCTTGAAATGGTCAATGTCGATGACGCCAAGCCAGTAGCCGGTGGTGCCGCCCACGCGGCGCTCAGGCTCGACTGGCACGCCACCCCGCTCGGAAGGCATCGAGGCCCGCAGAAAGGTGGCGTCGAAGGTCTGGCGGTTCAGCAGGCCGGTCAGGGCATCGCGCTGGCTGGACTCCAGCAGGCTCTGGAAATTGGCGAACACGCGCAGCAGCGTCTGAATCGGGCGCAGCGCGGCCGGGGTGAGCGGGCGCTCCGAACGCACTTCGAGCACCCCGGGCGAGCCGATTTCGACCAGCAGGGGCAGCACGCAGACGAATCGCCCTTCGGTTTCCGGGCCGGCCGACGCAGGCAACTCGGCCTGGGCGATGGCCCGATTGCCCACCGCCTGTTGCCGCAAGGGGAAATGGCTTTCGCTCGGCAAGGCGTCCATGTCGGCCCACACCGGATCGCTCACGGTGAGCTGACCGCGCCGAGCCAGGCCGCTGCACAGCCAGTGCCGCGCTTCCTCTTCCGGCCCCACGAGGCGGTACACCCCCACACTCGCGGCCCCCAGCAACTCCAGCACCCCTTGTGCGAGGGAGACGTCCAGCAACTCGCGATCGCGCTGGGCCGTGAGGGAGGCCAGGTGCGAGATCGCGTCGTCTGCCAGCGGCTCCCCCGACGAGAAGGGCGCCGGGGCGGGGTGAGAGGGACGGTGAGAGGCGTTCACAAAGTGGGCAGTCAGACCAGCTCCGGTCGCTTCAGAGCATAACGCGCAACCAGCGCCAGCAGCTCTTCTTCGCCATACGGCTTGCCAAGGTAATGGTTCGCGCCGAGCTCCATCGCGACATCGCGGTGCTTCTGCGCGATCCGGGAGGTGATCATGATGACCGGCAGATCGGCCAGCTGCCCGTCGGCGCGGACGTTGCGCAGGAGGTCGAAACCGTCCATGCGCGGCATCTCGATGTCGGACAGGACGACGGTCGGGCGTTCCTGGGCGAGGCGCTCCAGGGCTTCCAGGCCGTCCTTGGCCAGAATGACGCGGTAGCCTTCGCGCACCAGCAGGCGCTGCGTGACCTTGCGCACCGTGAGCGAGTCGTCCACCACCAGCACCAGCGGCGCCTCCGTCTCGGACGCCGCCGGGGGCACATCAGGGTCGACCGTGGTCGACGGCGCGGCATGCGACAGCCAGCCTTGTGGCGATGCGCCCAGCGCCTGCAGCGACGCCGCCGTGGCCGCCCGCGCAGCATCGCCGTACACCGTGGCCAGGGCCACCGGGTTGTAGATGAGCGAGACGGCGCCGGAGGCCAGCAGCGTCATGCCGGCCAGACCGGGCAGGCGCGACAGCTGGGGGCCGAGGTGCTTCACGACCACTTCCTGGTTGCCCAGCACTTCGTCGACGTGCAGGGCCACGCGCTGCTGCGCCGAGCGCACCACCACCACCGGCAGGCTGCGGCCGCCCTCGCTGCCCCGTGGCGACGCGCTCAGCAGGGCCCCCAGCCAGTAGAACGGCAGCACGTGGTCGCCGAAGGGGAAGCGGCCCTCGCGGTAGGCCTGCTCGACTTCCTGCGGTCGGGCGCGGCGCACGATCTCGATCAGGTGCGTGGGCACCGCCACGGTGGCCGTGCCGAAGCGCAGCATCACCACCTTCGTGACGGCCGTCGTCAGGGGCAGCACCAGCGTGAAGCTCGTGCCCTGGCCCGCGGCCGAAGCGGTCTCAATGCGGCCGCCCATCGCGTTGACTTCCGATCGCACCACGTCCATGCCGATCCCGCGGCCGGCCAGCTCCGTCACCACCTCGGCTGTCGAGAACCCAGGCGTGAAGATCAGCTGGGCCAACTCGGCCTCGGTGGGCTCGGCATCGGCGGCGAGTAGCCCCGACGCGCGTGCCCGGGCGGCGATGCGCTGGAGGTCGAGTCCAGCGCCGTCATCCCGGAAGGAGATGACAACTTCGTTGCCTTCCTGCTTGAGTGCCACGGTAATCTGGCCGCTGGCGTCCTTGCCTGCAGCCTGACGCTGTTCCGGCGATTCGATGCCATGGGTGATGCAGTTGCGCAGCAGGTGCTCGAATGCGCCGGTCATGCGCTCCAGCACGCCGCGGTCGACTTCGGTCTGCCCGCCCACCACGTCCAGGCGCACCTGCTTGCCGGTTTCCTTGGCCGCCTGCCGCACGACACGGTAGAGGCGATCGGACAGGCTGTCGAACTCGACCATGCGGGTACGCAGCAGGTCGTCTTGCAGGTCGCGCGTGAGGCGGGCCTGGGCGGCGAGCTGGTCTTCTGCGGTTTCGAGGTTGCGCTGCAATGTGCGCTGCACCGTGGCCACGTCGTTGACCGACTCGGCCATCATCCGCGTCAGCTCCTGGAAGCGGGTGTAGCGGTCGAATTCGAGCGGATCGAAATTCTGGGCGGCCGCACGGGCGGCTTCCATGCGGGTGCTCAGCTGGGTCTCGGCCTGCAGCTCGATGTCCCGCAGCTGCTGACGCAGACGATCCAGGTTGTCCGTCAGATCGGTCAGCGACCCGCGGATCTGACCCACCTGCGACTGCAAACGGGTGCGGGTGATCGACACCTCGCCAGCGTGGTTCACCAGGCGGTCGAGCAGCTGGGGGCGTACGCGCACCGCAGCCTGGGAAGGCTGGGCTGGTGCGTCACGCGCCGTGCGCACGGCGGGCGCCGAGGCCGGTCGATCCAGTTGCGTCCAGTCGATGCCCTGGCCCGTTTCGGGAAGCGATGCCCCTGGCTCTTCCGACGTGGCCCCGGGAGGCACGCCGTCCGCCGTGCGAGGTCGTCCGCCTTCGGGCTCATCTGCCGCGGGATGCGGCGATGCATCCATGTCCGGAGACTGCTCGGTCGCGCCGTCGCCCACCGGTTCGGGTGACACGGGCTCAGCGAACGGCTCGGGGGAGGCCTCCGGCCAGGGCGGCACCAGGTCCTGCGACTCCTTGTGGCGCAGCCCTTCGAACAACTCCACAAGGCGATCCACACGCGACTCCAGCGGCGCGACGTCGTCATGCTGGACGGATTCGGCTGCCAGCAGGCGCTCGATGCGCGACTCCAGCCGATGCGCGAGTTCGCCGAGGCGCATGGCCCCCGCGAGGCGCGCGCCGCCCTTGAAAGTGTGGAGCGTGCGCATGCACGCAGTGGCGGCTGCCGGGTTCTCGGGCATGTCCAGCCACTGGCGGATCTGGTTGGCCAGCTGGGGCAGCAGCTCTTGTGCCTCTTCCTCGAAAATGGGGAACAGGTCCGGGTCGACGTGGTCTTCCGCATCGACGTCGGCCTCGTCATCCCAGTCGGCCTGGCTGGAGAGCGCGGCGGCAGACGGAGGGAGCTGCCCTGGCTGAGGCACGGGCACCTCATCCAGCGCGCGGAACTCGGGCACGCCCAGGGGCGCGGGCTGCGTGTAGCCCGGGGCTGCCGCGTCGAGCTCGATCACCTCGTCGGGCTGGGCCATGGCATCCGGTGTGATCGTGTCAACGGGCGCATCGTTGGTGGCGGGCGCGTCACTGGCGGTCGCTGCTTCGGCTTCGGCAGCATCCAGTGCAGGCGCTTCCTGGACTTCGTTGAGCTCGCCGAGATCAAGGTCGATGTCGATCCCGACCTGCGTCTCCGTCTCCGTCATCGGCTCGTCCAGCGGCATCAAGGGCTGGGGCGTCGTGCTGGGCTCCTCGGCATCGGCGACCGTGTCGTCCACCTCGGTGGCGATTGGCTCATCGGCGGAATGCACCAGCCGCAGGTGACCACGGCCGGAAGGCGCCGCCAGGTCGTCGTCGCCCGACTCGATGGGATCGCCGCGCAGGCTGCGCGCCTCGAGCTGCTGCGACGCGGCCTGATCGTAATCGGCCAGGCGGGCCAGCAGGTCCGGGTCCGGGCTCTTGAGGAAACCGGCCGCGAACTGGTGCAGCAAGCGCCGGATCTCGTCAGCCGCCTCGTTGAAGAGCGTGGCCGCATCGGTGTCGCCCGGGCCGAGCGCCTGTGAGCGCATCAGCGCGTGCTCCAGCAGGCGGGCCAGCTGGGACAGCCCGGTGTAGCCCACGGTGGCCGAATTGCCCGCCAGGGAATGCGCGAGGGCGATGGTGTCGTCGCTGACGGGGTGATGCAATTCGAGCGCCCATTCACCGAGTTGCGTGCACAAGCGGCGCGATTGTTCGTCTGCCTCGTTGAGGTAGATGTTGAACAGCGGGATGCTGATGCGCAGCGGCCCCACCACCTTCACTTGCTCGTCAGATGCTTCCGGCTCGGGCTCGGACTGCACTTCCGCCTGAGCCACAACATCCGACTCCACGGGGCCCTCCACGGGCGGGAGGGTGTCCGGCTGCGTGGCAGCGGCCTCCGACAGGTCACCAAAGTCCGAGGGCTCGAGCAAATGCATCTCAGGCATGGGCAACGCGTCCCCGGCCTCGGTTCCCGACGCCGTGGTCTCGTCATCCAGAGGGATGTCGAGCGACTCCGGGATGGACTCGAGCGTCGGTGCCGCGTCAACCGCGTCGGTCCCGGGCACCGGGGGAAACTCCCCCAGGCCATCGTCCTCCCGCATGTCGAGATCGAGGCTCAGGCGCTCGATCACGGTCTCGTCCGGCACGCCCGAGTCGGCCTGAGGCAGCGTGTCGGGCGCCGAAGCCAGTGTCAGGTCTTCGCCAGGCAGGGTCTGCTCGAAATCGAACGGGGCATGCGCCAGGGCTTCGGGCGAGGCCGGAACCGGCTCATCCAGCAGCGCGACGGGCGCCATGGCGTCCTGTGCACCAGGCAGGCGGCCCTCGTCGGCCAGCCGGGCCAGGGCCTCGCTCACCACCTCGTCCGTGGCCCAATTGAGCACGGGCACGTCGGCAGGGGCGTCAACCGTCGGCAGCGGGTCGACCACAGACAGGTCAAGTGCCAGATCCAGTGACGGCAGTGGGCCCGGATCCGCAGCAGGCTCCGGCTCCGGGTCGTGCTCGAGCTCAAGCTCGGGCACGACCTCGGACTCGGACTGGGTCATCAGCCCGATGCGCTCGCCGCGAAGGCGCAGCGCATCGGCCGCCGCGATCACGGGTTCGGCCTGCCAGGCGGCATCGTTGTGGCGGGCGATCGCGTCGGTCCAGGCGGCAAAGTGGTCGAACAGTTCGTCGCTCAGGCCCAGCAGGTCGGCGCTCGCCGGTTCCTGGGCCGCGAGCGCCGCGTTGTAGAGTTGCTCGCAAGCCCACGCGGCCTCGCCGTACACCTTCAGCCCGACCATGCGCGAGCTGCCCTTGAGGGTGTGGAACGCCCGGCGCACGCCCGTCATGGCCTGCACATCGGCGGCGTTGTCCCGGAGGGCGCTCAACGCCTGTCTGGCTTCGGCAATGACCTCGGCGGCCTCTTCCAGGAAGATGCCGCGCATCTCGTCGTCTTCTTCCAGGCCCGTGGCCTGGGGAGCCGCCACCGGCGTGGGCGCCAGCGGTGCCTGCGGCGGGAAGGCGGGCGCCTCGGGCTCGACCAGTTCCGGCTCGGCGGGCGTCAGGTCGGACAGAACCTGGGCCACCTGCTCCCGCGCGGCCTCCAGCGCGGCGCCGTCGGACTGTGCCTGCGCCTCGGCCAGCGCGGCCTGTGCCGCAGCCAGGTTGTCGGCCAGCTCGCTCTGCACCTGCAGGTGCGGCGTCTCGGCCAGCTTCTGCAGTTGCTCGCTCACGTCTTCAATCGGCGCATCCGGCTGTGCCAGCGCCTGCGCCACTTCCTCGGCGACCGCCTGGGCTTCCTCGCGGTGCACCTGCTCGACATGCTGGGCCGCGGCTTCGACCGGATCCTCCTGCTGCACGCCCAGGCCCTTCTTCTCGCGGCCCATCAGCGGTGACAGCACGCCCGAGTCCTCGTCCAGCGAGAACAGGCTCTTGGCCAGCCCAGGCTGCACGCCCATCATGTCGATCAGAAAGCCGAGCGCGCCCAGGTTGCTCGCCAGACGGTCGAACACGCCCTGACGGGCCGCCTCATCCAGGTCGGCGTCGGGTTGCAGCAGGTGTTCGACGTCGCCGCGCATGCGCACGACGGCCTGCGAGGCCTGATCCAGCCCCAGCACGGCGAGCACGCCTCGCATGGACTGAAGCTGCGACGGCACGTTGACCAGCGGCGTGCGGTCCTCCGGGGCGCGGAAGAAGGCATCAATGTGCTTCTCGCACTCGCCCAGCGTGCTGCGCAACTCCTGCACCACGCTGCCCATGGTCTGGCGATCGGAGACCCGACGATACAGGTCCTCCATCCAGCCCTCCAGAGGCTCGGCTGGCTGGCCCGCATTGACATGGCGGATGCGCTCGGCCATGCGGCTCACACGCTGTACCTGCTCCGGATGCTCGAATTCGCCATCCTCCAGCGCCGCCTCCAGGTACAGCAGGCTGGTGGCCACTTCCATGGCCAGACTGGGCTCGGGCGACTGCGCCGAGTGCACCGTGCGCTGCACGGCATCGACCAGGGCATCTGCCAGGCGGTCGCCGCTCGGGAAAAGACGACGCAGCGAATCCCCGACCAACGAGAACTGCTCGTTGAGACCCGCCATGCGCAGCATCTCGCCGGCTGCCACGGCCGACCAGCCATCCTTGGCACCGGCCACACGCTTGGTGGCCTGTGCAATCCAGGA
The DNA here is from genome assembly GCF_947366995.1 of uncultured Aquabacterium sp. Lineage (GTDB taxonomy): Bacteria > Pseudomonadota > Gammaproteobacteria > Burkholderiales > Burkholderiaceae_C > Aquabacterium. Next base: position 49,889 of record NZ_CANBCC010000006.1, on the reverse strand, counting down.
CGGATCGAAGCGGCCCAACGGCGACGCTTGCAGATCGACCGGCTGGTGGCGCTCCAGCCCGAAGGTCTGGCGCACGCGGGCCAGCACCGAACGCGGGGACGCTGGCGCCTGCCCCGCCTGGGCACAGAAGAACAGCAATTCGCTGGCCAGCCGGTCCGACGGCACGCCCTGCCCCTTTGCAAGGCTACGCAGCTGGCTCAGCAGCGAGGACAGCACCCGTTTGGCATGCACGTTCAAGGGCACATGCTGCTCGGCCACGCCTTCGAGAAAGCCGCTCGCCAACAGCCAGGTGGCAGACTCCCGGTGGGCATGGCGCTCGGCGGCTCCGCTGGCCAGTGCCGTGCAGAGTTCAGCCAGGGCCACAGCGTCGGCCGGCTGGTTACGCTTGAGCAGCGACAGCAACCCCATCTCGAAGTCGCCGATGGTGACCTGATCGGCCTGGCGCGGCGACACGTCGTCCGGCGGCGCCAGCGGCGCTTCGAGGGACACCGTGGGCCAGTCCTGGCTCCACAGATCGGTCGGCCGCGGCAGCGGCCCGCCCGCCCGGGTGGCCAGCGCCTCGTATTGCGGGAACAGCGCCAGCGCCGACACGGGCTTGCCCGCCAGCTTGCGGCCGATGTAGTCCAGCAGGGCGAACGAGCCCTTTTCAACGTCGCGCACCGCGTCTTCGGTGATGGCCTGCGGCCGGTTCACGAACTTCTGCACCACCGCCTCGCTGGCGCGCAGTAGCGTGGCGCCCGCGGACAGCCCGGCCAGCTCCAGCGCCCCGACGCCCTGGTGAATCTGCTGGCGCGCCGTGCGCAGCACAGCCGGGTCGAGCGCGTCGAGGTCGGACAGCCCCGCGGCAGCCGAATCCTTCAGCACACGGTGCAGCGCCTTGTGCGCCGCATCCAGCGACTTGCGGAGCTCCTCATGCACCCAGGCCAGGGCACTCAGGTCATCCGAGGCAAGCGGGGCGTCTTCGTGCAGGTTGTCCATGCGTCATCCCGGGTCGGGTCAGGGAGCGATCTTGAATCGGGCCACCGATTGCTGCAGTTCTTCAGCGGTCTTGGACAGCTCGCGCACGAGCTGCGTGGTCGACCGCGTGCCTTCACCGGTCTGCTCCGTCACCGCGAAGATGTGCTGGATGTTGGCCACCACCACATTGGCGGACTCGGCCTCTCTCAACGCCTGCGCCGAGATCTGCTCAATCAGTTCAGCGAGTCGGCGGGACACGCGGTCGATGTCACCCAGTGCGGAACCGGCGGCGTCAGACAGCCGGGCCCCTTCCACCACCCCTTGCGTGGAGCGCTCCATGGCGGCCACGGCGTCCTGGGTGTCGGTCTGAATGGTACGCACCAGCGCGGCAATTTCGCGGGTCGCGTCGGCCGAGCGTTCGGCCAGACGCTGCACTTCTTCGGCCACCACCGAGAAACCGCGACCGGCTTCACCGGCCGAGGCCGCCTGGATGGCGGCGTTCAGCGCCAGCACGTTGGTCTGTTCGGTAATGTCCGAGATCAGCTCGGTGATTTCACCGATCTCCTGCGACGATTCACCCAGTCGCTTGATGCGCTTGGAGGTTTCCTGGATCTGCTCGCGAATGGTGTCCATACCGCCGATGGCGTTCTGCACGGCCTGCAGGCCCTGGTCGGCAGCGTCCAGCGACTGGCGCGCCACTTCAGCGGAATGCTGTGCCTGAGCCGACACCTCGTTGATTCGCCCAGCCATCTGCAGCACCGATTCACCTGTTTCGCGGATCTCGCGCAGCTGCTCGTCGGAGGCGGCCAGCAGTTCGGTCGACGTCGCATCCACCTGCACAGTCGTTTCGGTCACCCGTTGCACCGTGCCCTGCACCTGCGCCACCAGCGTGCGCAGCTCTTCCACCGTGAAGTTCACCGAGTCGGCGATGGCGCCCGTGATGTCTTCGGTCACGGTGGCCTGCTGTGTCAGGTCACCTTCGGCCACCATCTGCAGTTCGTTCATCAGCCGCAGAATGGCCGCCTGGTTGGCGTCGTTCACGCGCTTGGCTTCACGCTCCTGGCGCTCGGCCTCCTGGCGCTGGAATTCGGCAATGCGGGCGCGGTGGCGCTGGTCGGTCAAGAAGACGCGCAGCAGGCCCCAGGCGGAGGCCGCCGTGGCCAGCAGGAAGACCAGAATCATCGCGACGTTCAGGCCACCGATGCCGGCTCCGTCGTTCAGGCGCTTCTGCACCTCTTCCAGGCCCTTGCGCAGCGGCTCGGAGTCGTCGATGACGGCCACCTGTGCATCACGGGCAGCCACCAGGCCCTGCAGCGAACCCAGGATGAAGGTCGACTGCGTGCGGGTGCGTTCGAAGATCTTCAGCAGCGCTTCCAGCTGCTCGCGCAGCGCCGGGTCGCGCGCGGCGCTCAGTTGCAGCTCGGCGTTGCCCGACAGCAGGCCTTCGCCAAGTTCCTTGAAGGCATTGAGGTCCTTGCCCAGCAGGAACACGGCCTCGGTCGACACGCCTTCCACCGTCAGGAATTCGTTGGCCGACTTGCCGATGCGCTGCGTCAGCATCACGAGCTGGTTCAGCGCCAGCGATTCAGCGGGGGGCACGCCGCCCTTTTCGAGGCGCGCGGTGGCGATGCCTTCGGCCAGGTCCAGCAGCTCAGAAGACTGGGCGTTGACCTCGCGCAGCGCCTGGCTCACCTGCGTCAGCGTCTGCTTCTGCGACAGCACGAAGTTGGCGTTCTTCTCGGCACGGTCGACCAGCTGCAGCAGGGGCGTCAGCGCCTCGCGGGCACCGCCGGACACCTCACTGAGGCCCAGCGTGCTGTCTCCCTTGGCCAGACCGCGCACGTTCGCGGCCAGCACCTTGGCGCTCTCGGACACTTCCGAGAAGGCCTGGGCGCGACCCACCAGCGCCTGGGACACCGACTTCGCCAGCCGCTGGGATTGCATCAGCGCCTGGCCGGTGGCCCCCGTCTGTGCGGCACGGCGGTCGGCAGAGTTCACCGACAGAAACGCGCTGAGCATCAAGCCCAGCACGCCGACGGCCAGCGCGCCACCGAGCACGCGCTGCTGGCGGTCCAGGCGGAGGTGGCCCACCAGGGGCAGCCCCGACTGTGGCTCCAGACTGGCGCCGTCCATGGCGTCGTCGCGACGGCGGTTGTCGAGGTAGTCCGCCGGAAACTCCGACGGTGCGGCCTCGGAAATCACCGAGTCCGCTGTGGTGCCGCCAGGCTGGAGCGTCGACTGCGCCGACTGCGTGTCCACCGTCTGGACGCCAGACGCCACCACCAGCCTGTCGGCGCTGAGGGCCTCGGGCTGGACTTCGTCCTCTTCACGTGGCTTGCCCAGCTCCTTGATACGACTCAGGAAACTCATGTGAACTTGCTCCAAACTGACTACGGGTGTGCCTGCGGCGTGGGGTGCCGCTCAGGCATCGATCTTGAGAAACGCTTCGTCGGACGCGAGCGCGGCCAGGTCCAGCTCGTACCAGACGCGGCCCTGGGTGTCGGCCAGCTCCTGGACCACGAAGTGGGGGGCGCTGCGGCCTCGCTCGGTGGGGTGCATCGCCCCGGCCTGGCGCAAACCCAGCAGGCGATCCACCAGGAGGCAGGCGTTGACCTGAAGGCCCTGGTTGAAGGCGATGAGCCGTCCGGCATCGCGGGCCTGCGGCTCGGTGGGCAGGCGCGGTGTGCGCCGGCTCAGCCCCAGGAAGCCGCTGAGGTCAACCACGCCATGAAGCTGGCCGCGCAAGTTGGCCACGCCGAGAAACCAGGGCTGGCTGTGCGGCACGGTCTGGACAGCGCCCAGCGGGAAGATCTCGCCGGCCTGGTCCAGCGGCAGCAGGAACCCGTGTCCGGCCATCTCGACGGCCAGCCAGTTTCGCGTGGGCGCCTGCTGACGCACCTTCTGCAGCCGGTCGGCCAGGCGCTGCTGCAGTTCCCGAAGGGCTTCCTTGTTGGCCATGTGCCCTGCCCTCTCAGCCGAAGGCCTTGATCTTCGACAGCAGCTCTTCCGGGTTCACGGGCTTGACCACGTAGTCGCGCGCGCCCTGGCGCATGCCCCAGACGCGGTCGGTTTCCTGGTTCTTGCTGGAACAGATGATCACCGGGATCGACGCGTACTGCGGATCTCGGGTGATCGTGCGCGTGAGCTGGAAGCCGTTCTGGCCGGGCATCACGACGTCCATCAGGATCAGGTCGGGCTTGTCTTCCTGCAGGCGGCGCAGCGCCTCCTCGCCGTTTTCTGCGGTGCGGACCTGGTAACCCTTTTTGGTCAGCAGGTCGGACAGCACGTGCAATTCGGTCTTGGAATCGTCGACAAGCAGTATTTTCTGGATCGGCATGCAATTACCTCAACACACCACAGGCTGCCACAAGGTCGTGGCCGCATATGTTTCCAAACATCAACAGCGCGCCGGATGGCGACACGCCGCGCTCACCTCAGGCTCCCATGTACTGGGAAACGGCCTGCAGCAGCTGGTCTTTCGTGAACGGCTTGGTCAGGTAGTCCTGCGACCCCACCATGCGGCCACGCGCCTTGTCGAACAGGCCGTCCTTCGAGGACAGCATGATCACAGGCGTGCGCGCAAAACGCGGATTGCGCTTGATGATGGCGCAGGTCTGGTAGCCATCGAGCCGCGGCATCAGGATGTCGCAGAAGATGACATCCGGCGCGTGGTCGTTCACTTTCGAGAGGGCATCAAAGCCATCCTCGGCCAGCACGACCTCGTACCCACCCTGCTTCAGGAAGATCTCGGCGCTGCGCCGGATGGTGTTGCTGTCGTCGATGACGAGCACCTTCCTGACGCTGTTTTCCATTTCAGACACGGACCCGCTCCTCCAAACTTCGAGACCCGCATCGTGGGCGGGTCGCCGTGGTCACAGCTTATATCGGCCGGAGGTCGTCAGACCTGAACCATCTCAAAGTCTTCCTTGCGGGCGCCACATTCCGGGCACACCCAGTTCATCGGCACGTCTTCCCAGCGGGTTCCGGCGGGAATGCCCTCTTCCGGTACGCCGGCGGCCTCGTCATAAATCCAGCCACAGATCAGGCACATCCAGGTTCGGAATTCGGTCACGTCTGCAAGTTCAGCTTGAATACAATGGGCCGATTGTAGCCACCCCCCGCCCCGGAAAATCCCAGGGTTTGTGGGCACGGCTCGCCCATCTGAGATACCGTTGAACGCATGAATTCACCCCAGAACAGCGCTGAAACCGCCCCGGTTGCCGGCGAACAGGATTCCGGTGCGCCGGCATGCGTCCTGAGCTTCAATGCCAATGACCCGAGCGGCGCATCCGGCATCGGCGCCGACATCGCCACGATTGCCGCCATGGGCGCGCATGCCCTGCCCGTGGTCACCAGCCTGCTGATCCGCGACACCGCCGAAGTGTTCGAGTCTCATGAGATCGACCCGGACGCCGTGGTCGATCAAGCGCGATCCATCCTCGAAGACTGCACGATTGCCGCCTGGAAGGTGGGCTTCCTGGGCAGCGCCGAGGGCGTCAGCGCGGTGGCGGAGATCCTGTCGGATTACTCGGACGTGCCGCTCGTGTCCTTCCTCCCCAACCTGTCGTGGATGGACGAAGACCCGCAGATGGCCTACCTGGATGCCTTCCGCGAACTGATCCTGCCCGCCACGCGGGTGTTGGTCGGCAGCCACAAGACGCTCACCGACTTCCTGCTGCCCGAGTGGGACGCCGAGCGCCAGCCTTCTGCACGCGAGCTGGCTGTGGCCGCCGGCGAACTCGGTTCAGACTATGTGCTCGTCACCGGCATCCAGCTGCCCGACCAGTTCATCGACAACGTGCTGGCCTCCCCCCAGGGTGCCCTGTGCGGCGAGCGCTTCGAGCGCTTCGACACCGCCTTCGTGGGCGCGGGCGACACGCTCTCGGCCGCGCTGGCTGCCATCCTTTCGTCGGGCACCGAGCTCGACGTCGCCGTGTCCGAGGCGCTGAGCTTCCTTGACCAGGCGCTGGACGCCGGCTTCCGCCCCGGCATGGGCGGCGTCGTCCCTGACCGATTCTTCTGGGCCCTGCCGCCCGGCGAGCAACCCGCCGAGGGCGAAGCCGCCCCGGAGCAGGGTCCCACGCTCGATGACACCACGTCCCCGCCATCTTCCCGCCATGTCCACTAACACCCAGTTGTTCGAGCGCGCCCAGCGCGTCATCCCGGGCGGCGTGAACTCGCCCGTGCGCGCTTTCCGCGCCGTCGGCGGCACGCCCCGCTTCATTCAGCGCGCCCAAGGCGCCTACATGTGGGACGCCGAAGGCACCCGCTACATCGACTACATCGGCTCGTGGGGTCCGATGATCCTGGGTCACGGCCACCCCGAGGTGCTCGAGGCGGTGCAGAAGGCGGCCGTCGACGGCTTCTCGTTCGGCGCCCCCACCGAGCGCGAGGTCGAACTGGCCGAGGCCATCCTGGCCCACGTGCCCAGCGCCGAACAGGTGCGCCTGGTCAGTTCGGGCACCGAAGCCGGCATGAGCGCCATCCGCCTGGCGCGCGGCGTGACCGGCCGCAGCAAGCTGATCAAGTTCGAGGGCTGCTACCACGGCCATGCCGACGCCCTGCTGGTCAAGGCCGGCTCGGGTCTGGCCACCTTCGGCCACCCCACCAGCGCCGGCGTGCCCCCTGAGGTGGTGCAGCACACGCTGGTGCTCGAGTACAACAACATCGAGCAGATCGAGCACGCGTTTGCCACGCAGGGCGACGAGATCGCCTGCGTGATGATCGAGCCGATCGCCGGCAACATGAACTTCGTGCGCGCCAGCGTGCCCTTCGTGAAGCGCATTCGCGAGTTGTGCGACCAGCACGGCGCGCTGTTCGTGTTCGACGAGGTGATGAGCGGCTTCCGCGTGGCCCTGGGCAGCGCGCAGAGCCTGTACGCGCAGGCCATCCCCGGCTTCCGCCCGGACATCAGCGTGTTCGGCAAGGTGATCGGCGGCGGCATGCCGCTGGCCGCGTTTGCCAGCACCCGCGCCATCATGTCCAAGCTGGCGCCGCTGGGCCCGGTCTACCAGGCCGGCACGCTGTCGGGCAACCCGGTCGCCACGGCCTGCGGCCTGACCACACTCAAGCTCATCAGCCAGCCGGGCTTCTTCGACATGCTGGGCGAACGCACCCGCAGCCTGATGTCCGGCCTGGACGGCGCCGCCCGGGCCGCCGGCATCGACTTCTGCACCGACAGCCAGGGCGGCATGTTCGGCTTCTTCTTCGCGCCGGAACTGCCTCAGCACTACCAGGCCGTGATGGCGCGTGGCACCGACACGTTCAACCGCTTCTTCCACCTGATGCTGGACCAGGGCGTGTACCTGGCCCCGGCCATGTACGAAGCCGGATTTGTCAGCGCGGCGCACACCGAGCAGGACATCGCCGACACGGTGGCAGCCGCCGCCAACGCCTTCCGCCAGCTCTGAACTCGGATCAAGGCCTCTCCGGCCCTCGTCCTTTCAGCCCAGCCACCCCTCAGCGGGTGGCCTTTGCATTCGGAAGCACAAGAACGTGCCGGTGCGCTGCCTACAATGCGCGCCATGCACATCCACATCCTTGGCATCTGCGGCACCTTCATGGGTGGCGTGGCCGCTCTGGCCCGTGAGGCGGGCCACCGTGTGACCGGCTGCGACGCCGGCGTCTATCCGCCGATGAGCGACCAGCTGCGCGCCCTGGGCATCGAGCTGATCGAAGGCTACACGGTGGACCAGCTCGCACTGAAGCCCGACCTGTTCGTGATCGGCAACGTCGTCAGCCGGGGCAACCCGTTGATGGAAGCCATTCTGGACGGTGGCCTGCCGTACACCAGCGGCCCGCAGTGGCTGAGCGAAAACGTGCTCCAGGGACGCCATGTGCTGGCCGTGGCCGGCACGCACGGCAAGACGACCACGACGTCGATGCTGACCTGGATTCTGGAACACGCCGGCAAGCAGCCCGGCTTTCTGGTGGGCGGCGTGCCGCAGAATTTCGGCGTGTCGGCCCGGTTGGGCGACACCCGCGCCGAGACGCGCCCGGCCAGCGGCCACCCCTTCGTCATCGAAGCCGACGAGTACGACACGGCCTTCTTCGACAAGCGCAGCAAGTTCGTGCACTACCGTCCCCGCACGGCGGTGCTCAACAACCTCGAGTTCGACCACGCCGACATCTTTGCCGACCTGGCGGCGATCGAGACGCAGTTCCACCACCTGGTGCGCACCGTGCCGGCCAGTGGCCGCCTGGTGGTCAATGCGCGCGAAGAAGCGCTGCAGCGCGTGCTGGACCGCGGTTGCTGGAGCGATGTCGCGCGCTTCGGTGTGCGCGGTGACACGCCGGGCTTCCGCGCACGCGGTGAGCCCCACGCCTTTGACGTGCTGAAGGCCGGCGTGCTGGTGGGCCGCGTGGAGTGGGCGCTGCTGGGCGAGCACAATCAGATGAACGCGCTGGCCGCCATCGCCGCCGCTGAGCACGTGGGTGTGGCGCCGCAGCAGGCGTGCGAGGCCCTGGGGCAGTTCGCCAACGTGAAACGCCGCCTTGAACTCCGCGGCGAGGTGCGCGGCATCACCGTGTACGACGATTTCGCCCACCACCCCACCGCGATCCGCACCACGGTGGACGGTCTGCGTCGCAAGGTGGGCCCGGACGCGCGCATCCTGGCCGTGTTCGAGCCGCGTTCCAACACCATGAAGCTCGGCACGATGAAGGCGCTGCTGCCTTGGTCGCTGGAAGAGGCCGACCTGGCCTTCTGCCACAGTGGCGGCCTCGGCTGGGACGCCCACGAAGCACTGGCCGAGATGGGCGCACGCGCCGTGGTGGCCGACACCATCGACGTGCTGGTGGCCAAGGTGGCCAAGGTGGCGCGTCCGGGCGACCAGATCCTGTGCATGAGCAACGGCGGCTTCGGCGGCATCCACGACAAGCTGCTGGCCGCACTGGCCTGACGCTCAGCGCAGGCACCAACAAAAACGGCGACCTTGCGGGGTCGCCGTTTGACTTTCGGCGCATCGCGCCAGGGATGCCGATCAGACGGCCAGCGCGTCGGCCGCCAGCGTCATCAGACGGGCCGGGTTGGCACCCAGGCGCGCCTGCGGCTCGAAGGTGTCCACGCGGTCGGTGATCAGTCCATCCAGCCCCGACAACCACAGCGCCGCGGCCTGCCCCGGTTCGTTGACGGTGTAGGTCAGCACTTTCAGGCCAGCCGCCTGCGCGGCGCGGATGCGCTCACGGTCCAGTTCGGGGTGGTGCACGACAATCGCCTGGCAACCCAGGTCGAGCGCGAGCTTGACGCCGTCGACCGCCCAGCGCTCGAGCAGGAGCGCGCGCGGCAGATCGGGGCAGGTGCGCTGCACCGCCCGCAAGGCCTCGACGCTGAAGGAGCTCAACAAAGGCTTCACATGCGCATGGGCCCACAACCGCGCCACATGTTCAGCCACGACGCGGCCCGTGCGCTGTTCGTCGCCCGGCGTGGGCTTGATCTCGAGGTTGACCAGCAGCCCCAGCGACTGCAGCCAGCGCGAGAGGGCCTCCAGGCGCAGCAGCGGCTCGCCAGCGTACATGCGGCCGTGCCAGCTGCCGGCGTCCAGGCGGGACAGCGCATCCCACGAGTGCGCACCGGCCACGCCGCGCCCGTTCGTGGTGCGATCGAGTTCTGCGTCGTGCAGCAGAAAGGGCTCACCGTCGGCGCTGAGCTTCACATCGCACTCGAACATGGCAAACCCGTGCTCGGCCCCCATGCGGAAGGCCGCGAGGGTGTTTTCCGGCGCCAGCTTGCCGGCGCCACGGTGGGCGATCCAGCAGGGATAGGGCCAGGCAGGGGTCGAACGGGAAGAAGGGCTCATGACTGCTTGATAAGAGACCGGTGGAACGGGGATGCCCCTTCGCCACCAGCCGCGGCCGCCGGAGAGAAACATCGCATGACAGTCAGGATAGCCATTCTGCGCCCGGGGCAAAGCCCGCCACAAGGCCGTGAGGAGTGCCCATTTCTGGCGCATGGGGGATGGGGGTGCGGTACCATCTCGCCTCAGGCGCGAAAACCACCCCCACTGGACAACGTGCCTGGGTGCATCCCCGGCCCCAGGCGCGTTCATCTTTTCTGTATCAGGCACTTCGCACCTGGCGCCCGCATGAACGCACTGACCGAGCTGACCCACATGACCGCCCAGGCCGCCGACGCTCACGCCGCCGGCCAGCCCCGCCTGCGCGAGATCCCCTACAACTACACTTCCTTCTCGGATCGCGAAATTGTCCAGCGCCTGCTGGGTCAGCGCGCCTGGGAGGTTCTGAGCCAGTTGCGCACCGAGCGCCAGACGGGCCGCTCGGCCCGCATGCTCTACGAGGTGCTGGGCGACATCTGGGTGGTGCAGCGCAACCCCTATCTGCAGGACGACCTGCTGGACAATCCCAAGCGCCGCGGCCAGCTGATCGACGCCCTGCACCACCGCCTCGGCGAGGTCGACAAGCGCCGCACGCCCAGCGCCGACGCCTCGCGCGACAAGCTCGTGGCCGAATTGCTGGATGCCGCCCGGGTCACCGTGGACCGCTTTGCGCGCGCCTTCGATGACATGGCCGCCCTGCGCGAACGCGCCACCCGTGTTCTGCGCAAGGTCACGCGGCACGACAACATCAAGTTCGACGCGCTGAGCCGCGTCTCGCACGTGACGGACGCCACCGACTGGCGCGTCGAGTACCCCTTCGTCGTGCTCACGCCGGACACCGAGGCCGAAATGGCCGCGCTGGTCAAGGGCTGCGTCGAACTCGGGCTCACCATCATCCCGCGCGGGGGTGGCACCGGCTACACCGGTGGCGCCGTGCCGCTGACCTGGAAGAGCGCGGTCATCAACACCGAAAAGCTCGAACAGATGACCGAGGTCGAGCTGGTCGACCTGCCGGGCGTGCAGCACAAGGTGCCCACCATCTGGACCGGCGCCGGCGTCGTCACGCAGCGCGTGGCCGATGCGGCCGAGCGTGGCGGCTACGTCTTCGCGGTCGACCCGACCTCGGCCGAGGCCAGCTGCATCGGCGGCAACATCGCGATGAACGCGGGCGGCAAGAAGGCCGTGCTGTGGGGCACCGCGCTGGACAACCTCGCCTCGTGGCGCATGGTCACGCCCGATGCCGAGTGGCTGGACGTGGTCCGCATGGACCACAACCTGGGCAAGATCCACGATGTGGCCGAGGCGCGCTTCGAGCTGCGCTACTTTGCCGCCGATGGCAAGACGCCGCTGCGCACCGAAACGCTGGTCATCCCCGGCAGTGTCTTCCGCAAGGAAGGCCTGGGCAAGGACGTCACCGACAAGTTCCTGGCCGGCCTGCCCGGTATCCAGAAGGAAGGCTGCGACGGCCTGATCACCAGCGCGCGCTGGGTCGTGCACCGCATGCCCAAGCACGTGCGCACGGTGTGCCTGGAGTTCTTCGGCAACCCGACGGAATGCGTGCCGTCGATCGTCGACATCAAGGACTTCATGTTCGAGGAGATGAAGCAGCCGGGCGGCGCCATCCTGGCCGGGCTGGAGCACCTCGACGACCGTTACCTGCGCGCCGTGGGCTACGCCACCAAGAGCAAGCGCAATGTGGGCGGCTCGGGCCTGCCCAAGATGGTCCTGATCGGCGACATCGTCGGTGACGACGAAGACCGCGTGGCCCGCGCCACCAGCGAAGTCATCCGCCTGGCCAACGGCCGCTCGGGTGAAGGCTTCGTGGCCGTCAGCGCCGACGCTCGCAAGAAGTTCTGGGCCGACCGCAAGCGCACCGCCGCCATCGCCAAGCACACAAACGCCTTCAAGGTGAACGAAGACGTCGTGATCCCGCTGCCGCGCATGGGCGAGTACACGCTGGGCATCGAGCGCATCAACATCGAACTGAGCCTGCGCAACAAGCTCGCGCTGCTGGATGCCATCGACGCCTTCTTCGGCAGTGGCCGCCTGACTGTGGCCGCCGCGCTGCGCAAGGCCGAAGACCCGATCGAACTGCCAAGCGCAGAGCAGCTGGAAGAGAAGATCGCCGCCGCCCAGGCTCATCTGGCCGAGGTGCGCGCACGCTGGACCTTCCTGCACGACCAGCTCGACGCGCCGCTGGCCGAGGTGGACGACCGCCTGGCCGCGCTGGGCTACACCCAGCACCGCGATGGCCGCTACGTACCGCAGCCTGGCGACACCATCTTCAACCTGCTGCAGACGTGGTCGGTGCGCGTGAGCTGGAAGCGCGAAGTGCGCGACGAGCTGGCCAAGGTGTTCAACGGCATGGTGCTCGGCGGCGTGGTCGACGAGCTCAAGCGCATCCACAAGCAGGTGCTGCGCGGCCGCGTGTGGGTGGCCCTGCACATGCACGCCGGCGACGGCAACGTGCACACCAACATCCCGGTCAACAGCGACAACTACGAGATGCTGCAGACGGCGCACGAGGCCGTGGCGCGCATCATGGAGCTGGCCCGCTCGCTGGACGGGGTCATCTCGGGCGAACACGGCATCGGCATCACCAAGCTCGAGTTCCTGACCGACGACGAGATGGCCAACTTCACGGCCTACAAGCAGAAGGTCGACCCGGAAGGCCGCTTCAACAAGGGCAAGCTGCTGCGCGGCCAGGCGCTGCGTGCGCTGGGCGACGACGTGCATGCCGCCGACCTGACCGAGGCCTACACGCCGTCGTTCGGGCTGATGGGCCACGAGTCGCTGATCATGCAGCAGAGCGACATCGGCAACATCGCCGAGAGCTTCAAGAACTGCCTGCGCTGCGGCAAGTGCAAGCCGGTGTGCGCGACCCACGTGCCGCGCGCCAACCTGCTCTACAGCCCGCGCAACAAGATCCTGGCCACCTCGCTGCTGATCGAGGCCTTCCTGTACGAAGAGCAGACACGCCGCGGCGTGTCGATCAAGCACTGGGCCGAGTTCGAGGACGTGTCCGACCACTGCACGGTCTGCCACAAGTGCGTGACGCCCTGCCCGGTCAACATCGACTTCGGCGACGTGTCGATGGCGATGCGCAGCCTGCTGACCAAGATGGGCAAGAAGAGCTTCCGGCCCGCCGCGGCGGCCGGCATGCTGATGCTCAATGCCACGAACCCGCAAACCATCAAGTTCGTGCGCAGCGCCGTGGTCGACGTGGCCATGCCGCTGCAGCGCATGGCCAACGACGTGCTCAAGCTCGCCGCGCGCAAGCAGACGAGCGCGCCGCCGGCCACGCACGGCAAGGCCCCGTTGAAGGAAGAGGTCATCCACTTCATCAACAAGAAGATGCCGGGCGGCCTGCCCAAGAAGACCGCGCGTGCGCTGCTGGACATCGAGGACAAGAACTACGTTCCGATCATCCGCGACCCGAAGCAGACCACGGCCGACACCGAGGCGGTGTTCTACTTCCCGGGCTGCGGCTCGGAGCGCCTGTTCAGCCAGGTGGGCCTGGCCACGCAGGCCATGCTGTGGCATGCGGGCGTGCAGACGGTGCTGCCCCCGGGCTACCTGTGCTGCGGCTACCCGCAGCGCGGGGCCGGCCAGGCCGACACCGCCGAGAAGATGATCACCGACAACCGGGTGCTGTTCCACCGCGTGGCCAATACGCTGAACTACCTCGACATCAAGACGGTGGTGGTGAGCTGCGGCACCTGCTATGACCAGTTGCAGGGCTACCAGTTCGACAAGATCTTCCCGGGCTGCCGCATCATCGACATCCACGAGTACCTGCTGGAAAAGGGTGTCACGCTGCAGGGCAAGGGCGCGTTCCTGTACCACGACCCCTGCCACACACCGATGAAGCTCCAGGACCCGATGAAGACGGTCAAGGCGCTGGTGGGCGATGGCGTGATCAAGTCCGAGCGCTGCTGTGGCGAGTCAGGCACCTTCGCGGTGAACCGGCCGGACATCTCCACCCAGGTGCGCTTCCGCAAGACCGAGGAAGTGCGCAAGGGCGAGGCTGCGCTGCGCGACCAGGGCCTGGTGGGCCCGAAGGACAACGTCAAGATCCTGACTTCGTGCCCGTCGTGCCTGCAGGGGCTGAACCGCTACGGGGAAGACACGCAGAACGGGTTGCTGGAAGCCGACTACATCGTGGTCGAGATGGCCAAGCAGATCCTGGGCGAGAACTGGATGCGTGAGTACGTCGACCGGGCCAACGCCGGCGGCATCGAGCGCGTGCTGGTCTGACCATGGGGCAGCGTGATCCGGGCCGACTCGTCGGCTGCGAACTGTGCATGCAGGACGGTGGGCTGCTGGTTCACCGTGGCGTGAAGCTGCGGGTGATCCGGGCCACCGAGCCCGAACATCCGGCCTTCTACCGCGTGGTCTGGAACGACCACGTGGCTGAGTGGACGGACCTGCCGCCGGCAGACCGCAGCCACATCATGCAGGCCGTGGCCAAGGTGGAAACGGTGCTGCGTGAACACCTGCACCCCACCAAGGTGAACCTGGCTTCGCTCGGCAATGTGGTGCCGCATCTGCACTGGCATGTGATTGCCCGCTTCGACTGGGACGGCCGCTGGCCTGCCCCGGTCTGGGCGCCGCTGCGCGAGAGCGTGCCGGATGCGGAGGCCCGACTGGCGGTGCCGCTGTCGGCGCTGGACCGGCTGGTGGCCGAGGCGGTGCGCGAGCTGGATCTGGCAGCATGATCCTGCCGCCAGCATCGCACTGAAACACATGCAAAAAGGCCCGGATCAACCGGGCCTCTTTTTTTGCTGCGGTGCGCCTGACTGGCTCAGTCCACGAGCCCCATGTCCTCGCTCATCAGCATGCTTTCGATGTCGAGCAGGATCACCATGCGCTCGCCCACCTGGGCCAGGCCCTTGATGTAGGTGGCGTCAATGGCCGAACTCATCTCGGGCGCCGGACGGATGGCCTCGGCCGGAATCTCCATCACGTCGCTCACCGAGTCGACCACCGTGCCGATGGTGCGCTGCCCGATGTGCAGCACGATCGACACCGTGAAGGCGTTGTACTCGGCCGAGCTACAACCGAATCGCAGGCGCAGGTCCACGATCGGCACGATGGTGCCGCGCAGGTTCACCACGCCCTTGAGAAAGTGCGGCGCATTGGCGATGCGGGTGGGGTTCTCGTAACCGCGGATCTCCTGCACCTTCAGGATGTCGATCCCGTACTCCTCGTCACCGAGGCGGAAGGTCAGGTACTCACGTGCCAGATCGGTCTGCACGTCCAGTTTTTCCATCATGCCCATGGGTATGTCTCCTTCTCTGCAAGCCCGGATCAGTGACGCGAGCGGCGCACGAGGCTGCCCACGTCCAGAATCAGAGCCACGCGGCCGTCACCCATGATGGTGGCGCCCGACACGTCATTGACCTTGCGGTAGTTCGATTCGAGGTTCTTGACCACGACCTGCTGCTGGCCGAGCAACTCGTCGACCAGCAGGGCCACGCGCCCGCTCTCGGCTTCCACCACCACCATGATCCCGCTGTTGTGCTCCCAGTCGAAACGGGGCACCTGGAACACCTTCTCCAGTTCGATCACCGGCATGTATTCCTCGCGGACCTCGACCACGCGGCCGGAGCCGCCGATCGTCTTGACCATCTCGGGGCTGACCTGGAAGGACTCGACCACCGACGACAGCGGCAGGATGTAGACCTCTTCGCCCACACCCACGCTCATGCCGTCCATGATGGCCAGGGTCAGCGGCAGGCGCACCGCCACCCGCATGCCGTAGCCTTCGGCCGAGTCGATTTCGACCGTGCCGCCCAGCGAGGTGATGTTCTTCTTGACCACGTCCATGCCGACACCGCGGCCGGACACATCGGTCACCTCTTCGGCCGTCGAGAAGCCGGGCGCGAAGATCAGGTTCCACACTTCCTGGTCGGTCAGAGTGTCCGGTGCGTCGATGCCCTTCTCACGGGCTTTCTTCAGCAGCTTCTCGCGCGACAGGCCGCGGCCATCGTCGCGCACCTCGATCACGATGGAGCCGCCCTGGTGCGAGGCCGCCAGCGTGATGGTGCCGACCTCCGGCTTGCCGTTGGCCAGACGCACGTCGGGCATTTCGATGCCGTGGTCGCAGCTGTTGCGTACCAGGTGGGTCAGCGGGTCGGTGATCTTCTCGACCAGGCCCTTGTCCAGTTCGGTGGCTTCACCCTGCGTGACCAGCTCGACCTTCTTGCCCAGCTTGTTGGCCAGGTCGCGCAGCATGCGCGGGAAGCGGCTGAACACCGTCGACATCGGAATCATCCGGATCGACATCACGGCCTCTTGCAGGTCGCGGGTGTTGCGGTCCAGATCGGTCAGGCCAGACACCAGTTGCTGGTAGACGACCGGGTCCAGGCCGCGGCTGTTCTGGGCCAGCATGGCCTGGGTGATGACGAGCTCGCCCACCAGGTTGATGAGCTGGTCGACCTTTTCGACGGACACGCGGATGGTCGAGGCTTCGAGGCCGGCGTGCGGCTTCTCGGCCTTGGCCGCCACGGGCGCAGGCTTGGGGGCCGGTGCCGGCTTGGCCGCTTCCACCGCGACCGGTGCAGGTGCCGGCGCTTCGGGGGCGCCCGGCGCGTTGTCGAAGAAGCCATAGCCCTTTTCGGCCGCCGGCGCAGCGGGCGCCGCCGCCACCGGTGCAGGCTCGTCGAAGAAGCCATAGCCCGGATCGACCGCCGGGGCGGCCACGGCACCGGCGTCTGCCAGGGCGACAAAGCTCACTTGTTCGCGGGCGACATGGAAGGTGAACAGATCCAGCAGTTCGGATTCGGCGGTGGCGGTGCTGACCTTGAAGCGGCGCAGACCGGCCAGCGCCGCATCATCGGGCAGCGGCTCGATCGTGCCGAGGTCGGTGATTTCCTTGAACAGGTCCACCAGGTTGTCGGCCTGCGAAGGGTCGGCCAGGGGCCCGACGCGCAGTTCGACGGTGCGCTGGCCCGAGGTCGGCGCGGCCGTTGCAGAAGCAGGCGCTGCCTCGGCGGGTGCAGGTGCCGGTGCGGATGGGGCCGGCGCGGCAACCGCCGGAGCCGCCGCCACGGCGGCCGGTGCTTCGCCCGACGCCATCGCACGGATGTGGAACAGCAGTTCCGTCGTGTCGACTTCGCCGCCGCCCGAGCCCTGGTGACGTGCCAGCATGGCCTTGAGCGCATCGCCCGACTGCAGCAGCACGTCGACCATCGGGGCCGTCGGCGCGAGCTCGTGGCGGCGCAGCTTGTCCAGCAGCGTCTCCATCTGGTGGGTCAGTTCGGCCACGTCACTGAAGCCGAAGGTCGCGGCGCCACCCTTGATCGAGTGGGCGCAACGGAAGATCGCATTGAGCTCTTCGTCATCGGCGGCGGTGATGTCCAGCTCCAGCAGGAGCTGTTCCATGTTCTCGAGGTTCTCGCCGGCTTCTTCGAAGAAGACCTGGTAGAACTGGCTCAGGTCGATGCCGGCCGATGAAGTGCTGTTGTCCGTGCTGGTCTCTGCCATGTCAGGCTCCTGGAGATTGTCGTGCGCTGCGCGGGCCCATGTGCCCCGACGTCAGGTCAGCGGATGACCTTCTGGATCACCTCGATGAGCTTGTTCGGGTCGAAGGGCTTGACCAGCCAGCCCGTCGCGCCAGCCGCGCGCCCCGCCTGCTTCATCTGATCGCTCGACTCGGTCGTCAGGATGAGGATGGGCGTGGTCTTGAACTGGGGGTTCTCACGCAGCTTCTTGGTCAGGCTGATGCCGTCCATGCGGGGCATGTTCTGATCGGTCAGCACCAGATCAAAGCTGCGGCCGCCGGCCTTCTCGTAGGCATCCTGACCGTCCACGGCCTCGACGACGTTGTAGCCGGCGCTCTTGAGGGTAAAGGAAACCATTTGGCGCATGGACGCAGAATCGTCGACGGCAAGGATCGAATGCATGTCGCTCTCCGGTACTTGAAATAGCTGGACAGATCGGCTGTCTGGAAAAAATGAAACCAGTCGCTTGACGGGATTTCGACAGATGGGACGGAATCTTTAGAACAACTCGACCGACCCGGCGTCCATCTCGTCCTGGGTCACCGGGTTGGGTTTCATCGGGGCATCCGCCACCACCGCCGCGCCGTCCGGGTCGTCGTCGCCCAGTGCGTCGCGCGCGATCTGGTCGGCACAGTTCCGCAATCGGTTGTTGGTGTGGGCGATCAGCTGGGTCGCCATGTCCTGGAACTGCAGGGCCGTGACCGTGCGGTACAGGGTCTGCCGCACCTCTTCCAGGTGCGGCGTGACGGCGTGCCCCTGGTCAATCACGTCACTGAGCTGCCCGGCCGTCCCGTGGAAACCTTCCATGAGCACGACACAAGCGTCGTCCAGAAGCCGCTGCAGGCGCTCCAGATCGTTGGACGCCGTCATCAGGTGGTCCTGCAACTCCGCTGCGAGGAGGAGGGGCATCTCCGCAGGGGGGTTGGCGACCGGTTCGTCGTAACTCATCGTGGCTCCACTCAACCAGTTTGTATGTCGCGCCATCCGAGGGGAGACGCGATGAAGGATGTGCCGGCACACCCAGGATCCCCCTGTCATCGGCACAGTGAGGCCCCGGCTTAAACCGGTTGTTAGAATTTTTCGCATTTCAAGGCGCCAGTTGTTCACAATCACGTGGCAATTCCAGGCACTCATCCACGGATCGAAGGCAGCGCGTGTCCGATTTCACACCCCAGCCCCCTGTTGACGCCGTAGCGCCATCCCCGGGTTCAGACGGCCTCCCGCCGGTGCGACTGAAGGTCCTGCACATCGAGGACAACGAGGAGGACGCGGCGCTGGTCGCCATCCACCTGCACCGCGGCGGCATCAATGCAGACATCCACCGCATCGACACCGAGGTGGCCCTGTCCGATGCCCTGCATGAGGACTGGGACCTGATCCTGTCGGACTACAACCTGCCCGGCTACTCCGGCCTGGCCGCGCTGGACAAGATCCGCGCGCTGGGCAAGCTGGTGCCCTTCATCCTCGTCTCGGGCGAGATCGGCGAGGACATCGCCGTGCAGGCCATGCGCAACGGCGCCAACGACTACCTGCTCAAGAGCAACCTGACACGGCTGGCGCCGGCCGCCCTGCTGGCCATCGAGGCCAATCGCATCCGGATCGCCAAGCAGCGGGCCGACCTGGCCCTGAGCCGTTCGCGGCAGCAATTGCGCGAGCTGGCCCAGCACCTGCAGACCAGCATCGAGCAGGAGCGGGCCGCCATCGCGCGCGAGATCCACGACGACGTGGGTGGCGCGCTGACGGCGATCAAGTTCGATCTGGCGTGGATGGCCCGCCATGCACCGAATCCCCAGATTGCCGACCGCGTGCAACAGGCACTGGAAGCCGTGAACCATGCGCACGAGGCCAGCCAGCGCATCATGCACAACCTGCGGCCTGCCATCCTCGAGCAGGGGCTGGTGCCCGCACTGCAATGGATGACCGACCGCTTCGGCAAGCGGACCGGCCTGCAGGCGCGTTTTCGAACCAGCCAGGAACAGCTCGAACTGCCCGCCGGCGTGCCCCTCGTGGCGTACCGATTCGCGCAGGAGGCGCTTACCAATGTCTCCAAACACGCACAGGCCACCCAGGTCAGCGTCGATGTCACCCAGGCCGGCGGCGTGCTGTCCATCGAAGTCACCGACAATGGCCGGGGGCTGAGTGCCGACGATCTGGCCAAGGCGAGGTCGTTCGGCATCCGCGGCCTGCACGAACGCGCGGAGACGGTAGGCGGCTGGGTCGACATCAGCAGCAACCCCGGCGGCACCACGCTGATCCTCTCCGTCCCGTTGTCAGGGCCGGAAAATGGCTTCATCGACCAACTGTTCACGAACCTGGACGCGGACGCCCCGGCCAGCGACACGGACCCCGACGATCCCACGGTATGGGGCTGAGCACATGATCAAAGTCATACTCTGTGACGACCACGCGCTGATCCGGCGCGGCATCCGCGACACGCTGGCCGATGCCGCCGACATCGAGGTCGTGGGCGAGGCTGCCGATTACGGCGAGCTGCGCGCGCTGCTGCGTGACAAGAATTGCGATGTGCTGGTGCTCGACATCAACCTGCCCGGCCGCAGTGGCCTGGACGTGCTGCACGTGCTCAAGGAAGAAGGCAGCACGCTGAAGGTGCTGGTGGTGTCGATGTACCCGGAAGACCAGTACGCCATGCGGGCGCTCAAGGCCGGCGCCTCGGGCTACCTGAACAAGGGCAGCGATGCCGCGCAGATCGTGGCGGCCGTGCGCACGGTGGCTCAGGGCAAGAAGTACGTGACGCCCGAGATGGCGCAGATGCTGGTCGACAACCTCACCACGCCGGCGCAGGAAGACCTGCACCAGAAGCTGTCCGATCGCGAACTGCAGACGCTGGTGATGATCGCCTCGGGCAAGCGCCTGTCCGACATCGCCGAACAGCTGCTGCTGAGCCCGAAGACCGTCAGCGTCTACCGGGCCCGCGTGCTCGAAAAGCTCGGGCTGACGAACAACTCCGAGCTGACGGTCTACGCGATCCGCAACGGGCTGGTCTGACGCCCTGCCCGCTGCGGCGGGTTCAACGGCTCACTCTTCCAGCATCGAGCGCAGCATCCAGGCGGCCTTCTCGTGCACGTCCAGGCGCTGCGTCAGCAGGTCGGCGGTGGGCTCGTCCGAAGCCTCCTCCACCAGAGGATAGAGGCTGCGGGCCGTGCGGGCCACGGCTTCATGGCCGGCCACCAGAATGCGGATCATCTCCTTGGCCTTGGGCGGCGTGGTCGGCGCATCCGGCAGGGTGCTGATGCCACCGAAATCGGCGAACGAGCCCATGGCCGGGAAGCCCAGCGCGCGGATGCGCTCGGCGATCGGGTCCACCGCGTTCCACAACTCGGTGTACTGCGCCATGAACATGGTGTGCAGGGTGTTGAACATCGGCCCCGTCACGTTCCAGTGGAAGTTGTGCGTGGTCAGGTAGAGCGTGAAGGTGTCGGCCAGCAGGCCATTGAGGCCCTTGGCAATGGCCGCGCGGTGCTCGGCGCTGATGCCGATGTCGATCGGCGCACTGCCCGCAGAAACGGGCAGCAGGACCGCCTTGGCGGCTTTGGAAGAAGACTTCTTGTCGGACTTGGCCATGCGGTGTGACTCCTGAATGGAATGAGAAGGCGTCGCGGTGAATGCGACCGAAGCAATCTGCCGATCACTTTAGCGCGCTCGCGGCCCCTCGCACAGCGTGGCCTTTGAATTGGCTCAATGACCGCGTTCGTCGCGTTCAATGAGCCAGCAGATCCGGTCAGAAGCGCAGACCGGCCTTGATGCTGGCACTGGTGGCGTCGCCGGTGCGATCGGCTTCGAAGGCCAGGTTCACCAGCAGCAGGTTGACGCTGACACCGGCAAACAGACGGGTCTGCGTGTAGCGCTCGCGGGCCCAGCGGCCGGCATCATCGGAGGCGCGACTCTGCACCAGGCCCACGCCGCCGTACGGGGTCACGTTGGCAAAGCCCTTGGACACCGACAGGTCGCCCCCCTGGCTGCGCAGGTTCATGTCGCCCAGGCCGCTGGTCTGCGTGTAGAAGGCGCGCACGGCCACGGCCGGGGTCAGCACACCGCCTTCGATGAAAGCCCACTTCACGTTACCGCTCAGGGCGCGCACCGAGGTGCCAGGGATCAGGGTGTAGGACCCGCCCACATCGATGCCGAAGGGCAGGCCCTTGTCAGCGCGCAGCGTGACGGTGGGCAGCGTGCTCGGCACGTTGTCGGAACCGGTGGCGCGCTCGACGACGCGGTGGCTCTTGATGTTCGTGCCACCCAGGCTCACCCCCACGTCGAAGCCGGTGATGCCGAGCGCTTCTGCCGGAGCCTGCGGCTTGTAGGCCAGCGTGGCGCTCAGGTCTTCGGCGAGCTGGCGGAATTCGCCTTGCGAGGCAAGCTGGTCCAGTGCGTCGAATTCATAGGCGTGGGCGCCAGCGGCCCAGGTCAGGGCGGCAACAGCCAGTGCGGCGCGCCGGAAAGCAGCGTGTGTCATGAACGGTCTCTTCTGAGTGAAAAACAAAAAGCGGAGCCCGAACGGGCTCATTCGATCCGGGTGAGCTTGGCCACGCTCAGCATCAGCCACTTCGTGCCGTGCCGGCCGAAGTTGACCTGCACGCGCGCGTCGGCACCGCTGCCTTCCAGCGTCAGCACCACGCCTTCGCCGAACTTGGTGTGGAACACGCCCTGCCCCACCCGCAGCCCGCCTTCGTTCTTGGCTTCGGCCATGGCCTTCGGCAGCGGCGCGGTCAGGTCCTTGAAGGTGTCTTCCTTGCGGGCGCCGCCCCAGGCCTGGCCGCCATAGCCACCGCGGCTGCCGCCTCCATAAGCACCCTGGCCGCTTTGCCGGTAGGGCTGCGCACCGGCGCCCACCATCGAGCCCATGCCGCGGCCGGTCGACCAGGCGTCCTGGTAGGACTTGGCAAAGCCTGAGCCGAAGCCCTGGTTGCGCGGCGTGAGCCACTTCAGCGAGGCCTCGGGCAGCTCGTCCAGGAAGCGGCTCTTGATGTTGTAGCGGGTCTGGCCGTGCAGCATCCGCGTCTGGCTGAAGCTGATGTGCAGGCGCTGGCGTGCGCGCGTGATGGCCACATACATCAGCCGGCGCTCTTCTTCCAGGCCCTCGGTGGTGTTCATCGAGTTCTCGTGCGGGAAGAGGCCTTCCTCCAGCCCGGTCAGAAACACGTTGTTGAACTCCAGGCCCTTGGCCGCGTGAATGGTCATGAGCTGGACGGCGTCCTGCCCCGCCTGAGCCTGGTTGTCACCGGCCTCGAGCGAGGCGTGCGTCAGGAAGGCCAGCAGCGGCGAGATGATCTCGCCCGTCTCGGCATCGGGCAGCGTGTTGGCGAGCGCCACGGCCGCGGGCAGGCCCTCGCTGATGGCGCCGGCAGATTCGTCCACCGGCAGGGCCACAGCATCCTTGCCAAAGCCTTCCTGCGTCACGAAGGCCTCGGCCGCGTTCACCAGTTCAGCCAGGTTCTCCAGCCGCTCCTGCCCTTCCTTCTCGGCCCGGTAGAAGTCCGCCAGGCCTGAAGCTTCGACCACGTGCTCGATGATCTGGCGCAGCGTCAGGCCGCGCGTGCACTCGCGCATGGCGTCCACCAGAGCCACAAAGCCCTGGAGGTTGGCGCCCGTCTTGCCGGGCACGGCCGTCACGCTCTGCGCCAGGCTGCGGCCCGTGCTGCGTGCGGCATCCTGCAGCAGCTCGACGCTGCGCGCCCCGATCCCCCGCGCCGGGAAGTTGACCACGCGCAGAAAACTCGTGTCGTCGTTCGGGTTCTCGATCAGGCGCAGGTAAGCCAGCGCATGCTTGATTTCGGCCCGTTCGAAGAAGCGCAGACCGCCGTACACCTTGTAGGCCACGCCCGCGTTGAACAGTGCCGATTCGATCACCCGCGACTGCGCGTTGCTGCGGTAGAGCACCGCCACCTCGTGCAGCGGGTGGCCCTCGCGGTGCAGCAGGCGGGCCTCTTCCACGATCCACTGAGCCTCGGCGTAGTCGCTCGAGGCCTCGTACACGCGGATCGGCTCACCCTGCCCCGCGTCGGTGCGCAGGTTCTTGCCCAGGCGCTTGCTGTTCTGCGCGATCAGCGTGTTGGCGGCATCCAGGATGTGGCCGAAGCTGCGGTAGTTCTGCTCCAGCTTCACCACCTTGGGCACACGGAACTCGCGCTCGAAGTCGGCCATGTTGCCCACTTGCGCGCCACGGAAGGCGTAGATGCTCTGGTCGTCGTCGCCCACGGCAAACAGACTGTTGCCGGTTTCCTCCGGGCGACCGGCAAACATCTTCAGCCACAGGTACTGCAGGCGGTTGGTGTCCTGAAATTCGTCGACCAGGATGTGTTTGAAACGGCGCTGGTAGTGGGCGCGCACCTCGGGGTGGTCCCGCATGATCTCGTAGGTGCGCAGCATCAGCTCGGCAAAGTCGACCACGCCCTCGCGGGTGCACTGGTCTTCATAGGCCTGATACACCGTCAGCTGCATGCGGCCGAGTTCGTCACGCGGCTGGATGTCCTTCGGGCGGCGGCCCTCTTCCTTGCAGTTTGCAATGAACCACGTCGTCTGCTTGGGCACGCACTTCTCTTCGTCGTACTTCAGCGCCTTGATGATGCGCTTGACGGCCGAGAGCTGGTCCTGCGTGTCGAGGATCTGGAAGGCCGACGGCAGCCCGGCGATCTTGGCGTGCGCGCGCAGAAAGCGGTTGCACAGGCCGTGGAAGGTGCCGATCCACATGGCCCGCGTGTTCACCGGCAGCATGGCCGACAGGCGGGCCTGCATCTCCTTGGCAGCCTTGTTGGTGAAGGTCACGGCCATGATGCTGGCCGGCGTGGCCTGGCCAGTCTGCAGCAGCCAGGCGATGCGGGTTGTGAGCACGCGCGTCTTGCCCGAACCGGCACCGGCCAGGATCAGGGCAGGCCCGGGCGGGGCCGTCACGGCGGCAAGCTGCTCGGGATTCAGCCCGGCCAGCAAGGAGGAGGAGCCGGCGGCGTGCGAGGCCGCCAGGCCGGAGGGCGCGTTGTGCTCGGTCATCGACCGATTTTAGGCGGCATTGCCCTGCCGCCTGGGTCGCCGCGCGCCGCTCAGGCCCCTTGGGGCACTGGCGAGCCCAAGGCCATGTCACGTGTCAGCAAACGCGACATCAGCTCGCCCACACTGCGGATCTGGTCGCCGAAAGGCAAGGCCCCCGCACCGCGGAAGAACAGCCCCTTGCTGACGTCCCCCCGCAGGGCGGCGGCCAGCTGGTTGTCGATGCAGAACTGCCCCCAGCCTGCCAGGCCATCGCGAAGCCCGCATTGCGCCAGGCAGTCGAAGGCCTTGGTGCAGCGCTTGCGCACCTGGGTCACGGCCTGCAGGCGGTCTTCCACGCGCAGATAGGCCTTGAGCCAGGGCGTCATCACGGCGCGCGCGGGCAGCCCAGCCACGCTGGTGAACGTGGTCAGGTCTTCTTCGCGGGCCTCGGCCAGCACGCGCTTGAACTCGGGGTGGGCATCCGATTCTTGCGTGACCGCGAAGGGCGTGCCCAGCTGCACCGCCGAAGCACCCAGGGCCTGCAGGCGCTGGATGTCCTCGAAGGTGCGGATGCCGCCCGCGGCAATCAGCGGCACCTCTTTCTCGACCCCCGCGTCACGCAGAAAGGCCCGCACGGCGGGGATGACGTTCTCGAAATCGAATCGCGTGTCCTGCAGGTCGGCCACCTTGGCGGCCCCCAGGTGGCCACCCGCCAGCCGGGGGTGCTCGATCACGATGGCATCGGGCAGGCGCTTCTTGCGCTCCCATTTGCGCACCACCAGCTGCACGCCCCGGGCATCCGACAGGATGGGCACCAGCAGCGCGCTCGGATGGTCCTGCGCCAGGTCAGGCAGGTCGAGCGGCAGGCCGGCACCCACCACCACGGCGTCGATGCCACACTCCAGCGCCCGTTTGATGGCCGGCGCGTACTCGCTCACCGCCCGCATCACGTTGACGGCCAGCAGGCCGCGCCCTTGCGACAGCGCACGGGCTGCCGCGATCTCGCGCTCAAGCGCTTCCAGGTTGGCCTCGTCAATCTGCGCCTTGGTGTCCTCGTCCTGCCCGATGCGCGAGGCCAGACCCTGCGTGCGCGCCATCAGGTCGGGGTGATGCCGACGCAGGTCGACGGACGACAAGGTTCCCATGCCACCCGCTGCGGCCACCGAACCGGCCAGCCGGTGCGCCGACACGCCGACACCCATACCACCCTGAACGATCGGAAGGAGGTGCCGCCCACCCAGAGACAGTGGTTGAAGGCCACTGCGCTCGAGCAGGGCAGCGAGCTCGGGGTGGACGTGCGGAAGATCGGTCATGACAGGGCGATGCGGTTGCGCACAGGGGCGCGGAACCGCCACGGTAGTCCTCTCGTCCTGTGGGGCGCTTGCCCCAGGTCAAGCGCCCGGCTTGCTGTCTCGGTGCGGCGACGGGGTCGGCACGGTACCAGCCGTGCCCGCACGGTTTGCTGCGCCCGCAGCGGCCACACTGCCCGCCACGGCGAGCACCGTGCTGACCAAAGGCCGCCAGCGTTGCCACAGGGCCCAGGCACCCAATAGACGGCCACCCAGCCCCACGGCGCGGCGCGGACGCCACCACAGCCATGCCAGAGCCACGCCGCCCAGCAGCCAGGGATGACGGCGCAGCCAGTGGCCCGCGCCCACCACGCGATCAAGCACGCGCTCGGCCGGCGCCACCAGGGTGATGTAATCGTGGGCCAGATGTCGACGGAGCACGGCACTGCGCTCAATCAGGGCCCGCTTGCGCGCCGCACGCGCTGCCGCGACGCCGCCGTCCGACCAGGGCGCACTCACGGTGCGGCCCCCGGCGCGCCGCCCATCTCGCCCATCAGGGCGCGTCGGTCGGCCTCGAGTTCAGCCAGGGTGGCAGGCAGCAGGCCGGCACGGCCCGCCCACAGGCTGCGGATGCGCCACCACGCCAGCCCCGCTGCGGCACCCAGCATCAAGGTGACGCTGCCCAGCGCCAGCAGGCGGTGTGTGTCCCAGAACAGCACCGTGACGAACACCGCCGCAAACGCCAGCGCAAAGCAAGCCAGCACCACGGCCGCCGCGCCCCACGCCAGCGTGGCCAGCAGGCGGTCGCGCTCTTCTTCCAGCTCGATGCTGGCCAGCGCGAGCCGGTCATGGCCCAGCGCCACCAGGGTCGCCAGCAAGCCCCGCAAAGAGGCCGTCAGTCGACCCGATGCCGTCGCGGCATCGGCAGCCGTGTCACCCATGCGCGACGACGCCTTTCATGCTCAACGGCGGCCAATCACCACGCCGAGCAGCAGGCCCACGCCCGCCGCCACGCCGATGGCCTTCCACGGGTTCTCGTGCACATAGCCATCGGTCGCCTTCGCCGCGGCCTTGGCCTTGTCCACCACCGCAGCCTGGGCTTCGATCAACCCGTCCTTGGCCTGCGACAGCGTGGCCTGTAGTCGGCCTCGCACCTGCAACAACTCTTCGGCGCCGTCACCGGCGGTCGCCTTCAACAAGGCCTCGGCGTCGGCCAGCACCCGCTTCAGGTCGGCAACAAGAATGTCCTTCTGGGCCGCGCTCATGTCGTTCATGTTTCTGCTCCTTGTGTTGGGGTGGAAAGAAGACGGATCAGCCGTGCAGCACCAGCAATGGCACCTGGCTGTGTGCCAGCACGCTCTTGGTCAGCGAACCGTGAATCAGTGCATCCAGGCCATGCCGGCCATGGGTGGCCATCACGATCAGGTCGCAGCCCTGACGCTTGGCGGTTTCGACAATGGCGTCCTGCACGCTGTCGGTGATCACGAACTGCCCATCGAACGTCACACCGGCCGCCTTCGCCTTGTCGGCGAAGGCCTGCAGCACCTCGCGGGCATGGGCCTCACAGCGCTTTTCGTGCTCCTGGAAGGTGGCCACGTCATAGGCCACTGCCGACTGCTCGACCACCAGCACCGGCAGCGGCGGCTCGGCCGTGAAGCCGGTGATCGAAGCCCCCAGCATCTTGGCCAGACCGATGCTGTGATCGATCGCCTTGTTGGACAGCTCGCTGCCGTCGACCGGCACCAGAAGATGTTCGTACATGAGGGCCTCCTTGGCGTCAGGTGGCAGCCGGTGGGCCGCCTTTGTTCCATGCTAGGCCGACAAGACCCTGCTTGCCAAGTGCTTTACCGAGCAGACACACAGGGTCACCCGGCCAGACCTTGATCCACGGCAGCTTTCCAGCGAAGCCCTGTCGCGTGACAGGAACGCCGGCAGCCGACCTAAAATCGCACTTTGCGCCGCGCACGCCGTTCGTGCGACGACCCACCGGGCCCCGCCCCGCACCACACAATGACCGAACTCGCCAAATCCTTCGAACCCGGCCCGATTGAAGCCCTCTACGGCCCCCAGTGGGAACAACGCGGCCTCTACAAGCCCACACTCGACGAGTCCAAGCCCTCCTTCTGCATCCAGCTGCCGCCGCCCAACGTCACGGGCACGCTGCACATGGGCCACGCGTTCAACCAGACCATCATGGACTCGTTGACGCGCTACCACCGCATGCTGGGCCACAACACGCTGTGGATTCCGGGCACCGACCACGCCGGCATCGCCACGCAGATCGTGGTGGAGCGCCAGCTTCAGGACAAGGGCCAGACCCGCCATGACCTCGGCCGCAAGAACTTCGTGGCCCGCATCTGGGAGTGGAAGGAGCAGTCCGGCTCGACCATCACCCAGCAGATGCGCCGCATGGGCGACTCGGTCTCGTGGGAGCACGAGTACTTCACCATGGACGACAAGCTGTCCAAGGTCGTGGCCGACACCTTCGTGCGCCTCTATGAAGAAGGCCTGATCTACCGCGGCAAGCGCCTGGTGAGCTGGGACCCGATCCTCAAATCCGCCGTGTCCGACCTCGAGGTCGAGAGCGAGGAAGAAGAAGGCTCGATGTGGCACATCCGCTACCCCGTCGACGGCAGCGACGCGAGCCTGGTCGTGGCCACCACCCGGCCTGAAACCATGCTGGGCGACACCGCCGTCATGGTCCACCCTGAAGACGAGCGCTACACCCACCTGATCGGCAAGCAGGTGCGCCTGCCCATCACCGGTCGCCTGGTGCCGGTGATCGCCGACGAGCACGTCGACAAGGACTTCGGCACCGGCGTCGTCAAGGTCACCCCGGCCCACGACACCAACGACTACCAGGTCGGCCTGCGCCACAAGCTACCCATGCTGACCATCTTCGACCTCGAAGCCAAGGTCAGCGCGCACGAAGCCAACGACATCCCCGCCGAGTACGTGGGCCTGGACCGCTTCGTGGCCCGCAAGCAGCTGGTCGCCCGACTGGACGCCGATGGCCTGCTGGTCGAGGTCAAGAAGCACAAGCTGATGGTGCCGCGCTGCGCCCGCACCGGCCAGGTCATCGAACCCATGCTGACCGACCAGTGGTTCGTGGCCATGACCAAGCCCGGCGCCGGCGGCAAGTCGATAGCCCAGCAGGCCATCGAGGCCGTGGACTCGGGCGAAGTGAAGTTCGTGCCCGAGAACTGGGTCAACACCTACAACCAGTGGATGAAGAACATCCAGGACTGGTGCATCAGCCGCCAGCTGTGGTGGGGCCACCAGATCCCGGCCTGGTACGGCAGCAACGGCGAGGTCTTCGTGGCCCGCTCGGAAGAAGACGCGCGCGCCAAGGCGACGGCCGCCGGCTACACCGGTGAGCTCACCCGAGACGAAGACGTGCTCGACACCTGGTACTCGTCGGCGCTGGTGCCGTTCTCGACGCTCGGCTGGCCCGAGCAGACCAAGGAACAGGACCTCTTCCTGCCCTCCTCCGTGCTGGTCACCGGCTACGACATCATCTTCTTCTGGGTTGCCCGGATGATCATGATGACCAAGCACTTCACCGGCAAGGTGCCCTTCAAGCACGTCTACATCCACGGCCTGGTGCTCGACGCCCAGGGCAACAAGATGTCGAAGTCGGAAGGCAACGTGCTCGACCCGGTCGACCTGATCGACGGCATCGAGCTCGCGCCGCTGCTGGACAAGCGCACCAGCGGCCTGCGCAAGCCCGAGATCGCACCCAAGGTGCGCAAGGCCACCGAGAAGGAGTTCCCGGACGGCATCCCCGGCTACGGTGCCGACGCGCTGCGCTTTACCTTCGCTGCGCTGGCCAGCCTGGGCCGCGCCATCAACTTCGACAGCAAGCGCTGCGAGGGCTACCGCAACTTCTGCAACAAGCTCTGGAACGCCACGCGCTTCGTGCTGATGAACTGTGAAGGCCACGACTGCGGTCTGGCCGCCCACGAACCCGGCGTCTGCGCGGCCGGTGGCTACCTCGACTTCAGCCCGGCCGACAAGTGGATCGTCGGCGAGCTGCAGCGCGTGGAAGCGGCCGTGGCCCAGGGCTTTGCCGAGTTCCGCCTCGACAACGTCGCCAACGCGCTCTACCAGTTCGTGTGGGACGAGTACTGTGACTGGTACCTGGAAATCGCCAAGGTCCAGATCCAGACCGGCAACGAGGCCCAGCAGCGCGCCACCCGCCGCACCCTGATCCGCGTGCTGGAAACCGTGCTGCGCCTGCTGCACCCCATAACCCCCTTCATCACCGAAGCCCTGTGGCAGGTGGTGGCCCCGGTGGCGGGCCGCAAGCAGGCCGACAGCGACGCCAGCATCGTGGTGGCGCCCTACCCCGTGGCCGACCTGGGCCGCGTCGACCCGGCGGCCGACGCCTGGGTGGCACGCCTGAAGGCCGTGGTCGGCAGCGTGCGCAACCTGCGCGGCGAGATGAAGCTCTCGCCCGCCGAGCGCGTGCCCCTGCTCACCACCGGCGACGCGGACTTCATCCGCCAGGCCGGTGCCATCCTCAAGGCGCTGGGCAAGCTGGGCGAAGTGCAGGTGCTCGACGAGGCTGCCTTCGTGGCTGCCACCACCATGGCCCCCGTGGCTGTGCAGGGCGAAGCCCGCCTGGCGCTGCACGTCGAGATCGACGTGGCCGCCGAGAAGGAGCGCCTGTCGAAGGAGATCGCCCGCCTGCAGGGCGAGATCGCCAAGGCCGAAGCCAAACTGGGCAACGAAGGCTTCGTGGCCCGCGCCCCGGCCGCCGTGGTCGAGCAGGAAAAGCAGCGTGTGGCCGACTTCAGCGCCGCACTCGCCCGCGTGAAGGACCAGTTCCAGCGGCTGGGTTGAGACGTGAGGGGCCGCGCGGCCCTTCACCGGAAACGACAAGGGCGCACCATGGTGCGCCCTTTTTCATGCCTCGCTCGGCGTTCAGGTCGGCGCAGGACTCGCGCCAGCCGCTCGGTCAGGCGGGGTCACCGTCCTTCGGCAGACAGCCGGCCTGCTCCAGTTGCGACAGGATCAGCCCGACCAGCATCGACACCGACGGGCGGCCCGTGTCCACGCAGAAGTGAGCGGTCTCTTCGTACAGGGGATGCCGCTGGGCGTGCAGATCCCGCAAGCGGGACAGCGGGTCGGCCACCTGCAGCAAGGGCCGCTGGGTGTCATGGCGGAGGCGCCGGAACAGCTCCTCCGGCGTCGAGCGCAGGTAGACCACCGTGGTGCGATCGCGAAGGTGGGCCCGATTGGGCTCGCGCAGCACCGCGCCCCCACCGGTGGCCAGCACCAGCGGCTCGCCAGTGTGCCCCGTCAGTTCGTCAATGACCTGCTCTTCCAGATCCCGGAAGGCGGGTTCGCCGTGCTGCTCGAAGAACGCGCGGATCGGCATGCCGAGGCGCTCTTCCAGCACATGGTCCGCATCCACAAAGCGGGCACCCAGGCGCCGCGCAAGCTGGCGCCCCACGGTGGTCTTGCCACCGCCGGGCAGGCCGATCAGAGAAACAACAGAAACCAAGCCGGTCAGATCAACGCAGGGCGGTCTTGTCCGAAACCACCTTCGGGGTCAGGAAGACGAGCAACTCCGACCGGGCACGGTTGCGGACGTTGTTCTTGAAGAAGAAACCGACCACCGGGATGTCGCCAAGCAGCGGCACCTTGTTTTCCGTTTCGTCTTCGGACTGCGTGAAGATACCACCGATGACCACGGTGCCGCCGTTCTCGACCAGCACCTGGGTCTCCACGTGCTTGGTGTTGATCGCAAAGCCGGCGGTGGTCACGCGGCCCACGCTGTCCTTGTTGATGTCCACCGACATGATGATGCTGCCTTCCGGCGTGATCTGCGGCGTGACTTCCAGCTTCAGGTTGGCCTTGCGGAAGGTGACCGAGGTCGCCCCGCTCGACGTGGCCTGCTGGTAAGGCAGTTCCTCACCCGACTCGATGATGGCCTTGACCTGATCGGCCGTGATCACACGCGGGCTGGACACGACCTTGCCCTTGCCGTCGGCTTCCAGCGCCGAGATCTCGAGGTTCAGCGCATGGTTCACGCTCGACGAGAACAGCGAGACGCCCAGCGTGGCCGCCGACGCACCCGTGGACAAGGCCTGGGCCGGCAGGTTCACGAAGTAGCTGTTGGCGACGCTGGCTGCCGAGCCGCTGAGGCTCTGGCCGGTCTCTGCGACCACACCCGAATAGTTCCCGGACAAGCCGAGGTTCAGCTTGCCCGCCGACGCCACCGCTGTTTGGTTGGAAGTACCCAGACGCGCACCCAGCGTGCGACCGAACGAATCGACCGCCTCGATGATGCGGGCCTCGATCAGCACCTGGCGCACCGGGATGTCGATCTTGGCAATCATCTGCTGCACTTCCTCCAGCTTGGAGGGGATGTCGCTGACGAAGAGCTGGTTGGTGCGGGTTTCGAAGATCACACTGCCGCGCGGCGACAGGATGCGCGACGCCGTGCTGCCACTGCTGCCCCCCGTGCTGGTGCCCAACAGGCCCCGCGCAATGACTTCGGCCTTGGTGTAGTTCAGCTGGAACGACTGCGTGCGCGTGGGCTCCAGCTGGGCCACCTGGGCCTTGGCCTCCAGATCCAGCTTTTCCTTGGCGTTGATCTCGTCCTTCGGTGCGATCCACAGCACGTTGCCCGACTTGCGCACCCCCAGGCCCTTGGCCTGCAGAATGATGTCGAGCGCCTGGTCCCAGGGCACGTCCTTCAGGCGCAGGGTCACGTTACCGGTCACGCTGTCACTCGTCACCACGTTGAAGTTGGTGAAGTCGGCAATGACTTGCAGCAGCGAGCGCACTTCGATGTTCTGGAAGTTCAGCGACAGGCGCTCACCCGCGTAGCCCGGTCCCGGGGTCAGCTTGTTGGGATCGGCCTTGCGCTGGCGCACCTCGAGCACGAACTGGTTGTCGGTCTGGTAGGCCGAGTGTTCCCAGTCGCCCTTGGGCTCGACCAGCAAGCGCACGCGGTCACCCGACTGGCTGGCCGACATCTGACGCACCGGGGTGCCGAAGTCGGTCACATCGAAGCGGCGGCGCAGGCGCTCCGGCAGGTCGGTCTTGAGGAACTCGACCATCAGGCTCTGGCCCTGCTGCTTGATGTCGACGCCCACCTGGTTGTTCGGCAATTCGACCACGACCCGGCCGGCACCATCCTGACCACGGCGGAAGTCGATGTCCTTGAGCGCCAGCGGCGTGGCATTGCGGCTGTCGGCGAAGTGCACCGCATCGTCGGCCTTGGCCGCACGGGCCACCGGCGCCGATTCCGGCGTGCCGGCGGCGGCCGGATCGAGAACCAGCAGCAGCGCATTGCCCTGCAACTGGGCCTTGTAAGTTGCCGCCTGGCGAAGGTTGAGCACCAGACGGGTGCGCTCACCTGCCTGGGCCACGTTCACCGAACGGAGGTTGCCCTGGTTGATCTCGACCTGGTTGCGAGCCAGCGAGCTCGTCACGCCCGGCAGATCGATCGCAATGCGCGGGGGGGTCTGCACGACGAAGCCGGCCGGCAACGCGGTCAGCGGTTCGCTGAGCTCGATGCGCACAACCTCGGCACCCGCCTGCTGAGCACTGCTGATGGCCTGAATGGCGGCGGCAGCCCAGGACAGCGGCGACACACATGCCAGCGAGAGGCCGGCCAACGCCATACGCCACGGTTTCATAGTCAGTTTCTCCAGCTTCAATGTCATCGCCCACTCTCCTGCAGTTGCAGCGTCGTGGGACGTTCAATCCATTCGCCCGCGGCGTCCTGGACGATCTCTCGCAAGGTGATCTCGGTTTCGGTGATCCGGGTGATCTTGCCGAAGTTCTGGCCGAGGTATTCGCCTGCCTTCACCTGATACAGCAGGTTGTCGACCTTGAGCAGGGCGTAGGGCGTGCCGCGCTTGTTGACGCTGCCCACCATGGTCATGCTGTCGAGCGGGAAGGACTCGAGCGGCTCCTTGCGGCGGTTGAGCTCGGCCGCCACAGCCGAGTTCGGCTGGCGGGCCTCCTGGCGCAGCGCGCCGGTCAGCTTCTGCACACTGAAGGGCTCGACGCCGTCCATGCCACTGTAGGCCTGCGGGTTGAACTTCTGAGGCGGCGACAGCGGGGTGACGCTCGGCCGCACCTCATGGCGCTGCTGCTCCATCCAGGCGTTG
Source organism: uncultured Aquabacterium sp. (assembly GCF_947366995.1). Classification (GTDB taxonomy): domain Bacteria; phylum Pseudomonadota; class Gammaproteobacteria; order Burkholderiales; family Burkholderiaceae_C; genus Aquabacterium. The sequence continues at coordinate 16,191 of NZ_CANBCC010000006.1, read as the reverse complement.
AGCTCATCCTGCTCGGCACTGCACCCGGCCAGCAGGGCCACGCCCAGCAGCGCGGTCAGCCAACGTTGAGACTGCGGGATCACTTGGCTTTCCCCTTCTGCTTGTCGGCGCGCATGGCGTCCACTTCGGCCTGGTCCAGGTAGCGGTAGGTGCGTGCCGTGGCTTCCATGGACAGCGCGCTGTTCGCGTCCTTCGACACGCCCAGGATGACCAGGTTGTGCAGGGTCACGATCCGCGACAGGTTGGCGATGTCGGCCGTGAAGGCCCCGATGTCGTGGTAGCGGCCGGACACCTTGATAGAGATCGGCAGCTCGGCGTAGTAGTCCTTCACCGAGACCTGACCCGGTCGGAACAGCTCGAACTCGAGGCCACGGCCCAGACCGGCCTGGTTGATGTCGGACAGCAGTGCGTCCATCTCGGCTTTGCCGGGCAGCTGCTTTTCCAGCTGCTTGACGTATTCCTCGACCTGCACGCGCTGCTTGCGCAACTCGCTGAGGTTCACGGCTTGCGCCACCTTGCCGCGGTACTCTTCCTTCAGTCTCGGCTCGGTGTCCACCTGCGCCTGGAGCTCCTCGCTCTGGCCGGACACCAGCGTGAACCAGCCGAACGCCAGCACGCCCAGGGTGGTGGCGGCAAACGTGGCCAGCTTGGGCAGCAAAGGCCACTGTCCGGGCTCGTTGGGGTTGAGCCCGCGGAACTGCTCTTGGGCCTGCTCGAACCAGGCGTTGAGATCGATGTTGATGTTCTTGGCCATGGCCTTGCCTCAGGATGACGCGGCGGCGGAGGCCGGCACGACAGGGGCCGACGCGGGTGCCGCCGGGGCCGATGCGCCCGGAGCAGGCGCAGAAGGCGCAGAAGGCGCGGCGGGCGCCGATGCGGCCGCGGCAGCCGCAGCGCTGACGTCCTGCGGACGCTTCAGGCTGACCCGCATGGAGAAGTCGAACAGGCGCTTGTTGTCGCGGGCGTTGCTCGCCACCGCCTTGATCTCCTGCAGGTCGGCGCGCTCCAGCCACTGGGAATTGGCATTGGTGTTGCGCAGGAACTCGGCCACACGCTCGTTGGTCTGGGCCTGCCCGTTGACCAGCACCGACTGGCCGTCCTGGCGGATGGCCGTCAGGTACACCCCTTCTGGCGTCTGGCGCACCAGCTCATTGAGCAGGTAGACCGGCATGTTCCGGTCGGTCTGCAGGTCTTCCACGGCACGCTGACGGGCCTTCAGCGCCTCGATCTCGCCCTTGAGCGACGAGACGTCCTTGATCTCTTCGTCCAGCTTGGTGATCGCACCACGCAGGAAGTCGTTGCGCTCCATCTGCGAGGCGGTCATCTGCTGCAGGACGACGTACCAGAGCGCGACCAGAACCGCGCCGGCCACGGCCGACAGCCCCAGCCCGACGAAGAAGGCCTGCTTGCGAAGCCGGCGTTTTTCCTCGCGGTGAGGCAGGAGGTTGATGAGGATCATGCGAGGAACCTCCGCATCGCCAGGCCACAGGCCGTCAGGTAGGAAGGCGCCTCGCGGCGGAGCTTGCTTTCACGCACGGCCGAACCGAGCTTCATGCCTTCGAAGGGGTTGATCACCATCGAGGCAAAGCCGGTGAGTTCGGTCACGCGGTCCTTGAGGCCGGGCAGCGTGGCAGTGCCACCGGCGAGCATCACATAGTGCACCTTGTGGTGCGGCGTGCTGGTGAAGAAGTACTGCAAGGCGCGCCCGATCTCCTGCGAGAGGCTGTCCACAAAGGGGCCGAGGATGGTCGACTGGAAGTCCTCGGGAAGGTCACCCGACAGCTTCTTGAGTTCGGCTTCCTCGAACGAGAAACCGTACTGACGCGAGATGAGCTGGGTCAGTTGCGCGCCGCCAAAAGCCTGGTCACGGTCGTACAGCAACTCGTTGTCGCGCAGCACCTTGAGGCTGGTGTTCTCGGCACCGATCTCGAACAGCGCCACCAGCGCATCCTTGCCCTGCCCCGGCAGAGCTTCGATGAGCCGCTGCACGGCCAGGCGCGAGGCGTAGGACTCGATGTCGAGGATGGCGGGCTTCATGCCAGCGGCTTCGGCGAGACCCTGCCTGTCCTGCACGCGGTCCTTGCGGGAGGCGGCGATCATCACCTCGACGTCGCCGGCAGAGGACGGGCTCGGGCCGATGACGCAGAAATCGAGGCTCACCTCGTCGAGCGAGAACGGGATGTACTGGTTGGCTTCCGCCTCCACCTGCATCTCCATTTCTTCCTCGCGCAGGCCGGCCGGCAGCATGATCTTTTTGGTGATCACGGCCGACTGCGGCATCGCCATCGCGACGTGCTTGGTGCGCGTGCCGCTCTTGGTCACGACCTTGCGCACCGCTTCCGCCACCTCATCGAATTTCTCGATCTGGCCGTCGGCAATCCAGCCCTTCTCGAAGGGTTCTGAAGCAAACCGTTCCAATACGTAATCGCCAGATGCAGACTGGCTCAATTCGACCAGCTTCACGCTCGATGAACTGATGTCCAGTCCGATCATCGGCGGGTGCTTGCGGCCCAAGAGCGTGTCAAGAAAGCTCACACGATCCCCCATGCGTCGGGGCCCGACGCTGGAAAGTTAATAAACCAGATCAATGCTAGCAGCAAAGAAAATGGGGTTGCGCTGAGAGAAAGCAGGAGAATCCCCCGTCCCGTTGCGAGTTGCACACGCCTTACAAGCCGTTGCAAACATCCGCAATCTGATGCGTCTTGTCGAATCAGGGTGGTGTAACGGCGCGGATGCAACTGGTTTCTATAATCCGCGCACCTTCCCCGGTCAGAGACGATGAGCGACACGCAGCAGCCTTCCAGCCCCCCTTCTCCCAGCGGCGCCCCCGCGCGTGGCCGCCCCTGGTGGGTCACCTGGCTGCTGCGCCCCCTTGCGGCCCTGTGCGGACTGGCTCTCGCCGGCGTGCTGTCCGTGCTGCTGCTGGCCGCACTTGGCTTGGCGGTCGCCTATCCCAACCTTCCCGAGGTGCGCGGCCTTGCAGATTACCGGCCCAAGATCCCGCTGCGCGTCTATTCGTCGGACGGCGTGCTGATTGGCGAATATGGCGAGGAAAAACGTGAATTCACCCCGATCCGGGCCATCCCGAAGGTGATGCGCGACGCCGTGCTGGCCATTGAAGACGCCCGTTTCTACCAGCACGGGGGGGTCGACTACGTCGGTGTGCTGCGTGCCGGTCTGGCGAACTTCAGCGAGTCGCGTAGCCAGGGCGCGTCCACCATCACGATGCAGGTGGCACGCAACTTCTACCTGCCCACCGAAAAGACGTTCACCCGCAAGATCTACGAGATCCTGCTGGCGATCAAGATCGAGCGTCAATTGAGCAAGGACCAGATCCTCGAGCTCTACATGAACCAGATCTACCTCGGGCAGCGGGCGTATGGCTTTGCTGCGGCCTGCGACACCTACTTCGGCAAGCCCCTGCGCGAGATCACGATCGCCGAGGCCGCCATGCTCGCGGGTCTGCCCAAGGCGCCGTCTGCATACAACCCGGTGCGCAACCCGAAGCGTGCCACGTTGCGGCAGCAGTACATCATCGACCGGATGCTCGAGAACGGCTTCATCACCGCAGACGAGCGCGACGTGGCCAAGGCAGAAACGCTGCGCTACCGGGCGAAGGCCCCGATCCCGCTGCACGCGGATTACGCAGCCGAAGCCGCTCGCCTGCTGATGATCGAACAGTACGGCGCCGAGGCCTACACGCGCGGCCTGAACGTCTACACGTCGATCGACATGGCGGAGCAGACCGCCGCCTGGACGGCCTTGCGCAAGGGCCTGCTGGACTATGACCGGCGCCAGGCGTGGCGTGGGCCGCAGGGCTCCATCGAGCTGCCGAGCGACCCCAGACAGGTCGACGTGCGCGTGGCCGAGGCGCTGGAAGACCACCCGGACAGCGACACCAACCGCGCCGCCGTGGTGCTGCAGGCCGAGCCCCGCCAGATCGTCGCCGTGCTGCAGAGCGGCGAGCAGCTGGTGATCGGCCCCGAGGGCCTGAAGGCCGTGGGGCAGGCGTTGACCGACAAGGCCAGCCCCAAGCATCAGATCCGCCGCGGCGCCATCATCCGGGTCAACCGCAACGGTGATGGCAAATGGTTCGTGCAGCAGCTGCCCGACGTCGAGGGGGCCTTTGTGTCGATGGACCCGCGCACGGGCCTGATCCGCGCCATGGTGGGCGGCTTCGATTTCCGCCGCAACAAGTTCAACCACGTCACCCAGGCGTGGCGGCAGCCGGGCTCGAGCTTCAAGCCCTTCATCTATTCGGCCGCCCTCGAAAAGGGGTTCACCCCTGCCACGACGGTCAATGATGCCCCGCTGTTCTTCGACACCGGCGTGACCGGCAGCCAGCCGTGGGAGCCCAAGAACTACGACGGCAAGTACGAAGGCCCGATGTCCCTGCGCCGCGGGCTCGCGAAGTCGAAAAACATGATTTCGATCCGCGTGCTGAAGTCGGTCGGTGCGCGCTACGCCCAGGACTGGATCACGCGCTTCGGGTTCGACGCCGAGAAGCACCCGGCCTACCTGACGATGGCGCTGGGCGCCGGCTCTGTGACGCCGCTGCAGATGGCGAATGCCTATGCGGTCTTTGCCAACGGGGGCTACCGCGTGAACCCCATGCTGGTGACGCGCGTGACCGACAACCGCGGCATGGTGCTGGCGCAGAACCGCCCCACGCCGCTGGACGAACGCATGCGCAGCATCGACGCGCGCAACGCGTTCATCATGACCAGCCTGCTGCAGGAGGTGACCCGCTCGGGCACCGCCGCACGCGCGCAGGCCACACTCAAGCGCCCGGACCTGTACGGCAAGACCGGCACGACCAACGACTCGATGGACGCCTGGTTTGCGGGCTACAGCAGCACCAATGTGGCGGTGGTGTGGATCGGCTACGACCAGCCGCGCAAGCTGGGTGACCGCGAGACAGGCGGTGGTCTGGCGCTGCCGGTATGGATCGAATTCATGGGCACGGCGCTGCGGGATACCCCGGTGACCGAGCCCGCGGTGCCGCCCGGCGTGGTACAGATCGGCGGCGAGTGGTTCTACGAGGAATACACCGCGGGCACGGGCGTGCGCGAACTGGCACCGGACGGCAGTGACTCACCGGCCAGCGCGCCGCCCCCCACCTCGCCGGAGGAAAAGCGCGGCATTCTCGACATGTTTGGCGGCGACAAGCAGCCCTGAGCTGCCTCGCCTGCCGTCAGAACTGCAGGCCGGGGCAATTGCCCTGTTCGCTGGCGCAACTGGAAAGCAGGCTGAAGAATTCCTCGCCCGTGCGCGTGTCCAGCCACCGGCCCGTGGCAAGGTCGTGGCGGAAATGGAAGCCGCCGCGCCGGGCCGCGAGCCACAGCTCGTGCAACGGCGGCTGCGCATTGACGATGAGCTGACTGCGGTTCGGCAGTGACAGCGTGATCATGCTGCCAGTGCGCGCCGAGTCGATGTCGATCACGTCGTCCTCGAGCCAGCGGTCCACGGTGGTTTCGATGCGCGCGAGCGCGACCCGGATCGCCTCGTCGTACTGGGCGTCGGTGAGCCCGGAGGTCGTATCGAGGGAGGTGCTCATGGCAGGGATCCTTAGAATGTCGGAATGAGTCGCAAGTTCGAAATTCTAGGCAGCCCGGAACCGCAAGGGCACCGCACCGACCGATCTCCACTGAAAACGTGGGGCCGGCGCCGCGCCGTTGTGGCGTGCGCGCTGCTTGGCGTCCTCGCGGGCCTGTCGGCCTGCGGCCAGAAAGGCTCGCTCTACCTGCCCGACCGAGACGGCAGCGAACCGCCACCCCCAACCCTCCCCAGAAAATGACCCTTCCCGGCTCCCCCTTCCTGGCCTACCGCGGCAATGACCTTCACCTGGAAGGCGTTTCGCTGAAGGCCCTTGCTCAGACGCACGGCACGCCGCTGTACGTGTACTCGCGCCAGGCCATGCTCGCGGCGCTCGCGCCCTATCAGAAGGCGCTGCAGGGCCGCCCTCACCTCGTATGCTACGCGGTGAAGGCCAACTCGAACCTCGCCGTGCTGCAAACCTTTGCCGAGGCCGGCTGCGGCTTCGACATCGTGTCGGGCGGCGAGCTGGCCCGCGTGCTGGCCGCCGGCGGCGATCCGGCCAAGGTCGTCTTCTCGGGCGTGGGCAAGACGCGCGCCGAGATGAAGCAGGCCCTGGAGGCCGGCGTGCGCTGCTTCAACGTGGAGAGCACCGCTGAACTGGAGGTGCTTTCGCAAGTGGCCTCGGGCCTGGGGCGCACGGCACAAGTCAGCCTGCGCGTGAATCCGGATGTGGATGCCGGCACGCACCCCTATATCTCGACCGGACTGAAAGGCAACAAGTTCGGCGTGGCGCACGAACTGGCTCTGGCCACCTACCGCCGCGCCGCCAGCCTGCCTGGCATCGCGGTGACGGGGATCGACTGCCACATCGGCTCGCAGATCACCGAGGTGTCGCCTTACCTTGACGCCCTGGATCGCGTGCTGGACCTGGTCGAAGCCATCGAGGCGGCCGGCGTGCCGATCCACCATCTGGACCTGGGCGGTGGCCTGGGCATCACCTACACCGACGAGACGCCACCCGGCGCCGACGTGCTGATCGGCCAGCTGCTGGCCCGCATTGACGCGCGCGGCCATGGCCACCGCGAGCTGCTGTTCGAGCCGGGTCGCTCGCTGGTCGGGAACGCCGGGGTGCTGCTCACCGAGGTGATGTACCTCAAGCCGGGTGAGCACAAGAACTTCTGCGTGGTGGACGCGGCGATGAACGACCTGGCGCGCCCGGCGCTGTACGAAGCGTGGATGGCCATCGTGAACACGCAGGTTCGCGAAGGCGACGCGCCGGTGTGGGACGTGGTGGGGCCGGTGTGCGAATCGGGTGACTGGCTGGGGCGCGACCGCGCGCTGGCCGTGCAGCCGGGCGACGTGCTGGCTGTGCTGTCGGCCGGGGCGTATGGCATGACAATGGCCAGCAACTACAACACGCGCGGGCGGGCCGCCGAATTGATGGTGGACGGCGAGCAGGTGTGGGTGGTGCGCGAGCGCGAGGCCGTGAACGACCTGTTCAGCCTGGAACGCCGGATGCCGCGCTGAGCACATGGGCCGCACCTGGCCAGCATGACAAAGGGGCGCCACAGGCGCCCCTTTTGCTTGTTGTTGTCAGGTCTGAACGGGAAAACCGCCCCGAAGGGCGGCTCCGTTTCTTCTTTTTATTGTCTCCTCGTCACCGAAGATCAGAAGGTGTGGCGGATGCCAGCGCCCACGTAGCGAGCGGTGCCGCCCGGGTTGATGCCAGCGCCAGCGAAGACCGGGGTCTCGCGGAAGCCGAACGTGGTGGCAATGACGTCCGGACCGCCCTGGATCGGGGCGCCGACGCCAGCGTCAGCGGCGTTGCCTTCGTCGTCACGAATCTGCACGGCACGCGCGAACAGCGAGGTCCGCTTGGACAGTGCGTACTCGGCACCCAGCATCACGCCGGTGTCCTTGCCCTTCGTGAAGTTGGCAAACTTGATCTGCGACGCCTGGGCCGAGAAGGTCCACTGGTTCACAGGAATACGCGTGCCGATGGCGAAGAAGCGCAGACGCATGTGGTTGTCGCTGGTGGTGAAGTCATAACGACCTTGACCGAACGCACCGTCGATCATGATGCCGTTCTCGAAGGTGTACTTGGCGCCCAGGTTGGCCGCGTCGTAACGCTCAAGGCGGTAGGTCGAGGTGGTGGTGGCATTGGCCGCCGCGCTGTAAATGCCGAACTGAGCACCACCGAAGAGGTTGCGGTGCAGACCCAGGGTGACGTTGAAGTTGGGGCTGAACGCGTAGTTACCGAAGGCGCCCAGGGCACGGCCGGTGTTGTCGGCGGCTTCGGAGCCCGAGCCTGCCGAACCCAGGATACCGCCGTTGTTCGTCGAAGCCGCAGCGCCACGAGCCGCCGACACCTTGCTCAGGGAGCCAGCATTCGGCGAATAGGCGATCGAACCGGTGAACCCACCGGCCTGCACCCAGTAGCTGACCTGGTTGTCCTGACGGACCTGCAGGTTGTTCGTGGCACCGCCCTCGATGAACAGGTCAGTGGCGCCGAAACGCTCGCCGGTCACGAAAGCCGTCGAGTAGAAGATCGGGGCGTATTGACGACCCAGGCGAATTTCACCGACGGGGGTCGTCAGGCCGACATAGCTCTGGCGGCCGAAGATACGACCGTCCTGGCTCAGTGCACCTGTGTCGTGACTCAACTGGCCTTCCAGCACGAAGCTCGCCTTCATGCCTCCACCGAGGTCTTCCGTGCCCTTGAAGCCAAAAGCCGTCTGCGACGATGCACTGGGGGAAACGCGCGTCACGGTGGAGTCCGTGCCCTGCGTACGGGGGTCAGCCGGCAGGAGTCGCACGCCGGCGGTCTTGTGAACGTTGTCGACGCTGACGTCGGCGGTGCCGTAAATGGTCAGACTGGACTGGGCAAACGCTGCACCAGCGCCGAAGGTGGCCAGGGCCAGCGTGACAGCACTGGTGAGGACGGATTTCTGCATTTGTTTCTCCTTGGTACCCCCTCAGCAGAGGGACGAGGAAATTGTTGCGGAACGGTCGTTTGGCGCCTCCTGAGGTTTACGCGATGTGTCGCGAAATGACTACACCCGATGGGGGAGGTTTGACCTGCCGGATTAAGTCGTTGAGGCGAAGAGCGGGTGCAGGCAGCCCAGGAAAGCAGCGGCGCCTGCTATGAGAAGGGCTGAATCCACGCACTGCGCGTAGCCATGAAAAAAGGGCCCGAAGGCCCTTTCTGGGATGTCCGATTAACTTGAATCAGAACTTGTGAGCAACGCCCACAGCCAGACCGCGGGCAGTGTTGCCAGCAGTGTTGGCATAGCCAGCCACGTTCAGGTTGGCAGCGTCGCCGTTGTTCACGTTGGTGAACAGGCCGTACACCGAAGTGCGCTTCGACAGGGCGTAGACACCCTTCAGAGCGACGATGGTGGCGTTGTCTTCGTCACCGCGGATTGCGGTGGTGGCGTTCTTCACCTTCGACACCGAAGCCTGGACAGCGAACTGCTGGCTCACCGGCACGTCCACACGCACGCCAACGAGACGGCGGATCTCAGCGGCGTCGGTGGTCTTGTCCATGTTGTAGTAGCCGGTCAGCTTGGCCACCGAGAAGTCGTAGCCAGCGTAAACCACGGCGCCGGTGTCCTTCTCCGAACCAGATGCGTTGGCCTTACCGTTCAGATAACCCAGGCCAGCAACCAGGCCGTTGGCGGCGTACTGGGCGTTGAAGCCCCAGGTCTTGCCGGTGTCAACGCCGTAGGTTTCGGTGCCAGCAGCAGCCGACGTGCCAGCAGCGGTGCTGTATTGCACTTGGGCAGTCAGGCCCGGGACCATGGCGGGAGCCACATAGGTCACGGTGTTGTCCAGGCGACGGTACTTGTCACCAGCGAACGTGCCGGCGATCTTGAAGTCGTCATAGCCCTGAGCGCCCAGCAGCGCGGTGTTGCCGACCAGCAGGCCAGCCGACGAATCCTGACGACCCAGGCGCAGTTCGCCGAAGCCACCGGACAGACCCAGCCATGCGGCGCGTTCGAAGAAGCGAGCGGAGTTGCCCTGGGCGCCCGTGTCAGCCTTGACAGCGGTTTCCAGAACGAAGTTGCCCTTCAGGCCGCCACCCAGGTCTTCCGTGCCACGGAAACCCAGACGCGAGGTGGCCAGGTTGTCCGACGACACGCGGGTCACGGTGTTATCGCCGCCCTTGACGCTTTCCAGCGAGGCGTCGACCACGCCGTACAGGGTGACGGACGATTGAGCGAAGGAAGCAGAGGATGCGGCGATGGCAGCCAGAGCCAGCAGAGTCTTTTTCATGGACTTCTCCAGTTAGTTTCGAACGCTTCAGACGGGTTGCGATGGGGACCACAAGGGATTCACCGTATGAAAACTTGCCGACGCGAAAACCGGCAGGTCCGTCTGAAACTGAGATGCATTGCAGCAGACTTTTTCCGGGAACGTGATGACACGGTTGTCATAAACGGGTCTCTCCACCGGCTTGCGTTGCCATCGTGCAACAAAGATGTCCGGAAATCCCGGCGAACCAGCCATGTGGGGAGGGCCTGCACGCGCTCGCAAAACGGCGACACACGTGCTGTCTGCACGGGCCGGATCGGCCGATAATCACTGTATGAGTATCCAGACCGACGACTTCAGTCCGGCCCCTGCCCGCAAGACACGCAGCGGGGGTGCGGCCTCGCCCTTTCTGGAAGAGCTGGGGGCCGCAGACCGTGTGGTGGGCGCTTCGGTGGCGTCCAGCAACGAGGATGCGCTGGAGCGGGCGTTGCGCCCGAAGGACCTCGACGAGTATGTCGGTCAGGCCAAGGCCCGGGAGCAGCTCGAAATCTTCATCGGCGCAGCGCGCAAGCGTCAGGAGGCGCTCGACCACGTGCTGTTGTTCGGCCCCCCGGGGCTGGGCAAGACGACGCTGAGCCACATCATCGCGACCGAGCTGGGGGTGAACCTGCGGCAGACCTCGGGCCCGGTGCTGGAAAAGCCGAAGGATCTGGCGGCCATCCTGACCAACCTCGAGCGGCATGATGTGCTGTTCATTGACGAGATCCACCGACTGAGCCCCGTGGTGGAGGAAATCCTCTACCCGGCGCTGGAGGATTACCAGATCGACATCATGATTGGCGAAGGGCCAGCGGCGCGGTCGATCAAGCTGGATCTGCAGCCGTTCACGCTGGTGGGTGCCACGACGCGGGCCGGCATGCTGACGAACCCCTTGCGGGACCGCTTCGGCATCGTCGCACGACTGGAGTTCTATTCCGCCGAGGAACTGGGACGCATCGTGACGCGCTCGGCCCGGTTGCTGGGCGCGCCGATTGACGAAGAAGGCGCGATGGAGGTGGCGAGACGTTCACGGGGCACGCCCCGGATTGCGAACCGCCTGCTGCGGCGTGTGCGCGACTACGCCGAGGTCAAGGGCGATGGGCGCATCACCCGGCCCATGGCCGACAAAGCCCTGGCCATGCTGGACGTGGACCCGGTGGGCTTTGATGTGATGGACCGCAAGCTGCTGGAGGCCATCATCCACCGCTTCGATGGCGGGCCGGTGGGACTGGACAACGTGGCCGCGGCCATTGGCGAGGCGCGCGACACGATCGAAGACGTGATCGAGCCGTATCTGATTCAGCAGGGTTACCTGCAGCGCACGCCGCGCGGGCGCGTGGCCACGGCGACGGCGTTCCGGCATCTGGGGCTGCAGCCGCCACAGGCGGGCGACCTGCTGGACGGGATCTGACTGGCCGCGGCCCGTCGAGGGCCGCCCCAATGATTCAGCGGCGGCGCAGCAGGTGGACGAATTCCTCGCGGCCCCCGGCTTCGTCGGCCTGCTGGTCGATCAGTTCGTTGCCGGTCTGGCGGGCGAAGGCCTGGAAGTCGCGCACCGAACCGGGGTCGGTGGCCAGCACCTTGAGGACTTCGCCGCTGTGCATGTCGGACAGCGCCTTCTTGGCCTTGAGGATGGGCAGCGGGCAGGTCAGGCCGCGGGCGTCGAGTTCTTTGGCGATGGTGATGGACATGGCTGGTGCCTTTTCAGGGGGAACGCCGGTCGTCAGGCCGGGAAGACGCCGGTGGAGAGATAGCGGTCGCCTCGGTCACACACGATGAAGACAATCGTGGCGTTGCTCAGATTCTGCGCCAGTTGCAGTGCCGCCCAGCAGGCACCGGCAGCGGAGATGCCACAGAACAGCCCTTCCTCGCGTGCGAGGCGGCGGGCCATGTCTTCGGCATCGGCCTGGCCCACATAGAACAGTTCGTCGACCCGGCTCGGTTCGTAAATCTTGGGCAGGTACGCTTCGGGCCACTTGCGGATGCCGGGGATGCGCGAGCCTTCCTGGGGCTGGGCACCGACGATGCGCACCTCGGGGTTCTGCTCTTTCAGGAAGCGCGAGGTGCCGGTGATGGTGCCGGTGGTGCCCATGGCGCTCACGAAGTGGGTGATGCGGCCCTGGGTGTCGGCCCAGATCTCGGGGCCCGTGGTGTCGTAATGCACCGCGGGGTTGTCGGGGTTGGCGAACTGATCGAGCACCACGCCCTTGCCTTCGCGCACCATCTGGTCGGCCAGGTCGCGGGCGTATTCCATGCCGCCGCTCTTGGGCGTGAGGATGAGCTCGGCGCCGAAGGCCTTCATGGTCTGCGCGCGCTCGATGGAGAGGTCCTCCGGCATGATGAGGATCATGCGGTACCCGCGGATGGCGGCCGCCATGGCGAGCGCGATGCCGGTGTTGCCCGAGGTGGCCTCGATCAGCGTGTCGCCGGGCTTGATGTGGCCGCGCTCTTCGGCACGGCGAATCATGTTGATCGCGGGACGGTCCTTGACGGAGCCGGCCGGGTTGTTGCCCTCGAGCTTGGCGAGGATCACGTTGCCGCGGGCGTCGTTGTCGGCGCCGGGCACCCGTTGCAGGCGGACGAGCGGGGTCTTGCCGATGGCGTCTTCGAGGGTCGGGTAGTGCATGCCCGCTATTGTGGCAGGCTGCCGAAGCCCTCACGGGCGGCCCGACTGGTGCCCCGGGCCGGACTCGAACCGGCACTCCTTGCGGAACCGGATTTTGAATCCGGCGCGTCTACCAATTTCACCACCAGGGCACGGGGGAAAGACCAAAAGGATAGCACAGGGGTGACGTCCCGCTGCGCCGCGTCACGGCTGGAACGACACACCGGCTGGCCGGCCCGGCAGGCGAAGGGTGGCGGTGGCAGGCGGCGTTTGCGCCACCAGTTGGCCAGCACGCCACACCATCAGACGGGTGGCACGCAGGCGGATGGCCTCTACCGGGTCTCGTGCCTGCAACAACACCAGATCGGCTCGGCAGCCAGGGGCGATGCCGTAGCCGTCCAGGCCGAGGATGGCGGCCGGGGTGGCGGTGACGGCGTCGAAGCACTGCCGCATCGCGGTCTGGCTCGTCATCTGCGCCACATGCAGCCCCATGTGGGCGACCTCGAGCATGTCGCCACTGCCCAGGCCGTACCAGGGGTCCATCACACAGTCGTGTCCGAAGGCGACCGGGATGCCGGCGGCGAGCAGCTCGGGCACGCGGGTCATGCCGCGGCGCTTGGGGTAGGTGTCGTGGCGGCCCTGCAGGGTGATGTTGATGAGCGGGTTAGCGATGGCGGCCACGCCGGCCTCGCGCATCAGGGGCAGCAGCTTGCTGACGTAGTAGTTGTCCATGCTGTGCATGGAGGTGAGGTGCGAGCCGGCCACCCGGCCCTGCAGGCCCAACCGCTGCGCGTGAAAAGCCAGCGTCTCGATGTGGCGCGAAAGGGGGTCGTCGGTTTCGTCGCAGTGCAGGTCGACGCGCAGGCCGCGCTCGGCGGCCAGCTCGCACAGCAGGCGAACGGATTCCGCGCCCTGCTCGGCCGTGCGCTCGAAATGCGGGATCCCACCCACGACGTCGACGCCCATGTCGAGCGCGCGACGCAGGGTGTCGAGCGCACCCGGGCTGCGCAGGACGCCGTCCTGCGGGAACGCCACCAGCTGCAGATCCAGATAGGGCTTCACGCGCTCACGCACGTGCAGCAGGGCCTCGACCGCCAGCAGGCGCGGATCGCACACGTCGACGTGCGAGCGGATGGCGAGCAGCCCCCGGGCCACGGCCCAGTCGCAGTACGCCAGGGCCCGCTCGACGAGGGCCTGCTGCGTGAGCAGGGGCTTGAGCTCGCCCCACAGCGCGATGCCTTCCAGCAGCGTGCCGGACGCGTTGACCCGGGGCTGGCCGTAGCTCAGCGTCGAGTCCATGTGGAAGTGGGCGTCGACGAAGGGGGGTGTGAGCAGCTGGCCCTGGGCGTCGACCTCGGTGGCAGCCTGCGACGCGAGCGCCGGCTGCACCGCGATGATGCGGCCGTTCTGGATGCCGACGTCCTGGTCGGTGCGCCCGTCGGGCAGCGTGCAGTGGCGGATGAGGAGGTCGAGCACCGTGGGGCCCTTTCGTCAGACCGTGCCGAAGATGCGGTCGCCGGCGTCGCCGAGGCCGGGCACGATGTAGCCGTGGTCGTTGAGGTGGCTGTCGAGCGCGGCCATGACGATGGGCACGTCGGGGTGGTGTTCGAGCATGTTGCGCACGCCTTCGGGCGCGCCCAGCAGGCACAGCAGCTTGATGCTGCCGCAGCCCAGGGCCTTGATGCGGTCGATGGCGGCCACGGCCGAGTTGCCGGTGGCGAGCATGGGGTCGACGACGATGATCTGGCGCTCGGCGATGTCGGACGGCGCCTTGAAGTAGTACTCGACGGGCTGCAGGGTCTGCGGATCCCGGTACAGGCCCAGGTGGGCCACGCGCGCCAGCGGCAGCACGGACAGGGCGCCATCCAGCAGGCCGTTGCCGGCGCGCAGGATGGACACGAGGCACAGCTTCTTGCCGCTGATGATCGGGGACTGCATCTCGCAGATCGGCGTGCGGATGGTCTGCAGCTCGGTGGGCAGGTCGCGCGTGGCCTCGTAGACCAGCATCTGGCTGACCTCGCGGAGCAGGTTGCGGAAGGAGTCGGTGTTCGTCTCTTCGGCGCGCAGCCATGTCAGCTTGTGCTGGACGAGCGGGTGGTCAACGAGCGTGAGGTTCGGAAAGTCGGTGGTCATGGTTCGCAATGCATCGAAGGTCGATCAGAACACGGTGCCATCGCTGTCGATGTGCACGGGGGGCGGGCCACCGGGGCGCTTGGCCTGCGCGATGCGACGGCCCGCGGCCCAGCTGCCCCCTTCCAGCACGCGCGACAGCGGCAGTTGCTCGGGCGTGAGCCGCAACTCGCCGCGCACCGCCTCGGCCAGATGATCCATGATCACCACGGTGAGCGCACGCCATTCGACGATGGGCTCGGCGTCGGCACGCCACCGCGTGGTGTGGAAGGCACGGTCGCGCGCCTGCAGGAGCCCCAGGTCGAGCAGCAGGCCTCCGTTGCGGCAATCGGGCAAGGCCGTCAGCTCATCGAGCCCCACCACGGTGAGGCCGGCCTCTTCCAGCGGCTCGACGAGCGCATAGGTCATCCACTGGCTCAGCTGGTGCAGCGGCACCCAGCCACCCGGGACATCGGGGTGGGGCCAGCAGTCGCCGAGCGGGATGCCGTCCAGCGCGGGTCGCTCGGGCCAGATGCCGCCCAGGGTGGTGAGCAGCAGGCGCAACACGGCTTCAGCGTGCACGCAACCCGTGGGAGACCGCCGCAAGAGCGTGTCGACCAGGTGGCCGGGCCGCAGACCGGAGGCCTCGGGGTGGCCATAGACATCGGGATGGCTGCGCAGCGCGAGTGCAAGCTGGCGCAACAGATTGGCCCGCCCTTCCAACCCCGGCAGCACGTTGTGCTCATTCACCTGAAAGGCCAGCGCCAGATCAGCGGTCGGCAGGCGCTCCAGCCCGACGGCATCCGCACGACACGGATGGTGGGGGTCGCTGGACAGGGCGCCGCCGGCCCACCAGTGCAGACTCGCCACGCCCAGCCCTTCGGCCCCGGCCAGTTGCTGGCCCGTCGACAGGTCGGCATAGCCCCACGCTGCGCCCGCACTGGCATCGAGCAGCACGCTGATCACGGCCAGATCGACACGGGCCCGAGCCCGCTCCAGCCGCATCGCGGGGCGATCCAGGCCGTGGCGCGAAGCGACCTGCGCCCAACGGTCCACGTTGCCCGCCGCGAAATGGCGCCAGCGGCTGTGGCGTGGCACCCGAAGATCTGGATGCCGCTCGCGGATCACCTGCGTGACGTAGGCCGAGACGAGGGCCATGCGCTCGGGATGCCAGGTGAAATGCCGGGCGAGACCCGCCTGGGCCTGCGCCATCAGCGCCTGGCAGTGCAAGCGCACGGCCTGCGCGGACAGGAGGCGGTCGGCCAGCCCTGTCGGGGCGACATTTCGGCGGGCGCTCATGAGCGGAACCCAGGGTGAGGTGACATGGTTTGCGGCCTCCTGCAAGAAGGGGCCCGGCAATCGGCCCCTTCCCTGCCTTAGCCAGTTGCGTGCCAAGGTGCCACGCCACTGACGCTCCCACGCTCCTGGCCAGGGATCCGGGCCGCGGGTGCGATGCGGGCAGGCGGCCGGCCCTATGATGTCGGCTCACTGACTGAGGAAACCACACGCGCATGCCTCCGATGCCCCCGATCACTCAGGCCCTGCTCCTCGTGAATGTGGGCGTGTTCTGTCTGGACCTCGCTCTCGGCGGGATGTTGTCGCAGTTCATGGCCCTGTGGCCGGTGCAAGGGCCGTTCTTCTACCCC
>NZ_CANBCC010000005.1 GCF_947366995.1 uncultured Aquabacterium sp. | reverse complement strand
GAAGTCGAGCAGACGATTGCCGACTTCGTGCGCTGCGCCCAGCTGGCCCAGCAGGCCGGCTACGACGGTGTCGAGATCATGGGCTCCGAGGGCTACCTGATCAACGAGTTCATTGCCGCGCGCACCAACCAGCGCACCGACGCGTGGGGCGGCAGCTACGAGAACCGCATGCGCTTCCCGGTGGAGATCGTGCGCCGCACGCGCGAGGCCGTGGGCCCGAACTTCATCTTGATCTACCGCCTGTCGATGCTGGACCTGGTGGATGGCGGCTCGAGCTTCGACGAAGTGGTGCAGCTGGCCAAGGCCGTCGAGGCGGCCGGCGCCACGCTGATCAACACGGGCATCGGCTGGCACGAGGCCCGCATCCCGACGATTGCGACCAGCGTGCCGCGCGCCGCCTTTGCCTGGGTGACGAAGAAGCTCAAGGGCCAGGTCGGCATCCCGCTGGTCACCACCAACCGCATCAACACGCCGGAAGTGGGCGAGCAGGTGCTGGCCGAGGGCTGCGCCGACATGGTGTCGATGGCCCGCCCGCTGCTGGCCGATCCCTTCTTCGTGGTCAAGGCCGAAGCCGGCAAGGCCGATGAAATCAACACCTGCATTGGCTGCAACCAGGCCTGCCTGGACCACACCTTCAGCGGCAAGATCACCTCGTGCCTGGTGAACCCGCGTGCCTGTCATGAAACCGAACTCGTCATCGAACCCGCCAGCCAGCCCAAGCGAATCGCCGTGGTGGGCGCCGGCCCTGCCGGTCTGGCGTGTGCCACCACGGCCGCCAGCCGCGGCCACGATGTGACGCTGTTCGAGGCCGACGCCGATGTGGGCGGCCAGTTCAACATCGCCAAGCAGATCCCGGGCAAGGAAGAGTTCTACGAGACGCTGCGCTACTTCCGCAAGCAGCTGGCGCTGACCGGCGTGAAGGCGCGCTTCAACACGCGCGTGTCGGCGCAGGACCTGATCGACGGCGGCTTCGACGAGGTGGTGCTGGCCACGGGCGTGGCGCCGCGCACGCCGGCCATCCCGGGTGTGGACCACCCCAAGGTGCTGAGCTACCTGGACGTGCTGCGTGACAAGAAGCCGGTGGGCAAGACGGTGGCCGTGATCGGCGCGGGCGGCATTGGTTTCGACGTGTCGGAGTACCTGACGCACGAAGGTGAGAGCCCCTCGCTGGTGCCCGAGAAGTTCTATGCCGAGTGGGGCATCGACACGAGCTACGCCGAGCGCGGTGGCATCAAGGCGCCGAAGCTGGACACGCCGCCGCGCCAGGTGTACCTGCTGCAGCGCAAGACGAGCAAGGTGGGCGACGGCCTGGGCAAGACGACGGGCTGGATCCACCGCACTTCGCTGAAGAACCGCAATGTGGAGATGATCGCGGGCGCCACCTACGAGAAGATCGACGACCAGGGCCTGCACATCACGGTGGGCGGGCAGCAGACCGTGCTGCCGGTGGACAACGTGGTGCTGTGTGCCGGCCAGGAGCCGTTCCGTGCGCTGCAGGACGGCCTGCAGGCAGCGGGCGTGAAGGTGACGCTGATCGGCGGGGCCGACGTGGCCGCCGAGCTGGACGCCAAGCGCGCGATCAAGCAGGGCACCGAAGTGGCCGCGGCGCTTTGATGTTGCGCGTGAAGAACAGGATCACACCATGAGCCAGAACACCGTGGACACGACCCCGCCGCAGCTGGAGACGCTGCGCGTGACGCTGAGCGACCACATCGCCACCGTGACGTTGAATCGGCCGGACAAGGCCAATGCGATGAACTGGGCGATGTGGCAGGACATCCGCAGCGCCATGCAGTGGGTGGACCGCACGCCCGAGGCCCGGGTGGCCATCATCGAAGGGGAGGGGCGCCTGTTCACCTCCGGCATCGACCTGTCGATGATGATGGGGCTGCAGGGTCAGATCAAGGACGACTGCGATGGCCGCATGCGTGAGAAGCTGCGTCAGCTGATCCTCGAACTGCAGGACACGCTGACCAGCATCGAGCGATGCCGCAAACCGGTGATCGCCGCGATCCACGGTGGCTGCATTGGCGGTGGCGTCGACCTGATCAGCTGCACCGACATGCGCTATTGCTCGGCCGATGCCTACTTCACGATCAAGGAAATCGACATCGGCATGGTGGCCGACGTGGGCACGCTGCAGCGCCTGCCCAAGCTGATCGGCAACCAGGGCATCGTGCGTGAGATGGCCTACACGGGCCGCCGCGTGGAGGCCACCGAGGCGCGCGAGATCGGGCTGGTGAACCGCGTGTTCGACAGCCGCGAGGCGCTGCAGGCCGGTGTGCGTGAGGTGGCGGCCCAGGTTGCGGCCAAGTCGCCGCTGTCGATCCGTGGCACGAAGGAGATGCTGAACTACAGCCGCGACCACTCGGTGGCCGACGGGCTGAACCACATCGCCACGTGGAACGCGGCCATGCTGATGTCGACCGACCTGACGGCGGCGATGATGGCCGGGATGGCCAAGCAGACGCCCCAGTTCAAGGACTGAGTGCGGTGTTCGTGGGGTGCGCGAGGTGCGGGGCCAGCCAGGCCTGCAGCGCGCGCCATGCGAGGTCGACCTGAAGGCGTGCGGCCTCGGACAAGGGGGCGCCCAGCGTGAAGTCCGACCCGGGCACCGACAGCACGGTGCAGGGCGGCGGTGCGGTCTGCAACAGCCGGGTGTACAGGCTCAGCAGGTGCGCCGGTGTGAGGTGGTGGCTGGTCCAGGCCGGGCCTTCGGGGGCGGCCGTCACGGCGGTCCATTCGGGATGCGGGGACGGGGTGGCTTGGGCGTCGATCACCAGCACGTGCGTGCGGTCGGTCAGGTCCAGCACATCTTCTGCCGAGAGTTGCATGGTGGTGATCTCCTCGATCTGATCGGACAGCGTGGATGGCTGTGAAGCGAGCCACGCCTGCAGCCGATCGGCCAGCGCCGGGCCGATGCCGTCGTCGCCCCGCGCAGGGTTGCCGATGGCAATGACGAGCAGGGGCGCGCGATCGGGAGGCTGATCCCACAGGCTCATTCGGCGAGCTCCGGTCGTTCCAGGTTGCCGTCCTCGTGCTTGAGGAGCACGTCCTGAAGGGCGCCGTCGGCATCGCGCAGTTCCAGCCGCATCGGCATCTTGCCCAGCGCATGGGTGGCGCACGACAGGCAGGGATCGTAGGCGCGGATGACCACCTCGATGCGGTTGAGCAGGCCTTCGGTGAGCTCGCGCCCATCGAAACACTGCGCGGCCACCTGGCGCACGGCCTCGTTCATCGCGGTGTTGTTGTGCGTGGTGGAGACGATCAGGTTGGCGTGGGTGATGAGGTCGTCTTCGCCGATGCGGTAGTGGTGGATCAGCGTGCCGCGGGGCGCCTCGATCACGCCCACGCCTTCGCGCAGCGGCGTGCCGGTGGCCATGAGGTCGGTGCCGAGCAGCGCCGGGTCATCCAGCAGGTGGGCGATGGTTTCGGCGCAGTGCAGCGTGTCGATCATGCGGGCCCAGTGTTGGGCCAGCGAGGCCGTGACCGGCCGCCCGCCGCCCCAGGCCTTGAAGGCCTGCCTGGCCGCTTCGGCCCGTGGGGTGTCGAGAAAGGTGGCGTTGTTGATGCGGGCCAGCGGGCCCACGCGATACCAGCCCGTGTCCGGGCCGTGTGCGCGCAGGAAGGGGAACTTCATGTACGTCCACGGCTTGACCGCCTCGCCGATCAGGGCGTCGTAGCCGCGCACGTCCACTTG
The DNA here is from genome assembly GCF_947366995.1 of uncultured Aquabacterium sp. Taxonomy (GTDB): domain Bacteria; phylum Pseudomonadota; class Gammaproteobacteria; order Burkholderiales; family Burkholderiaceae_C; genus Aquabacterium. The sequence goes on along the minus strand of NZ_CANBCC010000005.1, from coordinate 95,077 downwards.
GTCGACCACCAGGTTGCCTGCCGCGTCGGTCACGCGCAGGGCGCCGTCGTACAGGTCGGCCGCGCCGTCCGCACGCACGAGCGACATGAACATCGACGGGAAGTCGGCGAAGGTGCCGTGCTCGGGCAGGTGCTGCACGAAGAGGTCGCGCGCCAGGTCGACGGTCTGCGCGCACCAGTCGATCACCTGGTCGATGTCGGCGCGCATCAGGTCGCGGTCAGCGGCCGACAGGGGCTTGTTGAAGCCGCCGGGCACCGAGCCCGTGCCGTGGATGCGCTTGCCCGTCAGCAGTCGGATCACCTCCTGGCCATACTTGCGCAGGCGGATGCCCTGCAGGCCCAGCTCGCGGTGGTCCTGCAGCACGCCCATCACGTTGCGGTGGGGCACGGCGTCGTCGAAGCCGAACAGCAGGTCGGGCGAGGCGAGGTGGAAGAAGTGCAGCGCGTTCGATTGCAGCACCTGTGCGGCATGCAGCAGGCGCCGCAGCTTCTCGGCGGTGGGCGTGATGCGCGCGTGCCCGATCACGAAGGCATCGCAGGCCTTGCTGGCGGCCAGCAGGTGGCTGACGGGGCAGATGCCGCACAGGCGCTGCACGAGCGTGGGCACCTCCCAGTAGGGCCGGCCCTGGATGAAGCGTTCGAAGCCGCGGAACTCGACGATGTGCAGGCGCGCCTGCTGCACGCGGCGGTGTTCGTCGAGCAGGAGGGTGACCTTGCCATGGCCCTCGACGCGGCTGACCGGGTCGATCACCACGCGGCGCAGGCCGTCGGGCTGAGAGGCGGTTTCAAGCGGGTGGGGCATGGTGGGTCAGTCGAAGCGGCGGGCGTGCAGCGGCAGCTCGGTCGCGATGTCGGGCGTGCGCCGGGCGAGTTCGGCCAGCACCAGGGCGCGAAAGGCGTCGGCCGGAGGGGGGCAGCCAGGCAGGGTCAGGTCCACGGGCACGACCTCGTGCACGGGCAGCACCTTGTCGAGCAGCGGCGGCAGCTCGGGGTCGCGGGGCAGTTGCGGATCGTGCAGCCCCTCGGCCAGGTAGGCGGTCTGCATCAGCTCGGCCACCGGGATGCCGTTGCGCAGGGCCGGCACGCCGCCGTACATGGCACACGCGCCCACGGCGACCAGCACGCGGCAGCGGGCGCGGAAGGCGCGCAGCACCTCCACGTTCTCGTGGTTGCACAGGCCGCCTTCGATCAGGCCGATGTCGATGCCGTCTTCGGACAACGTCTTGATGTCGGTGAACGGGCTGCGGTCGAAGGTGACGAGGTCGACCAGATCGGCCAGGGTCTCGTCGATGTCGAGCAGCGACATGTGGCAACCGAAGCAGCCGGCCAGCGAGCAGGTGGCGATGCGCAGCGGGCGCGGGGCGAGGGGCTGTGACATGGGCGCCTCAGGTGTCGGCCTGCCGTTCGGCGATGTCGGCGTGGTCGTAGGGGCGTGCGCCGATGGGCACGGCAAAGCCCTGGCGTTTGGGCATCAGCGCACCCACGGGGCAGAAGGACAGGGCGCGGTCGGTGGCGGCGACGGTGCTGTCCTTGAGCAGGCCGCTGGCGCTGTTGACGAGCAGCGTGGTCCGGGCCCCGCGGCCGCCGATGGCAAACACGTTCTTGCCGTCGACGTCGCGGCTGGCGCGCACGCACAGCTCGCACAGGATGCAGCGGCTGCGGTCGAGCCACACGTCGGGGTGCGAGGCGTCGACCGTGTGCGGCGTGGTGGCGTGCACGAAGTGCGTGTCGACCATGCCGACGTGGTAGGCCACGGCCTGCAGGTGACACGCACCGCTCTTCTCGCAGAAAGGGCAGTGGTGTTGTCCTTCGACGAACAGCATCTGCACGAGGCGCTGGCGGTCGTGCTGCACGGCCGGGGTTTCGCTGTGCAGCACCAGGCCTTCGCGCGCGGGCAGGGTGCAGGCGGTGACCATGCGGGGGGCTGTCGATGTGTCGAGCTGCATGCTGCACACCTTGCAACTGCCGACGGGCTCGAAGTCGGCGTGGTGGCACAGGTGTGGAACGTAGATGCCGGCGGCGGTGGCAGCCTGCATCACGGTCTGGCCGGGCGTGAAAGGGATGCTGCGGCCGTCGAGCATGAAGGTGGATGTGGCGGCTTCCGCGGCGGGGGGCAGGGCGTTCATGGCGTGGGAACGGTGGGAGGCCGCGTGGCGGGCAGGTGGACGGTGGCCGCATCCACGTCGAATGCCTGGGCATCGGGTACCAGCCGGCGGTGCACCTGGTCCGGGAAGTGCGCGAGGACGTCGAGCAGCGGGTGGGCCGCGGTCTGGCCGAGGCCACAGTGGCTGAGGCGCTGCATCAGTGCCCCGGTTTCCTGCAGCCGGGCGATGTCGCGGGGCCCGGCGCGGCCGGCCAGCAGGCGGTCGGCCGTGTCGGCCAGCTGCACGCAACCTACGCGGCAAGGGGTGCAGAAGCCGCACGATTCATGGGCGAAGAAATGCGTGTACTGCCGGGCGATGTCGAGCATGTCGCGGCGGGTGTCGAACACGGTGAAGGCGCCGCCGGTGGGCAGGTCTTCGAAGGCAATCTGGCGGCCGAGCTGGCTGGCGTCGATCAGCTTGCCGGAGGGGCCGCCCACCAGCACGGCCTGCACGTCGGTGGCGCCGGCATCGGCCATCACCTCGGCCACGGTGATGCCCCACGGGACCTCGTAGAGGCCGGGCCTGGCCACGTCGCCCGCGACGCTGAGCAGCCGCGTGCCGGGCGAGTGTGCCGTGCCGTGGGCGCGGAACCAGGCCGCGCCATGCACGGCGATCTGCGCCACCTGCACGAAGGTTTCGACGTTGTTGTTGACGGTGGGCAGGCCGAGGTAGCCGCGGTCGACCGGGAAGGGCGGTCGGGTGCGCGGGATGCCGCGCTTGCCTTCGACAGACTCGATCAGCGCGGTCTCCTCGCCGCACACATAGGCACCCGCGCCCAAGTGCAAGGTGATGTCGAAAGGCTGGCCGCTGCCGGCGACGTCGGGCCCGAGCCAGCCGGCAGCGCGGCGTTCGGCCAGCACCTGGGTGAGGTGGTGCGCCATGAAGGCGTACTCGCCGCGCAGGTACACGAAGCCATGCGACGCGCCCACCGTGAGGGCGGCCAGCGTCATGCCTTCGATGACCTCGTGCGCCCAGTCCATCAGCAGCAGGCGGTCCTTGAAGGTGCCGGGCTCGCCCTCGTCGGCGTTGCAGGTGATGGCCTTGGTGCCCGGCGCCTGCTGGCAGGCGAGCCACTTCTGCCAGGTGGCAAAGCCGGCGCCGCCGCGCCCGCGCAGGCCGGCATCACGCAGGGTGGCGATCATCTCGGCGCGACCCGTGTCCAGACCGCTGACCAGCATGCGTTGCAGCGCGGTGCCCGGCGCGATGGGGTGGCTGAGGGTCTGCTGGTGGCGCCACACGGGGTTGTCCACCTCGAAAAAGTCGGGGGGCCAGGCCTCGAGCGGGGTGGCGGTGCGGATCAGGTGGGCGATCTCGTCGATGCGGCGGGGCGTCAGGCGCACGAGGGGCCGGTCGTTGACCAGGCCGGCCGGGCCCTGGTCGCACATCCCGGTGCAGGCGGTGCGGTGCACCGACACCAGCCCGTCGGCGCGTGTCTGCTCGGGTGTCACGCCAAGTTGCTCGCACAGGCGGGCCAGCAGCGCTTCACTGCCCTGCATGCGGTCGGTGGGGCTGTCGCTGAGGTAAACGGTGTAGCGGCCGCGCGGCGTGGCGCTGAGGAAATGGTAGAAGCTCACCACGCTGCGAATGGCGGCGTGACCCATGCTCCAGCGGTGCGCGAGCGCATCGACGACCCACTCGGGGACGTGGTGAAGGCGCGCCTGCACCTCACGCAGCACCTGCAGCAACGCGCCCGGCCCGGCGGGCCATGGGGCCAGCAGGGCATCCAGATCCAGCAATTGGGGCGGGGCAGTGTTCGGCGGCATGCGCGGGGGCTTCTGGCGTTCTACAATGAACCCATTCACCGCATCCTGACAAGCCCTGTGCGTCGCTTTCTCGCGATCTTCCTGATGTGCCTGCTGCCCCTGCAGTCGTTGCTGGCTTTTGCCGCACCGACATGCGGGTTGCTGCCTGCTGCATCGGCGCAGACAGGGGCGGGTCATGGCGAGGGGGGGCACGATGCCCACCACGGACACCACGCGGTGATGGCCCACCACGCCGACCACGGTGGTGCGGCCGCCTTCAGTCTGCACGGTGAGCCTTGCCCGCACGCCGGCTTGCATCCGTCAGACAGTGGCAGTTCAGGGCAAGCGTCCGATCAGGCCGATTGTGACGGCCTGCTGCATTGCATGGGATCGCACCTGGTGCCCTTCGCCCGTGTGCTGGACGTGCAGACCGCTGCGCTCACCGCGCGCGACCTGCTGGTGCCTGGCCTGGCCAAGTCGTTCCGCTCGGCCCTGACCGAGCCGCTGCACCGTCCGCCGATCGCCCGCGCCGCCTGAAGCGGTGGCCGGGGTGTCTTCCCGCGTGCCCGACCCTGACTGTTGAACCTGGGCGCTGCCCGGGTCGGTTGGTGCGCCCACCGCTTCCTCGCCGTTTGCGCTTGAGACGCTTTCGAGGAAGCCCATGAAATCATCTGTTTTTTTGACGGGGTGCGCGTGTGCCCTGTCCAGTGCGGCCGTGCTGCTCGCGCGGCCGGTGCTGGCCGCGTCGCCCGCGGGCGCCGAGCCGGCTGTCACGGTGGCTCGCAATGCGTGGCCCGCCGAAGCCGCCGGCCCGCTGCTGCTGCGCCAGGGCGTTGAAGCCGCGTGGCAGCGCCATCCCTGGGCCCAGGCCCTGGCCACCCGCCAGACCGAGCAGCAGGCCGACCTGTCGGTGGCGGGCGCGTGGGTGTCATCCCCGCCGACCGCCAGCCTCGGGCGGCTGAGCGACCGTGCGGGCACGCGTGCCCCGCGCCAGGAGTGGGAAGCCGAGCTGAGCGTGCCGCTGTGGTGGCCGGGTCAGCGGGGAGCCGGTCGCACGTTGGCCGAGCGCAGCCAGGCGCAGCTGGAGGCGGAAGCCGCCGCGCAGAAACTGCTGGTGGCGGAAGCCGTGCGGACAGCCTGGTGGACCGTGCTGAGCGCGCAGGACCAGGTCGCCGTGCTGCAGGGCCGGGTGGAAGCCGCCGAGGCCTTGCAGCAGGATGTGGAGCGCCGCCATCGTGCTGGTGAGCTCGCCCGGGTGGACGCGCATGCGGCCTCGGCCGAGTGGCTGGCTGCCCGCAGCGAACTGGCGGAAGCGCGGCAGGCTCTGCGGGCCGCCGAAGGGCGGTGGCAGGCCCTGACCGGGCTGCCGATGGCGGCCCAGGTACCCAGTGCCACGTGGCCGTCGGCCCAGACGGAAGAGGTAACCGTGGACGCGCACCCCGCGTTGCAGGCCGCACAGCTGGAGACAGCGGTGGCCGAGGCCCGCGTGGACGTGGCTGCCGCGGCGGCGCGCGAGGCCCCGGAAGTGGCGGTGCGCGTGGTGCGCGAGCGGCGTGACACCACCGAGTCCTTCGACAACACCGTGGGGGTGCGCGTGAGCGTGCCCCTCGGCTCCACACCGCGCACCCTGCGGGCGAGCGCCGGCGCGCGGGCGGAATGGATTGAGGCCGATGCGCGGATGGCGCAGCTCACGGCGCGACTCCACGCGGCCCTCACCGAGGCGCGCGAGGCCCTGGCCACCGCACGCACGCGGCTCGGCCTGGCCCGCGAGCGAGCCGAACTGGCTGCCGACAGCGAGCGGCTGCTGCGCAAGGCCTTTTCACTGGGCGAGGTCGACCTGGCCACGCTGCTGCGGGCGCGGGCCGGGGCGTTCGACGCCGACCGCGAACTGCGCCGTCAGCGCCGGGCGCTCGATGCGGCCCAAGACCAACTTCAGCATGCCCTCGGGAGGCTGCCATGACCCTGAACAAGATGCCTCACCCCCTGATGTCCTTTCTGTGTGAGCGCGTGCGGCGTCCCGCGATGGCGGCGCTGCTCGCCTTGACCTGCATCGGCGCCGTGGGCCCTGCATGGGCGCATGGCGGCGAAGACCATGGTGACGAGGCTGCCACGCCGGCCACATTGCCGGGTGTGCTGCCCCGCGCGGTGACCCGCACCGACGAGGTGGAATTCGTGGCGGTGCTCGAGCCCGGGCGCCTGCGCGTGTACCTCGACCAGGCGGCGACCAACGTGCCTCTGGCGGGCGCGCGCGTGGAGGTGGAGGGCCTCGGCGCCACGGCCGTGGCTGCCGAGAGCGAACCAGGCGTGTACGACCTGAAGCTCGCCCAAGCGCCGAAGCCCGGGCACCACCCTCTGACCGTGTCGGTTCAGTCGGGTGACACCGAGGACTTGCTGACGGCCGAACTCGACGTGCCGGAGGCGCCCGCCGCTGCGGACCACGATCACAGCGACCACGACCACCCGGAAGCGGCGAGCGGGTGGACGACCGCCTTGTGGGTGCTGGCCGGGGCTGTGTTCGGCGCCTTGGCGGCCACGGCGCTGCGCGCGCTGAACCGCCGGCGTTTGGCCGCATCGCCAAACGTGAACACCGGGAGCTGACACATGGACCGAAAGATTCTTCCCGTGCTTGTGGGCGCCCTGGTGGTGTCCCTGAGCCTGACCGCCCCTGCGTGGGCCCATGGTGGTGAAGACCACGCCCACGACACCCCGGCGACAGCGCAGGCCACCGTGCCGAACGGCGTGGCCGCCCGCGAGCCGGCCCGGCGGCAACCGGATGGCAGCGTCTTCGTGCCCAAGCCGGTGCAACGGCAGTGGTCACTGCGCACGCAGGCCGTGCAGCCTGGCCCGCTGGCAGGCACCGTCACCTTGCATGGCCGTGTCGTGCCGGATGCGGCCGCCGGCGGGCGGGTGCAGGCCGTACAGGGCGGCACGATCGAGCCGGCCGGCAAGGGCTTTCCGGCGCCCGGACAGCGCGTGCGCCGCGGTGAGTTGCTGGCATGGCTGGTGCCCACAGCCACCGCACTGGAACGTGGTGATCGGCAGGGCGCGCGTGCCGAGTTGGCCGCGCAGGTGGCGCTCGCCGAGCGCCGCGCGGCCCGCCTGGCACAGCTGGACGGCTCCGTGCCGGCCAAGGACATCGAGGCCGCCGGCATCGAGGCGCAGGCGGCCCGCCAGCGTCTGCGCGCCATTGAAGCCAGCCTGGATGCACGGCTGCCTTTGCGTGCTCCGGTCGACGGCATCATCGGTGCCGTCTCTGTCGTGGCAGGCGAGGTCGTCGATGCCCAGGCGCTGCTGTTCGAGGTGCTCGATCCCGCACGCCTGGTGGTCGAGGCGCCGGCTTATGACCTGAGCCTGGCGGGCCAGATCGCGTCTGCCGAAGGCGAGGCGGGTGGGCGGGCCATCGCCCTGGTCGCGCTGCCCACCGGGCGGCAGCTGCAGGGTCAGGCGGTGCCCATGCGCTTCAGGGTGACGGATGCCGGACAGCCGCTGTCGGTGGGCCAGCCCGTGCGCGTGATGGTGCGCCGCCAGGCCGCGGGCGAGGGGGTGGCCCTGCCGGCCTCGGCCCTGACGCGCGACAGCGCCGGCCGCACCATCGTGTGGGTGCACACCGAGCCCGAGCGCTTCGTGCCGCGCCCGGTTCAGCACGAGCCGCTCGGTGCCCGCGACGTGGCGATCCGCCAGGGGCTGGCTGCCGGCGACCGCATCGTCACCCAGGGCGCGAGCCTGCTGTCCCAGGTGCGCTGAGGAGTCCGCATGTTCGATTTCCTCATCCACCTGAGCCTGCGCCAGCGGCTGGTCGTCGCCGGCATGGCGCTGCTGCTGATCGTCTACGGGACCTTCAGCGTGCAGCGCATGCCGGTCGATGTGTTTCCCGACCTGAACAAGCCCACCGTGACGCTGATGACCGAGGCCGGCGGCATGGCGCCCGAAGAGGTCGAGCAACTGGTGACCTTCCCGATCGAGGCCAGCATGAACGGCATGCCGGGCGTGACCCGCGTGCGCTCCACGTCGGGCGTGGGCCTGTCGGTGGTCTACGTCGAGTTCGACTGGGGCACCGACATCCTGCGCAACCGCCAGTTGGTCAACGAACGGCTCAACCTCGTGCGCGAGAACCTGCCGCCCGGCGTGCTGCCCCAACTCGGGCCCATCTCGTCCATCATGGGCGAGGTGCTGCTGCTGGCGCTGCCCGCCGATCCGGGCCAGGTCAGCCCGATGGTCGTGCGTGATTACGCCGACACGGTGGTGCGCCCGCGCCTGCTGACACTGCCCGGTGTGGCGCAGGTCATCACGATCGGCGGGCAGGTGCGGCAGTTCCGTGTCGAGATCGACCCCGTGCAGTTGCAGGCGCTGGGCGTCGAGCGCGACGAGGTCGAGCGCGCGCTGCAGGATTTCGGCAGCAACACCAGTGGCGGCTTTCTGGAGGCACAAGGCCGCGAATGGCTGATCCGCCAGCTCGGGCGCACCACCGATATCAACCACCTGCGCAAGCTTGTGGTGGCGGTGCGCAATGGCCAGCCGGTGCTGCTGCAGCAGGTGGCGCGGGTGCTGGAGGCGCCCGCCGTGCGCCGCGGTGATGGTGGCTACAACGGCCGTCCGGCGGTCATCATGTCGGTGCAGAAGCAGCCCACGGCCGACAGCGTGAAGCTCACCCGCGAGGTCGAGCGCGCCATGGAGGAGCTGGCACGCAGCCGCCCCGCCGGCATCGATGCCCCAGCCTTCCTGTTCCGTCAGGCCGATTTCATCGAGCGGTCCATCGGCAACGTGGTCGAGGCCCTGCGGGATGGCGCCATCATGGTCGGCATCGTGCTGTTCGCCTTCCTGCTGAACATGCGCACCACGCTGATCTCGCTGACGGCCATTCCGCTCTCGCTGCTGACCACGGCCGTGGTGTTCCGCTGGTTCGACCTGTCGATCAACACGATGACGCTGGGTGGCCTGGCCATCGCGATCGGCGAGCTGGTCGACGACGCCGTGGTGGACGTGGAGAACGTGCTGCGGCGGCTGAAGGAGAACCGCGCGCTGGCCGAGCCACGACCCATCATGGAGGTGGTGGCCGATGCCTCCCGCGAGGTGCGATCGGGCGTCGTGTACGCGACCCTGATCGTGGTGCTCGTCTTCATCCCCCTGTTCGCGTTGCCGGGCATCGAAGGGAGGCTGTTCACGCCGCTGGGCGTGGCCTACATCGTGTCCATCCTGGCCAGCATGCTGGTGGCCACCACCGTCACGCCGGTGCTGTGCTACTGGCTGCTGCCGCGGCTCAAGCGGCTGGACCATGGCGACAGCCCGCTGGTGCGGCGCCTCAAGGTCTGGGACACGCGCCTGTTGGGTTGGTCGTTCCGGCACGCGAGGGCGCTGCTCGGCGTGGCCGTGGCGGCGGTGGCGCTCGCGGCGCTGGCGGCAACGCAGTTTCCGCGCAGCTTTCTGCCGCCGTTCAACGAGGGCACGCTGACGGTCAACGTGCTGCTCAACCCCGGCACCTCACTCGAGGAGTCGGCCCGCATTGCGGCGCTGGCCGAACAGATGGCCAGGCAGGTGCCGGAGGTGCACAAGGTGGGCCGTCGCACTGGCCGGGCCGAGCTCGACGAGCATGCCGAGGGCGTGCACTACACCGAGATGGACGTCGACCTGAGGCCGTCCGATCGCCCGCGCGAGGCCGTCATCGAAGACCTGCGCGCGCGGCTGGCGGTGCTGCCGGCGTCGGTGAGCATCGGTCAGCCGATCTCGCATCGGCTGGATCACCTGCTGTCGGGTGTACGGGCGCAGATCGCGCTCAAGGTCTATGGCGATGACCTCGATACCCTGCGTGCCACGGCCGAGCAACTGCGAGCCCGGCTGGCCGCGGTGCCGGGTGTGGCCGACCTCCAGATCGAGAAGCAGGTGCTGATCCCGCAGCTCAAGATCCGGCTGGACTACGACGCGGTGGCGCAGTACGGGGTGGCGCCCGGTGCGGTGCTGCGCAGCTTGCAGCAGCTCATCGAAGGCGAGCGCATCACTCAGGTGATCGATGGCCCGCGCCGCATCGACCTGGTGGTGCGGCTGTCGGATGCGGCGCGTGAGCCGGAGGCCCTGCGCCAGTTGCTGGTGCCCACGCCGCGCGGGCCGGTGCCGCTGTCCCGGCTGGCGTCGGTGGAAGAGGGCGACGGCCCCAACCAGATCGGCCGCGAGAACGGGCGCCGTCGCATCGTGCTGTCGGCCAACGCCGAAGGGCGCGCGCTGTCGGATGTGGTGGCCGACATCCGCCGCACCGTGGCCGACACCGCGCTGCCCACGGGCTACTTCACGGCGCTCGAGGGGCAGTTCCAGGCGCAGGAACAGGCGGCGCGGCTCATCGCCTTGCTGGCCTCGGTGTCGCTGACGCTCGTGTTCATCGTGCTGTACGGGCGCTATCGCTCCACGGTGCTGGCACTCATCATCATGGGGAACATCCCGCTGGCGCTGGTGGGCAGCGTCATCGCGCTGGCCGTGGCGGGGCAGCCGCTGTCGGTGGCCGCGCTTGTGGGCTTCGTGACCCTGGCCGGCATCGCGACCCGCAACGGCATCCTCAAGATCAGCCACTACATCAACCTGTGCGCATACGAAGGCGAGCGCTTCGGGGATGCGATGGTGGTGCGCGGTTCGCTCGAACGCCTCACGCCGGTGCTCATGACCGCACTGGTGGCCGCCTTTGCGCTGGTGCCGCTGCTGCTGGCGGCCGATGCCCCGGGCAAGGAGGTGCTGCACCCGGTGGCGGTGGTCATCTTCGGCGGACTCATCAGCTCGACCCTGCTCGACACCCTGTTGACCCCGGTGATGTACCGCCGCTGGGGTGAGGCGGCCACGCGCCGTCTGGTGGAAGTCCGCACGGGCGAACGTTTCTGACTTCCTGAACCTGAGAGAGAAAGGACCATGACCATGACTTCACTGATTCGTTCGTGCCTGCTGGCCGCCTCGATGCTGCTGGCGGCCCAAGCCGCTTTGGCCCATGACGATGCCACGCTGGATCGCATGAAGGCGCCGCATGGCGGCCAGCTGCGTGCGGCCGGTTCATTGCACTACGAACTGGTGCTGGCGCCGATGGACGCCAGGGGTGCCGCGCTGCCGGTCGCCGTCTACCTGACCGACCATGGCGGCAACGCCGTGCCGAGCGCGGGCGCCTCGGGCACCGTGACGCTGCTGGCACAGGGCAGGAAGACGCAGGTGAAGCTCGTGCCGGCGGGCGACAACCTGCTCAAGGGCGAGGGGGCCTACCAGCCGGGGGCCACACTGAAGGCGATCGTGTCGGTGACCCCGAAGGGCTTGCCTGCCGCCCAGGCCCGCTTCACACCGTATGCCGCGCCGGCGGCACAGCACGTGCATGACCACGGCCACGACCATGCCGGGCACGGCGCCCACGGCACGCACAAGCACTGAGCGTTACCGCTCCGGCAGGGCGTGCCCCGAGAAGAACCGCAGCATCTCGGTGCTGGCATCCGGGCCGCCCGCATCGGTGTACGACCCCCGCGCACTGCCGCCGGACCACGCGTGCCCAGCGCCGTGCACGACCCAGTGCTCGGCCAGCGGGCGGCCTGCGGCATCCGCGTGCAGCCGCCGCGTGTACGCGCGGCCGTTGGGGCTGCGCACGCATTCCTCCGAGGTGCACGCGGCCTCGTCGTTGGCAGCGGGCTGGGTGCAGGCGGCCACAATGTGCTCCCCATTGACCGGGTGCACGGTCTTGTCCCGGTCGCCGTGGAAGACGATGGTGGGCGTGCGCCGGCCGGCGGCCCGGGGCGCGCGCTTCTTTTTCGGTGCAAGGCCTTGGGCGAAGGTCTCCAGACCCGGCAGGTCCGCCAGGCCATGCGACAACGGGCCGTTCGCCGCATCGCCCTTCATGGCGGCGAGCGCCGAAGGCAGGTCGTCGGCTGCGCCCGCCGCCAGACCGGAATGCACGCCGACGGCCGCATACAGATCGGGGTAGGCCTCACCCAGAATGGCGGCCATCGCGCCGCCGGCAGACAGGCCGGCCACATAGACCCGGCGCGGATCGATGGCGTGTCGGGCCATCACATCGTGCGTCATGCCGGCCAGCAAGGCCGGCTCGCCCTTGCCGCGTTGCTGGTGATTGTGCTTGAACCAGTTCCAGCAGCGCTGGGGATTCGCGCTCTGGGCCTGCGCGGGATACAGCACGTAGAAGCCCTGCGCGCGCGCGGCCTCGTCCATCGCCGTGCCGGCCGCGAAGTCGTCGGGGTCCTGCGTGCAGCCATGCAGCATCACCACCAGCGGCCGCGGCGCCGCGGTGTCTCCGGGCGGCACATACAGTCGCCAGTCGCGTTGGCCGGTTGAGCCGGCGTAGGTGCCGCGAAGCACCTCCCCCTCGGCAGGCACCGCGGGTGCGGCCTCTGGTGGGCGTGCCGGGCTGCGCGAAGCGGCCGTTGCCGTGGCCACCGGCTTGGCAGACGCCGGTACTTCGCGCGCCTGGACGTCGATCACAGCGTCGTTGGCCGATGCGTCGTGCGCGGCGCGTTGGCCAGGCGCGCGAAAGGCCGCGGCGCCGAGGGCCTCCTGGATGGCCGCCGTGGCGCGTTGCAGATCGCCCCGGCTGGTGAGGCGGGCCGCCTGGCCCATCAGTTTCTGAAACAAGGGATTCATGAGGTGCTTTCGCAGGAAGGAGGGGAGGACACTTCAGCGCATGCGGCTGGACAGCGCCTGCTTGACCGGGGCGCTGGCCTGCAGCGCACCCAGAACGGTCACAGAGTCGATCGCCGCGAGGGCGAGTTCGGGCGTCACATCGGGGGCGATCACAGCCAGGCCCAGCACGCGGATCTCGAGCTTTTCGCCAGCGGCCTGCACGGCCTGCAGTTGCGCCACGCCGAAGTGATGGATGCCGAGCACGAGCGTTCGCCTGGCCACCGCCTGCCTGACCACCTCGGCGTGTACCGCCAGCTGGTTGCGGATCGCCGTGCGAATCAGGTCGGTCCGGTTGGCATAGAAGCCTTCCTGAACGAGCAGATCGATCTGGCCAAGATCCACCAGGCCGACATTGATGGTGATCTTCTCGTCGGAAGGGCGAGAGGCTGCGGCGGAAGGGGTGAGGGCAGGCACGGGCTCATGTTGATGCCATCCACTTGGATGGCGAAATCGCGAGGTCGTAACCTCCTGACCGTCATGGTCATCACCGTGAGCGGTGACTCGCGCTACCTTGTGCCCAGCCCATCCTCCCCAAGCGCGCTTTGCTCATGCACCTGGCTGGCATCGATTTCTCGGCGGCCGCGCCCGACGTGGCGTACGCCCTCATCGGCACCACGCTGAGGATCGACGGCGTGGGCGGCCTGATCATCGAAACCGAGGCCTACGAGGCGGACGATCCCGCGTCTCACAGCTTCAACGGCCCCACCTTGCGCAACGCGGCCATGTTCGGCGAGCCCGGGCGGGCTTACGTGTACCGCACCTATGGCCTCCACTGGTGTCTGAACTTCGTGTGCGGTCCGGCCGGCCACGGTGCGGCCGTCCTCATCCGGGCGATCCTGCCCGAGCGGGGGGTGGACACCATGCGCGATCGCCGTGGGCTGCAGGAAGCCCATCTGCTGTGTGCCGGCCCCGGGCGCCTGTGCCAGGCCCTCGCGGTGCATGGCGGCATGAACGGGCTGCCGCTGGACGCGCCGCCGTTCGAGCTGCTCATGGCGGACCAACTCCATCCCATCGGCAGCGGCGCCCGCATCGGCATCTCGAAGGCGGTGGCCGTGCCCTGGCGGTTCGGCCTCGCGGGCTCGAGTTACCTGAGTCGACCCCTACGCTGACGATGCGAGGGTGAGGTCCTCGTGGTGCCCGCTACGCCGCCTGATCTTCAAGGATGGTGCACGAGATGGTGGACCGAAGGAGGATCGAACTCCCGACCTCCGCATTGCGAACGCGGCGCTCTCCCAGCTGAGCTATCGGCCCGTGCTGCAAAGTCTAGCAAAAACCTCAGGGGTCGCCATCAGGCGCCGCCCGACTGCTGGCGTGCCTGCAGTTCTTTGAACAGGGCCGACTGGTCCAGCTCGGCCAGCCCATGGTCCACCCCCTGCTGGTACAGCGTGGCCAGCAGGCGGGTGATCGGTCCTTCGAAACCCAGCCGGGCACCCGCGTGCAGCGCGTTGTTGAGGTCCTTGAGCTGGATCGCCATCGACCCGCGCTTGGCGAAGTCGCCCTCCACCATGCGCTGGCCATGCACCTCCAGAATGCGGCTGTCGGCGAAGCCCCCGCGCATGGCTTCTCTCACCTTGGCCGGATCGGCGCCCCCGCGTTCCGCTAGCAGCAGCGCTTCGGCCACGGCGCCGATGGTGATGCCCACGATCATCTGGTTCGCCAGCTTGGCCAACTGGCCGGACCCGGCCGGCCCCACGTGCACCGGCCGGCCCATGGCCTCCAGCACGGGCCGGGCGCGTGCGAAGGCCGCCTCATCGCCACCGGCCATGATCGCCAGCGTGCCGGCCTCGGCGCCCAGCGTGCCACCTGACACGGGCGCATCAAGCGCGGCCGCGCCCGCCACCACCAGGCGTGAGGCATGGGCCTGCGCCTGCTCGGGCAGGATCGAGCTCATGTCGATCACCAGGGCGCCGGCGCGCAGGCCGTGCACGGCCGCATCGGGCCCGTCGAACAGCACGCTCTGCACCACCCCGCCATGCTCCAGCATCGTGATCACGATGTCGGCCCGGGCCGCGGCTTCGGCCGGCGTGTCGGCGACCTGCGCGCCCGCCTCGACCAGTGCGTCGGCCTTGAGGCGCGTGCGGTTCCAGACGGTCAGGGGATATCCCGCGGCAAGCAGACGGCGGGCCATGGGCGCGCCCATGAGGCCGCACCCCAGCAGGCAGATGTGGGTGTTCATAGAAGACAAAGGCCAAAGCCACGATTCTGACCCAGCCCCTGGTCGCCCCAAGGGCTTGAGCACGGTTGTAATCTGCGGACACCCCCGTCCTGCGGAGTGTGAAAAATACCGCGAGGGAGGGGTAAAGTCGCCTTTCATCCCATGTTTGAAGGGCGGCGTCGCGGGTCCTTTTCGGCGAACATTCGCCCGGACCCCCCGTCCATGGCGTGCCGCCTGGCGCCCGTTCATTCCAATAACGACTTCTCCCCTGCAACACACCATGGCCGATTCCCCAGCAACCGGAGAGAGGACCGGTGGCGACCTCGTCGACGCCCTGTTCCAGGCCCTGGACCAGATGGGTCATGGGGCGCTGATCAAGGACCCGACCTCGGGCCGCTACGAGCGGGCCAACGAAGCGGCCGCGCGGCTGCTGCTCCAGCCCGGTCAGCAATGGGTGGGGGCCGCAGACGCCGAGTTGTTCGATGCGGGGCAGGCCGTGGCCTTGCGGGCCGCCGATCAACAGGCCGTGGCCCAGACCGCAGGCGTACGGGCCGAGCACCGGCTGGAGTTGGGCGGTGAGCGCCGCGACTTCGTGGCCTGGCGGCAGATTGCCTCCACCCCGCAGGGGCCCCGCCTGCTGTCCGTGTGGCAAGACCTGACCGAGCAGCGCCGCAAGGACGCGCAACTGCAGACCGCGCTGGCCCAGCTCGAAGAGCAGCAGAAGGCCAATGACGCCCTGCGCCGCGATGTGCAGGACAACCAGGTGCGCGACTCCGTCTCGGGCCTGTATCACCGCGCCCACTTCGAAGAGCAGCTGCGCCGCGAGGCCGACCTGTCAAGCCGCGAGCAACGCGAGTTCGCGCTGGTGGCCGTGGCCATCGACAACCTCGAAGAGATCCTGCGCCTGCATGGGGCAGAAGCCTGCGAGCGCGTGGTCGAGTCCCTCGGCCGGCTGCTGCGCGCCGGCACCCGTGCAATGGATTCGCCGTGCCGACTGGGCGGGGACCGTTTCATCGTGCTGCTGTCGGGCGTCGGGCTCGCCACGGCACATTCCCGCATGGAACAGTTGCGGCGCCAGTGTGCGCAGCACATCGTGGCCTACAACGGCCAGCAGATTCCCTTCACCGTGTCGCTGGGCATCTCGAGCTTCCCGCACACCGCCGGCGTGGTCGACGAACTGATGCGCAGCGCTGACCGCGCGCTGTCCAGCGCACGCGAGAAGGGTGGCAATCGCATCGCGCTGGCGAGCATCCAGTTCGTGCCGGTCACCTGAGCCGCCGGGCGGTCGTGTGCGGCACCGCACCGCGCCTAAGAAAACGGCCAGTTCACCGAGAGGTGACTGGCCGTTGTGATGTAAGGGTCCGTCGCAGACTGGTTGCCGCATTCCTGAACCCAGGGGGATTCAGGTGGGCGAGGTCAGCAGCACTTCGGGTTCATCTGACGCGAGACGATCACACCTGCGCTGCAATGTTCCAAGCCCTGGCTCCAAGAGCATCGGTTCAAGGAAATAAAAGCAACCACGAACGCGACGAACGATTTCATTCTAAGCGTTGCCGCCGCATGCGCCCGTGCAAAAGCACCACGGCACGGGGTTTCATCGCACGATGCTTGACAGCCCGTTTCAGATGAGGTGACCGTCGTTGTCGAGCGCGTGGTCGAGGCGCTGAATCAGGTTGTCGATGTACTCGGGGGGAGGCAACCCCGCGGCCTGAGGCGCCGCGCCCTCGCCAGAAGCCGGCGCGACCGCGGGGGCAGCGGGCCGGTCGGTCAGCACATAGGCAAGGTTCAGCGCCGCCAGCACGGCGATGCGCTCGCGGGCCTTGAGCTTGCCGCTGTCGCGGATGGCGCACATCTCGCGGTCGACCTGGGTCACGGCCTGTCGCAGGCGTTCTTCGCCGCCGTCCGGGCAGCCGAGCAGATAGCTCTGCCCCATGATCGAGACTTCAATCTGCTTCATGCGTTCAGGCCTCGGACGAGGAGGAGGGCGTGTGGGATTCTGCCGCGTCGGTCGGTGCCTGCGGCAGGCGGTCGATCAGGGCGTCGATGCGGGCGCGGGCGGCCGACAGGCGGGCACGCAGCGAGTCGCGCTCTTGAAGCGTGACAGCCAGTTGCTGCTCGAGCAGCGCGTTGGTGCGACGCAGTTCCTCGTGGCGCAGCAGAAGGCGCTCGATGCGTTCCGTGAGTTCGTCGATTCTGGACATGGCGGGAGCCCGCGGGTGGGTGGTGGCCCGGTGCACAGGCCCAGCAGGCATTGTAGGGGGCTTACCTTACAATCGGCCGCGTTGGTGCTCGTGCCGGGGTTCTCTCCGGCGCAGTTAAACGGGAAGCAGGAAGGCTCAGACATCTCCGATGTCGGCCCGACCTGCGCTGCCCCCGCAACGGTCGGCGATCGGGTTCGTCAGGCAACTGCCGCGAACCCCGCTTGTGTTCTCTGCCACTGGGCGCTTGCCTGGGAAGGCCGCACAGGTCGCATCGCCCAGCCCGGATACCGGCCAACAGGGGGACAGCCGTGCACCGCGTGTGCGGCTGGCCATTCCGCCCGGGGCCTGCGGGGACGCTGGCTGGGGCTTCTGTCCTGTTGATCTTTTCATGTCTTTCCTGAACTCGGTGCCGCGTGCACCCGGGGTGCGCTCGGCTTTGGCTGTGGCGTGTGGTTTTGTCCTCGTTGCGCCGTTCGGGGTGCGGGCGGCCGACGCCGACCATGTCGAGCAGGTGGTGGTCACCGCCACGCGCAGCCCGACCCGCATCAGCAACCTGTCCGCCGATGTGACGGTGATCGAGCGCGACCAGATCGCCGCTTCGGCAGGCCGTAGCCTGGCCGACCTCCTGTCGGGCAGCCCGGGGATCCAGTCGGCATCCAACGGGGGGCTGGGGAAGAACAGCAGCGTGTTCATCCGCGGCGGAGATGCCAAGCAGTCCATCGTGCTGATCGATGGCGTCCGCTACGGATCGGCGACCACGGGCGCTCCCTCCATCGACAACATTCCGCTTGACCAGATCGAACGGATCGAGATTGTGCGCGGTGCGCTGGCATCGCTGTATGGCGCGGATGCGGCCTCGGGTGTGGTGCAGATCTTCACGCGCAGGGAAGCCGCCGGCAAGCCGCTTGTCACAGGCAGCGCCACGCTGGGCTCGGACCGCTATCACGGTCTTTCTGTCGGCGTATCGGGCGGTGCCGACCAGCTGACTTACAGCGTGCGGGCGCAGACAGTCGGCACAGCGGGGTTCAGCGCGACCAATCCTCGCGTCGGTGCCAGTTCGTACAACGCGGACCGTGATGGCTTCCGGCAGCAGTCCCTGAGCGCCAACCTCGGCCTCGGATTGAGCAAGGGGTGGCGTATCGAGGGCAATCTCCTGCGCTCCGATGGGGTGAGCCGGTACGACGACGGTGTGGCCGCGTCCGGGGTTTCAAAGGACACCCGAGCCGAGCTGACCACGCAGGTGGCGGGCATCAAACTGCTGGGTCAGCTGGCGCCGGGGTGGAAGTCCAGCGTGCAGGCCAGCCACACGCTGGACGTCTCTGACACAACCGTCGCGAACAAGAGCAGCTATCTCGGGCGCATCGCCACGGCGCAGCAGCAACTGATCTGGGAAAACCAGATCGGCACGCCGCTGGGAACCGCGCTGGTCGCCGTGGAGAGTCTGCGACAGTCCATCGAGAACTCCACGAAGCAGTTTCCAGTGACGCAGCGGCGGATCGATGGTCTGGTGCTCGGGCTTTCGGGTCACCGGGGGGCGCACGACTGGCAACTGAGTGCGCGGCGCGATCGCAACTCGCAGTTCGGTACGCAGGACACCGGGTCAATCGGGTATGGCGCTCACCTGGGTGAGGCCTGGCGCCTTGGCGGGGCCGTAGGCACCAGCTTTGTGGCGCCATCGTTCAACCAGCTTTACTGGCCCGGTTACGGCACGCCAGATCTGCAGCCCCAACGCGGGCTGAACAAGGAGCTCAGCCTGGCGTGGGAGGCCGGAGAGCACGCTGCCCGGCTGACGCGCTACGACAACCGCATCCGGGACTTCATCCTGATCAGCCCGACCTCGGCCAGCAACATCAAGCGGGTAAGCTTGAGCGGCTGGACGCTGTCTTACCAGACCGCCACGCAGACCGGGATCGGTCAGCTGTACGGTGTGGGCAGCCTCGACTGGCTGGATGCGCACAATGAGGCCGACGGGAGCAAGCTGGTGAGGCGAGCCGACCGTTTCGGCACCATCCGGGTGGGCCTTGATCGCAGTGTAGTGAAGTACGAGGTGTCCCTCAAAGGCAGCGACGGTGCGGTTGACACCAATGCGAGCTTTGTGCGGGATCACTTGCCGGGTTACGCGCTCTGGGGCGCTTCCGTGGCATGGCGAGTCCATCCGGATTGGAAGTTGAGCCTGCGTGCCGACAACCTCGGCGATCGGACCTACGAGAAGGTCTGGGGCTACAACCAGGCCGGTGCGCAGGTGTTCCTGACGCTGGCCTACACGCCCGGATCCCGCTGACAGCCCGCCATTTTCACGAGAGGTTGCTCATGTCATCTCATCACCTCGTTGTGGGTGGACAGCGCAGCGGCAAGTCGCGCCATGCCGAGCGGCTGGCGCACCGCTGGCTGGCGGCCGACCCGGCCCACCGTGTCACGGTGGTGGCCACGGCAGAAGCCTGGGATGACGAGATGCGGGAACGCATCGCGCGGCATCGCCTTGAGCGGCCAGCAGGCTTCGACACCGTGGAGGCGCCGCGTGCCTTGTGCAAGGCGCTGCAAGACGAGGCGAAGCCAGGCCGACTCATGGTTGTGGACTGTCTGACGCTGTGGCTCACCAACTGGTTGATGCCGGCGTCCGGGGCGCCCGATCTCGACGCGTGGCGCGCCGAGTGTGACGCCCTGCAGGCCCTGTTGCCTCAGCTCGCGTCGCCCGTGGTGTTCGTGTCCAATGAAGTGGGATGGGGCATCGTTCCCTTGTCTCGCGAGGTGCGGGACTTCGTCGACGAACTCGGCAGGCTGAACCAGGCGGTGGCACGCTGCTGCAGTGACGTCACCCTGATGGTCGCGGGACAGCCGTGGACGCGGCCCGTGATCGAGGAAACGTGATGGCGGCGTGGCGCGTTCGTGGTGGGAGGGAGTCACAGGCTCAACGCATGAGCTTTGTCGCCACGATGCTGCTTGCTGTCGCGTGCGTGGGGTCGCTGGCGCGCGCGGCCGACTTCACGCTGGTGGACGACCGCGGTGCGCGCACGGTGTGGTCAGCGCCCCCGCAGCGCATCGTGAGCCTGTTGCCCTCGCTGACGGAAACTGTGTGCGAGCTCGGGCAGTGCGCCCGGCTGGTGGGCACGGACCGCTATTCCAATCACCCTGCCTCGGTGAAGTCCCTGCCCAAGGCCGGAGGGCTGGACGACGCCAACCTCGAGCAGATCGTGGCCTTGCGGCCGGATGTGGTGTTGCTGGCGCTGTCGGCCCGCGTGACGGACCGCCTGGAGGCGCTCGGCATCCGGGTGGTGGCGCTGGAGCCGCGCACCCACGACGACGTGCGCCGTGTGGCGGGCAAGCTCGCGCAGTTGCTGGGGCAACCTGCAGCCGGAGAGCGCTTGTGGGCCCGCCTTGAAGGGGAGATCGATCAGGCGGCCAGCACGGTGCCGGCCGGCTGGCGCGGGCAGCGCGTGTACTACGAGGTGGACAGCGCGCCCTATGCGGCGGGCACCGCCTCCTTCATCGGCCACACGCTGGCGCGCCTGGGGCTGAAGAACATCGTGCCCGAATCGCTGGGCCCGTTCCCGAAGCTCAACCCGGAGTTCGTGGTGCGCGGTGATCCGCTGCTCATCATGGTCTCGGCCCGCAATGCGGCGGCCTTGCCCGCGCGGCCTGGCTGGTCGCGCATCCAGGCGGTGCAGCACGGTCGGATCTGCACGTTCTCAGCGGAGCAGGGCGATGTGCTGTCGCGGCCAGGCCCACGCATGGGCGAGGCGGCGCGCATCATGGCGGCCTGCCTGCAACGCATGACGCCGCCTGTCGGGAGCGCGCGGTGAGTGCGTGGCGCTGGGGCGGGATGCTGGTGGGGCTGACGGTGGCGCTGTTGGGTGTGAGCCTGATGGCGGGCAGCACCGGGTGGTCCGTGCCGTTCGGCGCGGAGGATGACGCGCTCGTCCGTCAGATCCTGTGGGACATCCGCGCGCCACGCGGCGTGGGGGCGTGGCTGGCCGGTGCGCTGTTGGGGCTGGCAGGTGCGGTGGCGCAGGGCCTTTTTCGCAACCCGCTGGCCGATCCCTACCTGTTGGGCAGCTCATCCGGGGCGGCCCTGGGTGTGGCGGCCTGCCTGGCCGCGCTGGGCGTGGGGCCCGCGGCCACGGGCTGGGCCGTGCGACTCGGGTTGACGGGGGCGGCGTTTGCGGGCTCGGTGCTGGCCGTGCTGCTGACCCTCACTTTGGCGCGAGGCGTGCAGCACACGCTGCGCCTGCTGCTGGCGGGCGTGGTCGTCGGGGTGGTGCTCGGCGCGTGCAGCGCGCTCACCATGCTGCTGGTGCCGGACATCATGCGCGCCATGCAGGCCTTCATGCTGGGCACCACGGGCTTTCTGGGCTGGTCGGCCGTGCAGGTGATGGCGCCGGTGTGCGCGCTGACCCTGTGTGTGGCCTGGGGCGGCGCGCGTGCGCTTGACGCCCTGAGCCTGGGCGATGCCACAGCGCGCAGCCTCGGCGTGCGCATGGGGGCGGTGCGGGTGTGGCTGGTGGGCGCGATGGCACTGGCCACCGGCACGGCAGTGGCACAGGCGGGCCTCATTTCGTTCGTGGGGCTGGTGGCGCCGCACCTGGTGCGGGGGCGGGTGCCAGGTACCCAGGGCGCGGTGTTGATGCTGTCTGCGCTGGCAGGTGGTCTGCTGCTGCTTGCAGCCGATACCGTGGCACGACTGGTGATCGCGCCTCAGGAGCTGCCCGTGGGGGTGTTGACCGCGGTGCTGGGCGGCATCTACCTGCTGTGGCGCATGCATCGCATGGAGGCGTCCGCGTGACCCCGGTGCTGCAGGCCCGCCTTGAACGCGTGCAACTGGGGCGTGTGCCGGTGTTGCACGAGGTCGATGTGGCCCTGCACGCCGGCCGCTGGATCGCGGTGGTGGGCCCTAATGGCGCGGGCAAGTCGACGCTGCTGCGAGCCCTGGCCGGGCTGGTGCCTGTGACGGGCGAGGTCATGCTGCATGGCCGCCCGCTGTCGGCCTGGCCTGCTGCCGAGCGTGCACGCAGGCTGGCGTGGCTCGGACAGGCGGAGTCGGGTGGGGAAGACCTGCGCGCGCAGGACGTGGTGATGCTGGGGCGCCTGCCATATCAGGCATGGCTGGCTGCACCCGACGCCGCCGACCACCTCGCGGTGCAGGCCGCCATGCAGCAGACGCAGTGCTGGGCCTGGCGCGCACGGCGCATGGGCGAGTTGTCGGGTGGTGAGCGGCAACGGGTGCTGCTGGCCCGGGCGCTGGCCGTGCGTGCGCCGGTGCTGTTGATGGACGAGCCCCTGGCCCACCTGGACCCGCCACACCAGGCCGACTGGCTGGACACTGTGCAGGCACTGCGCGGGCAGGGCGTGACCGTGGTGAGCGTGCTGCATGAACTCAACATGGCGCTGCAGGCCGACGAGTTGATCGTGATGGCCGATGGCCGCGTGCGGCACCATGGCGCGGCTTGCAGCCCGGATGCGCAGCAGTCGCTGTGCGCAGTGTTCGATCAGCGTGTGCGGCTGGTGCAGGTGGACGGCCACTGGGTGGCGCTGCCCGTCAGTGGGCGGCATCAAGGATCATGACGTGAGCGCCCTCACTTCCGTTCAGTGCCCCGCACTCCTCATCAGCGCCCCGGCTTCCGGCCAGGGGAAGACGACGGCCACGGCCGCCCTCGCGCGCTGGCATGTGCAGCAGGGTCGGCGTGTGCGCGTGTTCAAGACCGGCCCGGATTTTCTGGACCCGATGATCCTGTCGCGCGCCTGCGGCCTGCCTGTGCAGCAGCTCGATCTGTGGATGGGTGGCGAAGCCCATTGCCGGCAGCTGCTGTGGGAGGCGGCCCAGGATGCGGACGTCATCCTGGTGGAAGGGGTCATGGGCCTGCATGATGGCACCCCGTCGTCCGCGGACCTCGCGACGCAGCTGGGCCTGCCCGTGCTGGCGGTGATCGACGCGGGTGCCATGGCGCAGACCTTCGGTGCGCTGGCCCTCGGCCTGGCCGCCTACCGCCCCGCTTTGCAAATGGCAGGGGTGCTGGCCAACCGCGTGGCCAGTGCAGGCCATGCGCAGATGCTGCGCGAAAGCCTGCCCGCGGGCATGACATGGTTTGGCGGGCTGCCCCGTGATGAGGCCATTGGGTTGCCATCACGCCACCTGGGCCTGATGCAGGCCGACGAAGTGGCCGACCTGGATGCGCGCCTCGACCGCGCGGCGCAGGCGCTGAGTGCGCTCCATCCCGCGATGCCCGCGCCGGTGACCTTTAGATCGCCACCCGAGGTGCCACCCGAGGCCCGCCTGCCAGACGACCGGCCCTTGAGCGGTGTGCGCATCGGCGTGGCGCAGGACGAAGCCTTTGCCTTCCTGTATCCGGCCAACCTCGCCGTGCTGCGCGCGCTGGGCGCCCATGTGGTGATGTTCTCGCCGTTGCACGACGAGACACCGCCCGCCGTGGACGCCCTCTACCTGCCGGGCGGGTATCCCGAACTGCACCTGAGCCGCCTGGCTGGTCACCACGCCATGCGCGAGGCCGTGCGCCACCACCATGCCGAGGGCCGGCCCATTGTGGCGGAATGCGGTGGCATGCTGGCGCTGCTCGACGCCCTGTGCGATGCCGAGGGGCAGCGCGCGCCGATGTGGGGCCTGTTGCGGGGCGAAGGGGCCATGCAGGCCCGCCTCGTGAACCTCGGGCTGCATGCGCTGGCCCTGCCGGAGGGTACCGTGCGCGGACATACCTTTCACCACGCGGCGGTTTCGGGCGACGAACCGGTTGTGTTGCACACCACCGCGCAGCGGCACCATGGTCGGCCCGAGCCGGTGTACCGGAACGGGCGCCTGTTTGCGTCCTTTCTTCACCTCTACTTCCCCTCGAACCCGGCAGCCGTTGCGGCCCTGTTTCAACCCTGATCCCCGAGGTCCCTCATGCAGATTGAAAACCCCCCGGTCGACCGTCAGGTCGAGAAGCCCGACGGCGACCGCCGCGGCCTGGTCCTCATCCACACCGGCGATGGCAAGGGCAAGAGCACAGCCGCCTTTGGCCTGGCCCTGCGCGCCCACGGCCGTGGCAAGGCCGTCAAGATCTACCAGTTCATGAAGGTGCCCTCGGCGCGCTTTGGCGAGCACCGCGTGTTCGAGCGGCTCGGTGTGCCCATCGAGGGCCTGGGCGACGGCTTCAGCTGGAAGAGCAAGGACCTTGAGCACTCGGCGCAACTCGCCCGCGACGGCTGGGCCCGGGCAGCCGCCACCATCCAGGCTGGCGAGCACTTCTTGGTCGTGCTCGACGAGATCACCTACCCGATCCGCTACGGCTGGCTGGACCTGCAGGCCGTGGTCGATGTGCTGACGAGCCGCCCCTCTCACGTCAACGTCGTGCTGACCGGCCGCGGCGCCCCCCAGGAGTTGGTGGACGTGGCCGACACCGTGACCGAGATGAAGTTGGTCAAGCACCACTACGACGCGGGCGTGCCGGCCCAGCGCGGCATCGAGGACTGAGTTGCAGATGGAGGGCCTTGCCGCTTTGCCAGGCACCGTGACGCTGGCGACCGCCCTCGGCGTGGCGCTGGCCATCGACCGCGCGTGGGGCGAGCCGCCGGCGTGGGCGCACCCGGTGGTCGCCATGGGGCGTTATCTGGGGGCACTGGGCCCGCGCCTGTGTGCCTTGCCGACTGCCACGGCGCGGTTGGGCGGGGCGCTGGCCTGGTGGCTCGGGGCCGTGCTGGTGCTGGCGGTGGCACTGGCACTCGACATCGGCGTGGT
This sequence comes from uncultured Aquabacterium sp., assembly GCF_947366995.1. Lineage (GTDB taxonomy): Bacteria > Pseudomonadota > Gammaproteobacteria > Burkholderiales > Burkholderiaceae_C > Aquabacterium. The sequence continues at coordinate 70,467 of NZ_CANBCC010000005.1, read as the reverse complement.
GGCGCTGACGGCGGACGACGCGCCGCTTGAACAGGCAGTGCTGCGCGGAGCCCTGCTGGGGGTGCTGCTCAAGCCCTTGCTCGCGTGGCGGATGTTGCGCGACGAGGTGGATGCGGTGGATCACGCCTTGAGCCAGTCACTGGAGGCCGGGCGATCCCGGCTGGGCTGGCTGGTGAGTCGGGACACGGCCCTACTGAGCGAGACCGAGGTCCGTGAAAGTGCGATCGAGTCGCTGGCCGAGAACCTGAACGACTCGGTGGTGGCGCCGCTGTGCTGGTTTCTGGTGGCCGGCCTGCCGGGTGCGGCCCTGTACCGTTTCGCGAACACCGCCGATGCCATGTGGGGCTATCGCGACCACCGGCGCTGGATGGGGCAGTGGGCCGCGCGGGCCGACGATGTGCTGTCGTGGGTGCCGGCGCGCCTGACGGCGCTGATGCTGTACCTGGCTGCGTGGCGCTGGCCGGACTGGCGAGCCTTGCGCGCCGAGGCCGTGCGCACGCCATCGCCCAACGGTGGCTGGCCGATGGGGGCCATGGCGCTGCTGCTCGGCGTGAGGCTCGGCAAGCCGGGTGTCTACACGCTCCACGTCCAGGGGCGCCCGCTTCTGGCGCAGGACACCCCGCAGGCCCTGCGCTGGGCCGGCAGGGCCGTGGTTCTGACCGCGGCACTGCTGACGATGGGATACGGGTTGTACGAGGGATACACGCATGTCTGATGGGACCGTGGAGCACGGCGGGCCGGACGCCGGGCCGGCGATTCACTGGGATTTTTCGACCAACGCCAATCCGCTGCCGCTGCCGGATGCGCTGGTGCTGGCATTGCAGACGGCGGACCGGCGCCGCTACCCGGATCCGGCGTATGCCGCGCTGCGGGCCCACCTTGCTGCGCAATGGATGTGCGAGCGTGATGAGGTCCACATCACGGCAGGCAGCTCGGAAGCCATTCGCCGGCTCACGCTGGCGGCTTCGCTTCAGGGCGTGCGTCGGGTGTGGGTGCCCGAGCCGGGCTATGGCGACTACCGCGCCGCGGCCGAAGCCCTGGGCATGACAGTGTGGGGCTGGCGTGACGAGGGAGCGCTGTTCGAGGCAGCGCAGCGGGCGGCCCAGCTGGGCGAGCCGGCGCTGTGCTGGCTGTGTGATCCGAACAACCCGACCGGGGCCAGTCTGGCGGCCGAAACGGTGCACGCCCTGGTGGCCGCGCTCGATGCGGGCGCGCCCCTCATCGTGGCGCTGGACCGGGCCTACACACCGCTGCGCCTGCGGGGGGAAGACCCGGTCGTCACGCGCTGCGCATCGCGTTTCTGGCAGCTGTGGTCGCCCAACAAGGCACTCGGCGTGACGGGCGTGCGCGCCGGGGCGATGCAGGCGCCCGGGCTGCCGGCCGGCCTCGCCACGTCCTCATGGCAGGCGGGGGTGGTCCAGTCGGTGGCCGTGCTGGCGCCGAGCTGGGTGCTGTCGGCCGAGGGCGTGGCCCTGCTGCATGCCTGGCACACCGAGCCGGTGCAGAGCTGGCTGGCCGATGCCCGCCTGACGCTGGCCGAATGGGCGGCGATGCAGAAGGCCATGCTGATCGAGCGGGGCTGGCATTGCGCGCCGTCCGACACGCCGTTCTTTCTCGCCACGCCGCCGTGGTTGCATCACCGCGCCACCGAAGAGGCGGGGCAGGACTGGTCTGCGCAGCTGAATACAGGGCTGCGCGCACGCGGCATCCGGCTGCGCGATGCCACCGGCTTCGGCCTGCCCGGCGTGTTCCGGCTCAGCGTCCAGGCGCCCGTGGCGCAGCGGGTGCTGCGCGATGCGCTGGCCAGCTGGCGCCCGACCCAGCCCGACAGCCATCGCGGCGTGGACAAGGACCGACCGGCATGACTGCCAGGACCGTGATGGTGCTGGGCACCACCAGTGGCGCCGGCAAGAGCTGGCTGGCGACCGCGCTGTGCCGCTGGTATGCCCGCCAGGGGCTGAAGGTGGCACCCTTCAAGGCGCAGAACATGAGCAACAACGCGCGCGTGGTGCCCGGCCTGCGGGGCGCCCCGGGCGAGATCGGCAGCGCGCAGTACTTCCAGGCGTTGGCCGCCCGCACCGTGCCGGATGTGCGCATGAACCCGGTGTTGCTCAAACCCGAGCATGACACCGGCAGCCAGGTCATCGTGATGGGCGAGGTGCGCGACGACCTGCGTGCCATCCCGTGGCGCGAGCGCAGCGAGGCCCTGTGGCCGCACGCCCGGCAGGCGCTCGATGCGCTGCGTGCGTCCCACGACGTGGTGGTGATCGAAGGCGCGGGCTCGCCGGCCGAGATCAACCTGCACAGCAGCGATTACGTCAACATGCGCACCGCCCGCCATGCCGATGCGGCCTGCCTGCTGGTCACCGACATCGATCGGGGCGGCGCGTTCGCCCACCTGTATGGCACACACCAGCTGCTGCCGGCGGACGAGCGCGCGCTGATCCGGGGCTTCGTGCTCAACCGCTTCCGCGGGGATGCGTCGCTGCTCGCGCCGGGCCCCGAGCAACTGCAGGCCCTCACAGGCGTGCCGACCGTGGGTGTGCTGCCCATGTGGCGCGGCCATGGCCTGCCCGAAGAGGATGGCGTGTTCGATGATGCGCCCTCAGGCGCCGGCGTGCCGGGCGTGCAACGCGTGGCCGTGGTGGCCTATCCGCGGCTCAGCAACCTCGACGAGTTCCAGCCCCTGCGCGGCGCCCCCGGCGTGCGCCTCAGCTGGGCGCGGCATCCGCGTGACCTGGACGGCGTCGACTGGGTCATCCTGCCCGGCTCCAAGCACACCCGGGCCGACCTGCGCTGGCTGCGCACACAGGGCCTGGCCGACGCCATCGTGGCCCATGCGCGCGCCGGCCGGCGTGTGCTCGGTATCTGCGGTGGCCTGCAGATGCTCGGGGCGGCCGTGTGCGACCCCGATGGCATCGAGGGCGAGCCCGTGGCCCGCGAGCCCGGCCTGGGCCTGCTGGACCTGGACACCACCTTCGACCACCGCAAGCTGCTCAGCGAGACCCCCGCGCATTTCGTGGCGGATGCGGTCAAGTCCGGGCCGTGGTCGGCGCTGCAAGGCCTCACCGTGCACGGCTACGAGATCCACCATGGCCGCACCCGCCTGACGCAGGCAAGCGGCCCGACCACCGCCGTGCTGCACGACCCACGCGGCCAGGCCCTCGGCTGGCAACAGGGCCCCGTGCTCGGTCTGTACCTGCACGGCCTGTTCGAAGATGCCACCGCAATGCGCGCGCTGTTGGGGCAGGATGCACCGGTGCTCGACCACGTGATGGATGGCCTCGCCGATTTCATCGATCACCACATGGCGCCCGGCGCCTTGCGCCGCCTGCTCGACGCCCGCTGAACCGCGCAGCCCTTCCTTTCTCTTTGGCTCATTCCATGATCCTCACCCGCCTCGACGCCATTGCCGATCTCGCCCAGCCCGCGCTGGCAACCCGCCTGCAACACTTGCTTGACCACAAGACCAAGCCGCTGGGCTCGCTGGGGCAGCTCGAAGCACTGGCCCGCCAGATCGGCCTGGTGCTGCACAGCGAACAGCCCCGCCTGGTGCAGCCCCAGATGGTGGTCTTTGCCGCCGACCATGGCCTGGCCGCCCGCGGCGTGTCGGCCTTTCCCAGCGACGTGACCTGGCAGATGGTGGAGAACTTCCTCGCCGGTGGCGCGGCCGTCAGCGTACTGGCCCGCCAACATGGCCTGGCGCTCACCGTGGTCGACGCCGGCGTGGCCCGCGACATCGCGCCGCGCCCCGGCCTGCTGGTGCGCAAGGTCGCGCCCGGCACGGCCGACAGCACCCAGGGGCCCGCCATGACGGCCGCGCAGTGCGAAGCCGCGATGCAAGCGGGTGCGGAGGTCGTGCGCAGCCTGCCGGGCAACACGCTGTTGCTCGGTGAGATGGGCATCGGCAACACCTCGGCCGCCGCGTTGCTGATGGCGAAGCTGACCGGCCTGCCGCTGACCCGCTGCGTAGGCCGTGGCACGGGCCTGGACGAAGCCGGCGTCGCACGCAAGCTGGCCGTGCTCGAAGCCGCGCTGAAGCGCCATGCCGATGTTCAGGAGCCGCTTGCGGTGCTGGCCGCCGTGGGTGGCTTCGAGATCGCCGCAATGTGTGGCGCGGTGCTCGAAGCGGCAGCGCTCCACCGTGTCATCGTGGTCGATGGCTTCATTGCCAGCAGCGCCGTGCTGGTGGCCCGGGCCCTGCAGCCGCGCGTCCTGCAACGCTGCGTGTTTGCGCACCAGTCCGACGAGAGCGGTCACGCCGACATGCTGGCCCACATGGGTGTGCAGGCCTTGCTCAAGCTCGGCCTGCGCCTGGGCGAAGGCTCGGGCGCGGCGCTGGCCTGGCCACTGCTGGAGTCTGCCTGCCGCATCCTGTGCGAGATGGCGAGCTTCGACTCGGCCGGTGTCAGTCAGGCGGACGACGTCGCGCCTGCCGCATGATGTGAGCTCCGCCACACCCTGGTCCGCATGAAAGCCCTCGTCCACCAGTTGCGCCTGTTCTTCGTGGCGCTGCAGTTCCTCACCCGCGTGCCCACGCCCGCGTGGGTCGGCTTCGAGCCCGCGTGGTTGCAGACCTGTCTGCGCTACTTCCCGCTGGTGGGCGCACTGGTCGGCCTGGCCGGGGCGCTGGTGCTGGCGGTGGCCATCGGCTGGTGGCCGCCGGCGGTGGCCGTGGTGCTCAGCATGACCTTCACGGTGTGGCTTACCGGCGGCTTCCATGAGGACGGTTGGGCCGACACCTGCGATGCGCTCGGCGGCGCGGTCGACCGTGATCGCGCGCTGGTCATCATGAAGGATTCGCGCCTGGGCAGCTACGGCGCGCTGGGCCTCATCGGCCTGCTGTGGCTCAAGGCCACGGTACTGTCGGCGCTCGTCACGCCGCTGCACACCGAACTGGGCAGTGCCGATACCAGCCACATCCGCACCGTGCTGCTGGCGTGGTCGATGATGGCGCTGGTGTGGTGCCATGCGGCTTCGCGCCTTGTGCCCGTGCTGCTGATGACCGTGCTGCGCTACGCCGGCGACCTCGAACACGCCAAGGCCAAACCCCTGGCGCTGCAGGTCGACCGCGCGACGGTGATCGGGGCCGTGATCAGCACGGCGCTGGTGGCGCTGGCCCTTTGGCTCAATCTGTGGGATGCCGCCTGGCCCACGGGCACGCTTGGCACCGCGCTGGCCCGCAGCCTGCTGGCCATGGCGCTGGTGCTGGGCTTCTGCTGGCACTGGTTCCGCCGGCGGCTGGGCGGTTACACGGGTGACACGCTGGGCGCCAGCCAGCAACTGGCCGAGGTGGCCGGGCTGCTCGCCTGGCTCACCGTCGTGCACCCGGTGACATGACGGCGCCGCTGCATGCCTGGGTGGTGGCCTGGCGCCACCCCCGCCCGCACGGCGCGGAAGGCTGTTGCATCGGCCACACCGACCTGCCTGTCGACCGGCGCAAGGCGCGTCGCCTGGCCCATCGGATTCGCCGGGCCGCGCGTCACCACGGCTGGCCGCCGGTCGTCTACACCTCGTCGCTGCAGCGCTGCGCGGCCGTTGGGCGGGTGCTGCGCCGTTGGGGCTGGCGCCATGTGGTCGACGACGCGCTGATCGAAGCCGGCTTCGGCACCTGGGACGGCCAACCCTGGTCCGCCATTCCGTGGGCTGAGGTGGACGCCTGGTGTGCCGATTTCGCCGACCATGCGCCCGGTGGAGGCGAAGCCTTGCGCGCGGTGCTGACCCGGGCGGCTCAGTGGCCTGTTGCATCGCAGCCGGCCGATGCCGTTTCGTCGGGCGCACCTCGGCTGGTGGTGGCGCACGCGGGCTGGATGCTGGCGCGCCGCTGGCAACTCGAGCAGCCGCAGCCGCCCGTACAGGCCGCGCAATGGCCCCGCGCGCCGCGCTACGGGGCCTGCTGGTCGCTGGGCGCAGGTGCTTCGGCTGCCGGTGCCACCGCGTCGGTCGTGTCGTTGGCGGCTTCGTCGCCGTAATCGGTTTCCATCGAGCTCGCGTCGAGGCCCTGCTCCTGCAGCCAGCGCACCAGCACCGCTTCCTGCCCGTGGGTGACGATGACCCGCTCGGCCCCGGTGGCCCCGATGGCACCCACGAGGCCCGGCCAGTCGGCATGGTCCGACAGCACGAAGCCGCGGTCCAGGCCAGCCCGTCGGCGTGCGCCCCGCAGTTGCATCCACCCCGATGCCATCGCATCCGAGGCACCGCTCAGCGTGCGCGACATCGGCCCGCGTGCGGCGCTGGGCGGTGCCACCACCACGGCCTGGCGCCACAGGGCCTTGTCCTTCACCTCGCTGAACCGCAGGGTCGGCGGCAGCGCCACGCCCTCGGCCCGGTAGGCTTCGTTGAGCGGCTCCACTGCGCTGTGCACGACGATGGGGCCGATGGAGGGATCCAGCCCGGCCAGCAGCCGCTGGGCCTTGCCGAAGCTGTAGCCCAGCAGCAGGGAAGGGCGGCCGGCCGCGACATTGCCCTGCCACCACGCATTGATCTCGGCAAACACTTCGGCCGAGGGGCGCCAGCGGTAGATCGGCAGCCCGAAGGTCGATTCGGTGATGAAGCAGTGGCATCGCACCTGTTCGAAGGGCGCGCACGTGCGGTCGGGCTCGGTTTTGTAATCACCCGACACCACCCAGACCTGCCCGCGCCAGGCCAGGCGAACCTGCGCCGAGCCCAGTACATGCCCGGCCGGGTGCAGCGAGACCGTCACGCCCTGCACGTGGATCGTCTGTCCGTACGCCAGCGTCTGCAGGCGGATGTCGCCCAACCGTGCGCGCAACACCCCTTCGCCCGGCGCGGCGCACAGGTAGGCGCCATGGCCGCCCCGCGCATGGTCGGCATGGGCGTGCGTGATGATGGCGCGTGGCACGGCCCGCCACGGGTCGATGTAGAAGTCGCCCGGCGGGCAGTACAGCCCCTCGGGGCGCCGCACAACCAGGTCGCCCGCAGCGGCGGCAGAGGGAAGAGGGGGCGGCATCGGCATGGCGGCCTCGCGTCTTCGGCTCAGTACCGGCCGGTGGCACCGGAAAGCCGCAGATAGGCCTGCGCCAGCCAGGCCACCGCGCGCCGGCGCAGCCGCCCGTGCCATCCCGGGTCGTGATCGGGCCAGGCCGGGACCTCGCGGCTCAGCGCGAAGTCCCGGGCGAGCTCGGCCGACAGGTGGCTGACGAAGGCGCGGTCGCGCACGATGAGATTGGCCTCCAGGTTGAGCACCAGCGACAGCGGGTCGAGGTTGGACGAGCCGACCGTGGCCCACACGCCGTCCACGCACAGCACCTTGGCGTGCAGGAAGGCAGGCTGGTACTCGTGGATGTGCACGCCGTGTGCCTGCAACTCGGCGTACAGCACCTGCGCGGCCACGGCCGCGATCCGGAAATCCGGCCGGCCCTGCAACAGCAGTCGCACCGTCACGCCGCGTGCGGCCGCCTGGCTCAGCGCCAGCCGGAAGGCCTTGCGCGGGTAGAAGTAGGGCGTGACCAGGTCGATGCGCTCGCGGGCCTGGTGGATGGCCTGCAGGGCGGCGCGCTCGATGGTGCGCCGCTGGCGCAGGTTGTCGCGCATCACGAAGGCGCAGCGCACGGGCTCCTGTCGGGTGGCCGCGTGGGCCAGTCGCCCCTGCTCGCTCGGGCGCAAACGCAACCGGGCGTCCTGCCACAGCTGCCGCAAGCGGGCCACGCGGCCGGGGCCCTGCGCCCATTGCAGCAGTTCGTCACGCCAGTCCCGGCCAAACCGGGCGCGCGTCCACATCGCCATGGCCGTGTGCTGGATCGGGATCACCGCAGGTCCCTGCACGGCCAGTGCATAGTCCAGCCGCGGCGTGTGCTGCCACCCGTGGTGCCCATCGTAGCGATCGTCAATCAGGTTGATGCCACCCACAAAGGCGTGTGAGTCGTCCACCGCAAACAGCTTCATGTGCATGCGGCGCCAGGCGCCCGGATCGCTCAGCCCCCAGACGCGGTGCAGCGGGCGGAACTGGGTCAGCTGCACGCCGGCCGCTTTCAGCTCTTGCCACAAGGTGTGAGGCGCGAGGTTGGAGCCCACTGCATCGACCACCATGTGGACCTGAACACCGCGGCGCGCCGCACGCATCAGGGCGGCCAGCACCTGGCCACTGCGCCCCAGGGGCGACACCATGTAGCACGCCACCCAGACCTGCTGGCGCGCCGCATCGATCGCTTCACGCAGGGCCGGGAACAGGGTCTCGCCGCCGCGCAGCAGTTGCACGGCATTGCCGCCTGTGAAGACCGGCCGGCGCTGCGCATACCAGGCCAGCCGCTCCAGTGCCTGGTCGTGGACGGGCGGCATCGGGCGTCAGTCCGCCAGTTCGAGCTCGGCGACCAAGGGCAGGTGGTCGGACAACCGCGCCCAGGTCTGGCCACGCGGCACCATCACCGACAGGCAGCGCATGCCGCGCGTGTAGACGCGGTCCAGGGCCAGCACGGGCACCACGGACGGGTAGGTCGCCACGCGGGGCTCACGATCGCGCCCGGCCCGCTGCAGGCCCACGCCATGCAGGATGTCGTCGAGCTTTTCGTTCCAGTCGTTGAAGTCGCCGGCCACCACCACCGGAGCGCCGGCCGGAATGCGCCCGGCCACCAGCTCGGCCACCTGCTCGGCCTGCCGCACACGGCTGGCGTGGATCAGGCCCAGGTGCACCACGACCACATGCACCTCGATGCCCCGCCACTGCACCGGCACGTGCAACAGCCCACGCTGCTCGAAGCGGTGGTCCGACACGTCGTGGTGCCCGATGTCGCCGATGGGCCAGCGCGCCAGCAGTGCGTTGCCGTGCTCGCCCTGGCGGGTGACGGCGTTGGTGCGGTAGGCCACCTCATAACCGTCGGGGGCGAGGTACTCGGCCTGGGGTTGGTCGGGCCAGGCGCCCGACCCGAAGCGGGTGTGCGAGAACCGGCGCGCTTCGGCATGGTTGAAGCGCCGCACCTCCTGCAGGCACACGATGTCGGCATCCAGCGCCTCGACTGCCAGGGTCAGGTTGTGGATCTCCAGGCGCTTGCCGGGGCCCAGGCCTCGCACGCCCTTGTGGATGTTGTAGGTGGCCACACGCAGGCCGCCTTCGCCCAGGCTGGACGGGGGCAGGTGGGTCGAGTTGAGCGGGTTGAGCACAGTGGAGCTCCGGCGGGTCAGCGGGCGGACTGCCGTTGAGGCAGTTGCAGGATGGCTTCCGCGTTCGACGGCGAGAAGCAGCGATCGGCCGCTTCGCGCCAGGGCAGCCAGACGTGGGCCGTGTGTTCGCCGGGGTCCAGCGTGACGGCCACCTCGCGCGGCACGCACAGCCCGAACACCCGTTCGGTGTTGTGCGTCACGCCCGGTGCATAGCGGTGGCGCCACACCGGGTAGATCTCATAGACATTCTCGATGCCCCAGTCCACCAGCGCCGAGGGCGGCACCGCAGGCGAGCCCACGAGGATGCCGGTCTCTTCCTGCACCTCGCGGATGGCGGTCTCCCGCCAGGGCTCATCCAGTGTGTCGAGCGACCCGGTCACGCTCTGCCAGAAGCCGGGTTGCTTCGCCCGCTCGATGAGCAGCACATCGAGGTTCGGCGCGTGGATCACCACGAGCACCGACTGCGGGATCTTCGGGACGGCGGAGACAGGCATCCGCCTAGTTTGTCACAGCTGTGCGCGGTCCCGGATGCGGTGGATGTTCCCGATGTCGACGGTCCACACCAGCCCGTCGCCAATGGCGCCCGTGCTGCAGGCTTCGATGATGGCGTTGCGGATCGGGTCGACCATCTCGTCGCTGGCCAGCACGCACACCATGAGCTTGCCGGTGAAGTCGGTCAGTTCGTCCTTCACCGTGCGCTTGTCCACCGCGGCGGGGGCCGTGAAGCCCTCCGCCTTGAAGATGGTCACGCCCGGGAAGTTCGGGATGGCACGCAGGGCCTCGCGCAGTCGGTCGAGGCGGTTGGGGCGCACGATGGCGCGGATTTCCTTCATGACGGTCTCCTTGACGGCTCAGGCCTCTGTGGGCTTTTCATCGAACCAACGGTACAGCGTGGGCAGCACCACCAGTGTGAGCAGGGTGGACGAGATCAGGCCACCAATGACCACGATGGCCAGCGGGCGTTGCACCTCGGACCCCGGCCCGGTTGCGAACAGGAACGGCACCAGACCCAGCAGGGCCACGGTGGCCGTCATCATCACCGGGCGGAAGCGCTGCACGCAGCCCTCGCGCACGGCTTCGGCCACGCCCATGCCGTCTTCCCGCAGGCGGCGGATGCAGGTGACCAGCACCACGCCGTTGAGCACCGCAATGCCCCACAGCGCGATGAAGCCCACCGAGGCCGGCACGCTGAGGTACTCGCCCGTCACGAACAGGCCGATGACGCCACCCACCGAGGCGAACGGCAGCACCAGGATGATCAGGCTGGCGAGCTTGACCGAGTTGAACAGCAGGAACAGCAGGAAGAAGATGGCGGCAATCGTCAGCGGCACGATCACCGACAGCGTCTCCATGGCGCGTTCCATGTTCTCGAACTGACCGCCGTACTCGAAGTAATAGCCTTCTGGGACCTTGATCTCCTTGTCCATACGCTGCTGCACCTCGGCCACGAAGCCGGCCAGGTCGCGGCCTTCCACGTTGGCGCCCACCACCACGCGGCGCTTGCCGCCCTCGCGGCTGATCTGCGCCGGGCCGTCCACCAGCTGGATCGTCGCCAGCGACGACAGAGGCACCTGCGCGCCATCCTGAGCGGTGAGCAGCGTGCGGCCGATCGACTCGGGCGAGCCCCGGGCCGATTCGGGGAAGCGCACCACCACGCTGTAGCGGCGTTCACCTTCGTACAGCGTGGTCACGTCCTTGCCGCCAATGGCTGTCTCGATCAGCGACTGCACGTCGGCGACGTTGATGCCGTGGCGGGCAATGGCCTTGCGGTCGATGTCCACCGTCAGCGCCTGCTGCCCCGACAGTCGCTCGATGCGGATGTCCCGGCTGCCCTCCACGCTCTTGAGCAGGCGGGCCACGTCTTCGGACACTCGGCGCAGCTCGCCGAGTTCATCGCCGAACACCTTGATGGCGACCTGCGAGCGCACGCCCGTCACCATCTCGTCCACGCGCTCGGAGATCGGCTGCGACAGCACGATCTGCACGCCCGGGATGGTCGACAGCCGCTGGCGGATGTCCTCGTCGATCTCGTCCTGCGTGCGCTCGGACTTCGGGTCCAGCAGCACGATCGGATCGGACTCGTTCGGCCCTGCCGGGTCGGCCGGCGATTCACCGCGACCCAGCTTGGACACCACCATGCGCACGCCGGGCACCTCGGAAATGGTCTTCATCGCGGCCATCTCCATGCGGATCGATTCGTCGAGCGAGATGCTCGGCACGCGGTTGATCTGCGGCGTCAGCGCACCCTCCTTCATGGTCGGCATGAAGGACTTGCCCAGCAGCGGGAACAGGGCCAGCGAGCCGAACAGCAGCGCCACCGAGGCGGCCAGCGTCACACGGTGGCTGCGCGTCGCGCCGTCGAGCAGGGCCAGGTAGTGGCGCTTCAGGAAGGCGATCAGCTTCGTGTCGTGGTCCGCGCCGCCCTTCAGGAAGTACGAACACAGCACCGGCGACAGGAACAGCGACACCGCCAGCGACACGGCCAGGGCCATGGCGATGGTCAGGGCCAGCGGCGCGAACATCTTGCCCTCGATGCCCTGCAGCGTCATCAGCGGCAGGAACACCAGGATGATGATCACGATGCCGAAGATCGTCGGCGTGGCCACCTCGGTCGTGGCCTGCAGCACGGTCCGCACGCGCGCGCCCATGCTGTCGCCTGCCTGGCCGAGCTTGTGATACACGTTCTCCACCACCACCACGGTCGCGTCCACCATCAGGCCGATCGCGATGGCCAGGCCACCGAGCGACATCAGGTTGGCCGAAATGCCGTAGCGGTTCATCAGGATGAAGGTGGTCAGCGGCGCGATGATGAGCGTGGCCACCACGATCAGGCTGGAGCGCACATCCCCCAGGAACACGAACAGGATCACGACCACCAGGAAGATGCCCTCGATCAGCACCTTGCCCACCGTCCACAGTGCCGCGTCAACCAGGTCGGTGCGGTCGTAGTACGGCACGATCTTCAGGCCATCGGGGAGCATCCCCTTGCTGTTGATCTCGTCGACACGTTCCTTCACCCGCGTGACGATTTCCTTGGCATTGCCGCCCCGCATCATCAGCACGATGCCCGACACGCCCTCGGTGTAGCCGCCCTTGATGATGGCGCCCTGACGCACCTCGCTGCCGATCTTCACCTCGGCCACGTCCTTCACGTACACCGGCACGCTGCCGTCTTCCTTGACGACGATGTTGCCGATGTCCTCCAGCGTGCGGATCAGGCCCACGCCGCGGATCAGGTACTGCTCGGTGACCTGGGGCAGGATGCCGCCGCTCGTGTTCGCGTTGTTCGAGGCGATCGCGTGCACGATCTGCTGCACGGACAGACCATAGTGACGCAGGCGGCTCGGATCCACCAGCGCCTGGTACTGCTTCACGTAACCGCCCTGCGAGTTGATCTCGGCCACACCGGGGATGGAACGCAGCAACGGTCGCACCACCCAGTCCTGCACGGCACGCCGGTCCGCCAGCTCCTGCGGTGTCAGGGCCCGCTTGCCGTCGTCTTCTTTCTCCAGGGTGTACTGGTAGACCTCACCCAGACCGGTCGACACCGGCCCCAGCACGGGCACGATGCCCTCCGGCATGCGGGTGGACACCTCGATGAGCCGCTCGGTGACGAGCTGCCGCGCGAAGTAGACATCGGTGGTGTCGGTGAACACCAGCGTGATGATGGACAGCCCGCTCTTGTTGAGCGAGCGCATCTCCACGATGCCTGGCAGGCCGGTCATCGCAATCTCGAGCGGCACCGTCACGAAGCGCTCGATTTCCTCGGGCGAACGGCCCGGGGCTTCGGTCGCGATCTGCACCTGCACGTTGGTCACATCAGGGAATGCGTCGACCGACAGCTTCATGGCGGCGCGCAGGCCGAAGCCGCACACCACCAGCGCCAGGACGACCACCACCAGCCGCTGGCTGAGCGCGGCCCGGATCATGGATGCAATCATGGGCTTACTCCAGCTCGGCGCGCTTGCGCTCGTTGTTCAGGTGGAAGGCGCCCTCGATCACGATCGGCGTGCCTTCACTCAGGCCCTTGAGCACGGGTCGCTTCCCGCCGCTGGCCGGGCCGAGTTCCACAGGCGTGAGCCGGAACCGGTTCGCGGCCGTCTGCACATACACATGGTCGCGGTCGTTGTCGCGCACCACCGCCCCGGACGGGATCGCCAGGGTCTCGCTGGCCTGACCTGCAATCAGCATGGTCGCCAGCATCTGCGGCTTCAGGGCCTGATCGGCGTTGTCCACCTGCGTGCGGATCGGCACGGTGCGTGTCTCTGGCGACACCGTGTCCGCCACGTACACCACGCGACCGGACAACTGCTTGCCGATGGCCGGCACATCGATCTCGACCGACTGCCCGGCCTTGGCATTGCGCGCGGCCTGCTCGGGCAGCGAGCCCACCACCCACACGGTGTTGAGGTCGGCCACGGTGAACAATGGATCGCCCGGCTGGGCCACCTGGCCCTGGCTCACCTTGCGCTCGATGACCACACCGGCTTGCGTGGCCAGCACGGCTGCGTGCGGGAACAGGCTGCCCGATTCACGCAGCTTGGCCACCGCATCACGCGGGATGCCGACCAGGGCGAGCTGGTCGCCGGCCGCGCGCAGTTCGGCACGGGCGATGGCCAGTTCCGACTCGCGGCGGAGCAGCTCGGCCGACCCGATGACGTCAGCCTGGATCAGCTGACGGGCGCGTTCCACGGCGCGCTCGGCCAGTTGGGTCGACGCGTTGGCGCGCAGGTAGTTCAGCTGGGCGGTGGAGAGCTCCGGGCTGGCGACGTGGGCGAGCACCTGGCCGGGACGCACCCGGTCGCCCACTTCGGCCAGCACCTGGGTCACGCGGCCTGTCACGCCCGCCCCGATGCGCGCCACCTGGCGCTCGTTGGCCTCGATGCGGCCACTGACTTCCAGGATCTGGGCCATCTCTGCGCGGCCCACCTTGTCGACCTTGAACTGACTGACCATGCCGGCAGGCACGTTGACCACCATCGGGTCTTGCGCGGCGGCAGCCGACGCGGCAGAGGCCGCTGCCGCCGGCTTCTGGGCCTCGGCATCCTTTCCGGCATCACCACAAGCCGACAGCGTCAGCGCCAGGACCGAAACCAGGGCGGCAGACCAGGTCAGAGGAAAAGTATGAAGCGTCTTCATGGTGCGTGGAAATCAGGGTTGTGGGGTAGGCGCAGTCGCGAAGCGGCCGGCCAGGGTGTCGAGTTCGATGCTGGCGGCCTGCACCTGGAATCGGGCCAGGAGCAGGTCGGCCCGTGCGGAACGCAGCACACGCTGCGCGTCCAGCACGTCCAGGATCCCGCGCTCGCCGAACTGGTAGGCGGCCTGGGCCACCCTCAAGGCGGCTTCAGCGTCCTTCACGACGCCCTCGCTCAGCGCTTGCACACGCAAGGTGGCGATCTCAAGCGACTGCCATGCCAGGCGGACTTGCTGGCGCAGTTCGGCACGACGGCCTTCCATGCGTCCCCGCAGGCGTTCCAGGTCGGCCGCGGCTTCACCGATAACGCCATCCCGTCGGTCGAACAACGGCACCTGCAGGTTGAGCCCGACGGTGGATTGCCGCACTTCCGGCTCGTTCGTCTGCCCCACCCGCACCTCCACGCCGGGCAGGCGGCTGGCCCGTGCGCCACGGAGCTGGGCTTCCGCGCGGTCGACCTCGGTCTGCAAGGCGCGAAGCTCCGGGTTGGCTTCGTCCGCCTGTTGCTGCAGGTCGGCCAGCGAGGGGCGGGGGGCGCCATCTTCCAGTGACCCCGTGAGGGTCCAGCGCGCCGGGAGCCTGCCCGCCGCCAGCCGATTCAGTGCGATGAGCACTTGTTCTGCATGCAGTCGGGCGGTTTGCAGCCGTTCACGGGCGTGCACGATTTCGGCATCCGCCTTGATCAGCTCGTAACGTGCGGCTTCTCCGCTGCGAACTCGCAGCTGAACCCGTTCGCGAACCTGCTCCAGCAGAGCGAGGTTTTCTGCGCTGACCGTGGCCTCGGCCCTGCGCAGTTGATATTCGCTCGCGCGCAGTCGGGTCTCGCTGATGAGCGCGTTGCGGGTCAAGGCGATCGCATGCTCGGAGCCGCGGGCAAAGGCGTCTGCCGCGTCGATCCGCGCACTGCGGGCCGACGGGTTCTCGATCAGCTGCGAGACCCCCCAACCCTGGACGTTGCCGGCGGCGGTGCCGGGCATGCGGGCCTGGTTGCGACCCGTCTGCCACTCGACCCGTGGGTTCGCGTAGGCCGAGGCGGTCCGCACGCCCGCCAGCGCCCCCACGCGGGCCTGCTCGGCAGCCCGAAGCTCGGTGTTGTGGGCCACCACCGTCTGGATCAGTTCGGTGAGGGTGAGCGGCTGCGCGCGCTCGGACGCATCACGGTCGCCGGTGGCGGGCGGCGCGGCAGACAGGAGGAAATCGGTCGTCTGCGAAGTCTGTGCCCGAAGCGTCGTCGCCGTCGTCAGCAAACACAACGAGACCAGACCCGCCATCAAGGAGGGGGACAGGACAGGATGAGACATGAAAGGAGGGCACCGCGGATGCGGTGAAAGAGCTGAAAACTTGCTCGGCAAGCAATCGTGCGCGGGCCGTCACGGACCGCGGAACCTGCGCGCGCACACTTCGCCCCGAAGGGCGATCAGATTGCGAGTGCGTGCTGCGGCGGGCGCAACGGCAGGCGGAGCCAGGGCCCTGGCTGGGCCAGCGCGGGCGCGGGACGGTGGCGGCCGGACGCCACGGCGTCGGGCCAGCGGCACGATTGCACCGGATAGGGCTCACCGCGGTCTTCGTCTCCGCAAGGGAGATTGGCCGGGCTGTCAGGAAGGCGGTTCTCTTCTGCAGAGGCGCTGTCCGTCTCGGTCAGTTCCGACAAGACCACCGAGGCCATGGCGGCTTCCGCAGGGAGCTGCCCTGCGAGGTCGGCGCCGGTCGTCGGAGTCCACGCGTGCGCGGCCATCACGAGGAACGTGAGGTGGGCCAGCAGCAGGAACTTCAGCCACGACGTGACAGCGCGCATGAAACTGAGAAGAGGTAGAGGGTGATCCTAGGGTAAATCAGCTTGTTCAACCCTGGGAACGAGAGTTTGCAGTTGTAGCCTATTTTTGACACGAGAGCGGGGTCTCGCGCCCCTGGAACACGGGTGCTTTACCTTTGGAAAACAAAGGCGGGCCGATTTGCTGCGCCAAGTGGCTGCCGGCATCGCGAAATGAAAAAAAAGCCACCCGGAGGTGGCTTTCTCGTCCGCAGCCCACATGGGGCGCCGGGATCAGGCCGCAGGGGCCTGGCCCGCCATGGTGTTGCGCAGGCGGATGTGCAACTCGCGCAACTGCTTCTCGTCGACGTTCGACGGGGCGCCAGTCAGCAGGCACTGGGCACGCTGCGTCTTGGGGAAGGCGATCACGTCGCGGATGGACTCCGCCTTGGTCATCAGCGTCACGAGGCGGTCCAGACCGAAGGCCAGGCCACCGTGCGGCGGCGCACCGTACTGCAGCGCGTCCAGCAGGAAGCCGAATTTCACCTTGGCGTCTTCTTCGGTGATCTTCAGGGCGCTGAACACCTTGGACTGCACCTCGGCGCGGTGGATACGGATCGAGCCGCCACCCAGTTCCCAGCCGTTGAGCACCATGTCGTAGGCCTTGGCGATGCACTTGCCCGGGTCGGTGTCCATGTAGTCCTCATGGCCGTCCTTCGGCGCGGTGAACGGGTGGTGCACGGCGTTCCAGCGGTCTTCCTCGTCGTCGTACTCGAACATCGGGAAGTCGACCACCCACAGCGGGGCCCAGCGGTCTTCGAACAGACCGGCCTTCTTGCCGAACTCCGAGTGGCCCACTTTCAGGCGCAGCGCGCCGATTGCGTCGTTGACCACCTTGGCCTTGTCGGCACCGAAGAAGATCAGGTCGCCGTCCTTCGCGCCGGTGCGCTCCAGGATCTTGGCGATGGCCGCATCATGCAGGTTCTTGACGATGGGCGACTGCAGGCCGTCACGGCCTTTGGCGACCTCGTTCACCTTGATCCAGGCCAGACCCTTTGCTCCGTAGATCTTGACGAACTCGGTGTACGCATCGATCTCGCCGCGCGACATGGCGCCACCGCCCGGCACGCACAGGGCCACCACGCGGCCGCCCTTGGTGGTGGCGGGGGTCGAGAACACCTTGAAGTCGACGTCGCCCATCACGTCGGTCAGCTCCGTGAACTGCAGCTTGACGCGCAGGTCGGGCTTGTCCGAGCCGTACAGGTGCATGGCGTCGGCGTAGGTCATCACCGGGTAGGCGCCCAGGTCGACGTTCAGCGCCTTCATGAAGACGTGACGGATCATGCCTTCGAACATGTCGCGGATTTCCTGCTCGGTCAGGAAGCTCGTCTCGATGTCGATCTGCGTGAATTCGGGCTGGCGGTCGGCGCGCAGGTCCTCGTCACGGAAGCACTTGGTGATCTGGTAGTAGCGGTCGAAGCCGGCCACCATCAGCAGCTGCTTGAACAGCTGGGGCGACTGCGGCAGCGCGAAGAACTGGCCGTCGTGCACGCGCGAGGGCACCAGGTAGTCGCGGGCGCCTTCCGGCGTCGACTTGGTCAGCATCGGTGTTTCGATGTCGACAAAGCCGTGCTCGTCCAGGAACTTGCGCGCTTCCATCGCCACGCGGTAGCGCAGCATCAGGTTCTTCTGCATGTAGGGCCGACGCAGGTCCAGCACCCGGTGCGTGAGGCGGGTCGTCTCCGACAGGTTCTCGTCGTCGATCTGGAACGGGGGCGTCACCGAGGCGTTCAGCACCTCCAGCGTGTGGCCCAGGATCTCGATCTTGCCGCTGGTCAGGCCGGCATTCTCGGTGCCGGCCGGGCGGGCGCGCACGACGCCGGTCACCTTCAGGCAGAACTCGTTGCGCACATCCTCGGCCACCTTGAAGGAGTCGGCGCGGTCCGGGTCGAACACCACCTGCACCAGGCCTTCACGGTCACGCAGGTCGATGAAGATCACGCCGCCGTGGTCGCGGCGACGGTGGGCCCAGCCCATCAGCGTCACGGTCTGGCCCATCAGCGCTTCGCTGACCAGACCACAGTAAGTGGTGCGCATTGTCGTGTTCTCTTTCGGAGGTGGATCGGGTGGGGCGCGGCGCGGTCACCGCGTCCCGAACCCTCGATTGTCGTTCAGGATTGGCGTGTCGGCGCGCTGGTCGAGGCCGCTGTGGGGCCGGCCGGGCGGGCCGGTGTCGCGGGCGGCGCCACGACCCCCATCGAGATGATGTATTTCAGGGCTTCGTCGACCGACATGCCCAGCTCGCGCACGTCGGCGCGGGGCACCAGCAACATGAAGCCCGAGGTGGGGTTGGGGGTGGTCGGCACGTACAGCGTCAGCATGTCTTCCGGGAGCTTGTCTGCCACTTCGCCGGAAGGGCGGCCCGTCACGAAGGCGATCGTCCAGGAACCCGCGCGGGGGTACTGCACCAGCACCGCTTCGCGGAAGGCCTGCCCGCTGCTGGAAAACAGCGTGTCCGACACCTGCTTGACCGAGCTGTAGATGCTCTTGACGATGGGGATGTTGGAGAACAGCCGGTTGGACTGGTCGACCAGCCACTGGCCGGCCATGTTCGACACCGCCATGCCCGTCAGCAACAGCGCTGCAACGACCATGATGACGCTCAGCCCGGGAATTTCGCGCAACTGCTGCAGCGCCGGCCGCAGGCTTTCTGGCAGCACGGTCTGAGCCGCGACGACCAGCCAGGCAAACACGCCATCGAGGGCGCCGACGACGCTCATCAGCACCCAGATGGTGATGGTCAGCGGCAGCCAGACGAGCAGGCCGGTCAGGATGTATTTCTTCACGTGTGGAACGGATGAGGGTGGAAAACGGGCCTGCGCATCATGCCCGACAAACGGCCGCGGGCCGCCCGCTGGACGGCCCGAGCAGGGCTTGCTGCCCGGCGGGCGCCCCGAGCGAGATGCCCGGAAGCGCCTTCAAGGACAGATCAATGGCAGGCGCAGGCGCTGCCGCAGCCGCCTGCGGCCGGCGTGTCGCCCCCGCTGCTGCTGCCGCTGTCGCTAGAAGCCGCTGCAGCAGCGGGCGCTGCAGCCGCGGTCGCAGCGCCGCCCGCCGTGGCCGGGGCGCTGGTCCCACCGGAGCCGCCGCGGAAGTCGGTCACGTACCAGCCGGACCACTTGAGCTGGAAGCCGGCTGCGGTCAGCTGCTTCTTGAACGTCTCGGCCCCGCAGGCCGGACAGGTGCTCAAGACCGGGTCGGAGATTTTTTGCAGAACGTCCTTGGCGTGGCCACAGGACTCGCAGCGATAGGCGTAAATGGGCATCTTGACTACCTCGGGCTAACCCGTGAAAACACCATTTTAAATGGGGTCATCGTGCACCGCTTTCAAGGGGCAGGGCGCCCCGCGAAATCGGACGCGGGGTTCAGCTTGCCTCCACCGGGCGGGGGCGCTTGTTGGCGAGCAGTTGTGGCCCCAGCGAGCCCAGCAGCATGCCGAGCAAGGCCATTCCCAGGCCGGCCAGCTGGCCCGGGAAAGCTTCTCCCAGGCCGCTGTGCAGCGTGAACAACGCAAGCGTGCCGATGCCCAGGGTGATCGACAGGAAGGCGCCCTGCGTGGTGGCGCGTTGCCAGTACAGCCCGAAGGTCAGCGGAATGAAGGCCCCCACCAGCGGGATCTGATAGGCGGCCGACACCAGATCGTAGATGGCTGTGCCCTGCATCACGATGGCGTAGGTGAGCACCAGTGCCGTGAAGACGAACAGCGTGATCCGCATGGCAAGCAGCACCTGGCGGTCGCTCATGCCGGGGCGCAGGTGCTTCAGGATGTTTTCCACGAAGCTGGTGGATGGCGCCAGCAGCGTGGCCGACGAAGTCGATTTGATCGCCGACACCAGGGCGCCAAAGAAGAAAATCTGCGCGACCAGCGGCATCTTGGTCAGGATCAGCGTGGGCAGGACCTGTTGCGGGTCGTGTGCGAGCAGCGCCTGGGTCTCGGTCGGCATGACGATCAGGGCGGACGCCACGATGAACATCGGCACGAAGGCGAAGGCCAGGTAGCCCAGGCCGCCGATGATGGCGCCCTTGCGCGCAGTGGCGCCGTCCTTGGCCGACATCACGCGCTGGAACACGTCCTGCTGCGGAATGGAGCCGAACATCATCGTGATCGCAGCCGCAATGAACCACACCCAGCCATGCGGCGTGGCCTCGGGCAGGATGCGGAACCAGTCGCGCGCCTCGGCCAGAGCCAGCACCTGACCCGCGCCACCAGCCTGGTCGGCCGCCATGTAGGCGATCAGCGAGAGGCCCACCACCAGCACGATCATCTGCACGAAGTCGGTCCACGCCACGGCCAGCATGCCGCCCACCAGCACATAGGCCAGCACCAGGGCGGTGCCGATCACCATGCCAGTCGATGTGGCAATGGCACCGCCGGACAGCACCGAGAAAACGAGGCCGAGCGCCGTGATCTGGGCGGCCACCCAGCCGAGGTAGCTGAGGATGATGGCGATGGAGCAGAAGATCTCGACCCCGGGACCGTAGCGGTCACGGTAAAAATCGCCGATCGTCATCAGGTTCATCCTGTACAGGCGCGTGGCGAAGAACGCCCCCACCAGCACCAGACACATCGAGGCTCCGAACGGGTCTTCGATCACCGCATTGAGGCCGCCCTCCACGAACTTCGCTGGGATGCCCATCACCGTTTCGGCGCCGAACCAGGTGGCGAAGGTGGTGGTGATCACCATGGCCAACGGCAGGCTGTGGCCGGCCACCGCAAAGTCGGTGGCGTTCTTGACGCGTGTGCCCGCGTACATCCCGATGGCCATCGTCCCCACGAGGTAGAGGACGACGAAGGCGAGCAAGGTCGTGTTCATGTTCGGCAGAACCTTTCAACTGACAGGCCGAAGAACAAGGGGCGGCCGTAAGGCCGTGTGGAGATCCGGGGGCGGAGTGTAGTGCCCGCGAGGGTGCCTGGCGCGGCGAGCGGGGGGAGAACCTGTGCCTTACAGGGCGCCGGTCCCGTGCAGTTGCAGCAAGAGGCGGGCCACCAGCAGGCCCATCACGAAGCCCAGCCCGATCCACAGCACGGCTGACAGGATGCGGTTGGTGCGACGCTGTTCGATCAGGATGGCCATCAGGTCGCGACGCAAGGCGGTGTCGCCCCGCTCGAGGTTATGGTGAACCAGCCGGGGCAGCTCGGGCAGCAGCTTGGCGTAGCGGGGCGCCTCGCGCTTGAGGCGGTGCAGCAGGCCTCGCCAGCCCACCTGCTCGTGCATCCAGCGTTCCAGGAACGGCTTTGCCGTGCTCCACAGGTCGAGGTCCGGGTCCAGGTCGCGCCCCAGGCCCTCGACGTTGAGCAGGGTCTTCTGCAGCAGCACCAGTTGCGGCTGGATCTCGACGTTGAACCGCCGCGAGATCTGGAACAGGCGCATCAGCACCTGGCCCAGCGAGATCTCCTTGAGCGGCCGGTCGAAGTACGGCTCGCACACGGTGCGCACGGCGCCTTCGAGTTCGTCCACCCGCGTGGCGGCCGGTACCCAGCCACTCTCGATGTGCAATTCGGCCACGCGCTTGTAGTCGCGGTGGAAGAAGGCAATGAAGTTCTGTGCGAGGTAGTCCTTGTCGACCTCGGTGAGCGTGCCGATGATGCCGAAGTCCAGGGCGATGTAGCGCCCGAAGGTTTCGGGTGCCAGGCTCACCTGGATGTTGCCCGGGTGCATGTCGGCGTGGAAGAAGCCGTCGCGGAACACCTGGGTGAAGAAAATGGTCACGCCGTCGCGGGCGAGCTTCTTGATGTCGACGCCGGCCTCGCGCAGCCGTGCCATCTGGCTGATGGGCACACCCTTCATGCGCTCCATCACCATGACAGTGGGGGTGCACAGGTCCCAGATCATCTCGGGCACGAGCACCAGGTCGAGGCCCTGCATGTTGCGGCGCAGCTGGGCCGCGTTGGCCGCCTCGCGCACCAGGTCCAGCTCGTCGTGCAGGTACTTGTCGAACTCGGCCACCACCTCGCGGGGCTTGAGGCGCTTGCCATCGGCCCAGAGCTTCTCGACCCAGCCGGCCAGGGTTCGCATCAGGGCCAGGTCGTCGTCGATCACGGCCAGCATGCCCGGGCGCAGCACCTTGACCGCGACCTCGCGGCCATCGTGCAGCACGCCGAAGTGCACCTGCGCGATCGAGGCGCTCGCCACGGGCTGCACCTCGAAGTCGCGGAAGACGGTGGCGATGGAGCGTCCCAAGGCCTTCTCGATCAGCAGGACCGACTCTTCGCCAGGGAAGGGCGGGACGCGGTCCTGCAGGCGCGCCAGTTCGTCGGCGACATCGGCGGGAATCAGGTCGCGTCGCGTGGACAGCATCTGCCCGAACTTCACGAAGATGGGGCCAAGGCGTTCCAGTGCTTCGCGCAGGCGCTGACCGCGCGGGTCATTCAGTCGACGGCCGGTGGCCAGCACCCGGCCCAGCAGCGACAGGCCCGGGCGGCGCAGGCTGTCGAGCATCAGGCCGTCCAGGCCGTAGCGCAGGACGATCAGGCCAATGAAGACCGGGCGAAACAGGGCACGCATCGGAACCGTCAGCGTGGCATGCCAGGACGCCAGCGCTGCAGCGCCTGTCTCACGGCGCCGCCCAGCATGCGCAGCATTTCTGCGGGGGCCGTGCCCATCCAGCGGGCCACGTCATCCTGGACGTCCCAGCGCAGATTGTTCATCAGCCAGGAGGCGACTTCGGCGAGCGCGGCGTCGCCCTCGATCGCCACGTCGGGCCGTTCACCGCGCAGGGCCTTGCGGGCCAGTGTCAGGGGATCCGGGAGGGCCACCGTCATCAGCAAGCCGGCCGTCACGTCGGCTGGGGCATCGGCATCGAACAGGCCGGCGGGGGTGATCTGCAGCCGCACGGGTGGCGGCAACCAGCTGTCGGCGGCCGGTGCGATGCGGCTCAACAGCCCGGGCAGGGCCGCATCTGTCACCGCGCTGCGCCAGCGAATCTCGATCGTGCGCCCGGCGTGTGGCTGCAGGCGGCTCACCGCTTGCGGTTCGCTGGACACGATGTGATTGAGCAGCAGGACCAGGCGCGGCAGGGCCAGCGGTCCGATCCACGAGAGCGGGGAAGCAGTCATGCCCCCGATTGTAGGGGGGGGCCGACATTCCGGCGGAACTCGCCCCCATGTAGGGTGG
Organism: uncultured Aquabacterium sp.; assembly: GCF_947366995.1. Lineage (GTDB taxonomy): Bacteria > Pseudomonadota > Gammaproteobacteria > Burkholderiales > Burkholderiaceae_C > Aquabacterium. The sequence continues at coordinate 47,231 of NZ_CANBCC010000005.1, read as the reverse complement.
TCGCACCCGGCGCCTCAGGGGTTTTGCGCCACAATGATCTGAACCCGGGTCCGCCCGTTGGCGCACGCGATCCGGTGCCCTCCCGCCGGCTCCGTTTCATCCTGTCGACCCTGGGAAAGTCCCCGGCGTACATGTTTAACAACCGCAACTACAACCGTACGTTCTTCAACGCGCCGCAGTCGGTCACCTCGTTCGTGGCGGCCTTCCTCGAGCCCTCCATCACGGTGGCGTCGCTGCTGGCCACCATGGCGTGGTACGGCGAGCCCGTGCAGCGGGCTGCCATGGCCTTGTGTCTCCTGGTGTTCGCGCTGACGTTCCCGGGGCGTAACCGATTTGTCGATTCGCGTCTGGAAGCGGCCATCGACATCCTCGGCTCGTGGGTGTCGATGCTCGCCATCCTTTGGCTGTGCGGTTACGCCACCAACAGCCTGATGTTCTTCGACTTCCGGGTGATGCTGGTCTGGGCCGTGCTGACCCCGGTGCTGCAGTGGCTGGCGGTGTTGCTGGGCAAGGCGGTGATCAAGCACCGGTCAGCCCAGCCGCATGCGCGGCGGCGTGCCATTGTCGTGGGTGCGGGCCCGCTCGGCGGCAAGGTGGCGCGGGCGCTGCAGGGGCACCCCGATCAGGCCACCGAGTTCGTCGGCTACTTCGACGACCGCACCGATTCGCGCGTGCTGACCGAGGCCGTCAGCATGCGGCTCGGCGGCCTGCGCGACGTGGCCAACTACGTCTACGCGCACGGCATTCACGAGGTCTACATCACATTGCCGCTCGGCTCGCAGCCCCGCATCGTGGAACTGCTGGAGGCCGTGCAGGGCACCACCGCCTCGCTGTACTTCGTTCCCGACGTGTTCGGCATCAGCATCATCCAGGGGCGCCTGCAGGACATGAATGGGGTCCCGGTGGTCGGCATTTGCGAGACCCCCTTTACGGGCACCAACGAACTGGTCAAGCGGGTGTCCGACATCGTCCTGGCCGGCATCATCCTCGTGCTGATCTCGCCGATCCTGCTGGCGCTCGCGATCGGGGTCAAGATGAGTTCGCCGGGCCCGATCATCTTCAAGCAGCGTCGCAACGGGCTGGACGGCGAGGAAATCATCGTCTACAAATTCCGCTCGATGCGCACCCAGGACAACGGTCCGGTGGTGAAGCAGGCAACCAAGGGCGACCCACGCATCACGCCGTTCGGCGCCTTCATCCGCAAGACCTCGCTGGACGAACTGCCGCAGTTCATCAACGTGCTGCAAGGGCGCATGAGCATCGTGGGCCCCCGCCCGCACGCGGTCGCGCACAACGAGGAATACCGTCGCCTGATCAAGGCCTACATGGTCCGGCACAAGGTCAAGCCGGGCATCACGGGCTGGGCCCAGGTGCACGGGCTGCGCGGCGAAACCGAAACGATCGACAAGATGCAGGCGCGGGTCGAGTACGACCTCGAGTACCTGCGCAACTGGTCGCTGGCGCTCGACCTGCAGATCATCATCCGCACGGTTCGCGTGATGGTGTTCGACCGCAACGCCTACTGAGCCGAATTCAACTGAACACCGAGGTGACCATGACCCAGAGGTACCGGCACGCTTTTCCCCTGGCCCGCAGCGTCGTGATGGCGGCTGTGGCACTGGGTGCGTCTGGCGCGCACGCCAATGACGAAGATCTGCCGCTGTTTCTGACACTGAGCCAGTCGGTGCGGCAGGATTCGAACTTCTCCCGGAATGCGGCCGAGGCGTCCGAAACCGTGAGCACGACGTCCGTCGGCGGGGGGTTCAGCAAGAGCTATGGTCGTCAGACCTACCGGCTCGCCGGCACGCTGGGGGCGCAGCGCTATCGCAACTTCGAGTACCTCCGCAATGACACCAAGCGGCTGGACGGGCAGTTCACATCAGAGTTCGGGCGCAATTTCAAGTTGTCTCTGGGCGGGCAGTACAACCAGGGCCTCAACCCGATCCAGAACAACAACAACGGCGAGCTGCGTGTGGTGCGCAACATCCGCACGCTGTCGGGCACTTCGGCCTCATTGCAGTACGGTTTGGGCGGCCGGTTCAGCCTGGTGGGCTCGGTCGAGAACAACAAGCAGACCTTCTCGGAGCCTGCCTACCGGACGCTCAACCTTGATCAACAGGCCAGGGCCGCCCGCGTGCTCTACAACGTGACGGACACGCTCCAGTGGGGGGTAGGTCTGCGGCGCGTTGAAACCGACTATCCGTATCGCAACAACGAGCAGGTCCGCGACAACAACATCGACTTCCAGGTGGGGTGGCAGGCCACGGGACAGAGCAGCCTGGATGCAGTGCTGAGTCGCCGTGACAGCCGCTACTCGATCACCGGCCGGAAGCTCAACAGCTGGGTGGGCTCGCTGAACTGGGAGTTCACGCCGCGGGGGCTCATCGTCTACCGCGTGGGCCTGTCGCGCTCGACGGGCAGTGACCGTTACACGCAGCGACAGTCGTTCCTCGGTTCCGGGTTCGACGCCAACTTCGACTACAACACGATCACGACCGGGGTGAACATGTCGGCGCGCTACCAGCCGACCGCCAAGATCGGGCTGACGGCCGCCTACTCGTACGCCAAGTACGACGTCAACCGTGCGGCAACCTCGCGTTTCGACAACGGTGCGGTGGTGGACGCGGGCAGCACGCAGCGCAGCAGCCATTTCTCGGAACTGTCGCTGGCAGGTGATTACGCCGCCATGCGGTCGCTGAAGCTTGGTTGCAACGTGTCGCGCTATGACCAGACCGCGGACTTCTTTCGTCGGGCCTTCAGCGGTCACGCGTACGGCTGCACCGCCACCTTCACCCTCGATTGATGCCCATGCCCGCTGTTCTGTTGACCGGTGCGACCGGCTACATCGCATCTCATACCTGGCTGGCGCTCCAGGAAGCCGGATTTGACGTCATCGGCGTCGACAGCCTGGTGAACAGCTCGGCGCGGGTGCTGCCGCGGCTGCAGCAACTGTCCGGCAGAGAGCCAGCCTTCGTGGAAGGCGACGTGCGCGACGCAGCCGTGCTCGACCGGTGTTTTGAATTGGGGCAGGCCCGGTTCGGCGGCATCTCCGCGGTGGTCCACTTTGCGGCGCTGAAAGCCGTGGGTGAGTCCACCGAAAAGCCGCTCGACTATTTCGAGAACAACATCGGCGGCCTGCTGTCGGTGTGCCAGGCGATGAAGCGCCATGACGTACACGATCTCGTGTTCAGTTCGTCGGCCACGGTGTATGGCAAGCCCGAGTCGCTGCCCATCACCGAAGACGCGCCGCTGCGTGCCACCAACCCCTACGGACAGACCAAGCTGATCGGCGAGGAATTGCTGCGCGAACTCGAGCGGTGCGATCCTCGCTGGCACATCGCCTGCCTGCGCTACTTCAACCCGGTTGGCGCGCATCCGAGTGGTCTGATCGGCGAAGACCCACGCGGCGTGCCCAACAACCTGATGCCCTATGTGGCCCAGGTGGCGGTGGGCAAGCGCGCCCACCTGAACGTGTTCGGCAACGACTACGACACGCCGGATGGCACGGGCGTGCGCGACTACATTCACGTCTGCGACCTGGCCGAGGGCCACGTTGCGGCCTTGCGATACCTGGCGCAGCAACAGCGTTCGCTGACCGTCAACCTCGGCACCGGCCGGGGCTACAGCGTGCTGGAGCTGGCCCGCGCCTATGGCGACGCCGCCGGCCGCGAGATCCCGCTGGTGTTCGCACCGCGGCGCCCCGGTGACGTCGACGCCTGCTATGCCGACCCCCGTGCGGCGCTGGAAACCATGGGGTGGCGTGCCACCCGTGGCCTGCCGGACATGTGCGCCGATTCATGGCGCTGGCAATCCCTCAACCCCCTCGGTTTCGAGGGCTGACCCTTTCATCCTCCTGCGCCTTGCGTGTAACCTGCCGTGGCGCCTACTCGCATCTCTGACTCATGACCCACGCACTGCTTCCCGTCATCATGGCCGGTGGCTCCGGCACCCGCCTGTGGCCGCTGTCGCGCGCGCTGTACCCCAAACAGTTTCTGGTGCTGCAAGGCACGCAGAGCCTGTTCCAGCAGGCCCACCTGCGCCTGCAGTCGCTTGCGGCTGATGACATCGCGGTGGGCAAGCCGTGCATCGTCGGCAACGAGGAGCACCGCTTTCTCGTGCTCGATCAGTTGCGCGAGTTGAAGGGCGAGCCATCGTCTCTGCTGCTCGAACCCGTGGGGCGCAACACCGCGCCAGCCGTGACGCTGGCCGCGCTGCAGGCCACGGCCGAAGGGGCCGACCCGATCCTGGTGGTCACTCCGGCCGATCAGACCGTGACCAACGAGCGCGCGTTCACGCAGGCCGTGCAGACCGCCGTGCGTGCGGCGGCCGAGGGTGACATCGTGATCCTCGGCATCACGCCGGATCGCCCCGAGACCGGGTTTGGCTACATCCGCACGAGTGACGCCGACGCGGTGGGGGTGCGCGGTGTGGACGCCTTCGTCGAGAAACCCGACCTGGAGAAGGCCAAGGCCTACGTGGCTGACGGCGGCTACTTCTGGAACAGCGGCATGTTCGTGATGCGGGCCTCGCGCTGGCTCGCGGCGCTGGGGCATTTCCGTCCGGACATCCTCGCGGCCACGCAGGCGTCGTTTGCCGCGCGCGGCACCGACGCGCAGTTCGTGCGCCCGGGCAAGGCCGAGTTCGCGGCCGTGCCGTCCGAGTCGGTGGACTACGCGGTGATGGAGCAGTGCCCGAGCCACCCGGAGGCCGGCTTCAAGGTGCGCATGGTGCCGCTGGACGCCGGCTGGTCCGATCTGGGCGCCTGGGATGCCGTGTGGCAGGTCAGCGAGCGCGATGCGAACGGCAACGCGGCCCAGGGCGATGCGCTGTTCCAGAGCAGCACCAACACGCTGGTGCACGCCACCAGCCGGCTGGTGGCGGCAGTTGGCCTCGACAACGTGGTGGTGGTCGAAACGCCGGACGCCGTGCTGGTGGCCGACCGCAACAGCAGCCAGGACGTCAAGAAGATCGTCGCCACGCTGGAGAAGCAGTCCCGATCGGAAGGCACCCTGCACCGTCGAGTGCATCGCCCGTGGGGCTGGTACGACTCGATCGACATGGGCCCGCGCTTCCAGGTCAAGCGCATCATGGTGAAGCCGAAGGCCTCCCTGAGCCTGCAGATGCACCACCACCGTGCCGAGCACTGGATCGTGGTCAGCGGCACGGCCGAGGTCACCAACGGCGACCAGGTGCTTCTGCTGGGCGAAAACCAATCGACCTACATCCCGCTGGGCACGGTGCACCGCCTGGTGAACCCCGGCGCGATCCCGCTGGAAATCATCGAAGTGCAGTCTGGCAGCTACCTCGGTGAGGACGACATCGTGCGCTTCCAGGACAACTACGGCCGGTCGGCCTGATCGGTCAGCGCGCCATGAAGAAAGCCACCGCAGTGCGGTGGCTTTTTTTCTTGGTGGAGCCCGGCGCGGTTCAGTCGAGGAAGTGCAGCAAGTCGAGCGGGGTGGTGGCGATCACGTCGGCGCCCCAGTCGGCGATGTCGCCGTTGTGGCCGATGTAGCCCCAGCGGGCGGCGGCGCTTGGCATGGCGGCTGCCTGGGCGGCCTGGATGTCGCGCAGGTCATCGCCGACGTAGAGTGCGCGGGTCGGCGGCACGCCCAGTTGCTCGCATGCGGTGAGCAGGGGGAGCGGGTGGGGCTTGGCGTGGGCCGTGCTGTCGCCGCTGATGACCACGCCTGCGCGGGCCATGAGGCCGAGGCCGTCCATCACCGGCACGGTGAAGCGGTGCGGCTTGTTGGTCACCACGCCCCATTTCAGCCCTCGCGCCTCCAGCTGGTCCAGCAGTTCGGCCATGCCCTCGAACAGGACGGTGGTCTCGCTCAGGCACTGTGCGTAGGCAGCCAGAAAGGCCAGGCGCAGCGGCTCGAACTCGTCATGACCCGGATGGATGTCGAGGCCTGCGCCGAGGAGGCCCCGTGCACCCGCCGAGGCGTAAGGGCGCAAGGTTTCCAGCGGCATGGGCGGCAGGCCGCGCTGCACACGAAGGCGGTTGAGTGCACCGACGAGGTCACCCGCGGTGTCGGCCAGCGTGCCATCCAGGTCGAACAGCACTGCTTGAGGCGGGGCAGACCAGCGGATACGGCTGGGAGCGTGGTGCGCGTGCAGGGCGGTCATGGGCGTGGGCCTCAGGCGGCCGGCTTGCGGCAGGCCACCAGGTAGTTCACGCTGGTGTCCTGGTTGAGGCTGTAGATGCGGGTGAGCGGGTTGTAGCCCATGCCCTTGAACTCGCGGTGATCGAGGCCCGCTTCCCGGATCCAGCGCGACAGCTCGGCCGGGCGGATGAAGCGCGAGAACTCGTGCGTGCCCTTGGGCAGCAGCTTGAGCAGGTATTCGGCGCCCAGGATGGCGAACAGATACGACTTGGGGTTGCGGTTCAGCGTCGAGAAGAAGACCCAGCCGCCAGGTTTGGCCATCTGCGCGCAGGCGCGCACGACCGCAGACGGGTCCGGCACGTGTTCGAGCATCTCCATGCAGGTCACGACGTCGAAGTGGCCCGGCTGTTCGGCAGCGAGGGCCTCGGCGGCCACCGCGCGGTAGGTCACGTTGGCCACGCCCGCTTCCATGGCGTGCAGCATGGCGACCTTCAAGGGCCGGTCGGCCAGGTCGATGCCCAGCACCTCGGCACCACGGCGGGCCATCGATTCAGCGAGGATGCCGCCACCACAGCCCACGTCCACCACGGTCTTGCCCTTGATTGAGGCGAGTTGGTCGATCCAGTCCAGGCGCAGCGGGTTGATCTGGTGCAGCGGCCGGAATTCGCTCTCAGGGTCCCACCACTTGTGGGCCAGGTCGCTGAATTTGGCGAGTTCTTGGGGGTCGGCGTTCGTCATGGACGAGATGCTAACCCGAGCAGACGCCCCGCCCGGGATCGCCCTCAGTCACTGACCTGTTTGAGACGCCGGTACAGCGTATTGCGGCTGATGCCCAGCTTGCGGGCGGCCTCGGACATGTTGCCGTTCGAGGCCTGAATGGCGCGTTCGATGGCGCTGTGGGAAAGTCGCCGCAGGTTGACCTCGGCGGCCTCTTCCGCGCTGGCCAGGGGCGGCGGGGGCAGGCTGTCCGCGCGGGGGGCGGCGGGGGCATCGTCGCGGTAGGGGCGCGAGAACACGTCATACCAGAGGTCTTCGCTGAAGTGCTCCCAGTGCAGTTCGTCTTCGTGCGGGCCGAGCAGCGCGCAGGCCGTGCGCAGCACCGCGTGCAGTTGGCGCAGGTTGCCGGGCCAGGGATGCTGCAGGAGGGCTTCGACGACCTCGACGGTGATGCGGGGCGGCTCCACCCGCTTCATGTCGAGTGCGATGGAGGCGAGCATGTCGTCGATGAGGTCGGCGGTGTCGCCACGCTCGCGCAGCGCGGGGATCTGGACGGTGAGGCCGTTGACCCTCCAGTACAGGTCTTCACGGAAGCGGCTTGCGGAGACGGCGTCGCGCAGGGCCTGGTGTGTGGCGCAGACGAGAACGAAATCGACGGGTTCGGGATGCAGGGCGCCGACGGGCACGACCTGCTTGTCCTGCAGCACGCGCAGCAGCCGCACCTGCAGCGCCGGGGCGAGCTCGCCGATCTCGTCGAGAAACAGGGTGCCCCCCTCGGCCTGACGGATGCGGCCGGGTGACCCCTCGGGGCGCGCCCCAGGGAAGGCGCCGCCGACGTGGCCGAACAGTTCGACTTCCATGAGTGCCTCGGGCAGCGAGGCGCAGTTGACGGCGACAAAGGGCTTGGTGGCGCGATCGCCCTCGGCGTGCAGCGTGCGGGCAAAGACCTCCTTGCCCGTGCCCGCCTCGCCCTGAAGCAGCACCGGGATGCCCTGGGCCTGGACGCGCAGCGCGCGCGTCAGGGCCTGCACCATGCGGCGGTCGTCACGGCGGTCCTGGGCCATCGGCGGGCGCCCACGGGCGGCGGCCGCAGCTGCCGCGGCAGACGGCGCTGCGGCACCGGAACGCGAGCGGGTGTGGCTGACGGGCGTGGCCGCCCAGACGCGACGGCGGCGGTCGGGTTCGTCGCGCACATACAGGGTGTGGCCCTGCATGGTGGTGACGCGGGTGGGCTGGCCGGTCGCAGGCAGGGACTGGAGCCGCAGGGCCTGGGGGCCGAAGACGCGGTCGAGCGTGATGGCGCCGATCTGGCTGGCGCTGAGGTTCAGCCAGTGCTGTGCGATCGCGTTGGCGCCCATGATCCAGCCGTCTTCCGAGACGGCCAGGAGGCCCTCCCCGACGGCGCCGAGGCCTTCGACGTGCGGGTGCAGGCGCAGCAGCGGGTCGTTGATGTGCCGTGCGTGGAAGAGGCGGTCTTCGATCATGCGCGCGGCTGAGCGCACCAGCGCAAAGGTGTGCGGGTGGTAGCCGCTCTGGTCGACCGAGATGTCGAGCACGCCGCGGAGCCGGCCGTCGGGCGCCATGACGGGTGAGGCCGAACAGGTCAGGAAGCTGTTGCGCTCGAGGTAATGCTCGGCGCCGTGGATGACGGTGGGGCAGCCGTTGGCGATGGCGGTGCCGATGGCGTTGGTGCCGCGGTGCTCTTCGCGCCACAGCGCGCCCGGGGCCAGCGAGACGCGCTCGGCCCGGGTGAGGAAATCGGCGTCGCCCAGGCTGTGGAGCAGCAGGCCCTGGGAATCGGCCAGTACGATGACGCTGCCGCTGTCGCGCATCTGGTCGTGCAGGAACTCCATCACCGGGCGCGCGTGGGCCAGCAGGTCGTACTCGCATGCGAGGGCGCGGCGCAGGTCGGCAGCCGAGGTGATGGGCGGGGCGACCGGGGGCTCGACGGGCGAGAGGCCGGCCATCTGGCTGCGTTGCCAGGACAAGGAGACCTGCAGGCTGACGACGCCTTCCGGTACTTCGCCGGTTTCAAGCAGACAGCGACGTGCATGGCGCAGTTGGTCGGCGGTGGCTTGCGGAGTCAGTTGCATGGGCGCCTCGGGGAGCAGTGTTTTCGGACGCCAAACCCCCTGCAGGAACGGGGCCCGTCCGAATTCCGTTAACGGGTCGCAGTATGGTCCCTGTCGCGGTCTGTCACATGCGGGTTCCCCCTGTGTCAACGCGGAGCATCGTCACAAAGCGTCGCAAACCGTGGAGCAAGTGGCCTGAATGCATCGAGTCGGGTCTGAGCGGTACCGACACGCCCTGCATCGCGATTTTCTCCAGCAGCCAAAGGGGTTTGGCGCGTTCTGCCCGGTTGCGGCAGCGGGCCCGCACGGTGACGGAATCTCGGTGGAAACCCGCGTTGGCACGGGCCATGCCCTATTGGCCCCGGTAGCCGACACCTGTGACACCCGCAGGCCGAGGCGACTCACAAGCTCAACCGCTGACATACCCGGCAGACCTCTGAAGGAGACCCCCATGACTGTTTACGCCGCACCTGGCGCCGCTGGCGCACCCGTTGCGTTCAAGCCCCGTTACGACAACTTCATCAACGGCAAGTTCGTGGCGCCGGTGGGTGGCCAGTACTTCGACGTGATCACCCCGATCAGCGGCAAGGTGTACACCCAGGCTGCCCGTTCCACCGAAGCAGACGTCGAGCTGGCGCTGGACGCCGCCCACGCCGCCAAGGACAAGTGGGCTGCCACCTCGCCCACCGAGCGTTCGAACATCCTGCTGAAGATCGCCGACCGCATCGAGCAGAACCTGGAAAAGCTGGCCTACGCTGAAACCGTCGACAACGGCAAGCCGATGCGCGAAACGCTGAACGCGGACATCCCGCTGTCGGCCGACCACTTCCGCTACTTCGCTGGCTGCCTGCGTGCCCAGGAAGGCGCCATCTCCGAAATCGACGGCAACACCGTTGCTTACCACTTCCACGAGCCCCTGGGCGTCGTCGGCCAGATCATCCCCTGGAACTTCCCGCTGCTGATGGCCGCCTGGAAGCTGGCCCCGGCCTTGGGCGCTGGCAACTGCGTGGTCCTGAAGCCCGCCGAGTCGACCCCGATCTCGATCCTCGTGTTCGCCGAGCTGATCGCCGACCTGCTGCCCCCGGGCGTGCTGAATATCGTCAACGGTTTCGGCCGCGAAGCCGGCATGCCGCTGGCCTCGAGCAAGCGCATCGCCAAGATCGCCTTCACCGGTTCGACCGCCACCGGCAAGGTCATTGCCCAGGCTGCTGCCGGCAACCTGATCCCCGCCACGCTGGAACTCGGCGGCAAGAGCCCGAACGTCTTCTTCGAAGACGTGATGGCCGAAGACGATGCCTTCCTGGACAAGGCCATCGAAGGTCTGGTGCTGTTCGCCTTCAACCAGGGTGAGGTCTGCACCTGCCCGTCGCGCGCCCTGATCCAGGAATCGATCTACGACCGCTTCATCGAGCGCGCCATCAAGCGCGTGGCCGCCATCAAGCAGGGCAGCCCGCTGGACACCGAGACCATGATGGGTGCCCAGGCTTCGCAGATGCAGATGGACAAGATCCTGTCGTACCTGGAAGTGGGCAAGCAGGAAGGTGCCGAAGTGCTGATCGGTGGCGAGCGCGCTCAGCTGGACGGCGACCTGGCCGACGGCTACTACGTGAAGCCGACCCTGTTCAAGGGCCACAACAACATGCGCATCTTCCGTGAAGAAATCTTCGGCCCGGTGCTGGCCGTGACGACCTTCAAGACGGAAGAGGAAGCCCTGCAGATCGCCAACGACACCGTTTACGGTCTGGGCGCTGGCGTGTGGAGCCGTGACGGCAACCGCGCCTTCCGCATGGGCCGCGCCATCCAGGCTGGCCGCGTGTGGACCAACTGCTATCACGCCTACCCCGCGCACGCTGCCTTCGGCGGCTACAAGGAATCGGGCATCGGCCGTGAAACCCACAAGATGATGCTGGACCACTATCAGCAGACCAAGAACCTGCTGGTGTCCTACAACCCCAACAAGCTGGGCTTCTTCTGATCCCAGGGGTTTTTTGAGTTCGTTCAGTGACAGCGTTTGGGGGCGGCTTCGGTCGCCCCCTTTTTTCTTTTCACATCCGACATGGAAAGCGAGCACCGCATGATCCACCGTGTGACCGCCACCGACGCCGCCCTGGCGCTGGTGCAGCAGCTGAGGCAACGCCACGGGGCGATCTTCTTCTACCAGGCCGGGGGATGCTGCGAGGGCAGCTCACCGATGTGCTACGCCGAGGGCGACATGACGCTGATGCCCGACGACGTGCAACTGGGCGAGGTGGGAGGCGTGCCGTTTCATGTGAGCCGCTCGCAGTGCGAGTACCTGCTGGGCTCGCAGCTGACGCTGGACGTGGCGCCGGGCAGCCTGGGAACGTTCTCGCTGGAAGACGCGGACGGCCACCATTTCGTGAGCCGCACCCGGCTGTGGACCGATGAGGAGTGGCACGAGCTGGAAGCCCAGGAGGCGGCCGCCAAGGTACGCTAAGCGGGTCGGTCGGCTGTGCGACAGTTCAGGCCGTGTTTTCTGCTTCCCGAATCGAACCGACCATGAGCCTGATCGTCTACGGCATCCCGAACTGCAGCACCGTCAAGAAGGCCCGCGCCTGGCTGGAAGAGCGCGGCGTGGCCTACACCTTCCACGATTACAAGAAGCAGGGCGTGCCGGCCGAGCGGCTGGACGCCTGGATATCGGCGGTGGGTTGGGAGAAGCTGGTCAACCGGCAAGGCACCACCTGGCGCAAGCTGGATGAGGCCACGCGCGAGGGCGTGGCCGACGCCGCGAGTGCCAAGGCCGTGATGCTGGCTCAGGCCAGCGTGATCAAGCGCCCCGTGATCGAGCAGAACGGCCGCGTGCTGACCGTCGGTTTCGACGCGGCCGCTACGGAGGCACTGGCCGCGTCGGTCTGAGGCTCAGGCTGCCAGGAGTTGCCGCAGCACGAAGGGCAGGATGCCGCCGTGCTGGTGGTAGCTGACCTCGATCGGTGTGTCGATGCGCAGGCGCACCGGCACCGTGTCCGTCTGCCCGTTGTCGCGGGTGATGCGCAGCGTGACTTCGGCCTGCGGTTCGATGGTGGCGCCCAGCGCGATGTCGATGCGTTCGCTGCCCGTCAGGCCGAGCGACTGCCACGAATCCTTGCCCATGAACTGAAGCGGCAGCACCCCCATGCCGACCAGGTTGGCGCGGTGGATGCGCTCGAAGCTGCGGGCGATCACGGCCTTGATGCCCAGCAACTGCGTGCCCTTGGCCGCCCAGTCCCGGCTGGAGCCAGTGCCGTATTCCTCGCCGCCGAAGATCACAGTGGGCGTGCCGGCTGCGATGTAACGCATGGCCGCATCGTAGATGGTCAGTCGTTCGCCACCCGGTTGGAACAGCGTCCAGCCGCCTTCTTCGCGGCTGCCGTCGTCGCGCGCAGGCAGCATCAGGTTCTTGATGCGGACGTTGGCAAACGTGCCGCGCATCATCACCTCGTGGTGGCCGCGACGCGAGCCGTAGCTGTTGAAATCGACCGGCTGGACGCCGTGGGCCACCAGATACAGCCCCGCCGGGGATGACGGCTTGATGCTGCCCGCCGGCGAGATGTGGTCGGTGGTGATGGAGTCGCCGAACAGCGCCATGATGCGCGCGCCCTGCACGTCGTGCACCCGCTCGGGCGGCGTGGTCTCGAAGCCATCGAAGAAGGGCGGCCGGGCGATGTAGGTGCTCTCAGGCCAGGTGTAGACCTGGCCGCTGCTGCTTTCGATCTCGCTCCACAGGGCGCCGGGGTTGCTGCGCACCTGCGCGTAGTTCGCACGGAAGGCGTCGCCGTTCATCGCGTGGTGCATCAGCGCGTTCACTTCGTCCGAGCTCGGCCAGATGTCGCGCAGGTAGATGGCCCGGCCGTCGTCGGACTGGCCCAGCGGCTCGGTCAGCAGGTCACGCGTCACGTTGCCGGCGATGGCGTAGGCCACGACCAGCGGCGGGCTGGCCAGGAAGTTGGCCTTGATGTTGGGGTGGATGCGCGCCTCGAAGTTGCGGTTGCCGGAGAGGACGGCCGCGCACACAAGGTCGTTCTCGACGATGGTGGCGTTGACGTCGGTGGCCAGGTCACCGGCGTTGCCGATGCAGGTGGTGCAACCGTAGGCAGCCACGTGAAAGCCCAGTTGCTCGAGGTAGGGCAACAGCCCGGCCTTGGTCAGGTACTCGGTGACGATGCGCGAGCCGGGCGCCAGCGAGGTCTTGATGTGCCGGGGCACCTTCAGGCCCGCTTCCACGGCCTTCTTGGCCAGCAGGCCGGCCGCGAGCAGCACACCCGGGTTCGAGGTGTTGGTGCAGGAGGTGATGGCGGCAATCAGCACGTCGCCGTTGTGCAGGGGCAGGTCCGAACTGGTGGTGAAGGTCTGCCCCAGCTTCTCGGCCGGCTGGTTGAAGCCGTTCTCGGCCGTGGGCCGCGCATACAGGGCCTGGAAGGTGCTCGCCAGCTGGCCCAGCTCGATGCGGTCCTGTGGGCGCTTGGGGCCGGCCACTGAGGGCGTCACGGTCGACAGGTCCAGCCGGACGGTGCTCGAGTAATGCAGCTCGCCGGCCTTCGGGATGCCGAACAGCCCCTGGGCACGGAAGTAGGCCTCGAAAGCCTCGATCTCGTCTTCGGTGCGGCCTGTACCGCGGAAGTAGGCCAGCGTCTGCTCGTCGACCGGGAAGAAGCCCATGGTGGCGCCATACTCGGGCGCCATGTTGGCGATGGTGGCCCGGTCGGGAATGGCGAGCGAGGCGGTGCCTTCGCCGCAGAACTCCACGAACTTGCCGACCACCTTTTCCTTGCGCAGCATCTCGGTCACGGTCAGCACCAGGTCGGTGGCCGTCACGCCTTCACGCAGCTGGCCGGTCAGCTCGAAGCCCACCACGTCCGGCGTCAGGAAGTACACCGGCTGGCCCAGCATGGCGGCTTCGGCCTCGATGCCGCCCACACCCCAGCCCACCACGCCGATGCCGTTGATCATCGTGGTGTGGCTGTCGGTGCCCACCAGCGTGTCGGGGTAGGCGACGCCATCGGCACCCACGTGCACGCCGCGCGCCAGGTATTCCAGGTTGACCTGGTGCACGATCCCGAAGCCTGGAGGCACCACGCGGAAGGTGTCGAAGGCCTGCATGCCCCACTTCATGAAGCGGTAGCGCTCGGCGTTGCGCTCGAACTCGATCCGCATGTTGAGGTCGAGTGCCTCAGGGCCGCCGTAATGGTCGATCATCACCGAGTGGTCCACCACCAGGTCGACGGGCACGAGGGGCTCGATGCGCTTGGGGTCCTGCCCCTGGTCGGCCGCCACGTTGCGCATGGCGGCCAGATCGGCCAGCAGCGGCACGCCGGTGAAGTCCTGCAGCACCACGCGGGCCACGACGAAGGGGATCTCTTCGAGGCGCGCGGCGTTGGGCTGCCAGTTGGCAAGCTGGAAAACGTGCTCGGGCGTCACCTTCTGGCCGTCGCATTGCCGCAGCACGGCTTCCAGCACGATGCGCAGCGACACGGGCAGCTTGTTCACATTGGGGTGCTTGCAGGCCAGCTCGGGCAGCGAGAAAAAGCCCAGGCTGCGGCCGGAGGCCGTCTGGAACGGCTTCTGCAGGGTGGCAAACGGGTGGGCGGCGCTGGTGGGCACTGCAGGCGTGGTGGCGGCCATGGCGGCTCCTGTGTGAAGTGAATGGTGGGCGTCTCGGGCGCGTGACACGGCCGCGGTGTGCCGGACCCGCCTGGAACCATTGGGCAGGCAGCGTGCCTGTCTGTCCAGCGACCCGGCGTGCAACTGCGATAGGCTCGGGGTTTTGCCGATCTTGTTGTCATGTTTCTCCCGACCTCCCGTCCACCCCGTGCTGTCCGCGCCCGCCAGTCAGGCGTCATCGACTGGTTTCTGGTAGCCATGATGGTGGCCGTGGCCGTCGCCTCGTTCGCACCGCAGTGGGGCCGCAGCGAGGGGCCGCTGCGCCTGGGGCAGGTGACGGACATCGGCGTGTTCCTCCTCTTCTTTCTGCATGGCATGGGCTTGTCGACCGACAGCCTCAAAGCCGGCGCCACGCGCTGGAAGCTGCACCTGCTGGTGCAGGGCTGCACCTATGTGCTGTTCCCGCTGTGGTGGGCCGTGCTGGCGCTGCTGGTGGGGCGCTGGGTGCCGCACGACCTGCTGATGGGTTTCTTCTATCTGGCAGTGTTGCCGTCGACGGTGTCGTCGTCGGTCGCGCTGACGGCCGTGGCGCGCGGGCATGTGGCTGCGGCGGTGCTGAACGCCACGCTCTCGACGCTGCTGGGCGTCTTCCTCACCCCCTTGCTTGTCAGTCTGGTGATCGGGCAGAGTGCCACCGGTGCGGGGCTGGAGGTTGGTCCGACCATGCTGAAGGTCGCGCAGATGCTGCTGCTGCCGTTCGTCGCGGGCCACCTGCTCCGCCCGGTGCTGGGGGCGTTCTTCGCGCGCATCAAGCGCTACACCACCGTGTTCGACCGAGGCGTCATCGTGCTGCTGGTGTGGTCCGCCTTCAGTGATTCGGTGGCCGATGGCCTGTGGTCGCGCCATGGGGTGGGCCTGTTGCTGCAGGCGGCGGTCGGGGTGGTGCTGTTCCTGATGCCGATGCTGTGGGTGACGCGCTGGCTGGCACGGCGGCAGGGCCTGCCGGTGGAAGACGAGATCGTCGCCGTGTTCTGCGGCTCGAAGAAAACGCTCGCCTCTGGCATGCCGATGGCCAAGCTGCTGTTCGGCGGCAGTGCGGCCATGGGCGTGCTGGTGCTGCCCATCATGCTGTACCACCAGCTACAGCTGTTCGTGTGCGCGGTGATGGCCCGGCGCTATGCGGCCCGCAGCACACAGCGGGTGGTCTGAATCCATGGGTCGTTATCGCGGGCTGCCCCCGCCGAGCGCGCCGTCGCTGTGCCCGCCCATCGTCTATGCACCGCCGCCCGCAAGCCCCTTGCGGCCGGTCTACGAGGATGCGTGCCTGCTGGTGCTGGACAAACCTTCCGGGCTCCTCACGGTGCCGGGTCGCGGTGAGGCGCACCAGGACTGCCTGCTGCATCGCGCACAACAACGGTGGCCGGATGCGGATGTGGTGCATCGGCTCGACCTGGCCACATCCGGGCTGGTGGTGTTCGGGCGCGGCGAGGCGGCACAGGCGGCCTTGAGCGCCGCCTTTCGGGCGAGGGCGGTCAGCAAGCGCTACGAAGCGGTGCTGCACGGCGTGTTTTCCGTCGAGCTCGGTGATGCCGGCGAGGTGGGGCTGCCGCTGGGCACCGACTGGGACTGGCGGCCCATGCAAAAGGTGGACACCGAGCACGGCCGCCCCGCGCTGACACGGTGGCGGGTGCTGGCGCGGGATGCAAACCGGGCGTGCACGCGCGTCGAACTCGAGCCGGTCACCGGGCGCTCGCACCAGTTGCGTGTGCACATGCTGGCGCTGGGGCATCCCATCCAGGGGGATCCGCTCTATGGCCCGCCCGAAAGCCAGGCGGCCGCGCCCCGGCTGCTGCTGCACGCCCGGTCACTGGCGCTGGATCACCCTGTGACCGGGCAGCCGCTGCACTGGACAAGCCCGCCGCCTTTCTGAACCGTCGTTCGCTCGGCATCACGGTGTGACCGGTCGGCGCTGGCCCACGCCCACCCAGCGACGGATCACGCTGAACATCTGCTGCACGTCCAGCGGCTTGCTGACGTGGTCGTTCATGCCGGCATCGAGGGCCGCCTCGCGGTCGGTGGCCAGCGCGCTGGCCGTCATCGCGATCACCGGCAGCATGGCCCAGCGCGCATCCGCACGGATGTGGCGCGTGGCCGTGTAGCCATCCATCTTCGGCATCTGGCAGTCCATCAGCACGCAGTCGAAAGGGCCGTCGCGCTCAATGCGCTGCAGGCTCTGTTCTCCGTCTTCAGCCACCACAACTTCGGCGCCCGCCCGCGACAGCAGCTCGCGCGCCAGCTCCTGATTGAGCAGCTGGTCCTCCACCAGCAGGATGCGCAGGCCGTCCAGCGGCTTGTCGGGCATCCCGGGGGGCGACAGCGCGCGCTCGGGCGGGGCCATCCGTGCCGGGCTCCCGGCCGGCTGTTTGATCGAACGCGACAAGCTGTCAAACAGGGTGGAAGGGCTGACCGGCTTGATCAGGATGTCGGCCAGCGCGAGGCCTTCGGCCGCTTTCAGCGCGTCGTCGCGGTTGAAGGCGGTGACCAGCAGCACACACGGCTCCACCAGCGGAAAACGCTCCAGTGAGCGGGCCAGCACATGGCCGGCACACGTGACGCCGTCCATGCCGGGCATGTGCCAGTCGATCAGGATCCAGTCATACGGCGCGGCACTCGCCTCCAGCTGATGCAGCGCGTCTTCGCCATTCATGGCGTGGTCGACCAACAGGCCCAGCTCCGAAGCCATCTGGCCGATCACTTCGTGCACATCGGGGTGGTCGTCCACGAGCAGCATCCGCTTGCCGACCCACGCCTCGCGCTGCACCGCCATCGGCGCGGGGTCGGGTGGCAGGCCCAGCCGCACGTTGAAGTGGAAGGTCGACCCCTGGTGCAGCGTGCTTTCAACCCACAGCTGCCCGCCCATGCGCTCGGTGAGCTGGCGGGAGATCGTGAGCCCCAGCCCGGTGCCACCAAAGCGGCGGGTGTTGGAGGCATCGCCTTGCGAGAAGGGTTGGAAGAGCCGCGCCTGCTGCTCGGGTGTCATGCCCATGCCGGTGTCGCGCACCCAGCCATGCAGCCGTACTTCGTGGTCGTGCCGGTGTGCCACCTCCAGCCCGATCACGACGCTGCCCTGGTCGGTGAACTTCACGGCGTTCGAGCCCAGGTTGACCAGCACCTGCCGCAGCCGGGTCGGGTCGCCACGCAGTTGGGCGGGCAGGGTGGTCGGCACGTGAAACAACAGCTCCAGCCCCTTGCGTTCGGCCTGCAAGCTCAGCATGTCGGCCACCTGGTCCAGCACATCCTGCACGGTGAAATCGATCTCCTCCAACTCCAGATGGCCCGCCTCGATCTTCGAGACATCGAGGATGTCGTTGATGATCTGCAGCAGGCTGTTGGCGGCCTGGTGTGCCTTGCCCACATAGCCCCGCAGTTGCTCGGGCGTGCCCGCCTGCAGGGCAAGGTGCGTCATGCCGATGATCGCGTTCATCGGCGTGCGGATCTCGTGGCTCATGTTGGCCAGGAAGGCCGACTTCGCGCGGCTGGTGGCCTGCGCCGATTCGCTGGCCTCGCGCAGCGCCTCTTCGGTCAGGCGGCGCGCAGTGACATCCTCGGTGATCGCGAAGTAGAGATCGCGGTCCTCGTGTCCGAGCCAGATCAGCGTGACCTCGCACTCGCGCAGTTCACCGTCCAGCTTGCGGTGTCGCCACGGAAAGCGGACGGGCTCGGCGTTGTCTCGGTAGCGTTCCAGCAGCCGCGCTGCCACGTCGGCACTGAGCTGGCCGTCGGCCTGACGCTCGGGGCTCAGCGAGGGTTCCCATGGACGCAGGGCGATCAACTCGCTTTCCCGCGTGGCACCGAACAGCCTTGCGGTCTCCGGATTGCAGCGCTGGATGCCGCGTTCGCGATGGAAGAAGAAGTAGGCCGTGGGCGCGTGCTGGAACGCCGCCTCGAAACGGTGCTCGGCCTGCCGCCGCGCCGTCACATCGAGCCAGTAGCCGTCGTACACCACGCTGCCGTCGGGGGCCTGCACGGCCGTGCTGTTCACGCTGATCCAGTGCTGCTGGTTGTCGCGGTCGATGGCGAACTCGACCGGCTCGGTGGGCGGGCGCCCGCCCGCAACGCCGGCCAGGGCCCAGCACTGCTCCGGCTGGGCCTTGAGCGTGGCTTCGTCCACACCGAACAGGCTCTTCACGCCCGGACCCAGGTAGCTGAAATGACCGCGCCCCTGTGCCTGCACGCGGTAACGGAACAGCGTCAACGGCAGGGAGCGCGTCATCTCGAGCGTTTCGCGCCGTACCTGCTCCACCACCTCGGCGCGCTCGCGGCGGCGCCACCGCAGCCACATCGTCAACCAGCCCAGCGCCACCAGCCCAACGGCACTGGCCGTGCCCCCGGCCACCAGCGACCGCTCCTGCCCGAGCGGGGCCAGCACCCACAACGAGAACGGGAAGCCCGTCAGCGGTTGCGTGCGCACCAGGTACGGCGTGCCTTCGACGTCAAGGGTGGCGTGTCGTTCGCCTGCGATCCGGACGGAACTCGTTTGCCAGGGCAGCTCGCGCTGCGGGGTGCGCGGGGCATCCGGCTCGCCGTCTGCCGTGCGCGCTTCGGCGACCACACCGCGCGGGACGTGGCGCTGCTCGAGTGTGGTGTCGTTGCTGGTCACGACCACACCGCGTGTGCTGACCATCATGTTGATGCCGTTGGTGCTGGAGGCGAACAGGCGCGCCATGCGCTGCGGATTGGTCACCAGCATCAGCACGCCCTGCGTGCCCCGGCTGTCGCCGACCCGCGTGGCAATGACGAAGCCCGGCTGCCGATTGAGTCGGAATAGGATGAACTGAAACCCTTCACCGCGCTCCATTGCATCGATGAAATAAGGGCGGTTAGCGACATTGAGCCCGAGGGCATCTCCGCGCTGCTCGGCCAGTGCACTGTCGGCCACCACGGTGCCGAAGGGGTCGAGCAGCATCGCCTGGCTGATCTGGAAGTCGCGCACAAGCTGGGCCAGCAGATCGCTCATGCCTCGCACCTGGGGGTTGGCGGACAGCCTGCGCTGCAGCGCCTGGCGCTCCGGCAGGTTCAGGCGCACGCTGTCGTGGCCGCCTACGTCCTGCATGAAGGAGACCATCTGAGATTGCCGCGACAGCACCTTGGCCAGCGCCGTCAGCGAGGCGAACTGGTTGGCCACGTTCTCGTCCAGCGAGCCCAGCCGCCGTTCAGCCGCCTGGGCTGTCTCGACCCGCAGGCTGCCGATGCGCCACGCCACCACCGCACCGCACGCGCCCACCACAAGCAGCAGCCACACCAGGGCAGCTGTCAGCCAGCGCCTTGCATCCGGGCGATGCCACACGGTGGCCGCAAAACCGCCTGCCCCTCGAACCATTCCGTTCTCCGTGACGCGGTACCACCCGGCGCATGGCCAGCACTCAGGAAGAAGATGGACCGCGCGCCATCCTGAACCTTGACCCTGGTTCTAGCAGAGCCTCCAGCACGGGGCAAGCGCGGCACCCTGTCCCCGTCCCGAAAGGGGGTTGACGCGCATCACCTCAGGGCGAAGCCCCATGGGGCCAGCAGGGGATCGGTGGCAAAATCGCAGGTTTTCCTGTGGAGTCATCCTCGATGAGCGCTGTCGTCATCTCGGGTACCGGTCTTTACCAGCCGCCCAATATCATCACCAACGCCGAGCTGGTGGCCTCGTTCAACGCCTACGTGGCCAAATACAACGCCGAGCACGCCGCAGAGATCGAAGCCGGCACGCTGACCGCGCTGTCGCCCTCCAGCGTCGAGTTCATCGAGAAGGCCTCCGGCATCAAGCAGCGTTACGTGATCGAGAAGGAAGGCATTCTCGACATCAACCGGATGTACCCTCGCTTCGAGCCGCGCCCGGATGACCAGCTCTCGTTGATGGCTGAAATCGCCGTCGACGCCGCGAAGAAGGCCATGGCCGCCGCCGGCAAGGAAGGCAAGGACATTGACGCCGTCATCTGCTCGTCGGCCAACATGCAGCGCGCTTACCCGGCCATGGCCATCGAGATCCAGCAGGCCATCGGCGCCCGTGGCTATGGCTTCGACATGAACGTGGCCTGCTCGGCCGCCACCTTCGCGCTGGAGCAGGCCGTCAACGCCGTGCGTTCGGGCTCTGCCAGTTGCGTGCTGGTCGTCAACCCCGAGATCACGTCGGCCCACCAGGAATGGAAGGACCGCGACTGCCACTTCATCTTTGGTGACGTGTGCACCGCCGTGATCGTCGAACGCGCCGACACCGCCACCTCGAAGGACCAGTGGGAAGTGCTGGGCTCGCAGCTGGCCACGCAGTTCTCCAACAACATCCGCAACAACTTCGGCTTCATGAACCGCGCCGAAGACAGCGATCCGGAAGCCCGCGACAAGACCTTCCGCCAGGAAGGCCGCAAGGTGTTCAAGGAAGTGGTGCCCATTGCCGCGGCCCACATCGAAGGCCAGCTGACCCAGCTGCACATCCAGCCGACCGACGTGCGCCGTTATTGGCTGCACCAGGCCAACTCGGGCATGAACCAGCTGGTCATCAAGAAGCTGATCAACGCCGAACCCACGCAGGACGTGGCGCCCATGATTCTGGACGAGTACGCCAACACGGCGTCGGCCGGCTCCATCATCGCCTTCCACCTGCACCACGCCGATCTGAAGTCGGGTGACCTGGGCGTGATCTGCTCGTTCGGCGCGGGCTATTCCGTCGGCAGTCTGGTGCTGCGCAAGCGGTAAGCCCGCTCACCCCACCCTTGCCCAGAACGCCCGCCGCAGCGGGCGTTTGTGCTTGTGCCGCCCCAAGGAGGGAGCCCGGCTTCCTGTATCGTGACGCCCATGTCTTCAGACACTTCCTACACCTTCTACTGGCACGACTACGAGACCTTCGGCCGCGTGCCGCGCCGAGACCGCCCCTCGCAGTTTGCCGGCATCCGCACCGACGCCGACCTCAACGAGCTCGGCGCCCCGCTGATGCAGTACTGCCAGCCCGCGCCTGACTATCTGCCCGACCCCGAATCGTGTCTGCTGACCGGCATCGTCCCGCAGACCTGCCTGGCGCAGGGCGTGCCCGAGCACCGCTTTGCCGAGGCCGTCGAGCGCGAACTGGCCGAGCCCAACACCGTGGGCGTCGGCTACAACACCATTCGCTTCGACGACGAGGTGACGCGTCACCTCTTCTGGCGCAACCTCATCGACCCCTATGCCCGCGAATGGCAGAACGGCTGCGGTCGCTGGGACCTGATCGACCTGGTGCGCACCACCTGGGCACTGCGCCCCGAGGGCATCGAATGGCCCCGTTACGACGACGGGCGCCCCTCGTTCAAGCTGGAGCACCTGACGGCCGCAAACGGTCTGGCCCACGAGGCCGCGCACGATGCGCTGTCCGACGTGCGTGCCACCATCGCCGTGGCCCGGCTGATCAAGACCCGCCAACCGCGCCTGTGGGACTTCTGCCTCAAGCTGCGCAAGAAGGACGCCGTGTTGGCTGAAGCGGGGCTCGACAAGCCGCGTAGCCAGTGGAAGCCCTTCCTGCACATCACCAGCCAGTTCGGTGCCGAGCGCGGCTTCATGGCGCTGGTGTGGCCGCTGGCCCAGCACCCCACCAACAAGAACGAGATCCTGTGCTGGGACCTGGCGCACGACCCGAGCGAGCTGTTCGGCCTGAGCGCCGACGAGATCCGTCTGCGCCTCTTCACCCGGCGCGACGACCTGCCCGAAGGCGTGACGCGCCTGCCCATCAAGGGCGTGCACATCAACAAGTCGCCCGTGGTGATCGGCAACCTCAAGGTGCTGACGCCGGAAGTGGCGGCGCGCTGGGGCGTGAACATAGAGCAGGCGATGCAGCGGGCAGAGGTGGCCGCAGCCCACAGCGTCAGCATGGACGGCATCTGGGCCGAGGTGTATGGCGGCCGCGACCGCGATGCCCGCCAGGCTGCGGCGCCCGACGTGGACGAAGACCTGTACGGCGGCTTTGTCGGCAACGACGATCGCCGCGTGCTGCAACGCCTGCGGGGCCTCAGTGGCGAGCAGCTGGCCGAGAAGCGTCCGGGCTTTGTCGACGAGCGGCTGGAAGAACTGCTGTTCCGCTACCGCGCCCGCAACTTCCCTGACACGCTGAACGAGACCGACCAGGCACGCTGGCAGGCGCTGCGCCGGGCGCGGCTGCACGAGGGCGTGGGCGGGATGTCGCTGCAGGCATTCTTTGACCGCATCGACGCGCTGGGCGAACAGCTGCCCGAGGACGACGAGCGCGGCCAGGAAATCCTCGGCCTGCTCTACGAGTACGCCGAGCAGATCGCGCCCTGAACCGTGTCCCGCGTCGTTCACCTTGCCCCGCCGCCGGTCCAGCCGGCCGTGCTGCGCTACCTGGGCGGCTACCCGCCGCATTTGCTGGCACAGGCTCAGTCCCTGATCTACCAGGGGCGCCTGGGTGAGATGCTGCACAAGCGCTACCCGCAACGCCACGAGGTTCGCACCGACAAGCTGTTGTACGAGCACGTGATGGCGCTCAAGCAGCAGTACTTGCGCAGCAGCGAGCCGCTCAGCAAGGTGGCCTACGACGGGCAGATCCAGGTGATCCAGCAGGCGCTGGGTACCCACACCGTGGCCTCACGCGTGCAGGGCGGCAAGCTCAAGGCCAAGCGCGAGATCCGCGTGGCCAGCCTGTTCAAGGACACGCCGCCCGAATTCCTCCAGATGATCGTGGTGCACGAACTGGCTCATCTGAAGGAGAAGGCGCACGACAAGGCCTTCTATGCGCTGTGCTGTCACATGGAGCCGGCCTATCACCAGTACGAGTTCGACCTGCGCCTGTGGCTCACCGCCCGGGACATCGGCCAGCTGACAGCCTGAAGGCCGCCAGCCTCGGTCAGAACAGGCGGTCGATGAAGGCCTTCAGGCGGTCTTCCACATTGCCTTCGCCCTCGGCCGACGACGGCGCCGAACCCGGGGGCACCGGCGGGGCCGGGATCAGGCTCGGGTCGATCGGGGCGTCGTCCATGCCAAGCTCCGTCAGGAAGCCGCCCTCCGCCCACTCGCTGTAGCGCCAGCCTGATTCCAGCCGCACCACGCCGTCCGGCACGGGCATCGCCACCACCGGCTCGCGTTTGAGCGCCGTGGCCATGAACTGGATCCAGGCCGGCAGGGCCAGCGAACTGCCGGAGGCGTGGCTGCCGAGGCTGCGCGGGGTGTCGTAACCCAGCCAGACGACCGCCACCAGATTGGGCTGGAAGCCGGCAAACCACGCGTCGAACACGTCGTTGGTCGTGCCCGTCTTGCCGAACAGGTCGGGGCGGCGCAGCTGGGCCTGTGCGCGGGCGGCGGTGCCGGTGCGGGTCACCTCATTGAGCAGCGTGCCCGTCAGGAAGGCATTGCGTGCCGGCACCACGCGGTCGGCCTCCTCGGCCCTCTTCAGCGTGGCGTCGAACACGACCTTGCCGTCGCCGTCGGTGATGCGGCGGATCACCACAGGTGAGACCTTCAGCCCGCCGTTGGCAATGACGGCGTAGGCGCTGGCCATCTGCATCGGCGTGGTCGAGCCCGAGCCCAGGGCCAGCGTGAGGTTGTCGGGCTGCTTGCCCACCTCGAAGCCGAAGTGCCCCGTCCATTCACGTGCCTTCTGCGTGCCCATCAACTGCACCAGTCGGATGCTCACCAGGTTCTTCGACTTGGCCAATGCGGTGTGCAGCGGGATGGGGCCATCGGCGCTGCCATCCGAATTCGAGGGCGTCCAATCGCCCACATTGGCCAGCGGGGCGTCGTTGATGAGCGTCTCGGGCATCACGCCGTTTTCCAGCGCGGCGGAATACAGAAATGGCTTGTACGCCGAGCCCGGCTGGCGCCACCCCTGCGTGACGTGGTTGAACTGGTTGCGCTGGAAGTCGAAGCCGCCGACCAACGCCCGCACCTGGCCATCATGCGGGTCCATGGCCACCAGCGCCCCTTCGGCTTCCGGCCATTGGGTCAGGCGCCATTCGTCATTCAGCTCCACCAGTCGCACGACGGAGCCGCGGCGCACACGCAGTTTGTCGCTCGCGTTGCGGGCGAGACCTGGCTGTGCCTGGCGCAGGCCCTTGCCGCTGATGCGCACCACATCGCCGCTCGCGAGCACCGCGCGCACTTCCTTCGCGCTGGCCGCCGTCACGATGGCCACACGGAGCATCTCGTCGTCGTTGTAGTCGGCCAGCACCTGCGACACGGCGGGGTCCTCGTCCTTGAGGTCGCTGTCCAGGTCTTCCCAGGCCTCGGGGCCACGCCAGGGCAGGCCGGTCTCGCGGTCGATCAGTGTGCGGCGCAAGGCCTTCCAGGCGGCCTGCTGATCGGCGGCGCGCAGCGTGGTCACCACCTTCATGCCGGTGGTGTAGGCCGACTCGCCGTACTGCGCATAGACCTGGGCGCGCGCCATCTCGGCCACGTACTCGGCGTGTACCTCCATCTCGCCGGGCGGGCGCACTGCGAGTTTCTCGGCTTTTGCCTTTTCATAGGCCGCGTCGTCCAGCACGCCCTCGGTGTGCATGCGCGACAGCACCACCAGCTGTCGGGCCCGCGCACGCTGCGGGTTCTTGATCGGGTTGGCGTTGGCCGGGTTCTGTGGCAGGCCGGCCAGCATCGCGCATTCGGCGGGCGACAGCGCACTCAGCGGTTTGCCGAAGTAGGTCTGGGCCGCTTCGGCGAAGCCGTAGGAGCGCGCGCCCAGATAGATCTGGTTCATGTAGAGCTCGAGGATCTGGTCCTTGCTCAATTGCCCCTCGATCTTCAGCGACAGCATGGCCTCCTTGATCTTGCGCGTCATCGTCTTCTCCCGCGTGAGGAAGAAGGTGCGCGCCACCTGCTGCGTGATGGTCGAGGCACCCTGCGTGCGGCCGCCGGTCACGTTCGACACGATGGCGCGCAGCACGCCGATCACGTCGATGCCGGGATGCTCGTAGAAGCGCGAGTCTTCGACGGCCAGCAAGCTGTCGCGCATCAGCTTGGGGATCTGCTCCAGCTTCAGATACTGCCGCTTCTCACTGCCAAAACCACCGATTTCGACGCCATCGGCCGTGTACACGCGCAAGGGCTGTTTCGGCTGGTAGTTCGAGAGCGAGCTGGTGTCCGGCAGGGAAGGGTAGAGCACCGCCGCCGTGACGAGCAGCGCCACCACCATGGCGGCCACCGCGCCCAGGGCGGCGAGGAGGATGAAGCCACGTGCACCGTGAGGGCGGGCAGGGAAGGTCTTGCGCATGGAACGGGCGGCCCAGCCGGGCGCCGTCAGAGTCCGAAGAGCGCGATTATCCGATGCGGCGCGCGCTCCTGCCGCCGGCCTTCCCAGGGGCACCCATGCTAGGCTGGCGGCGTCCTCATTCTTCGCCCCCTCGCCATGTCCGCTGCCATCGACTTCTACTTCGAGTTCTCGTCCCCCTACGGCTACTTTGCCGCCGAACGGATCGAGGCCCTGGCCGAGCGCCACGGTCGAACAGTCGACTGGCACCCGGTGCTGCTCGGCGTGATTTTCAAGAGCACCGGCATGGCACCGCTCACGCAGGTGCCCATCAAGAAAGACTATGTGCGCCGCGACTGGGAGCGCATCTCGCGCCTGACCGGCATCCCGTTCAAGATGCCCAGCGTGTTCCCGATTGCCTCGCAGAACCCGGCGCGCGCGGTGCTGTTCGTGGCGCGCAGCGACGAGGCCGCGGCCAAGCAACTGGCCCTGGCGCTCTATCGCGCCTATTTCGTCGACAACAAGAACATCGGCGAGGTGGACGTGGTGCGCGAGGTGGCCACCGCGCAGGGCCTGGACGCCGACGCCATCACCGAAGGCATGGCCGACCCTGCCGTGAAGGACCAGCTCAAGCACGAAGTGGGCGCCGCCGAAGCCCGTGGCGTGTTCGGCAGCCCCTTCGTCATCGTCGACGGCGAGCCCTTCTGGGGCTTCGACCGCTTCGACATGGTGGACGACTGGTTGAAGCGCGGCGGGTTCTGATTCGCGCGGGGGCCGGTAGCAAGCCAGGCCCGGCCATGAAAAAACCCGCCAGGTTTCCCGGGCGGGTTTCGTGTCAGCCGGCCCGGGATGGGCGCGGCTGTGACGCGGTCAGGCTTCAGGCCTGCACGGTCTTGGCGGTCTCCACGTACTCTTCAATCTGGTTGAAGTTCATGTACTTGTAGATCTTGTCGGCGTTCTGGCTGATCACGCCGGTCTCGGCCAGGTACTCGGCCGGGGTCGGCAGCTTGCCCAGCTTGGAGGCGACAGCCACCAGTTCGGCAGAGCCCAGGAACACGTTGGTGTTCTTGCCCAGACGGTTCGGGAAGTTACGCGTCGACGTGGAGATACAGGTCGAGCCTTCCTTGATCTGAGCCTGGTTGCCCATGCACAGCGAGCAGCCGGGCATTTCGGTGCGGGCGCCAGCGGTGCCGAAGGTGTTGTAGAAGCCTTCCTTGGTCAGCTCGGCGGCGTCCATCTTGGTCGGCGGGGCCACCCACAGACGCACCGGGATGTCCTTCTTGCCTTCCAGCAGCTTGCCGGCGGC
The DNA here is from genome assembly GCF_947366995.1 of uncultured Aquabacterium sp. Classification (GTDB taxonomy): domain Bacteria; phylum Pseudomonadota; class Gammaproteobacteria; order Burkholderiales; family Burkholderiaceae_C; genus Aquabacterium. The sequence goes on along the minus strand of NZ_CANBCC010000005.1, from coordinate 20,231 downwards.
GCGGAAGTGACCGATGTTGGTCATGCACGAACCGATGAAAGCTTCGTCGATCTTGGTGCCAGCGACTTCGGACAGGAACTTGGCGTCGTCCGGGTCGTTCGGGCAGCAGACGATCGGCTCCTTGATCTCGTTCAGGTCGATCTCGATCACGGCCGCGTATTCGGCGTCCTTGTCGGCTTCCAGCAGGTTCGGGTTGGCCAGCCAGGCTTCCTGGGCTTCGATGCGGCGCTGCAGGGTGCGGGCGTCCTGGTAGCCGTCGGCGATCATGTTCTTCATCAGAACGATGTTCGACTTCAGGTACTCGGCGATCGGCTCCTTGTTGAGCTTGATCGTGCAGCCGGCAGCCGAGCGCTCGGCCGAGGCGTCGGACAGTTCGAAGGCCTGTTCCACCTTCAGGTCGGGCAGACCTTCGATTTCCAGGATGCGGCCCGAGAAGATGTTCTTCTTGCCGGCCTTGGCCACAGTCAGCAGACCAGCCTTGATGGCGTACAGGGGGATGGCATGCACCAGGTCACGCAGGGTGACGCCCGGCTGCATGGTGCCCTTGAAGCGGACCAGAACCGATTCCGGCATGTCCAGCGGCATCACGCCCGTGGCGGCGCCGAAGGCGACCAGGCCCGAACCGGCGGGGAAGGAGATGCCGATCGGGAAGCGGGTGTGCGAGTCACCACCGGTGCCGACGGTGTCGGGCAGCAGCAGGCGGTTCAGCCACGAGTGGATCACGCCGTCGCCCGGACGCAGGGCCACGCCGCCGCGGTTCGAGATGAAGGCGGGCAGCTCGCGATGCATCTTCACGTCCACGGGCTTCGGATAGGCCGCGGTGTGGCAGAACGACTGCATGACCAGGTCGGCCGAGAAGCCCAGGCAGGCCAGGTCCTTCAGCTCGTCACGGGTCATCGGGCCGGTGGTGTCCTGCGAACCGACGGTGGTCATCTTGGGTTCGCAGTACGTGCCGGGACGCACGCCCTGGCCTTCCGGCAGACCGCAGGCGCGGCCGACCATCTTCTGGGCCAGGGTGTAGCCCTTGCCGGTGTCGGCCGGGGCCTGGGGCAGGCGGAAGGCGGTCGAGGCGGGCAGACCCAGGAATTCACGGGCCTTGCCGGTCAGCGAGCGGCCGATGATCAGGTTGATGCGGCCGCCGGCGCGGACTTCGTCCAGCAGGACTTGCGACTTCAGTTCGAACTTGGCCGCTTCCGCGCCGTTCTTCTCGATCTTGCCGTCGTACGGGTAGATGTCGATCACGTCACCCATTTCGAAGTTGGACACGTCCACTTCGATGGGCAGCGAGCCGGAGTCTTCCTGCGTGTTGAAGAAGATGGGGGCGATCTTGCCGCCCAGGGTGACGCCGCCGAAGCGCTTGTTGGGCACGAAGGGGATGTCTTCGCCGGTGGCCCAGATCACGCTGTTGGTGGCCGACTTGCGCGAAGAGCCGGTGCCGACCACGTCGCCCACGTAGGCGACCAGGTTGCCCTTCTTCTTCAGGTCTTCGATGAACTGCATCGGACCGCGCTTGCCGTCTTCCTCGGGCTTGAAGGCCGCGTCAGGACGCGTGTTCTTCAGCATGGCGAGGTAGTGCATCGGGATGTCCGGGCGGCTCCAGGCGTCCGGGGCGGGCGACAGGTCGTCGGTGTTGGTTTCGCCGGGCACCTTGAACACGGTCACGGTGATCTTCTTGGCGACTTCCGGACGGCTGGTGAACCACTCGGCGTCGGCCCACGACTGCATCACGGCCTTGGCGTTGGCGTTGCCGGCCTTGCACAGTTCCGCCACGTCGTGGAACGCGTCGAACATCAGCAGGGTCTTCTTCAGGGCTTCGGCGGCCACGGTGCCGACTTCGGCATCGGACAGCAGGTCGACCAGCGGCTTGACGTTGTAGCCACCCACCATGGTGCCGAGCAGCTCGGTGGCCTTGGCCTTCGAGATCAGCGCGACGCTCACGTCACCGTGGGCCACGGCGGCCAGGAAGGAAGCCTTCACCTTGGCAGCGTCGTCCACGCCCGGGGGCACGCGGTGCGTCAGCAGGTCGAGCAGGAATGCATCTTCACCGGCCGGCGGGTTCTTGATCAGCTCGATCAGCTCGGCGACTTGCTGGGCCGACAGGGGCAGCGGGGGGATACCCAGCGCGGCGCGCTCGGCAACGTGTTGGCGGTAGGCTTGCAACATGGTGATCACCTTTGTGGGGCGGGGACTGAAAAGAATTCACCGCGGGGCGGGGCCGCACGGGGAGGTGCGGCTCGACCTGGGGGCAGGAAGTCTTCTATAAGACTTCGCACAATTGGCTATTTTCGCCCAGGAGCGGACGGAATGCCACAGGGGGGAGCGAAAAACTGTCGAACTCGTGCGCACGCGCGGCCGTGGCGCGTCAATCAGGACCCCAAAAAGACAACAGCCGGACGGGTGTCCGGCTGATGCGAGGGGGAAGGTCAGCGGTTGCCGTCGGCCGGCGTCTCGCTGTTGAGCCCGAAGACTGAGGGACGCGGGTTGCGCTTGAGGTCTTCGTCGGCCGCGCGTTGCGTGTCGTGCATGCAGCCGTCGACCAGACGCTGGCCGCGCTTGGGATCCATCAGCATCGACTTGGTCAGGATCTGGATCATGAGGGCGGCACCCTTGACGTCTTCCAGGCGCACCGCACCGGTCGACGACAGCACGGGCTTCATCGTCCATGATTGCTGGCCGAGGCGCAGGTCGAAGTAGCCGTTGTTGCGCGCGTGGCGGTCGATGGACACGGCCTTGCCGAATTCGCACTGGTACTTGCCGATCAGCACGCGCTCGGCGGCCTGCAGTTGTTCGACGGTGGCTTCCGGCAGGGCCACGATCTTCTCGGCCAGCGTGCGCTTGGTCTTCTTGACCTCTGCGGCGTGTGCGAACTGCGGGCCGAAGGTGGTGGCCGCCATGCCAAGCATGACGCCGGCCGACAGGGCGAGGGTACGGATGCGTTGGGTGTGGCGGAGGGTGTGGCTCATGGCAGTAGGCGGGTGTCGCGGCAAACGGTGAATCGGTCAGACGAGCAGGCGTCAAGTTCGAATATTGCCACTGATCTGCCGGGCGTGGACACCGGAACTGACCCGGGGTGTGAGCCCGTCACGGTGGATCGCCGCAGGGCGGCCCCTTCACCGGGGGCCGTGCCCTGACCAGCGGATCAGAACGTGTCGCCCGGCACGCGCACCCAGCCCTCCATGAGGATGCGGGCGCTGCGGCTCATGATGGCCTTGGTGACCGTCCACTGGCCGTTGACCTGTGCGGCCTGGGCCCCCACACGCAGCGTGCCGGAGGGGTGGCCGAAGCGCACGGCTTCGCGCTCGCCGCCGCCAGCGGCCTGGTTGACCAGCGTGCCGGGGATGGCGGCTGCCGTGCCGATCGCCACCGCACAGGTGCCCATCATGGCGTGGTGCAGCTTGCCCATCGACAGCGCGCGCACCAGCAGGTCGACGTCCACCGCTTCGATGGTCTTGCCGCTGGACGCGGTGTAGGTGGTGGGCGGTGCCACGAAGGCGATCTTGGGCGTGTGCTGGCGCGTGGCGGCTTCTTCGGGTGTCTTGATGAGGCCCATGCGCAAGGCGCCGGCCACGCGGATGGCTTCGAAGCGCTTGAGGGCCTCGGCGTCGCTGTTGATGTGCTCGCGCAGTTCGGTGCCGGTGTAGCCGATGTCCTTGGCATTGACGAACACGGTGGGGATGCCGGCCGTGATCATCGTGGCCTTCAGCATGCCGATGCCGGGCACCTCAAGGTCGTCCACCAGGTTGCCGGTCGGGAACATCGAGCCGCCTTCGTCGCCATCGTCGGATGGGTCCATGAACTCGAGCACGATCTCAGCGGCCGGGAAGGTCACGCCATCGAGCTCGAAATCACCGGTTTCCTGCACCTGGCCGTTGGTGACGGGCACGTGCGCGATGATGGTCTTGCCGATGTTGGCCTGCCAGATGCGAACCACGGCCGTGCCGTTCTGCGGGATGCGGGCCGGGTCGACCAGGCCGGCGTGGATCGCGAAGGCGCCCGCGGCGGTGGACAGGTTGCCGCAGTTGCCGGACCAGTCCACGAAGGGCTTGTCGATCGAGATCTGGCCATAGAGGTAGTCCACATCGTGGTCGGGCTGGCTGGCCTTCGACAGGATCACGCACTTGCTGGTGCTGGACGTGGCGCCGCCCATGCCGTCGATGTGGGCCGCGTACGGGTCGGGGCTGCCGATGACGCGCAGGAACAGCTTGTCGCGCGCTTCGCCGGGCACCTGGCAGGCTGCGGGGAGGTCCTGCAGGCGGAAGAAGACGCCCTTGCTGGTGCCGCCGCGGATGTAGGTGGCCGGGATCTTGACTTGGGGTGCGTGTGCCATGGCTGTGTCCGGTGGAGAGGTCAGTTGCGGTAGGCCGCATCGTGGTCGACGCGGTTCCATTCGATGGCGCGTTTGCGCCAGTGGGTGTCGATGGCCTGGGTGAAATCGGGGCGCACGAGCTTGGCGCGGTTTTCACACCAGGTTTCGGATTCGTGGCGGATCACCATGCCTTCGAGCGGGCCGTTGCGGTAGCGACTCGGGGTGCTGGACACCATGAGCTTGAGCGCGTCCAGTGTGGTGTGGCCCTCGAACAGGCGGGGCACGGTGACCAGGCCGGCGCGGGCGGCCAGCGCATTGCGGCGGGCGGTGCTCCAGAAGCGGCCCTGGCTGCGTTCGTACACGTCGAACAGCAGGAACCAGTCGGGCAGGGCGCCATAGTCCAGCGAGTGGCGCGCGGCGCACCATTCGCCGAAGAAGATGAGGTCCGGTGTCAGCTCGGCCAGCAAGGCGTCGCCATGCTGCTGCAGCCACATCGGGATGCGGGCGAACTGGCCGGCGTGCGGATCGCTCAGATACTGCCCGCGGTTCTGCGCACGCAACTCGCCGTGCTCGTCGAGCGAGAAGCCGAGGTTCGCGCCGTCGAGCTTCTCTTCGACCACGACATCATGGGCCAGCAGGTCGCTGACTTCGGCGGGCGACATCACCTTGTCCTCGCGCGGTTCGCCGGCAGCCAGCCAAGCGATGTGCGGGGTGTGCGGAAAGCGAAAGAAATCCGTCATGCTGAGGTGGCCGGTGCGCGAGGCAGCGGCGGAAGCGGGTGGTCCGGAAACTTCTTGCGGTAGAAGTCGCACGTGTCTTCGGGGCAGAGAAACTCGACCTGCACGCCGCAGGCCTTGAGGGCCGGCCACCAGTCCAGCCACTTGCTGTCGGCGGCTTCCCAGATGGGCGGCTTGTCGGGGTGGGCGTGGGCGACGGCGGCGAACTTGCGGTCGGATGGGTCGAAGCGGGGTTGCAGGGCGGTCGATGGGAACTCGGCGTAGGTCTGCTCGCCGGTCTCCGTCAGTGGCACCTGTTCGACGCGCTGAGGATTGGCCACCTGGCGAAGCAGCCATTTCAGGAACACGTCGCCGACGCCCTTGGGGCGGTTGACCTGGGTCTTGTGCAGGTACTCGTCCAGGATGCGATGGCCGTCGTCGATGACCGTCACGCCGCCGGACTGCATGGCTTGCAGTCGCTCTACACAGGCGGCCACGCAGCCGGGCGAAACGTCCGCATGCTGGCCATTGGCCACCAGCAGCACGTTGGTGTCGATCACCGCCTTCATGCCCGGGGCTCCCCGGTGTCGGCCTGGCGGCGGCGCAGGGCGGCCAGCGTGCGGGCGGTGATGTCGGTCATGTCGTGGCCGAAGAGGTCTTCGGGCCAGTTCTCGATGTCGCCATAGGCGTTGAGCCGCAGCGCTTCCAGTTCGGCATGCGGGCCGCGCAGGCGGCACACGTACAGCGCGAGGTCGTCGGGCGGGATCACCGCTTCGGCCACGCGGCGCTGCAGGCGGTTGAGCAGGGCTTCGGAGTGGCTCTCGACGATGCACTGAACGCCCGGGCGATCCCCTGTGGCCGTCGCCTGGACCGCCGCAATCAGGGCGTCGGCCAGCACGGCCTGGGCCTTGGGATGCAGGTGGGCCTCGGGGTGCTCGAGCCACACCGTGCCACCGTGCGGGGTGTCGAAGAGGTTCGCCAGCAGGTGCCGCGCATGGCGGGCACTGCGGCCGGTTTGCGAGGCCGTCGAGGGCGCATCCAGGCCCATGGCGTGCAGCCAGTGCGACGCGGCCGGGTCGCCGGCCGAAGGCAGCGGGATGCGGCTTCCCTGTGCCTCGGTGTCGACAAAGGTGAGGGTGGCTGGCGTGGGCTCAGGCGCCGATGCCGCGGAAAGGTGTCGACTGACACGCAGACCGCCGGCTTGCCACACCGCATCCAGCGCAAAGCCAGCCTGCTGGTCAGACACCGCCGCGTGGGCGTGCCGATCCAGCAGGGCCAGTGCATGGCCCAGGCTGCTCTTGCCGGTGCCGTGCTCACCGAAGAACACGGTGAGCGGCGCGAGCCGCACGGGCCCGGTGTCTTGCCAGGCTCGGAAGTGACGGATGCGCAGAGAAGTCAGCATGGTTTCGGGTTTGCGAACGGGGCCCGGCCACCGCCAGGCAAGCAAAGCCTCGTGGACTTTGCTTGCCCGGGCTCCGCCTCCTTGTGGGAGGCGAAGGCGCTCGGAGAGGTCACTTGTTCGCCGCCAGGAAGTCCTGGGCGAAACGCTGCAGCACGCCACCGGCTTCGTACACCGACACCTCTTCGGCGGTGTCCAGGCGGCTGGTCACGGTCACGCGCTCGGTCTGACCGTTCTTGCGGTGGATCACCAGGGTCAGGTCGGCGCGGGGCTTGAGGTCGCCTTCGACGTCGAAGGTTTCGGTGCCGTCCAGGCCCAGGGTCAGGCGGGTGGTGCCCGGCTTGAACTCCAGCGGCAGCACGCCCATGCCGATCAGGTTGGTGCGGTGGATGCGCTCGAAGCCTTCGGCCACGACGGTTTCCACACCGGCCAGACGCACACCCTTGGCGGCCCAGTCACGCGACGAGCCCTGACCGTAGTCGGCACCGGCGATGATGATCAGCGGCTGGCGGCGGTTGAGGTAGGTCTCCATGGCCTCCCACATGCGCATCACCTGGCCTTCGGGCTCCACGCGGGCCCACGAGCCCACCTTGATGCTGCCGTCTTCCTTGCGCACCATCTCGTTCTTGAGCGTGGGGTTGGCGAAGGTGGCGCGCATCGCGGTCAGGTGGTCGCCGCGGTGGGTGGCGTAGGAGTTGTAGTCCTCTTCCGGCAGGCCCATCTTGTGCAGGTACTCGCCCGCCGCCGAGTTCGGCAGGATGGCGTTCGACGGCGACAGGTGGTCGGTCGTGATGTTGTCCGGCAGGATGGCCAGCGGGCGCATGGCTTTCAGCGTGCGCGGGTTGGCGGCCAGGGCGCCGACGCCTTCGGTATCCCAGTAGGGCGGGCGACGGATGTAGGTCGACATCGGGCGCCAGTCGTACTGCGGGCTCACCTTCTCGCCCTTGTCGGCTTGAATCGCGAACATGGGCTCGTACACGGCACGGTACTGCTCGGGCTTCACGGCGGCCTTCACCACGGCGTCGATCTCTTCATCCGAAGGCCAGATGTCCTTGAGGCGGATTTCCTTGCCGTCGACCACGGTCAGCACGTCGTTTTCGATGTCGAAGCGCACGGTGCCGGCGATGGCGTAGGCAACGACCAGCGGGGGCGAGGCCAGGAAGGCCTGTTTGGCATACGGGTGGATGCGGCCGTCGAAGTTGCGGTTGCCCGACAGCACGGCGGTGGCGTAGAGGTCGCGGTCGATGATCTCCTGCTGGATCTTCGGATCGAGCGCGCCCGACATGCCGTTGCAGGTCGTGCAGGCAAAGGCGACGATGCCGAAGCCCAGCTTTTCCAGGTCGCCCAGCAGGTTGGCTTCCTTCAGGTACAGCTCCACCGCCTTCGAGCCAGGGGCCAGCGACGACTTCACCCAGGGCTTGCGCGTCAGGCCCAGCTTGTTGGCGTTGCGGGCCAGCAGGGCGGCCGCGATCACGTTGCGCGGGTTGGAGGTGTTGGTGCACGAGGTGATGGCCGCGATGATCACGGCGCCGTCGGGCATGGTGCCTTCACCGGCAGCCGGCATCTGCCATTGGCCGGCAATGCCCTTCGAGGCCAGATCCGACGTCGCCACGCGGGCGTGCGGGTTCGACGGGCCGGCCATGTTGCGCACCACGCTCGACAGGTCGAACTCCAGGTTGCGCTCGTACACGGCGTTCTTCAGCGAATCCGACCACAGGCCCGCGGTCTTGGCATAGGTCTCGACCAGCTTGACCTGTTCGGCGGTGCGGCCGGTCAGCGTCAGGTAGTCCAGCGTCTGCTCGTCGATGCTGAACATGGCGGCGGTCGCGCCGTATTCGGGGGCCATGTTCGAGATGGTGGCACGGTCGCCAATCGTCAGCTTCGACGCACCTTCGCCGTAGAACTCGAGGTAGGCGCCCACCACCTTGTTCTTGCGCAGGAACTCGGTCAGGGCCAGCACCACATCGGTGGCGGTGATGCCGGGCTGGCGTTGGCCGGTCAGCTTCACACCGACGATTTCAGGCAGGCGCATCCACGAGGCGCGGCCCAGCATCACGTTCTCGGCTTCCAGGCCGCCCACGCCAATGGCGATCACGCCCAAGGCGTCCACGTGCGGGGTGTGCGAGTCGGTGCCGACGCAGGTGTCCGGGTAGGCCACGCCGTTGTCGGCATGGATCACGGGGGACATCTTCTCCAGGTTGATCTGGTGCATGATGCCGTTGCCTGCGGGGATCACGTCCACGTTGGCGAAGGCCTTCTTGGTCCACTCGATGAAGTGGAAGCGGTCTTCGTTGCGGCGCTCCTCAATCTCGCGGTTCTTCTGGAAGGCTTGCGGGTCGAAGCCGCCACATTCCACGGCCAGCGAGTGGTCCACGATCAACTGCACGGGCACCACCGGGTTCACCTTGGCCGGGTCGCCGCCTTCCTTGGCGATGGCGTCACGCAGGCCAGCCAGGTCGACCAGGGCGGTCTGGCCCAGGATGTCGTGGCACGCCACGCGGGCCGGGAACCAGGGGAAGTCCAGGTCGCGCTTGCGCTCGACGATCTGCTTGAGGCAATCGGTGACGATGGCCGGGTCGGCCTTGCGCACGATGTTCTCGGCGTGCACGCGGGCGGTGTAGGGCAGGGTGGCCCAGGCGCCGGGCTGGATCGCCTCGACCGCGGCTTGCGTGTCGAAATAATCGAGGTTCGTGCCGGGCAGCGGCTTGCGGTATTGGGTGTTGATGTTGCTCATGGCCGTGGGGCAGTCAGCAAAGTGGGGCGGACGATCGGGGCGTCGGGGCCGACGTCGGTTCGGGGTGGCAGCGAGGCGCGGCCACAAGGCAGAAAGGCGCCACATCACCGCGTGGCAATGTGGCGCCTTCCTCTGGCCTGCTTACTTGCGGTCCTTCAGCGGCACGAAGACCTGGTCTTCGGGGCCGACGTAGTTGGCGCTCGGGCGGATGATCTTGCCGTCGATGCGCTGCTCGATGATGTGGGCCGACCAGCCCGAGGTGCGTGCGATCACGAACAGCGGGGTGAACATGTCGGTGGGCACGCCCATCATGTGGTAGCTCACCGCGCTGAACCAGTCGAGGTTCGGGAACATCTTCTTGATGTCCCACATCACCGATTCCAGGCGCTCGGCGATGTTGTACATCTTCATGTTGCCCTGTTCCTTCGACAGGTCCTCGGCCACCTTCTTGATGACCACGTTGCGCGGGTCGCTCACGGTGTAGACGGGGTGGCCGAAGCCGATCACGACTTCCTTGCGTTCCACGCGGGCGCGGATGTCGGCCTCGGCCTCATCCGGGTTGTCGTAGCGCTTCTGGATCTCGAAGGCCACTTCGTTGGCGCCGCCGTGCTTGGGGCCACGCAGGGCACCGATGCCGCCGCACAGCGCCGAGTACATGTCCGAACCCGTGCCGGCCACCACGCGCGAGGTGAAGGTCGAGGCGTTGAACTCGTGCTCGGCGTACAGGATCAACGAGGTGTGCATCGCGCGCACCCAGCTGTCACGCGGCTTCTCCCCGTGCAGCAGGTGCAGGAAGTGGCCGCCGATCGAGTCGTCGTCGGTTTCCACCTCGATGCGCTTGCCGTTGTAGGCAAAGTGGTACCAGTACAGCAGCATCGAGCCCAGCGAGGCCATCAGCTTGTCGGCAATGTCGCGGGCGCCCGGGTGGTTGTGGTCTTCCTTCTCGGGCTTGACGCAACCCAGCACCGACACGCCGGTGCGCATCACGTCCATCGGGTGGCTCGAAGGGGGCAGCTGCTCCAGTGCCACCTTCACGGCGGCGGGCAGGCCGCGCAGCGACTTCAGCTTGGCCTTGTAGCCAGCCAGTTCGGCCACGTTGGGCAGCTTGCCGTGCACCAGCAGGTGGGCGATCTCCTCGAACTCGCAGGTCGTGGCGACGTCCAGGATGTCGTAGCCGCGGTAGGCCAGGTCATTGCCGGTACGGCCCACGGTGCACAGCGCGGTGTTGCCGGCCGCGGTGCCCGACAGGGCAACGGACTTCTTGGGCTTGAAACCGGGCGTGGTGGTCTCGGGCGTGGCGCTCATGGATGGGATCTCCTGGTCAGAGGTTGATTCAGCAGTCAAACGGTCGGGGTCGTCGATGACGACTCACTTCTTGGTGGCAAACAGCGCGTCCAGCTTGCCTTCGAAGGCGTGGTAGCCGATGCGGTCATACAGCTCCTCGCGGGTCTGCATGATGTCGACGACATTGCGCTGGTGGCCGTCACGCCGGATCGCGGTGTAGACGGTCTCTGCGGCCTTGTTCATGGCCCGGAAGGCGCTCAGGGGGTAGAGCACCATGCCCACGCCGGTGGGACGCAGGTCGTCGGTCGAGAACAGCGGGGTCTTGCCGAACTCGGTGATGTTGGCCAGCACGGGCACCTTCACGGCGTCCACGAACTTCTTGTAGGTCTCCAGATCGTACGCCGCTTCGGCAAAGATGCCGTCGGCGCCGGCTTCCACGCAGGCAATGGCGCGCTCGATGGCTGCGTCCACGCCATGCACCTGGATCGCGTCGGTGCGGGCGATCAGGAAAAAGTCCTTGTCGGTCTTGGCATCGGCGGCGGCCTTCACGCGGTCGACCATCTCCTCGGTCGACACGATTTCCTTGCCGGGGCGATGGCCGCAACGCTTGGCCCCGACCTGGTCTTCGATGTGGCAGGCGGCGGCGCCGGCCTTGATCAGGCTCTTGACGGTGCGCTCGATGTTGAAGGCGCTCGGGCCGAAGCCGGTGTCGATGTCGACCAGCAGCGGCAGGTCGCACACGTCGGTGATGCGGCGCACGTCGACGAGCACGTCGTCCATCGTGTTGATGCCCAGGTCGGGCAGGCCCAGCGAGCCCGCGGCCACGCCGCCACCCGACAGGTAGATCGCCTTGAAGCCGGCGCGCTTGGCCAGCAGGGCGTGGTTGGCGTTGATGGCGCCGATCACTTGCAGCGGGGATTCTTCCTGGAGAGCCTGGCGGAAACGGGCGCCGGGGGTCATGTTGGCCATGTGTGCTCCTTGGTGGGATGCGGGTGAACCGGTGTGTGGAAGAAACAGCGCAACGTGCGTGCCAGCCCCAACTGCCGGGCCTGTCACCACCGGCCGATCGGTTAAGTCGTTGAATTCAGAGCGCTTCTTGTTCTTGATGTCGACGGGATGTTGCACCATGTTTCATTCGCGTTTCGCCAATGAAACAGATAGACTGCTGTTTCATGAAACACGAAACAGCTCATCGGAAACGGCGCGGCCCATGTCCCTGTCGCTGACACCCCGCGCCGGGCTGACCACCTTGCCGCGCATTGTGGCCGTGGGTTTCCGGCGCATCAACAAGATGTTGCAGGAGCTGGCGCCGCAATTCGCCGACCGGGCCTCGGTCGAGGTGCTCGACGTTGGCTTCGAGCACGCTGTGACCCGCCTGCGCGCCCTGCAGGCGGTCCGGCCCGTCGACGTCGTGGTGGCGGCCGGCTCGAACGGCGATTACCTTCGCCAGCGTCTGGAGACCCCGGTGGTCCTGGTCAAGGTCGGCGGCTTCGACCTGATGCGGGCGCTGGCCCGGGCCAAGCAGGTGTCCCACCGCGTGGGCTTGGTCACCTACGAAGGCATGGCGCCCGACGTGGCGCAGTTCGACGGCCTGTTCGAACTCGACATCGTTCAGCGCAGCTACCAGACCGAGGAAGAGGCCCAGGCCAGCGTCCGCGCGCTGCAGCAGGAGGGGGTGCCGGTCGTCGTGGGCACCGGCGTGGTGGCGGACATGGCCGACCAGATCGGCTTGACCGGCGTCTTCCTCTACTCGCGTGACGCCGTGCGCGAGGCCCTCGAAGATGCGGTCGAAGTGGCCCGCGCCGCCCGCATCGAGCAGGCGAAGCGCGAACGCCTCAACACCATCCTCGCTCAGCTCAGCGATGGCGTGATCGCGGTCGACCTCGATGAGCGCATTCAAACCCTGAACCCCGCCATGGCCCAGTTGCTCGGGGTGGATCCTGGGCAGTGGGTGGGCCAGCGGCTCAGCGAGGTCTGCCCCGATCTCAGCCTGCAGGGCACCTTGCGGCTCGCGCTGCCGGACCTGGAAAAGATCGAACGCATCAAGGCCAAGGCCCTCATCGTCAACCGCATGCCCATCCTTGAGCAGGGCGTGCTGACGGGCGCGGTGCTCAGCTGCCAGGATCCGATCAGCATCCAGCGGGTCGACCGCCACATCCGCACGCGCATCAAGCCGGTGGCTTCTGCCACGCGCCACGAACTGGACGCCTTTCTCGGCGACAGCACCGCAGCGCGCCAGCTGCGCGACACGGCCTGTGCGTGTGCCCGCAGCCAGGCCACGGTGCTGCTGATCGGCGAAAGCGGCACCGGCAAGGAGCTGGTCGCTCAGGGCATTCACATGGCCAGCGACCGTCGGGACATGCCTTTTGTGGCGATCAACTGCGCGGCGCTGTCCGAATCGCTGCTGGAAAGCGAGCTGTTCGGCTATGAAGAGGGCGCTTTCACCGGCGCGCGCAAGGGCGGCAAGATCGGGCTGTTCGAAGCTGCGCACAACGGCACGCTGTTCCTCGACGAGGTCGGCGAGATGCCGCCCTCCCTGCAGGCCCGTCTGTTGCGGGTGCTCCAGGCGCGTGAGGTACTGCGCGTCGGCGCCACCGAGCCCACCCCCGTCAACGTGCGCGTGATTGCTGCCACGCACCGCGACCTGCTGGCCCATGTCGGGCAGGGCCTGTTCCGGCTCGACCTTTACTACCGCCTCAACATCCTCCGGGTCGACGTGCCCCCGTTGCGCGCCCGGCTGGCCGACATCGACGTGATCGCCCGCACGCTGGGGCAACAGGTCTGCCGACGGCTGCACCTCGATCCGAATGCAGCCCAGCCGCTGCTGGCCGCCCTGGTGGCGCAGGCGCCGCACCACACGTGGCCCGGCAATGTGCGCGAACTGGAAAACCTCATTGAGCGCCTGATGGCCTATGCCGCCGCAGACGCTCCCACGTTGGCGCGGGATCGGGCTGCTGCGCAGCGCCGCCTCCGGCAAATCGTGCCCGAACTGTTCTCTGCGACAGACGGTGAGCCGCTGCGTGCCGAGCGCCTTCTGCCCTCGGCCGGGCCAGTCCTGCCTGTCGCCTCACCCGCACGCGGGCAAAGGCCACGTGCCGGGGCCGCGGCCTCGCCCCCAGACGTGTGGGCGGTGCTGCGCGCCTGCGGTGGCGACCGTCAATTGGCCGCGCAACAGCTGGGCATCAGCCGCACCACGCTCTGGCGGTGGCTGCGGGAGACCGAACCGCCGGCCGGCGGCGCCCGCTAGCAGGCCCACGATTCGATCAGGCGCGAATCGGGCAGCAAGAGCAGGGCGACGCTTCGGCACCGCACGACGAGGCTGCCGCCTTGCCGCCAGGCCAGCGTGAGCGTCAGCAGGTTGCCGCTGCCTGCGGCGTCGATCCGACCCGGTACGGGCAGCATGCGGCGCACGGCGGTGCCATCGTGCAGCGCGCCCTCGCTGAGCGCCCGTGGGTGCTCTGCCGCCACGGGCCAATCGGCCACCGCGTCGCAACGCACAAGCAACGGAATCAGGTTGGCGTCCACCGGCCCGGTTTGTCCATCGAGCGTGCCCTGCGCCGCTGCCACGGCCAGCCGAATCAGCAGCGCATCGCCCTCGCGTTGCCAGCCCGACACCTCCGATCCGGCGAAGGTCCAGACCAGGTCGGGCGGCATCCGGGCGGGCGAGGGCGGTTCGGAAGGCATTCCAACACTGTATCGCTTGGGGATGCGGACATGGTTGTCCACGGATCCTGTGGACAAGTTTGTGGGGAAGCCCGGGGGAAGCCGTCCCCGCCCCAGTGCCCCCGTTTCCCTGCTCAAAAAATGGGCAGATCCAGATCAGGCGCCCGGAGCCGTTGTCCCACCAGCTGTCTTTTTGCTCTGCGGTTTCTGGAGTTCAGAGCCCGCACCGCGTCAGCTGAAGAACGCCTGTTCGATCTCGGCGGGCAACGGCTGCCCGGTCAGCCAGGCTCGTTCCAGCACGTGCCAGTAGTGGCGGTAGCTGGCGCGGTCGTGCAGCACCTTGCGGTGTGCGGTTGGCGCCCAGTGGGCCGCCTGCGCCGCCAGCAGAATTTCGATCGCGTCATCCACCTCGGCCGTCACCGGGGCAAACGCCTCGATGATGACCGGCACCTGATCCGGATGGATGCTCCACATGCGCGTGTAGCCCAGCTCCCGCGTGGCTTTCTCGGCCGCCTGGCTGAGCGCGCGCGTGTCCTTGAACTCGGTCACCACGCAGTGCGACGGCGTGATGCGCGCCGCATGGCAGGCCGCGGAAATCTCCAGCTTGGCCCGCACGATCAGCGGGTGGCTGAACTGCCCCTGCACGCTCATCGCCGAGGCCGGCACTGCGCCGCGGTGTTCCGAGACGAAGTCCATCAACCCGAATGACAGCGATTCCAGCCCCGGCAGGGCTGCAATCTCGGCCACCTGCTGCACGGCACGGTGGGTTTCGATCAGCCCGTGTACGGGGAGCGCACGCCCGATGTTGTGCCGCACGCGCGCCTGCCGAATGGCCTCGATGGCCCCCCGCGCGTCGTCCACATTGGCGAGCTTGGGCACCATCACGTAAGCCAGTCGCTCGCCTACTCGGCTGATCAGCGTGTCGATGTCATCCTCGAACCGCTTGTGCCGGTAGTCGTGCACCCGCACGCCCACCCGGTCGTGGGCGTTCGCGGTGCTGCCCACCAGCTCGGCCACCAGCAGCGCGTGCTCATGCTCGCCACCCACGGGGGCGCCGTCCTCCAGGTCCAGCGTCACATCGAACACCGGTCGACCCGCGTCGGCCGCCATGTCGGCCTGCAGCTTCAGGCTCTTGTGCATGCGCTCCTCGACGCCTGCATAGTGATCGCACACCGGCAGCATCGGAACGGGTTTCTCGGCGCCGAAAAGGGCGTGGCGGGGATGGATGGCAGTCAGGTTCGACATGGTGATCTCGACAAGGTTCGCCAGAAGCAGGCCTTCACAGGACGCAGTCTCACCGAAAAAATGCCCCTGATGCCCGGCGGGTTGCACGCTGAGCGCACAAATTGACGTGGGCAAAACACGCGCCGGGCTGGCGGCCGCGATGGCATCAGCCAAAGAAAAACCGGCCTCGTGTTGCCACGGGCCGGTTGTGTTGCGCGAGGGCCGCCCCGATCACCGGGGCGTTCTCATCACAGCAGGTGCTTCACGCCGTCCTGCTCGCCCTGCAGCTCGGCCAGGGTCTTGTTGATGCACTCTTGCGAGAAGGCGTCGATGGGCAGGCCCTCGACGATCTTGTACTCGCCGCCTTCGCAGGTAACCGGGTAGCCGAACATGACGTCCTTGGGGATGCCGTATTCGCCGTTCGACGGGATGCCCATCGTGACCCACTTGCCGTTGGTGCCCAGGGCCCAGTCGCGCATGTGGTCGATGGCGGCGTTGGCGGCCGAGGCAGCCGACGACAGACCGCGAGCGGCAATGATGGCGGCGCCACGCTTGCCCACGGTCGGCAGGAACACGTTGGCGTTCCAGTCGTGGTCGTTGATGGTGTCCTTGACCGACTTGCCGTTCACGGTGGCGAAGCGGTAGTCAGCGTACATGGTCGGCGAGTGGTTGCCCCACACGGCCAGCTTCTCGATGTCACCCACGGCGCAGCCGATCTTGGTGGCGATCTGCGAAGCAGCGCGGTTGTGGTCGAGGCGCAGCATGGCGGTGAAGTTCTTGGCCGGCAGGTCCGGAGCCGACTTCATGGCGATGTAGGCGTTGGTGTTGGCGGGGTTGCCGACGACCAGCACCTTCACGTTGCGCGAAGCCACGGCGTTCAGGGCCTTGCCCTGGGCGGTGAAGATCTGGGCGTTGGCGGCCAGCAGATCGGCGCGCTCCATGCCGGGGCCGCGGGGGCGGGCGCCGACCAGCAGGGCATAGTCGGTGTCCTTGAAGGCGGTCATCGGATCGCTGTGGGCTTCGATGCCGGCCAGCAGCGGGAAGGCGCAGTCTTCCAGCTCCATGATCACGCCCTTGAGCGCGTTCTGGGCCTTCTCGTCAGGGATCTCCAGCAGTTGCAGGATCACGGGCTGGTCCTTGCCCAGCATTTCGCCAGAGGCAATGCGGAACAGGAGGGCGTAGCCAATCTGGCCAGCAGCGCCGGTGACGGCGACGCGAACGGGTGCTTTGCTCATATGCAACTCCGAAGGGAAGGTGACGGACGGGTGGAACAAACCCGCAAGTGTAGCGTTGCCGGGGGCGTTATGGCGAGTCTCCGTTAAATGGCTTTGTCTTATGTCTTATATAAGACATCATTCGTCAGATTGGTTGCGTGCCTGCCTCAGTTGTGGTGCAATACCGCCCGGCCTGGCCTTATCCGGCCTGACCAATGCATGACCGATCGCACGAAGATCGCTTTCAAGACGAGCCGACACGCTGTGGTGACCCCTCCGCCTAACAATGCTGCCGATGCCGCCCTGCCTGCAGGTGGCGCATCCGCATCTGCGTCGGGGCCGTCCTTCAGCCCGCTCTACCAGCAGATCAAGGCCCTGATCTTGCGCAGCCTCCAGTCCGGCGAATGGCGCCCGGGCGAGGCCATCCCCAGCGAGATCGAGCTCGCGGCCCGGTTCAAGGTCAGCCAGGGCACCGTGCGCAAGGCTGTCGATGAACTGGCCGCCGAGAACCTTCTTACCCGCCGCCAAGGCAAGGGCACGTTCGTGGCCACGCATGCGGAAGAGCAGGTCCAGTACCGCTTTCTGCGACTGATGCCGGATCAGCCCGATGCCGACCCGGCCGGCTCTCGCCGCGAGTTCCTGGATTGCCGCCGCCTGCGCGCCCCCGCCGACGTGGCGCGGGCCCTGCACCTCAAGCCGGGCGACATGGTGGTCGAGATCCGCCGTGTGCTGCACTTTTCCGGCTGCCCTGTGGTGTTCGACGACATCTGGCTGCCTGGCCGCCTGTTCAAGGGCCTCACTGCCGATCGGCTCAGCGAATACCGCGGGCCCATGTATGGCCTTTTCGAGTCCGAGTTCGGGGTGCGCATGATTCGCGCCGAAGAAAAACTGCGCGCGGTGGCCGCCGATGCGGATATCGCACAGGCTTTGCAGGTACCGCAGGGCACCCCGCTGCTCAGTGTCGAACGCTTGTCCCTCACTTACGGCGACCAGCCGGTTGAGCTGCGCCGTGGTCTCTACCGTACGGACCGGCATTACTACCGCAACGAACTCAGTTGACCGCCACACATTCACGAGTCCCCCGTTCTGCTTTGGGCCTGACCCAGTTTTGACCAAAAGCAGAACGAGTCCGTCGGGCTGGGGATTGCCCTAAAATCCCGTGTTCTCTTGACAGATTAATGACGCTCGGCAGGAGCCCCACACAACATGGCTGACAACGCGAAAACCCCACGCCCCGTCTACCGGAACATTCATGTATCGGACATCATGACCTACCGCCTCCCCGCGGCCGGCATCGTGTCGATCCTGCACCGCATCAGCGGCGCGATCATGTTCCTGCTGATGCCCTTCATCATCTGGATGTTCGACAAGAGCGTCTCGTCCGAGATCTCGTACGACGAGTTCACCGCCGTCTTCACCGGCCAGGCTGGCTGGTTCTTCAAGCTCGTCGTTCTTGGCCTGATCTGGGCCTACCTGCACCACTTCTGCGCCGGCCTCCGTCACCTGCTGATGGAAGTGTCGCATTCCTACTCCAAGGAAACCGGCAAGTCGACCGCTGTGACGACCCTGGCAGTCAGCATCGCGCTGACCGTCGTGCTGGGCGCCAAGCTGTTCGGTCTGTTCTGATCACTGTTTCAGGAAAGCAAGCATGTCCCAAAACTACGGAACCAAGCGCATCGTCACCGGTGCCAGCTATGGTCTGCGCGACTGGTTGGCGCAGCGCATCACGGCCGTTCTGATGGCCCTGTTCACCATCGTCCTGCTGGTGCAGGTCATCTTCGGCGGCCCGCTCGGCTACGACAAGTGGGCCGGCATCTTCTCCCAGCAGTGGATGAAGACCCTGACCTTCGTCGTCATCATCGCCATGCTCTACCACGTGTGGGTCGGCATGCGTGACCTCTTCATGGACTACATCAAGCCGGTCGGCATCCGCCTGACGCTTCAGGTGTTCTCGATCGTGTGGCTGGTCGGCTGTGCCGGCTGGGCCATCCAAGTGCTGTGGAGACTGTAAAAAATGACCGCTATCGCTACCTCTCTTCCCACCCGCAAGTTTGACGTCGTCATCGTGGGTGCCGGCGGCTCCGGCATGCGTGCCTCGCTGCAGCTCTCCCTGGCCGGCCTGAACGTCGCCGTCCTGTCCAAGGTCTTCCCGACCCGCTCGCACACCGTGGCCGCACAGGGCGGCATCGGCGCCTCGCTGGGCAACATGTCGGAAGACAACTGGCACTATCACTTCTTCGACACCGTCAAGGGTTCCGACTGGCTCGGCGACCAGGACGCCATCGAGTTCATGTGCCGTGAAGCACCGAAGGTCGTCTACGAGCTCGAGCACTTCGGCATGCCGTTCGACCGCAACCCCGATGGCACCATCTACCAGCGTCCGTTCGGCGGCCACACCGCCAACTACGGTGAAAAGCCCGTGCAGCGCGCCTGCGCCGCGGCCGACCGTACCGGCCACGCCCTGCTGCACACCCTGTACCAGCAGAACGTCAAGGCCCGCACCCAGTTCTTCGTGGAGTGGATGGCCCTCGACCTGATCCGCGACGCCGACGGCGACGTGGTGGGTGTGACCGCCCTCGAAATGGAAACCGGCGACGTGCACATCCTGCACGCCAAGACCGTGCTGTTCGCCACCGGTGGCGCCGGCCGCATCTACCAGGCTTCCACCAACGCCTTCATCAACACCGGCGACGGTCTGGGCATGGCGGCACGGGCCGGCATCCCGCTGGAAGACATGGAGTTCTGGCAGTTCCACCCCACCGGCGTGGCCGGCGCGGGCGTGCTGCTGACCGAAGGCTGCCGTGGTGAAGGCGCCATCCTGCGCAACGCCAACGGCGAGCGCTTCATGGAACGCTACGCCCCGACCCTGAAGGATCTGGCTCCGCGTGACTTCGTGTCCCGCTCGATGGACCAGGAAATCAAGGAAGGCCGTGGCTGCGGTCCCAACAAGGACTACGTGCTGCTGGACATGACCCACCTGGGTGCCGAGACGATCATGAAGCGTCTGCCCTCGGTGTACGAGATCGGCCACAACTTCGCCAACGTCGACATCACCAAGGAGCCGATCCCCGTGGTGCCGACCATCCACTACCAGATGGGTGGCATTCCGACGAACGTGCACGGCCAGGTCGTCGTGCCCGCCAACGGCAAGCCCAACGAGATCATCAACGGCCTGTACGCTGTGGGTGAGTGCTCCTGCGTGTCGGTGCACGGCGCCAACCGCCTGGGCACCAACTCGCTGCTCGACCTCGTGGTGTTCGGCCGTGCCGCCGGCAACCACATCGTCGACTTCAACCTCAAGACCAAGAACCACAAGCCGCTGCCCAAGGACGCTGCCGACTACACCCTGTCGCGTCTGGCCCGTCTGGACAACCAGAAGAGCGGCGAGTACTGCCAGGACGTCGCCAACGACATCCGCTCGACCATGCAGAAGCACGCTGGGGTGTTCCGCACCCAGGCTTCGATGGAAGAAGGCGTCAAGAAGATCGCCGAGGTCCGCGAGCGCGTGAAGAGCATCGGCCTGAAGGACAACTCCAAGGTCTTCAACACCGCCCGCATCGAGGCGCTGGAAGTCGAGAACCTCATCGAAGCCGCCCAGGCCACGATGGTGTCGGCTGCCGCCCGTCCGGAATCGCGTGGCGCCCACGCCCACATCGACTTCCCGAACCGCGACGACGACAACTGGATGAAG